>NZ_JBEPOT010000004.1:0-792483 GCF_040546905.1 Bradyrhizobium sp. S3.3.6 | reverse complement strand
TCTCCCGCCAAGGCATCGGCTGATCCTCCCAGCCGACAGAGAACTGTCACCCATCCATCCGGTCTACTGTGTTACCTCTCTATCCGGTCTGGACACATCGATGCCCTCTCCCACAAGGGGAGAGGGCGCATTGACTGGCATCGCATGCCGGGCAGGAAGCAAGTTCACTCCGCAGCCTCCGCCATGGGACCGTGTCCGCCGAGATACACCACCCGCAATGTGGTTCGCACGCGCTGCGTGGTGCCGTCCTGGAAGCGGATCACGGTGTCGACGGGGATGTCGGCGGTGTCGCGGTAGATGGCGTCGATAATGCCTTCATATTTCTCGTTGATGACGCCGCGGCGCACCTTTCGCGTGCGGGTGAGCTCGCCGTCGTCGGCGTCGAGCTCCTTGTAGAGCAGCAGGAAGCGCGAGATGCGTTGCGCCGGGGGCAGCGTCGCGTTGACGGTCTCGACCTCCTTCTGCAGCAGCGCATAGACTTCGGGACGCGAGGCGAGGTCGCTGTAGGTCGTGAACGAGAGCCGGTTCTTCTCCGCCCATTTCGAGATGATGGAGTAGCGGATGCAGATCATCGCCGCGAGCGCGTCGCGCCCTGCGCCTAACACCACCGCCTCGGCGATGTAAGGCGAGAACTTCAATTTGTTCTCGATGAACTGCGGCGAGAAGCGTTCGCCGCGCGATGTCTCGGCGAGATCCTTGATGCGGTCGATGACGACAAGCTGGCGGTTCGCGTTGAAATAGCCGGCATCGCCCGACAGCATCCAGCCGTCGCGGATGTCGGCGACGCTCGCTTCCGGGTTCTTGTAGTAGCCGAGAAACATGTTGGGGTGGCGCACCACGATCTCGCCGACGCCATGGACGTCGGCATTGTCGATGCGGATCTCGACGCTGTCCGCCATCGGCACGCCGGTCGTGTCAGGGTCGACCTTGCCCGCGGGATGCAGCGTGTAGGCCCCCAGCAGCTCGGTCTGGCCGTAGAGCGTGCGGAGCGGCACGCCCATGGCCTGGAAGAACTTGAAGGTATCAGGGCCGAGCGCCGCGCCGCCGGTGGCGGCCGAACGCAGCCGCGTGAAGCCGAGCCGGTCGCGTAGGGCGCGGAACAGGATTGCGTCGGCAAAGCCCGAGCGCTTGCCCTGTTCGAGTGCAGCAAGACCCGACTTCATGCCGATGTCGAACAGACGCTGCTTGAAGGGCGTCGCATCCATCACCTTGGCGCGGACGTCGGCGGCGATCGATTCCCAGACGCGCGGCGCAAACAGCACGAACGTCGGCGCGATCTCGCGCAGATCGTTCATCATCGTAACCGGCTCTTCGACGAAATTGATCTTCATCCGGCAGAGCAGGCCTTTGCCGAGCACATAAACCTGCTCCATGATCCACGGCAACGGCAGCACCGAGACGTATTCGTCGTCGGGGCCCTTGGGGTCGAAGGCGAGATAGATCGCGCAATGGCCGAGCACACGGCCCGCGGCGAGCATCGCGAGCTTCGGATGCGAGGTGGTACCCGACGTGGTGCAGAGGATGGCGACATCGTCGCCGTTGGTGGCGTCGACGAGCTTGTCGTAAAGCTCCGGCTCGCGGGTCGCGCGGGCACGCCCAAGCTCGGCGAATTTCTCCGCCGACATCAGCCTGGGGTCGTCATATTTCCGCATCCCGCGCGGATCGGAATAGATGATGTGCTTCAGCCGCGGCACGCGCTCGGCCAGCGCCAGCAGCTTGTCGACCTGCTCCTCGTCCTCGGCAAAGACGAGCTGGGCCTCGCCGTAATTGAGCAGATACGAAGCCTCTTCGTCCAGCACGTCGCGATAGAGCCCGAGGCTCAATCCGCCGATGGCGTGCGTGGCTATCTCAGCCGAGACCCAGTCCGGCCGGTTGTCACCGATGATGCCGATGACGTCGCCGCGGCCAAGCCCCAGTTCGATCAGCCCGAGCGCGAAGTCGCGCACGCGGGTCTGGTAATCGTTCCAGGTGAAGGGGCGCCAGAGGCCGAGATCCTTTTCGCGCAGCGCGATCTCGTTGCCGTGCTCTTTTGAATTAAGCCGGAGCATCTTTGGATAGGTGTCGGCCTGGGCGACGCGGCCTGCATAATCCATCATGCCGCGCTCTCCTGCGCCGGCGGCGCATCGTCGGGATCGACCAGCACCTCGTCCTCCTCGCCGAGATAGGCGCGCCTGACGTGAGGATCGGCGAGCACGGCGGCAGGATCGCCCTCGGCGATCTTGCGGCCGAAATCCAGCACTATGACGCGGTGGGAGATGTCCATCACCACGCCCATGTCGTGCTCGATCATCACCACCGTCATCCCGAACTCCTCGTTGAGATCGACGATGTAGCGGGCCATGTCCTCCTTCTCCTCGAAGTTCATGCCGGCCATCGGCTCGTCGAGGAGGATGAGGCGCGGCTCCAGCGCCATGGCACGGGCCAGCTCGACGCGCTTGCGCAGGCCGTAGGAGAGGGTGCCGGCCGGCGCCTTTCGCACCGACTGGAGATCGAGGAAGTCGATGATCTCCTCGACCTTGCGGCGGTGCGCGAGCTCTTCCTTGCGCGCGCCGGTGAGCCAGTACAGCGAGCCCGTGAGGAAATTGTTGTTCAGGAGGTGATGGCGGCCGACCATGATGTTGTCGAGCACGCTCATGTGGTGGAACAGGGCGAGGTTCTGGAAGGTGCGGCCGATGCCGAGCGTGGGACGCGCATTCGGCGTCAGGCCGGTGATGTCGCGGCCCCGGTAGAACAGCTGGCCTTCGGTCGGCTTGTAGCGGCCGGAAATACAGTTCACGATCGAAGTCTTGCCGGCACCGTTGGGGCCGATAATCGAGAACAGCTCGCCCTCATTGATGGCGAAGCTGACGTCGGTCAGCGCGCGAACGCCGCCGAACCGCAAGGACACGCCACGCACTTCGAGACTGGTAGCCACCAAACAAATCCCTCCCGGTGATGGCGCGTTCAGCGGCGCTCTTCGTCCGTTCCTCTCGGGCAATCCTAGTACGGTCGCGCCGGTGAGGCCATGCAGCACATGGTCCCGACCGGAGCCGCGCCACTTTCGTACCCGTTTGGGATCAAAAGCCGCATCACCCGAGGTGGCTCTCAATAGGGGAAAGCGCTATTTTGAAATGTCTCCGGCCTGACAATTCTGCGACAAAGTTTTTAGGGCGGCAGCGGCCTACACCTTTCGTCGGATGGTGGCCGGAATAATCGTGTTGCAGTGCAACAGAAGGATGGGTGACGAAACGGTGCGGCTGGCCCCTCGATCATGATTTCAGAGGATCAACTGAGGCGCGTCGCCGCGTGGTCGCGCGAGCTCACGCAAGCGGAGATCGAGGTCGCCCGCGCCGGGATCACGGAGCGGTCCTACGGCACCGGCGAGACCGTGTTCATGCGCGGCGACAAGTTCGGCTATTGGGCCGGCATGGTGAGCGGCCTGGCCCGCATGGGCGGGGTCTCGCGCGACGGCAAGGAGACCAGCCTTGCGGGGCTCACGGCAGGCGCCTGGTTCGGCGAAGGCAGCGTGCTCAAGAACGAGCCGCGCCGCTACGACGTCGTGGCGTTGCGCGATAGCCGCGTCGCTCTGATGGAACGCGCTGCCTTCATGTGGCTGTTCGAGAACAGCGTCGGCTTCAACCGCTTCCTGGTGCGCCAGCTCAACGAGCGGCTCGGCCAGTTCATCGGCATGCTCGAGGTCAACCGCACGCTGGATGCGACTTCGCGCCTCGCGCGCAGCATCGCCTCGCTGTTCAACCCGATCCTCTATCCGGAATCGACCGCGCATCTGGAGATTACCCAGGAGGAGATCGGTGCGCTCTCAGGTATGTCGCGCCAGAACGCCAATCGCGCGCTGAACCGGCTGGAGAAGGAGGGACTGCTGCGTCTGGAATACGGCGGCGTCACGATTCTCGATATCGAGCGGCTGCGCGGGTATGGGGATTAAGGCGCGGCGGCGCCGGTCCGTCAGCCCGCATTGGCCGGGGCGTGCGCCGGCCACAGATCCTCGCGCCAGCGCAGCGCGATCGCTGACATCGCGATGATGCCCGCGACCGCATAGACCGAGCCCATGGCGGAATAACCGATCAGGTCGATCAGGCTGCCCGCCGCAAGCAAGCCGATCGGCAGGCCATAGATCACCATCATCCGCACGCCCATGACGCGGCCGCGCAGATGGGCACTCGCCGTGCGCATCAGGATCACGGCCGCTGAGATCATCGACATGCTCTGGGCAATGCCGGCGAGCACGAGGCAGGCCATGGCGACCGGCATCGTCCTGATCTCGACGAACACCAGCAGCATCGCGTACCAGGCCAGCGTCGCGCCGATCAAAAGCCGGGCGATCCGGACCCCGCTGACGAGGCTCAGCGTGATGGAGCCCGTCAGCGAGCCCACGGCAAAGCTCGCCGAGAGATAGCCGAGACCGGTCTGGTCGGTGTGGAAGATGTCGCGCGCGACAAAAGGCAGCAATCCGTTGGTGATCGGAAAGGCGGTGAGATTGGCCAGGAAGGCGACGCAAAGTGCGGCGCGCATGCCCGGGCCGTTCCACGCGTAGACGATGCCTTCCTTCAGGTCGTCCAGCAATCGCGAGACCGCATGGCTGTTTGCAGGGAAATCCGTCGTCGTGACCGACTTTTCCGGCCGGCTCATGCAGAACATCAGAATTGCTGCGACGAGATAGAAGCTCGCGATCCCGGCATAGACGAGGCCGATGCCGAGGAGGGCGAACAAGCCCGCGCCGGTCAATGCGCCGGCAATGCGCGCACTATCCTGGGTCGTGCGCGCGAGGCTGATGGCGCCGACGAGTTGCCCGGCCGGCATGATATCGGCAAGCAGCGCCCCGCGCACGCCGAGATCGGACGGGCGGATCAGGCCCATGATCGCGACGATGATCATGACGTTGAGCGGCGCGAGATGGTGGGTCAGCGCCAGCACCATGATGGTCGAGGCGAGCACGGTGTAGGTGAGGCGCAGCACGACCAGGAGGTCGCGATGACCCATGCGGTCGCCGACCATCCCGAGCACGGGCGCAATCAGCGTCCCGACATATTGCAGCGAGGCCATGACGGTCAGCAGCAACACCGAGCCGGTCTCGACCATGATGTACCAGCCGAGCACGAGCGTCTCGACCTCGAACGCCCATGAGGTGAGGAGGTCGGACGGCCACTGGAAGCGGTAGTTGCGGATGCGGAATGGTGCGAGCGCGGAGGGTCGTGCAGTTTTGCTCAAGATGCGATGACGGGTTTCACGGCGATTCCCTGCCCCTATTATTTGTTGTTGTCGGCAGGGTAACGGTGAGGGTTGTTGTGTCAATTGACGCTATCGCATGCCACCATGAGGCCACCGCTGCGGGTTGGCGCGCAGCGGCTGCCCTTTGCCTGCCCATCCACAACATCGCCTCGCCGTGCGGGTCCCCTACGGAAGGGGTAGCCCAGCCGCCGCTTGCACTTCCTGCGTGCCAAGCTCATTGTGCGCCATATCCTGGGCCTATTGGATCGGTCCAGCAGATCGCGGATTCCGCGAGGTCTTGAGCCATGAAGTGCTCGGGTTGCGGTTTCGAGGTCCAGAGTGGCTTTGCCTTCTGCCCGAAGTGCGGCACGAAGCAGCCGAGCGCATGCCCCGGCTGCGGCTTTCCATGCGAACCGGATTTCGTCTATTGCCCGAAATGCGGCGTCCTCGTCAGTGACGTCCCTCAACCCGGAGGACAGGCGCGGCCGACGGCGCCGGTGAGGGCGTCCTCACCGCCGCTGGCGCCGACGGCAGATCCTCAACAGGCATTTCGACCGCAGCCGGACAAGATCGACAGCGAAGCCAACCGCCGCACCATCACCGTGCTGTTTGCCGATCTCAGCGGCTTCACCGCGATGAGCGAACGCCTCGACCCCGAGGTCATGCAGACGCTTCAGAACGAGTTGTTCGAGGAGTTGACGGCGGCCGTGCAAGGCTTTGGCGGCTTCGTGGACAAATTCATCGGCGATGCGCTGCTGGCGCTGTTCGGTGCGCCGGCTGCGCACGAGGACGACCCCGAGCGGGCGGTCCGGGCTGCCATCGACATGATCAAACGGACGGAGCAGCTCAGCGACCGGGTGCAGGCGTTTGCCGGTTCACCCCTGCTGCTCCATATCGGCATCAACACCGGACACGTGGTCGCGGGCGGACTCGGTGTGGGCGTTGCCAAATCCTACTCGGTGACCGGCGACACGGTGAATACCGCGCAGCGATTGCAGTCGATGGCGCCGCCGGACGAGGTGCTGGTCGGGCCGTTGACTTACCGTCTGACCCGGCACGCATTCGCGTATGAATCGCTTGGCGAGGTCTCGCTCAAAGGCAAGATCGGCAGCGTCCTGGTGCATCGTCTCAAGGGGCTGCTCGACATGCCGCGCGCGGCCCGAGGCCTCGACACGCTGGGCCTCAGTGCGCCCCTGATCGGCCGCGACGCAGAGCTTGGCCGCGCGATCGGCAACCTCGATCGCGCGTGCGGCGGGGCGGCGCAACTCGTGCGGCTGGTCGGCGAAGCGGGCATCGGCAAAACGCGCCTGGTCAACGAATTCGTCGCCCGTATCCGCGACGAAGAGCGCTTTGAGGGTGTGGCGATCCGCCAGGCCGCCTGCTCGCCGCTCGGCGAACAATCCTACGGTACGCTCGCCGCAGTGCTGCGCAGCGCCTATGGCATCGCGCAGAAGTCCAGCGCCGCGGAGGCTGAGGCCAAGCTGGCCGAAGCGCTGTCAGAGCTTGGCCTTGCGGCCGAGGAAGCAGAGCGGTTGATGCCGCTCTATGTCCACGTTCTCGGTCTCGGCGGCGCGGACGCCGTATTGCGGCATATCGAGCCCGAACAGCTCCAGCGGCAGATATTCTTTGCGATCCGGACCGTCTTCGAACGGCGCCTGGCCCTGTCACCGCTTCTGATCATTGTCGAGGATCTGCACTGGGCCGATGCCGTGTCTCTCAAGGCGCTGCGGTTCCTGATGGACCGGCTGGAGCGCACGCGGCTGATGCTGTTGTTTACGCATCGGCCGATGCCGGAGCTGGACCAGTTCGGTTCAGGCCGGGTCAGCCACACAACCATCCGATTGCCTCCGCTAGGTGACGCTGACGGACAAAAGCTGCTCGCGGCTTTTTTCAGTCACGGTTGGCGCGAGGCGCCGGGACATCTGTTTAGTCGCATCCTCGAGCGCGCAAGCGGTAATCCGCTTTTCCTCGAGGAGATCATCCGCGGCCTCATCGACGCTGGCGCCCTGGAGCGTGACGGCTTGCAGTGGCGGATCAAGTCGGATGAAGCCGCTGCCGATATCCCGGCGAGCATTCAGGCGTTGTTGTTGGCGCGGCTGGACCGACTGCCGCATGAGGTGCGCCGGCTGGCGCAGGAGGCCGCGGTGATCGGCCCGCGCTTCGATGTGGCTCTGCTCGGTGCGATCGCAACGGGGCAGGCGAAGGTCGAAGCGGGAATAGAACTGCTCTGCGACGCCGAGATTGTCGAGGAAGTCGCGGGCGCTCATTCGATGTCGCTGCGATCCTACCGTTTCACGCAGACCATGCTTCAGGATGTGATCTATCAGAACCTGCTCTTGCAGCGGCGGGTCGAACTCCATGGACGCATTGGTGCCGTGCTGGAGCAGCTCTACGGCAACGAGCCCGAGCGGCTGGAAGACCTCATACTGCTCGGACATCACTTCAGCCTCAGCGCACGCAAGCCGAAAGGCGCGCGCTATCTGCGCACCGCCGGCGATCGCGCACGCGCGACCTATGCCAATGACGATGCCATCCGTCTCTACCAACGGGCCCTCGCAGTGCTGTTGACCAGCGGCGAATGCGACCTGGAGCGGCTGGTCCTGTACGAGCGGATCGCGGATCTCTGTGGCGCGGCCGGCCGCCGCAACACGGCCGAGGAGCACTACCAGAGCGCGCTGGAGGGGCATCGCGCCGCAGCGGATCGCGTCGGCGAAGCGCGCATTCTTCGCAAGCTTGGCCGGTTGTTGTGGGACGCTGGCAAGCGGATCAAGGCAGAGGCGCATTACGCCGAGGCGGCTGAGCGGCTTGGAGGAGCCGAAGCGCCCATCGAGTGGGCGCACCTCTTGCAGGAGCGCGGCCGTCTCGCCTTTCGCATGGGCGACCATATGGCCGCCGCGAGATGGGCGGACGAGGCGCTTGGCTACGCCCGATCCGCGCCGGCGGCCGCGGACGTACAGGCCGGGCTCGAGGCGGCGCGCGCCATTGCCGAGGCCCTCAACACCAAGGCGGTTGCACTGGCGCGGCTTGGACGGCACCAGGATGCGGTGCGCGAGGCAGAGCAAAGTGTCGCAGCAGCCGAGGCCGCCGGCCTTCTCAACGTGGCCTGCCGTGGCTACACCAATCTCGCGGTGCTCTACACGATTGTCGACCCGGCGCAGGCCATGGAGGTTTGTCGGCGTGGGCTGGATGTCGCGCATCGTATTGGCGACCTCGGGTTCCAGGCGCGTCTTCTTGCCAATTTTGCCGTCGCCTGCTGCACCTTCACAAACCGATGCACCGACGAGGGTGTGCCCGCTGCCGAAAAGGCGATCGAGATCGACCGGGCGCTCGATCAGCGCGAGCACCTCCCTGTACCCCTGATCGTACTCGGGCAAATCCATCAATGCCATTTCCGGCCCGATCAGGCTGCCCGCTGCTACAAAGAGGCCATCGAGGTCGCGAGCGAAACCGGCGAGCCGCAGCAGCTCTTTCCATGCTATGATGGTCTTGCGACACTGAACCTTGATCGTGGCGACATGCCTGAGGCCGAGCGGTATTTCGCGCTGGCCGATGATGTCTGCACCAGGCACGGGCTTGATCCCGCCGGACTGATTGTATTGCCATTTCTTGACTAGGTCATGTGAAGGAGTTCAACCATGCCAGAACGTCATGTCGATGGACCGCTGCAACCGGGCGATCGCGCACCCAACATCGTGCTGGACGCAATCACGCGCGAAGGGAAGGTCGCACTCGAGGATTTCCGCGGGCACAGTCCGATCTTGGTTGGCCTGTTTCGCGGTCTGCACTGCCCGTTCTGCCGCCGCCATATTGCAGCGCAGGCGCAGCTTGACGCGGCGCTGCGCGACAAGGGCGTCGAAAGTCTCACCGTCGTCAATACGCCGATCGATCGGGCGCGGCTCTACTTCCGATATCACCCATTGCCCAATCTCCTCGCAGCGTCCGATCCCGAGCGGCTCTCGCATCGCGCATTCGGCCTGCCCAATCTCGAGTTCACCGAGAAGGAGACCGAATGGCCGCGCAAGGTCGCGATGGGCGTGGTCATGAGCATGCAAGTCGACATGCCCGGCGAATTGCCCGGCCCGATGAACAGGCCTGCGGCCGCCGAGTACCTCAACAATAAGGACGGCTACGAGATGACCGAAGCCGATCAGCGCATGGCGGCATCCGGCACAGGCCAGCTGTTCGGTCAATTCCTGCTCGATCGGGAGGGGGTCGTGCGCTGGACCTTTACCGAGGTACCCGAAGGCGGCCAGCGGATGTTCGGGATGCCGAGCCCGCAGGAGCTGATGTCGGCCGCTTCGCAGGTGGCGGGTTAGGCGTCGAGGATTAGCTCGCCGTCCTCTGCCGTTTTTTCTCCGCGAGCGCCACAGCCATCGCCGAGATCAGTGGACGCATGAAATAGGCGTCGTCGGCAGGCGAGATGTCGGTGCGCAGGCCGTGCGCGGCAAGCTCGCCTGAGACTGCCGGTCCCACCGAGGCGATCAACGTGCGCTCGAATCCGGCGCGCAACTTCGCCTCGCTGCCATGGGCCTTGGCGGCCTCGATCAGGCGGCGGACCTGGCCAAGATTGGTCAATGCGATAGCATCAATCCGTCCCTCCGCCATGTCGTCGATGGCGGTGACGATATTGGCGTCCGCCGCTTTGGAATCGTAGACGTAAGGCAAAACGGTATCGACCTCGGCGCCTTGCGCGGCCAACGCACCGGTCAGCGTGCTGTGATCCTTGTCCGGATAAAGCTGAAGCCCGAGGCGGCGTCCCCTGAGGTCGAGCTTGCCCAGCATCTCGATCACGCCCTCGGTGGTCGGCTTCTCCGTGGTCTGCTGCGGCTCAAGTCCGACCTCGCGCAGCGCCTTGCCCGGCTTCGGCCCGCGCGTGAATTTTCGCGAATTGGCCAGTGCCGCGACAAGGGCCTGGTCGATCTGGCGCGCGCGCGCGAGCTTCATGATCCGCCGCAGGCCTTCGCCGGTCATCAGCACCAGGTCGTCAAGCGGCTTGTCGATGGCGCGGCGGATCCAGGCCTCGACCGGGGCGGGGTCCGGCGCATCCTGGATGGTGAACATCGGGCACTGCACGACCTCGGCGCCTTGCTCGGCCAGGAGTTTTGAGAACTGCGCCTCCTCGCGGGTTTCCAGGATCAGGATGCGGGTGCCGGTCAAGCGGTCGGCCATGGGCGTGCTCCGGTCAAAAATCGCAATGGTCCGTTCATCCTGACTCCGTCGCCGGGATTGGCGCAAGGGGCGCGTCGGTGCTAGAGCAGGGCGCAAATCGCGGATCGTTCCGCAACCCCATTGCCCAGACCTTCATCAAGAGCCATGCCCGACCATCAGTATGTCCTGACGCTGTCCTGCCCGGATCGCCCCGGCATCGTCTCGGCGGTGTCGACCTTCCTGGCCCATAACGGGCAGAACATTCTCGACGCCCAGCAGTTCGACGACGTCGAGACCAGGAATTTCTTCATGCGCGTCGTGTTCACCGCGGCCGATCTCGCCGTGGAGCTGGCCGCGCTCCAGACCGGCTTTGCCGCCATCGCCGAGCGTTTCGGCATGGAGTGGCAGATGCGCGACCGCGCCGCGCATCGCAAGGTGATGCTGCTGGTGTCGAAGTCCGACCACTGTCTCGTCGACATCCTCTACCGCTGGCGCACCGGCGAATTGCCAATGACGTTGGCCGCGATCGTCTCCAACCATCCGCGCGAGGTCTATGCCGGGCTCGATTTCGGCGGCACCCCGTTCCACTATCTGCCTGTCACCAAGGAGACCAAGAGCGAGCAGGAGGCGCAGATCCTCGATCTCGTCGCCACGACCGGAACCGATCTCGTGGTGCTCGCCCGCTACATGCAAATCCTGTCGGATGACCTGTCGGCCAAGCTCTCCGGCCGCTGCATCAACATCCATCACTCGTTCCTGCCGGGCTTCAAGGGCGCAAGGCCCTATCACCAGGCCCATGAGCGCGGTGTGAAGCTGATCGGCGCGACCGCCCATTATGTCACGCGCGACCTCGACGAAGGCCCGATCATCGATCAGGACGTCGAGCGCATCAGCCACCGCGACACGCCGGAAGATCTCGTCCGCAAGGGTCGCGATATCGAGCGCCGCGTGCTGGCGCGGGCGATCCGCTATCATCTCGACGACCGTGTGATTCCCAACGGTCGCAAGACCGTCGTGTTCATGGATTGAAGATCTTGCAACAGAATCATGCCGACGCCCGGCCGGGTCCCGGTTTCGTGAACGGAGCTTGGTCGATGCGTCCGATCCTGGCGGTGCTGATCGCGCTGTCCATTGCCGTTTTCTGCGCCTCTGCCGTCAACGTCTCGAAGCTGTATGTCGGATATCAAATCGGCTACGACTCACGTGCGCTGACCCCGGCGCTGGTGACGGTCGCGATGTTTGCGCCCGTCTTTCTGCTTTTCGTGGTTGCCGAGTTTAGTCTCGGCTATTTTGTGGGTTTCTATTTCTGCTCGATGGTGCTCGGTTATTTATGGCTGACATTCTTCACGCTTCGCACTTATGACCATGAGATGGCAAGGCTGTCTGCCGCCGTATCCGCGATTGTCTTTCTCCTGCCCGCGCTGTTCGTACGTTCGCCGCTGCCGCAGATACGAAAGCTGTCGGTCAAATCGTTCGATCGCCTGCTTCTGGTCGCCTTCCTGGTTTGCGCGGCGACTGTTGCCGTCGGGGCAGCCTACAATTTCAGGTTCGTGTCGCCCGACGATGCGTCCTCGCTACGGACCGACGCGCTTCCGACAAGTGTGAATTATCTGATCGGCATTACCTCGGGCTCGCTGCTGCCATTTTTGTTCGCGTACTGCGTCGCGCGGAACGCATTCTGGCGGGCCGGCGCGGTCGTGGTGCTGATGCTGCTCTACTACCCGATCGCCGTCAGCAAGATGACTTTCTTTGCGCCCGCGTGGTTGATCGTCCTGGTCGCCCTCGCAAGGTTCCTTGAGACGAGGGTGGTGGCTGTTCTGTCATTGTTGTTGCCAATCGTGGCGGGAGTGCTGCTGTTCACGTTCCTTGGTGGCAGCGGTCCGGTCGTTCGATTTGCAGGAGCTTACCATCTCATCGTGAACTTCCGCTTGTTCGCAGTCCCATCGCTCGCACTCGACCTCTACAATGAGTTTTTCGCCAAGCACGAGCTTACCTATTTCTGTCAGATCAACGTGTTGAAGCACGTCATCGGCTGTCCTTATCAGGATCAACTGGGAGTCGTGATGCTGAAATACTTCCCCGGAGGCGGAACCTACAACGCCTCTCTGTTTACGACCGAGGGAATCGCCTCTGTGGGCGTGCTATATGCGCCGATCACGGTCTTCCTTTGCGGCGTGGTGATCGCTTTTGGAAATCGGGCCTCGGCCGGACTGCCGCCGTCTTTCATTCTGGTGTCGAGCGGAATGCTCGCGCAGAACCTCCTGAACGTTCCGCTTTCGACGGTCCTGCTGACGCATGGCGGAGCTTTGCTCTTCCTGCTTTGGTACCTGATGCCGCGAGACGCCTTGCCAGCCGGCAATGGGTAAGCTCCGCGTAAGAGGCCGGCGATCAAACTCAGTCCTTCACAAGAGGACTTTGCCTTGAGCGGTGAGGCTGCTGGCATCGCCAGCAGTTATCTAGGGCCAACGCGCTCGACGCCTGTCACCGCAACCGGCAACTGTTACGCGATGTCAGTCTTCGATACTTCGACCGGCTCGGCCGCTATTGCATCGGCAGATGGTATCACCATCCGAATATTCTCAACGGCCGGAGCGTTCTCAATCGGATTCCTTCCTGCCGTGACTGGTGTCTACGAGATTCCGTAACTCGTTTCTCCGATCCTTCTCCAAGTCATGTGTCACGAGTATCAGCCAAAACCCAAAGAGGATAAAACCGATCGTGGCCCACGTCACGTAGGATTCAACGCCCCCATAACCCATCAGGATGAGAAGGGCAGTCTTTGCCAGGTTGACCACGTTGTCCGAGCTGATGCCGAACCAACCCAAAAATGTATGCCAACTCATTGCAAGTCCGTGGTGGGTTGAAGGTTCGCCAGGCCGATCGCCAGCGGCGGCAGCGCAAATGGATCCAGCATGAGCGTGTGGGTTGTAAGTGCGGTCAGCCCTACAATCGCGGTCAGGGCCAAGAGCTGCGGTGACTGCGCGGCGGTGGCTTTCCAGGCTGTGGAGCCGAAGAGCACGATCAAGAGAAGGGTGGATACAAGGCCGTTGTCGACGGCGAGCTTTAGGAATGCGTTGTGCGGCCCGGTTACGAATTTGTTGGTGAAGCCAGTGCCCATGCCAATGGCCAGTACCCGGGGGTTCTCCTTGACGATATTCAGATAGAAATTCAGCGCCTCCCTGCGCATGGAGGCCGCCCCGTCAATCGATGTGCGTGCCTCGATGCGCTCTTCCAGAGTTGACGGGACATCGAGCGGATTGACGGGGACCTTCTGCTCGAGCGCGCGTTTCGCGATGGTCTGCTCGCGCGCGGCGATCAGCTCTGGGGACGGATTGAGAACCGGAGACCAAACTACGGTTGCTGCCAGCACCACAACGAGCAGGACGCTGAAAACGAGGACCGATTGAGGGATGGCCCGGCGCCGGATCAGTAGCGTGAGGCATCCGGCCAGGACAATCGCTGCGAGCACTCCGGTCTTGGATTGGCTCAGTAGCACGCCGACTATTGCGAGCGGAACGGCATATAAGGACAGGCGCTGATTAGCAAAAGTGAGTGCCGCGAGGATGGTGACCAGCATTGCAGCGGCATTGGCATTCTGGATCAGACCGCCGGCACGTCCATTCGGGTCTCCGAAGGCCGCTGCCCACCACATATCGGCTTCCATGCAGGCCACCTGCAGGACGAGGGCCGTGAACGCGGCCATGGCGATGGTCCGGCGCCATGAATCTTGGCGCGCCAGCAGAAACAGGCTGGCGCAGCAGATCGTGTTGAAGATCGGCCAAATGACGTAGCTGAGGTTGGACGGTATGAACCACGGGTTCAGCACCATGCCGCCGAAGGTCTCGTTAAGGTTTTCTCCGCGATACATCGCAGCACCGAGGACGGTGATGGCCAACAGCGGCAGGAAGAAGGGCTTTGCGTTAAGTAGCCGCCTTGGATCGCTGGTCAGTAGGGCGCTGATCAGAAGTCCGATTGTGGTCGTGGCGACGATATAAGCAGGTTTGAACGGCAGGCTGTATTTGCCAGAGGCAATCGTCAGCGTGCCGTCGACAATCAGGACAAAAAACACCCAGACGAAGAGATGGCCAATAAGGGTGAAAGCGCGGCTGCGGAGAGGTGGCGTCATCAAAGATACGGATTGGTCAGAACGGCCGATTTGGTTCGATGCGCTTCTACATATGGTAGGGACCGGAACTTGTGGTCGAAGACGTGTGCGTAGTAGACGCAATTGTGCCAGATCGCGTTCTTGAAGATGCGCCACTTTGAGAGGAAATTCATCGGTGCGATCTTCCGAAACTCGTTGGCCTTGTTGAACTCGGCGATTGCCAACAGCTCGCCGCAATAGTCATTATGGTCCAGATTGTAGACGTCGTCGAAATACATCGGTACGGACGGCAGATAACGATCCGGGCTCCAGGCCAGCACATCAAGGGACTGCTTCGTACTCCAGTAGTAATCGACATCGATGGCAATGAAGCCGACGGTAGAGGTAACCTCCGCTTCGGCCTGTTTGAGGGTTTGTTCGATAGGCCCGTAGTATATCCGGGCATTCTTGGGCAGCGCTGCGATCAGCTTGCCCTTGTCAATCGGCGGGAAGTCTCCCGTGAAGTACTTCTCGGGATGGTCGCGATAGTCGTTAGGAGGCGGCATCCCTTCGCCGGAATCAAAGCCTATGACGTCGATCTCTATACCTGTTTCGCGCGTCACGCGCTCCGCGATCCAGCACATGTTGAGAAGACCGCCGCCGGCGGCGACGCCGAACTCCATGATGGCAATGCGCTTGATGCCATAAGACTTGGCGTGATCCGCCGCCGCGAGAATGCAATACGCATACGGATTCCGCGGAATGCAGTCATATTCGATCTTTTGTCGGGTCGAGCCGAACGCCATCACGAAGACGGATGCGATGTTGTAGAGGAGCGGCTCTCCAAGCCGCTCGACGTAAAGACGTTTCCAGATACGGGGTTCAGCAAGCTTTCGCCAAATCCTATTCGACATGATCACTTCTTCGTCGTATTGGCTTCGTCCTTGCCGCGGCCGAGCTTGAGAGTCTTGGCAACGACATTACGCAGCGCGTTGTCGGCGGCGCTGACCACTTTCTTCATTTTCTCGTCAGGGCGGCCATCGAACGAGGTGACATGGAAGTAGCCGGTCGCATCCGGGGAATCCTTCGTAAAGAAGTAGCTCGAAACGCAACACCTGGCCAGATCTGAGGCGACGGGGCTGACCGAATGCCATGAGGTCTTGTTGGTCTCCATGATCACCAGGCGGTTATCGCCTGAGATGATTGTGACGGGCTTGGTTCGGTCATCGTTCCAGAGCTCGAAGTTACCACCCTTTTCGACGCTCCAGTTCGGCGAGACGTAGTAAAGAGCGTTGAGGCGTCGATACCGATTGCGCTGCGCGTCGTGGCTGTTGTCGATGTGCGGATTGAGGAAATCGCCCTTGAACATCATCGATAGACCGCCGGCGTAGAGCGTCGGGTCGGGCTCGAGTTGTTCAATGCCGGTGACTTCGGCGCACCAGCCGATCACCTCGGGGCTCTGGATCGCGTAGGTGATCTCCCCCAGGATGGTAGGATATTCGCTCAAGTGAGATGAAGTCCGCTTCTTCTCCCGGAAGGTATCGCGGCTAAAAAAGCCGTTTCCATCGCGCGGGAAGGCTGCGTAGACCTGCTTGGCGAGTTCGGCAGGCAAGAGGTCGTCGACCACGAAATAGTGCGTTGTCGTGCCATCCGGCTTGTTCCATTGCGCCTCAATACGGGGCCGCTCTGACTCCAGTCGGTCGACAATGAGTCGTGCAATTGTGCTGCGGTCCATGATTCCCCCCCAAAAAAATAAAGATCAGCAATCCTGTACTCTCACAACCGGTGGGCGATCAATCCGACTATGGGCCGGGGTTGGCTGTATCAGATCAAGCGTGTAGCGGACCGTTTCGCAACTAGCAATAGGTCCAACGCCGCTCTCCACGCGCAGGCTTTTTGTTGCCCTGGGCCAGCACCCCTTTCTTACCAGATCATCGGAGCAATCCATGTCGGATACGTCAAATTCGGCGCTGGGCTTCTGCCAGTGCCGCGCTTGTTGCTGCGCTGCAACCTCCAGTGCAGCCGCCGATTCGTTCCTCTCAGGCTGGCGTCGATGATATCGTCACCGAGAAGGATTCCGGCCAGGCCTACTACACGCGCCACTACGTCCATTTCGAATGACCCGGGGGCGCGTCGGGACCCACAGCCGGCATAGGTTACGACTGCGGGTATTCGACCGCCGCACAGATCCGCAAGGATTAGACCGGCATCATTCCGGCCGTGACGGCGGCCGGGCTCAAGGGCCAAGCCGCGGCACAGTTCGTTCACGCCCATTACGCCAGCGTCACCATTACCTGGGACCAGGCGATGGCGGAATTCATGCAGCGGGAATTGCCGAAGTGGGAGGCGATGAACCGCGCGGAATTGCCGAACTATGAGGCGCTGTCCGGCGACTGCGCGGGATCGCTGGATTCGCTCTCCTACAATCGCGGCGCGGCGACCGCTATGTCGAGATGCGCAACATCAAGGCGCACATGATCGGCAAGCGCTACGAGCTGATCCCGCACGAATTCTACTCGATGCGCCGGCTATGGCCGGTCGGCGGTGATCTGTGGCGTCGCCGCGGCCACGAGGCGGCGCTGTTCGAGCAGGGCCTGAAGGCCATGGGCCTCGCGTGAACCTGCGCGACCTGATCCACAAGCTGCGATCCCAAGGGCTGGCAGCTCATTAAGGCGATCGACATCAAGTCGATCGCCGCAAGGCGGCCAAGGCATACCGCCCGATCGAATGAAAAGCGCGGGACCGAAGGAGGCTGACCGCAGCGAGCAGCCCGAGCGCAGGCCGATCTGGTGCGCCGGGGTCGCGACATGGAGCGATGCGCTGGCACGCAGGCGCGATCCGTAATCACCAAGAGGATATCGTCATTGCGAAAGGCCACAAGAACGTGGTGTTCATGGGTTGACCGAGTAAGTGTGTTTTCGGATGGCTCAAGAAAGCCGCGAGGACTGCACCGTTCCGGATGATAGCCCCAGGCGTCCCACTGCCTTCACGCTGAGCCAATAAACACCAATCAGATTCACGGTCGCTCCGGCGACATGCGCGACAATGGCGGCCCTCAAACCGTAGCTGGCCGCAAACGCGGTCACGATAAAGAGCATTGTCAGGTCGCGGGGCAAGAGGGTCGCAAAGATCGAACCCCACATTCGACCGGTCGCTTGAATCCTCATGTAGAGGCTGACGGCAGTCGCCTCCGCGACCGCCGCGATCATCATCAATTGCAGTTCAAACGCCGCCACCGCAAAACTTTGTCCTAGGACGGTTAATACCTTCTGGGCACAAATTGCAACGAAGAGTGCCGCAACTGTAGCGAAAGCGAACGCCGCAAGGGAACTGGCGCGAAATATCCGCGTCGCCTCCTCGAATTGGTCCAAGGCGCAGGCCTTTTCAGCCGAGGGCTGCAAAGCGAGGGAAATGACCGACGCGGGTATTACGACTAGCGATTTGAGCATGAAGATTACGCTGTACAGCGCGACATCGGAAAAGTTCTGCGTGCTTCGCGTCAGGATAGTGGGTATCAGCCAAAGTGTTGGCAGCGTAATAAAGCCGGCCAAACCCGCCGGAATCTGAAACCTAAGGATTTCCTCACTCATCTCGCTTCGCACTTTGCGCCATGAGACGCTGCGTCCAATCACCACACTTCTCAAGGCCAACATTGTTGCTCCGCCCATGATCATGCAGCGAATTGTCGAGCCTGCAACGAAGCCCCAGATCGCTCCAATCAGACCGTCCATCCAAGCGCCTGCCGCCATGATGACGACGAATAGGAGGCCCGACAGCATCGATGAAATGGCCAGTGCACGGAATTCATGAAGGCCTTGAAGCAATCCGCCCAGGAATACCATCCCGATCAGGCCTGGCACCGACAGGGAAACGACCGTCAGCGGCCAGGTCAGCGAGGGTTCGATAAAGACGCTTCGCGCCAATATGGCGGATGACAGAGCAAGGATTGCAAAACCCACCAGGCCGCTCGCGAACGTGAATACGCCGCAAACCCAGATCGCTGAGCGCAGGCGATCATCGTCGGCGACATAGCGTGCGACAAACTTCGACGCCGTCAATCCGATCGCAAACTGCAAAACGTTGGCGGCGTAAAAGGCGGTCAACGTAACGAGTGAGAATTTGCCGTAAGTAACGTGATCGAGCAGCTTGATGACCAGGAAATTGCTGACGAACGTCGAGCCTTGGTGACTGAAGGTCGCCACCGCGTTCCAAGATGAATGTCGAAATAATGACTTTAGCACTGGAACCGACTTTTGCGCTTTACGGGCGTTTCCGTTTCGGTAGCCTGGATCGTCCGCAACCAAGATCCGGTCATCCGAGCCGGCCCTTCACCTGAAAGTATTGAAGATACCAGTCCACGAAGCGGGAAACCCCCAGGCGGACGGGCGTATTCGGTCGATAATCGACCGCTTTGACAAGCGCGCTCACGTCCGCGTAGGTGTTCGGCACATCTCCAGGCTGCAGTGGCAGAAGCTCTCTGATCGCCTTCTTGCCGAGCGCCGCTTCAATTGCCTCAACATATTCGGTGAGATGGACTGGGGCATTGTTGCCAATGTTAAGCAATCGGAAAGGCGCATTGCTCGTCGCCGGATCAGGGTGATCACTGTTCCAGCCTTGGTCGGGGCGGGCGATATCGTCGCTCACCCGAATGACTCCCTCGACAATGTCGTCCACGAAAGTGAAGTCGCGTACATGTTCGCCGTTGTTAAACAGCTTGATGGGCTTTCCCTCAAGAATATTCTTGGTAAACAGGAAGAGCGCCATATCCGGACGGCCCCACGGCCCGTAGACTGTGAAGAAGCGCAATCCGCTGGTGGGCAACCGAAACAGATGACTGTAGCTGTGCGCCATCAATTCGTTGGCGCGCTTGGTCGCTGCGTAAAACTGCAGAGGATGATCGACGCCTCGGCTTTCACTGAATGGCATCGCGGTGTTTGCGCCGTAGACGCTGCTCGTGCTCGCATAGGTCAGATGCTTGACGCTCGAATGTCGGCAAGCCTCGAGCACGTTGGTAAAGGCAACAATATTGCTTTCAACATAGGCAGCCGGATTTTCCAAGCTGTAGCGGACGCCTGCCTGCGCCGCCAGATGAATGACCCGGTCGAACGGACCATCCGCGAAGCAGGTTTTCACAGCCGCAGGATCGGCCAAATTTATTCTGTGAAAGCGGTATTTCCCGGTGCTTTGCGCCGCGGTTCGCTCGAGAAGCGCGAGGCGGGACTCCTTGATGTCCGTTGAATAATAATCGTTCACAACATCGGCGCCCACGACCGAGTCTCCGCGTCGCAAAAGCTGAGTTGCGACATGGAATCCGATAAACCCCGCAGTGCCTGTTACCAAAACGCGCATGTTGTGATCAGCCTTCCATGGCATTTACTGTGCCCGCCGGCACGGCTTCATTCTCCGGAACGTATCGGATGCTCCAGCGCGATCATTCCCAGAAAATCAAAGGTCTCTCTCGCGCATCGAGACCATGAGAACTCCGAGGCGGCCCGAAACGCCGCCGCCGCCTTTTCTGCTCGCAGTTCAGCGCTCAGAGCCAGTGTCCTTACCGCGTCGGTGATAGTCGTCGGATTTTCGGGATCGAAGTACACGCCGGCGTTCCCGAGTACTTCCGGCATCGGGCCGCGATCGGAGCAGGCAATCGGAAGCCCGGCAGCCATGCTCTCGATTAGAATGTTAGGCATGTTCTCGCAACTCGATGCGAAGACACACAAATCGGCTTCGGCGTAGCACCTGTGGATTTCCTTGTAATCTACGGCCCCCCAGTAGCGCACGAACTGACCCCGGCTATCGACTTTTCTCAAGGCCTCGGTCAAGCGTGGCAGGGTGCTCGCTCTCGCCGAACCGTAAAGATCCAGGCGAATTGAAATACCCTCTGCGCGCAAGCGCCCGATCGCGTCAACCACTTGCCACTGATGCTTGAATTCGTCGACAGTGGAAACATACACGACACGGAGCGGATTCACTGCGGTCAATGCGTCAGCCGTGCGCTGGCGGCGAGGAACAAGGCGGAACCGCGTGTCTATACCGTGCGGAATAACCGTGGTCTTGCCCTTTAATGCGCCGGTTACGGCCAAGACTGCGTCATGGGCATAACGGGTGAGAAAAATGGTCCCATCCGCATGCTTGAAGGAACTGATCTGGTTCCAACGTAAAAGCATCAACTTTAGGGTGAGTTCGGAAAAACCGAATCTCTTCAGTTCCGTCCACTCAAAGGGCAACATGTTTCGGCTCATGGTTACCACAGGATGGGACCGTGCCACGATCGATCCTCCCGGTACGAATAGAAGGTCTGTCTTCGCCTCTTTGAGGTGATGCGGGAGGGACCGGCGCTGCCAAAGAAGGCGCTTAAGGAGGTGCCCCTCAAGCGCTGGCTCGTTTCGCTTTTCGAGCCAAGGCTTGTCCTCAAGCTGGGCAAGCGTCGACTCGCTGGCCCAGACGAAGACTCTTTCGAATCCGTGGGTGGCTGGATCGGCTTGCCTTAGAAGCTCGATGAGATGTGTGACCCCCCCGCCCACGCGAATATTGGACGCGTCAATCGCGATACGGATGGGCCGCCGCGAGGTATTCTGCGTTAACGGCAGCATGTGCCTTTGCCCACCAACGACGACTGCTCTAATCTCCAGCCGGTGCTTTTATTCTGCGAGATCTTGTCCTGTAAAGGTTATTTGGCGGATCCTAGGTTCCTGCGTATCCGAGCGCTTGTTCGTTCGTGGGGCGCCGGGCGGGAGCCCCGCGATCCTGGTTGGTCAGGGACCGCCGCGCGGTTCGTCCAAGCGGAGTTTCGATCCGGCCCCGAGTATTCGTTTCAACTCGTTCGAAAGTTGACGGAGGGACATTGCGCGGATAGTAGAATGAAATCTCAAGATAGCCGTCACAGGAGTGAGATTGAAGCGTCTGGACCGCAAAATTGGCGTCGTGGGTCTTGGCTACGTCGGTCTCCCGGTGGCGCTTGCTTTCGGCAAAATAGGCGCTTTGGCCGTCGGCTACGATATCGATCGCGGCCGGGTCCGGGAGTTGCAACGTCATTTCGATCGCACGCTAGAGGTAAGCGAAGCGGACCTGCGCGCAGTCGACATGAAAATCAGTGCGGACGCAGCGGATTTGCGGTCTGCGGATTTCTTCATTGTGACCGTGCCGACGCCGATCGACCAGGCGAGTCAGCCGGACATGTCGATTGTCTTTGCCGCTTCGCAGACGGTGGGCAAGGCTCTGAAAAGAGGGGACGTTGTCGTCTATGAGTCGACCGTCTATCCGGGGGCTACTGAGGAAGATTGTGTTCCGATCCTCGAACGCGAATCCGGGCTGAAATGCGGTATCGATTTCCATGTCGGCTACAGTCCGGAGCGCATTAACCCCGGCGACCGCCAGCATCGCTTTGAAAGCATTGTCAAGGTCGTTTCAGGACAGGACGCCAAGACGCTCGGCATCGTCGCGGACGTCTACGGCGCGGTTGTCGCGGCGGGAATTCACAGGGCGCCGTCGATCAGGGTCGCCGAGGCTGCTAAGGTCATCGAAAATACCCAGCGCGACCTGAATATTGCGCTCATCAACGAATTGGCCCTGATCTTTGGTTTGCTGGACATCGATACCTCAGACGTTCTTGCCGCGGCGGGGACCAAGTGGAATTTCCTCAAATTCACACCCGGTCTCGTAGGCGGCCACTGCATCGGCGTGGACCCTTACTATCTGACGCATCGCGCGGAACGCGCCGGTTATCATCCGCAGGTGATCCTGGCCGGCAGGCGCGTCAACGACCAAATGGGTGCCTGGGTTGCGCGTGAGTGCGTCAAACAGCTGCTGGCAGGCGGGAACGGGAGGACCGTCGTCATTCTGGGCATCACGTTCAAGGAGAATGTCCCCGACATCCGCAATTCCAAAGTCGTGAGCATCTTCTCAGAGCTGCGCTCGTTTGGCGTCGACGTTCACATTGCCGATCCCTATGCCAAGCCTGCGGAATGCGAACACGAATATGGCATAACGCTGAACGCCATTGCCGATCTTCCGCGAGCCGACGCGGTGATTTTGGCGGTGAGCCACGACCAATACAGAAATGGCGGATGGCCGTTCATCGTCGAGCGATTGAAGGCGGACGGGGGGAGCGTGATGGACCTCAAGTCCGTGCTTGATCGTGACAGTGCGCCGCCCAACGTGCGGCTTTGGCGGATGTGAACAGGCAGGCGGTCGGCTCAGGCGGCGCTCGCAGGCCTGCGGCCGCGGCCGATGATGCCGTTCGGTCCAAATTCAACGGTCACGTCAGTGAATTCTACCTTCTTGAACCAGCTGCCGACGGCCGCGATTGTTTGCGGGTGATCGTGTGCCGGTGAGTACATGTCGAATGTATCCAGAATGGCCCATCGCAGTGAAAGCTCGGGCGAAAGCCCAAGCTCGGGATAGTGGACGATCGGCAACACACGCAGACCGAATCGACCGAGGGTCCGATAAAGAAAATCAGAGACCGGGAACAGTATCGGGGTTGCCCGTTCTATCAATCGATAGAGCCGATCGCGGTTCATCCGCTTTGTGATCGGCCGCAGCAGATATTTCCAGGAGAGCAGGGAACGCAGCCGCGCGGCATAGACATCGAGCACCAGCTCGCCGCCGGGGCGGACGCAGTTGGCCAGGTGCAAAAAAGCTTCCGCCGGATCCGGCGTGTGTTGAAGCACACCCAGGCAGATGACTTTATCCATCGAACGTGGGGGAACGGGGATGTCCAGCAGGCTCGCCTGAGCGATCAGCAAATTCGGCCTTTTTCCGTTGCTATGAAAGTTGGCATCCACAGCAGAGGAAAGATCGAGCGATATCACCGTTGCGCCAGTGGTGGTCAGAGCCTCAGTGAAACGGCCGGCTCCGGAACCGGCCTCCAATATCGTCTGACCGGGAAGCTCGGCCGGCCATTTGCTGACCGCAAATAGCCGATTCCGTGATATCGGCTTGCCCGTGAAGCTGTCGAGCTGCGTGCGGGCGTGAACGTTCCATTGGAAGCCGAATGATCTTGCGTAGCCGTCATCAGGAACAAAACGAGGCACCCCGCGGACGATGGGGAACGCCGCGCCGCAATTCGTGCATTGAAGCTGGTTTTCCTGCGCGGCAAGCCTCCCAATTCTGCAGGAGATGCAGATAAGAAGGCCGACCTTGCTCCGTATATCGTCGCCGATCGCCATTCGCTACCGATAACCGCGCAACCTATGGATACAAGGGATTGGAAATGTTATGGAGATTCCAACTTGCGTCAGACGCATGGCGTTGCGTGTCATCGGTGGTTCGTAAGATTGTTTTGCCGCAATGTCTAGCCCGTTCGATGGGAGTTTATTTTAGCCAATGATGGTGAGTTCCCCTGCAGCGGCCGAACCACCGCCCTTGACCATTCTTCATGTTATACCGACGCTCGAAGGCGGCGGGGCCGAGCGGCAGTTGAGCATGCTGGCAACCGAGCAGTCGCGTCGTGGCCATGACGTTCACTTGGCTGTTCGTCGGACCGGGGTGCACGTCCAGACAGTCCGAGATTGCGGCGTCCAGATCCATGAATTGGGCGATATGCGTAGCACCAATCCGATGCTGCTCGTGGCGATAAGACGGGCCATATTCCGGGTCAGGCCAAGTATCGTGCAGACTTGGCTGCCTCAGATGGACATCCTTGGCGGGCTGGCTGCACTGATCGCCCGAATCCCTTGGATCGTATCGGAACGCACGTCAGGCGACTATTACACGGAAATCCCGGTCGTTGCGCGGTTACGGCTTTTCCTGGGGCAGTTTGCATCGGCCGTCATCGCCAATTCTGATGGAGGCGAGAAATATTGGCATGCGGCGGCCTATCGCTCTCCGAAACTGATAACGGTTCGAAATGCCCTGGACGTCGCGCGCATTGGGGAGGCTACCGCGCCCGACTTTCCGGATTGTTTCCCAAACCCCGTCCTCCTCGTTGTTGGCCGGTTTACTCGCGAAAAGGCACTGGAAATCATTGTGCGAGCGCTGGGCGATTTGTCCATGCGCAGTGCCGTCAATGTGCTGATCATCGGTGAAGGGAGCGAGCGTCCCGCTCTTGAACGAGAGATTGAAGCAGCCTCGCTGTCGGGGTGCGTCAAAATCCTGCCCTATCAGAGAGATTGGTGGCGATGGCTGAAACTCGCCGCCGGCCTGATCAGCATGAGCCGATATGAAGGCAATCCCAATGTCGTGCTGGAGGCGATGGCTGGTTGTTGTCCCGTGATCTTGAGTGATATACCCGCTCACCGCGAGATTGCAGATGCCTCATCCGCTCTCTTCGTCCCGGTCGACGACGTGGGTGCGTTGGCTTCTGCCATGGGAAACCTCCTTGTTGACAAGGACGCGGCGCTGCTACGCGCAGCGCAGGCGCATGAGCGGGTTCGATCAATGACTGTGACAGCGATGGCCGATGCCTACGAGGCCGTCTATCGGGAAGTGTTGGACGGAATTAACTGATGTGCGGAATCGTCGGAATTGCTTCGCAGCGTCCGGTCACGGATCGCAAATGGCTTGACGTGGGTTGCGCTGCGATGATGCATCGCGGCCCCGACGATGGCGGCTCCTGGTGGTCTGCGAAAGGAAACGTCGGTCTGGCCCAGCGCAGGCTCGCCATCATCGACCTGTCGCCCGGCGGACATCAGCCGATGCACAGCGATGCGAACCACCTTAGCATCGTGTTCAACGGAGAGATCTACAACTATCTGGATCTTCGCGATCTCCTGAAAGCGAAGGGACATGTTTTCGTCACCCAGTCCGACACGGAGGTCGTTCTCGCGGCCTACGCGGAATGGGGCACCGACTGTCTCGCGCATCTCAACGGCATGTTTGCCATTGCGCTTTACGATCACGACAAAAAGCTCCTGTTTCTCGCCCGCGACCGGGCGGGTGAAAAGCCGCTATTCTATTCGGTGGCCGGAAGTGAGTTGCGCTTTGCCTCCGAATTAAAGGCGCTGATGGCCGATCGCGCCTTTCGTCGTGCAATCGATCCGACCGCGCTCGATTGTTATCTGATGATGGGATATGTGCCTGGCCAAGACTGCATACTCCAGGGCGTGCGTAAGCTGCCGCCGGCGCATGCGCTGACATTCAGTGTCGCGAATGGAGAAACGAAAGTCTGGCGCTATTGGAGCATGCCTCCCGCAACCATGGTCGATAACCATGACGACGATGCGCTGGTCGATGAGCTGGAGGCTCTCCTTGCAGATTCGGTGCGTCGCCAACTGGTGGCGGATGTGCCGGTTGGAGTCTTGCTCAGCGGCGGCGTCGATTCCAGTCTTGTGACGGCGATGGCCGCGCGGGCCTCGTCGCGCGTCAAAACATTCACGGTCGGGCTTCAGGGCCATGACAAATATGACGAGAGCCGCTTTGCACGGCTCGTCGCCAATCATTTCGGAACCGAGCATATCGAGCTTGAGGCCGGCGATACCAGTCCTGACATCTTGAATCTCCTTGCGCGGCAATACGACGAACCGATATTCGACTCCTCGATGGTCCCGACCTTTCTAGTCAGCCGGCTGGTTCGGCAGCACTGCACGGTAGCCTTGGGCGGCGATGGCGCCGACGAGATGTTTGGCGGTTACGAGCAGCACAGGCGCCTACTCGTCCTGGAATCGAGGTTCGGGCAGGTTCCGCTGCCCGTACGCAAGCTCGGGGCCGCAATTGGCGATATGGCTCTGCCTACGGGCTTTCGAGGACGTAACTGGATAAGGGCGCTAGGGGTGGATTTCGAAACCGAACTCCCGTTCGTTGCCAGTCATTTTGTCGCCGGCGAGCGTCGCGCGCTCATGGGGTCGAATTGGTCGACACCGGGCGACGAAATGGTAAAGACGCGCGTTCCGCCAGCACAGGATATGCTGCAGCGGGCCTCTCGAATGGATTTCGAGAACTATCTGCCAGGAGATATTCTGGTGAAAGTCGACCGGGCCAGCATGTTGGCCTCACTGGAAATGAGGGCGCCATTCCTGGATTTTCGGATTGCCGAGTTCGCATTCGCAAATGTACCGACCCGGCTGAAGGCCAATTTCAGTGAGCGCAAAATACTGCTCAAGCTCTTGTGCAAGAAGGTCTTGCCGGCAGAATTCAACGCGGATCGGAAGCAGGGATTTTCCGTTCCGTTGCCTGCTTGGCTCAAGGCGGGCCCATGGCGAGACCTTTTCTTAGACGTATTGCTTGACAAGGGCTGTATCTTCGACAGGCGTACCGTAAATGATCTCATCGAGGGCCACGGAGGCCGTCGAAACAATGCCGAACGCTTGTTCGGGCTGACCATCTTTGAGCTTTGGCGTCGCGCTTACGAGATATGACGCCTTACGCCCGTGCCCGCCTGTTGCCCTCTGAGCAGATATTGGATTGGCCCCTCGGCGTGTGCTAAGAAAGATTACCAATCATAGGCAGGGACATGGACCTCACGGACCGCAAGGCTCACTTCGAATTCGGCGCGAACTGGCGAGACTATGTCAAGACGGTCGACAGGGCGCGAATTGATTCGGCGATCGCCGGGCTAAGGAAGCTGTTCCCTGAGGGCCTCGCGGGTAAGACGTTTTTGGACATTGGTTGTGGTTCCGGACTGCATTCGTTGGCTGCGCTTTTGCTCGATGCGGCTGCGGTCGTAGCGACCGATATCGACGAAAACTCCGTCGCTGCGACGAGGGAGCTCTTAGAAAAGTACGTCCCCAATGAAAAGTGGGAAGTCAAAGTAGTTTCCGTATTCGACGCCTCTCCGGATAGTCTTGGTACCTTTGATGTTGTGTATTCGTGGGGTGTCCTTCACCACACCGGAGAAATGTGGAGAGCAATTGAAAAAGCTGCAACCTTCGTCAGACCGACAGGGCAATTCGCTCTTGCGATATACGCAAAAACGCCACTCGATTTCGCGTGGAAATTCGAGAAACGTATCTATTCATCGTCGCCTGCGAGCATGCAAAGGGTGATGCGGTTGAGCTTCATCGCGGTACTGATGGCCGCAAAGGCTGCACGCGGAAGAAATCCGATGGCGCTTTTTCGTGTTCCCCTCTCGCGCGGTATGAGCCTGTCTCACGATGTGCACGATTGGCTCGGCGGTTATCCCTACGAAACTGCAACGGCGAACGACCTCAATTCCAGGATATCCGCGCTCGGATTTACCCAACTGCGGTCGTTCCGAATTCCAGACTCCGTCGGGCTGTTCGGATCGGGGTGCCACGAATTCGTTTTCACGAAATGTCTGTGCCCCGTCAGCACCGTTGGGACAACGTGAGGGTTTTCACGAAGGAGGATTTCTCGTTCATGGTAGCAAAAAGAGAGAAGATGAACAGAAATCCGAGCCTGACAAAGCACCGGCCGAACATGTCCTGAAGCGCTACTCTGTGCGCATTGCCCGGTCTCCTCCCTAGGGCACACCTTGTCTATTTCACGGTCTTTTTTCAATGGCATGGTATTCGTTCGTCACGGTCTATATTTTCACCGCCCTCTATTTTGCTTTGCACCGTCGCCGGTTTGATCTTCTTGCTGTTTCAGCGATCGGTTCAGCGTTCTATTTTTCTCCGATGCTGGTCGGCTATGTGCTGGAGCCGTCCGGATATGATCCAACGATCCCCGATGAGGTCTACTGGATAGCGGGCTCGGTGATGCTCTTGCTCGTCGTCGCGGGCTACCTGAGTGCTAGGTGGTCGGCGCGAATATACTCAGGCGATGTGAAGCCGCGGCTTTCGGTCTGGTACGCTCTGTTTTCCGTTGGTTGTCTCGCGATTGCAATTATCGAAACCAGCGGGGCGATCATCAATTCTGACAAGGCGGTCGCACTCCAGAGCGTCGGGTACTTCGCCATGGCGTTCGAAGTCAGCGCCAGCCTTACCTGCATTTCGGCTGTCCTTGAGCGCCGCTGGGGTATTCTAGCAATCGGCAGTGCGCTTCTGTTGATGGATCTTCTTATCGGGGTCCGCAGTTTCACGACGCTGACAATGTTGGCGATCGGCTATGTGCTGCTCTCGCGCCAGCCGGCAAACATGCTTGTCCGCAGGTTCCCGGCCTATGGCGCGGCCTTTGCTACGATCATCATCGGTCTTTTTCTTGTGCAATCGGTTCGATTTGCGATTTTTGAGCAACTTTATGCAGTGACGGGAAGAATGCCGGTCGCGACTAAGACCGAGAATATGCGATCGGATACATTTCAGTTCGCCATAGCAGCCCGGGCGTCCCCGAAGACTATTCTAGGCGTGCATGTTCCAGATCAGCTTGCACGCGTGCTGAGCGTGTTTGAGCAATCTGAGCCGTTCGTCGTGCAATCGACGTTGGTCGAAACGATCCGGCAGAACTATTCCTGCAGCGCCTCGAACATCCTGAAGTCGCTGACTTTGATCCCCGGCGCATCGCGATTTCTCCCAGCATTCCAGATGACTTTCTACGACGAGTTCCAGCCAGTCCTGTTTCCCACCATCACCTATGGCGTCGGTGGGAACATATGGGCTGAGATGTTGTGCAGGTTCGGCAACATCGGAATAGTCGTGTTTGGCCTTTTCTTCGTCGCCACGCTGGTCTGGCTCGATCGGCTGATCGTGGCCTCCTCGCCTGTTGTCGTGCCACCGCTGGCGTTCTGTGGAATGATCATGGCCTTCTACATTTATCGCAACGACCTTCATTACACGCTAGTGATGATGAGGCAGACGTTTTTTGTGTCCTTGGCGGTCCTGCTCGTATCTTGGTCCAGCCATCGCGTGATAGCGACCCTACCGGCCAGAAGGATGCTCAGGATGATCAAAACATTCTCTATTTCGAATTTCAGCCTGTTCATCGCGCTCGCCTGTATCGAGTGCTGCGCTCCTGGGATCGACCGTTCCACAGTGCAGGCATGCCAGCGCAGCTTCCGCATCTGCGACAGCGGCTTGGCGAGCACGGTCGGCAGATCGCTGTCGTAGGGATTAGAATATTGACTGGGTCTTACCTGCGGGTTCCGAGGCTGCTTCTGCCAGCAACTGTTGCCCTTATTATAGTGCACCTGGGACTTTGCGGTCTTCTCTGGTTCACACCTGAAGCGTCGTATTCGATCGCTCCAAGTCAGATCCAGCCAGAGATCGGGCAAGCTTACTACGCGGACACTGAATATGGCACGGGCCGAGTTTATCGCTTCTCAAGCGATTCGCCCGAAACTCCAACCGCCTCAAGCCTCCTCGTGTTTGAGGACGGTCGTGCAATTGGTCCTCCGCATTCAGCCCACGACGATGTCCGAAGGAAAGGCGGCGGACGATTTTCACACTGGGGGGCGCGGATTATTTTTTCAACGACGGACGGCACCGACCCCCGCAGCAATGGTCGGACCTACTCTGTTACTGCATCGTTCGAGCTAAAGCCGCAGTTGCAGCGTCTGCTGGTAACCGTCCTGACGCTCGCAGACCTTGCATTCCTGTTGCATTTCCGCATGGTCATCATTTTTGCCTTGCAAAAGTGGGGCGTGCGCATCCTTGCGGGATTTGCCGTTTTGCTTGTCCTGCTTGCGGCCCTGTCGGGTTTTGGTCTGCTCGGCACAATAGTGGTCGCGAAGAACGGCCCACCAAAAGATGTAGCCTTAGTCGTTCAGATTCTGCAGCACGCATTGTTAGGTTGCATGACTTCGATCGGTATCTGGGCCGCCGGTGCGGGGATTACGCGGTTGATGCTGAGAAACCGGCGCAGCAGCCTGGCCGAGATTCTGATCCCTGCCTTTCCGGTCGGCCTCGCATTGCTCGCCGTGCTGGTCGTTGTCGCACTGGTCGTGCCGTGGGGCCGGTCAATTGCATTCGCCCTGTGGCTCGCTTGCCTCGTGCCACTCCGCAAGTGGCGCCCTCCGGGGCAGCAAGTCACTGCGGCCCTGAAGGCAGCGCTCGCCATTTTTCCCCTAGCCATTGCATTCGGGATCTGGTTGGCCTTACTGTGGCATGGTCCGACGGACACGCTCGCAGCGTCGCCGTCGGGAGATCTGACCTTCTATGCCGGAAGCATCTGGTCGCTTGCCAGCCAGCCCTATCCCTATTTTGATCTGGGATATGCAAACGGCGAAAGTCGCGGTTACTTCAACAATCTTTACCCCGCATTCGGGGCCACGCTGCTCTATCTTCCCTACTTTGATCCGTTTCTATTCCTGCTGGCGAGCGGCGGAACGTCCTACGTGTTGCTGAGTGCCCTGATGGTGCACTTCTACGTAACCGATCGGGTGTCCCGCTCGATCGATCCGTTCGAACTTTTGCTTGTGACATTGTCTGTCGTTGTGGCTGCCCGATACCCGTATTGGGTCGCAGAAAGCATTCCGATGGTTGTCGTGCCGGCCTTGACGATTTCGGTGTGGTGGATGGCCGACCGTGGCCGGCATTCATACCGCTGGAGCCTGGCGGCGATGTTGGCTGGCCTGACTGGATCGTTTATATCCAAGGTCGTCACCGCTGCCGTACTCGTTCCGCTCGGATCTATCGGCATTTGGTCGCGTGTTCGGAGCCTTCCACTTGCAGCACACCTTTTGATGCTTGCAATCGTCGGAGCCTTCGCTGTCTACAGCTCGCTCATGCTGCTGCACTATATGCCGATGTTCGTCGCAACGGCCAACCCCGGGCCCGAGAGCTACCGCACGCCACAATGGTACTTTGTTAGCCGGGACATCGGAGCTGTTTTGATGGCGGCACTGGCCTGGGTGATCGCAGACGCGCCCGTTGCACTGGCACTCTGCTTCGGAATGATCACCTTCATTGCCTTCTCGTGGGTGTTCCAGGCCAACTTCGTTTGCGTCTCCATTGTGCTTGGTCTGCTTCTGATTTCAGTTCGACCCTCGCCGATTTTCGCGCGAGTGCTCGCGTTGGCAGCGTTCACGCTGTCGCTGCCGGCGCTTGTGTTGGGATACCAGGCGGGCGCTTCCAGCGGCGTTATATGGATTGTCTGCCTGGGCGGAGCGACTTTGGCCGCGATTCTCAGCGCCCTGGATGCGACCACGGTCGAGCCGCGGGTAACCGTTCAAAGAACTGCCGTTATAGCCATGACAACGCTGGCGGTAACGGCTCTCGGCCTCATCGGCGTATCCCGCGGGTCGATCATTGCCGACTCCGGCTGGCACTTGACCCAACGCGAACCGCTCACGCCGGCACTCAAGGAAATCTGGTCGGCCGTGCGCGAGCGCACGCCGGTGGGCGCCCTGATCTTCACGGATCAGGTCGACGAAACAGAGAACGTCCTCGGCGGTTGGAACACTTATGCCTATTCGGGACAGCGGCAGCTATATCTATCGTCCTATTACACCGGCTTGGAGTTGAGGCACAACAGGCAGAAGCTCGACCAGATACTCGCAACCAACAAGACTGTGCTTGAAGGAAGCCGTGCTCCGCAAAGCGTGCCGACACGGCGTAGCTACGGCTCATTTTACGCCGTAGTGAGTGCGAGCAAAGCTGTCCCGCGGACATGGCGACAGGTGTTCAGGAACGACCAATACGCGCTGTATGAAATTGTCGCCTAAGTGTTTGGCCCCGGCATTTGGTGGAGCGCATTGACTACGGAGGGCACTACTGCCGACGTGACCGTGACAGTAGAGGCCGTGACGAGATCTGCGGATCAGATCGCGGAAGCGCCGCGCAGCAGCTATGTACAGCCTCAACGTCACGGCGAAAATGAACGGCATCGACCTGCTGGCCTGGCTGACCGATATCCTCACCCGGATCGCGGCCCATCTGGCTCATCGGCTGGACGAACTTCTACCCTGGAATTGGGAAGCCAGATCAGCGCTCTCCGCTCGAGCGGAATGACCGGCGACGTCAAGCGGGCCCGTCGCGTCACCACCATCAGGTTGCGAGCACCTCGGCAAAGACGAAGATTGGGTGCGAGACGTCGCCAATGAAACGCGATCGAAGACCATCTGGATCTATGGCCTTGGCGAAGGCGGTGCCCAAGCGCTCAGCGGGCCCCTCGCTTCATCGGACGATGGGAAAGTTCCGATTGCGCGCCCGGGAGTTGAGCGCCGCCGATCCCGTTGTTTTCGCTCGGTGGTAGTTTTTGTTTGCCTCTCGCGAAATTATAAGCTTTACGCAATGGGAGACGAACACCCGGGTGGTGCAGCCATGTGTTCACGCCGGGGTCATCCAGCTTACGGTCTGGCACGGTGAAAATTCTGGTTCTAGGGGCGACGGGTCTGCTCGGTAACGCGATGTTTCGGTCGCTGTCGAAGGCGTCGGGAACGCATATCGTTGGCATGATACGCGGTGAAGCCGCTCGCGGGCTTTTCATCCCCGAGCTTGCGGATCGACTGATTGTCGTTGATGACATCGAGAATACGGACGGCCTAGCACGGCTGTTCGATGTCGTTCGGCCGGACCTGGTGATCAACTGTATTTCCGTCGGGCGGCCGGCGCCGGCGGATCCGATGCGCTTGATCGCGGTCTATTCGGTGCTACCGCGGCGCTTGGCTCATCTCTGCAGGCTATCGGGAGCCCGTCTCGTTCAAATTAGTTCTGATGGCGTTTTTTCCGGAAATCGCGGCGCCTACACCGAAGACGATCCACCGGATGCGACGGACATCTATGGGATATCGAAGCTTTTGGGTGAAGTCACAGAACCGCACGCGATCACGCTGCGGACATCGATCATTGGCCATGAGTTGCAATCCCGGGGTGGGCTACTAGAGTGGTTCTTGTCACAGCAGGACGAATGCCACTGCTTCACGCGGGCGATCTTCTCCGGTTTTCCGACGATCGTGCTGGCGGATTTGATCAGGGATGTCGTGATCCCACGGAGGGATCTTTGCGGCGTCTATCACGTGGCGACGGAGCCGATCTCGAAGTTCGATCTGCTTTTGCTGGTCGCCCAGCGTTACGGCAAAAGGATCAAGTTGATTGCGGACGACCGGTCGGCGCCCGATCGCTCTCTAGTTCCGGATCGCTTCGAACAGGCGACCGGTTACAAGGCGCCAGACTGGCCTGTGTTGGTCGATGCGATGTATCGCGACAAATTCGGTACGGTGGGACACGATGTTCAAGGATAAGATTGTAGTCATCACTGGCGGCACTGGCTCCTTCGGCCAGCACATCCTGAGAGGCTTCCTGCAAACCGACGTCGCCGAGATCCGCATCTTCAGCCGCGACGAGAAGAAGCAGGAGGAGATGCGCACGGCGTTCAACAACGCCCGACTGAAATTCTACATCGGCGACGTGCGGGCCTATGACTCCATTCATCAAGCGCTGAAGGGCGCACACTACGTGTTTCACGCCGCCGCGCTGAAGCAGGTGCCGTCTTGCGAATTCTATCCGCTGGAGGCGGTCCGGACCAACGTTCTCGGCACCGAGAATGTCATGAGCGCGGCGATCGCCAACAATGTCGAGAAGATGGTCGTGCTCTCGACCGACAAGGCAGTCTATCCGATCAACGCCATGGGGCAGACCAAGGCACTGATGGAAAAGGTGATGGTGGCGAAGGCACGTCAGCAGTCGCCGTCCGAGACCCTGTTGTGCGCGACCCGTTACGGCAACGTCATGGTGTCGCGCGGCTCGGTGATTCCGCTGTTCGTCCAGCAGATCAAGGCCGGCAAGCCGCTGACCGTGACGGACCCCAATATGACGCGGTTTCTGATGTCGCTCGACGATTCCGTCGAGCTGGTGCTGCATGCCTATGAGCATGGCCGTCAGGGCGACATTTTCGTGCAGAAGGCTCCGGCGGCAACGATCGGCGATCTCGTCCAGGCGCTCAAGGAGATCTTCAACGCCGGCAATCCCGTGCAGATCGTCGGCACGCGGCATGGCGAGAAGCTCTACGAATCACTCGTCTCGCGCGAGGAGATGGCCCGCGTGCAGGACATGGAGCGGTATTACCGGATTCCCGCCGACAATCGCGACCTCAACTATGCGATGTATTTTACCGACGGGCAGAGGGAGATTTCCGCCCTCGACGATTATACGTCGCACAATACCGAGCGGCTGACCGTCGAGGGCGTCAAGGCGCTGCTGCTCAAGCTGGATTTCATTCAGCGCCATCTGAGGGGCGCTGAGGGCGAAATTGCAGAGGTCTAGTTTTCCCGGGTTATCGACCTGACAGAATGATTATGCTACCCCGCACGTCCGTTACCGGCGGTTGTGGTCGAGCCGCGGCCAAAACCAGGGAACAGGGGACTTTTCGTGATTGAAGCGGGTGATTCCGAACAGCCTTGCTGCGCGTTTTGCGACAGCCAGCGGCTCGGACTGGTGATGGATTTCGGCAGGGTCGGCCTCGCCGGGGGATTTCTCAAGCCCGAGCAGTTCGCGTCCGAGCCAACCTTTCCCATGCGCCTGCACTTTTGCAAGGACTGCTACGCCGTGCAGGTGACGGACAAGGTTCCGGCCGACGTGATGTTCAAGGACTATTTCTATTTTTCATCATCGATCGGGACCCTGCGCGACCATTTCAGCGCGTATGCGGCCGAGGTCACCTCGCGCTTTCTCGATCCGGCCAAGGCGACGGTGCTCGAATTCGGCTGCAACGACGGCGTGCTGTTGCGTCCGCTCGCGGACCAGGGCATTCGCACCGTGATTGGCGTCGATCCGGCCTCCAACGTGGTCGCAACCGTCAACGACCCGCGCATCAAGGTGGTCAACGACTACTTCACCGAGAGCGTGGCACGCAGCGTCGTCGCCGAGCACGGCTGCGTCGATCTGATCATGGCCAACAACGTCTATGCGCATATTCCCGATATCCAGGGCACGACGCGCGCGGTTGCTGCGGCGCTCGGTCCGGACGGCGTGTTCGCCTTCGAGGTGCACTACCTCGGCAAGGTGATCGACGAGCTGCAATACGACATGGTCTATCACGAGCACCTCTATTACTACTCGCTGCTGTCGGTGATGAACCATCTCGCTCGCTACGACATGATGGTGTTCGACATCAAGCCAATCCCGATCCACGCCGGCTCGATCCGCTTCTACACCTGCAAGAAAGGCAGCAAGCACAGCGCGTCCGTTTCGCCCGCGGTCAAGGCGCTCGAGGCGGAGGAGCGCGCCCGTGGATTCGATCGCTTCGAGACGTTCCAGGCGTTTTCCGCCACGGTCGCTGCTCACCGCGATGAGCTGGTCGGGCTGTTGAGCCGTCTGCGGGCCGAGGGTAAGCGTATCGCCGGCTACGGCGCGTCAGGTCGCGCCAACACCATGATCCAGTGGTGCGGCATCAGCCATGATCACCTCGACTACATGATCGACGATGCGCCGGCGAAGGCCGGGTTCTACACGCCGAAATCGCATTTCCAGATTCATCCGAGCACAATTCTCAGCAGCGACAATCCGCCGGATTATCTCCTGGTCTTCGCCTGGAGTTTCTTCGACGAGATCAGGAAGAGAAACGCGGCCTATCTGGAGAAGGGCGGCCGGATGATCCTGCCGCTGCCGGAGGTCTCGATCTTTCCGCCGTCCGACGCCTAAGATAACGCTCTCGAGTCCCCGCTTAACGAAAGCCATACGGAACACGCAAATGAAGGTGATGTCGATTTTCGGTACGCGGCCTGAAATGATCAAGATGTGGGCGACGCTGAAGAAGCTCGACGACTACAACTTCGATCACGTGATGGTCCACACAGGCCAGAATTTCACGCCGGAGCTGCGCGAATTCTTCTTCAAGGATCTCAAGCTCAGGAAGCCGGACTACGAGCTGGACATCGACACGTCGGGTTACGGCCCCGAGGTCGCGGATGTGATCAAGAAGTCCGACGCTCTGATGGAGAAGGTGAAGCCCGATGCGTTGCTGATTCTCGGTGACACCTATAGCGGGTTGAGCGTGCTGCCTGCTTCACACCGCGGCATCAAGATCTTCCACATGGAGGCCGGGTTGCGCGCATGGGATCGCCGCATGCCAGAGCAGCGCAACCGCATCCTGATCGACCACATCAGCAACATCCTGCTGCCCTACAACCACTATCATCGAGAGAATCTGCTGCGTGAGGGCATCCACCCCTCGAAGATCATCGTTACCGGCAATACGACGTTCGAGGCGATGCGGGCGTTTGCGCCGGAGATCGACAACAGCGACATCCTCAAGCGCCTGGGGCTCGAGCCGAAGAACTACATCCTGGTGACGGCGCACCGCAGCGAGAACGTCGACGATCCGCAGAATCTCGCGAATATCTTCAAGGCGCTCGGCATCCTCAACCAGCGGCTCAAGCGCGAGATCATCTTCCCGATGCATCCGCGCACGACCAGCAAGCTGAAGAACATCGACGTGCCGCCGAACATCCGGATCATGGCGCCCCTCGGCTTCTACGATTTCAACCAGTTGCTCAAGCAGTCTTACGTCGTGCTCTCCGACTCCGGCACTGCGGCCGAGGAGGGGCTGTTCTACAAGGTGCCCAATGTCAGCCTGCGCATGGCGACGGAGCGCATGGAGACGCTCGAGAGCGGCGCCACGATCGTTTCAGGCATGGAGGCCGAGAATATCGTCGAGGCAGTGACCCTGGCCGTCGGCCTGCCCTGGGGCGCGCGTTACGAATTCGAGGAGGACTATTCTCCATCGTCCGTGGTGGTGAACGCGATCCGCACCAAGATCACGAACTTCTTCTGAGGCTCGCCTCGAGCGGCGGTGAGCCGCCGCTGATCCTGTTGAAGCATTGACATGAACCGTGGCCTGCTGATTGCACTGATCTCGACGGACTATCCGCCGCTGCGGACGTCCGCGGCGGTGCAGTTGCGGGATCTTTCACGGGAGTTTGCCGCGCAGGGGCATCGGCCGGTTGTCATCGTTCCATCGCCGATGTCGGATAAGCCGTGGGTGGTGGAGCAACTCGACGGGGTCGAGGTGTTGCGCGTGGCTGCGCCGCCGACGCGTTCGCCGTCCTTCGTCCGGCGTGCCATCGCCGAGATGTGGCTGCCTTTCGCGATGTATTTCAACATCCGGCGCAGCCCGTTTGCCTCGGCGAACTGGGATCTCCTGGTGTGGTATTCGCCACCGATCTTCTTCGGCCCGCTGATCGCGAAATTGCGGCGCAAGTCGAAGGGCAACAACAAGGCGAGGACCTATCTCATCCTGCGCGATATTTTTCCGGAATGGGCGGTCGACCTCGGTCTGGTCCGGCGGGGGCCGGTCTACCTCGTCTTCAAGGCCATCGCGGCATTCCAGTATAGCGTCGCCCAGGTGATCGGCGTGCAGACCGAATCCAATCTCCATTACCTCAAGAAGTGGGAGCGCGCCCCGCGCCGCATCGAAGTGCTGCGCAACTGGCTCGCAGTGACGCCCGACGTCGGCAGCAGCATCGTGTTAAGGAATACGCCGCTCGCCGGCCGCAAGATATTCGTCTACATCGGCAACATGGGCGTGGCCCAGGGCATGGATATCTTCATCGACCTGATTCACAGCCTGCGCGACCGCACGGATATCGGGTTCCTGTTCGTCGGGCGTGGAACCGAGTTTGCCCGGCTCGAGGCCGAGAAAGCATCACGCGATCTTAGCAATGTGCTGTTCTTCGGGGAGATCGATTCGAGCGGAATTCCAGGGCTTCTTGCGCAGTGCCACGTCGGTATGGTCGCGCTGCATCCCGACCATAAGACGCACAATATTCCGGGTAAGTTCGTCTCCTACGTGCAATACGGGGTTCCGGTTCTCGCGCGCGTGAATCCGGGCACCGACCTGATGAAGTTGATCGAGACCAAGCAGGTAGGGAAGGTGTATGTCGGGAACTCCGTCATCGAGTTGAGGAAACTTGCAGAACAACTTATAGACGATGAAGAATTGCGCTGTTCCATGTCGGAGCGTGGGCGGGAACTTGGGCGCTCGATGTTTTCACCTGCTGCTGCCGTGCAGCAAATTGTGGCATCCGCGGTCGTGCCCGCACCGGGAGAGTGATGAGAATGTCTGGAATCATCGCCCGGGAACGGTCGCGTGCAGCTAGTGGAACATTCTGGCCGAGCGGGATCTTCTTTCCTTTCGAGCACTGGGGCGAGTGAGTGGATGTTGCGGATATTGGTGACCGGCGCCTCCGGCTTCATAGGGTCTGCCCTGACCAATGCGCTGGCAAACGACGGCCACTTCGTCCGGGCGGCATCGCGCAAGTCGATGGCCCTGACCAATGCGCCGGGAAGCGAATGGGCGGAGCTGTCCGATCTCGAGCGCGAGGTGGATTGGACTCCACTTCTTAATGGCATTGACGTCGTCATTCACCTCGCGGCCATCGCTCATCGCACTCACATCGACAGTGGCCAGTACACCCGGGCCAATCGCGTGGCGACGGCGCATCTGGTGCAGGCCTGTGCGCAACGCGGGATCAAGCGCCTCATCTTCATGTCGTCGATTGGTGCGCAGGCGGGCTCCGCCGCCGACCACGTGGTCACCGAGAAGGACGAACCTTGGCCCATCACGGCCTATGACCGGGCCAAGCTCGCGGCGGAAGAGGAGGTTCGTCACTCTGGCGTACCGTTCACCATTCTGCGGCCGGTCATCGTCTATGGTCCGGGAGCCAAGGCCAACATGGCCATGATGATGCGAATTGCGTCGCTGCCTGTGCCGCTTCCGTTTGGCGCCTTCAAGAATCGCCGTTCGCTGCTGTCGATCGACAATCTCGTGCAGGCGGTGGTGTTCTGCCTCGACAATCCGAACACGATCAATCGGACCTTCATTGTCTGTGATCCCGAGCCGATCACGCTGGCGGAAATGATTGGGACGTTGCGCGAGGCGTCCGGGCGGCCGCGGAATCTCGTTCCGATACCGCCGGCCGCGGTGCGAGCGCTGGTTTTTGCCGCTGGCCGCCGCTGGCTCTGGGATCGCATCGGACGCGACCTCGTCGCGAGTTCGGCCGATCTTCAGAGTGTCGGATGGTGTCCCCGCGTGCAAACAAAAGATGGACTGCGCGCGATGGTGCAGGTGGCCAAGTCGCTTCCGCAGGCGTCCCGCATATGAAGCGTCTGCTCGATTTCGCGGTCTGCGCGGTGCTCCTGCTTCTGCTCTGGCCGATCTTCCTGATTGTCGCTGGCGCCATCCGGCTCGATAGCCGGGGGGGAGCGATTTTTCGGCAGCTTCGCGTCGGGAGGAACGGACAGCGATTCACCTGTTATAAATTTCGAACAATGGCCTCAGACACGGGCGATCTTCCGACCCATCAGGTCTCGGCCGCAAAGGTCACGCGACTGGGCTATCACATGCGCCGTTTCAAGATCGATGAACTGCCGCAGGCCTTCAACGTATTGGCCGGTGACATGAGCTTGGTCGGTCCGCGGCCGTGCTTGCCGTCGCAAGTCGAGCTCGTCGAGGCGCGGCGCAAGCTGGGCGTGCTTGACGTACGCCCCGGCATTACCGGGCTGGCCCAGGTGAGGGGCGTCGACATGTCGAACCCGGACCGGCTCGCCGAACTCGATGCCCAATACGTCAAGTCGCAGAGCTTCGTTGGCGATCTCGGTCTGCTCTGGGCGACGTTGCGCGGGCAGGGCGTCGGCGTCGACCAAATCGTCAAGACCTGACCCGCAATCCTCGGCTCACGCTCGGGTCGCGATCGATACGGCCTAATCGAAGACCGGACGGAACAGCCGTGGATTCCAGCCGAAATCCTCGACCGCCGGCGTGGCGTCGAACGTCATATCCTTCATCATGCGCAAGCCCATTGCAACGTTCGCCGTGGGAAACAGCGGCTTCGCCATCGCAAAGATCACGCGCCACAGCCACGGAGAGACGGGAACCAGCCGCCGAGGTCGCCCCATGCCGTCAAACACCCGGCCAATCATTTCGCGATAGGGCAGCGTTTCCGCTCCGGGCAGCGAATAGAATTTGTTGGACGCTGCCGGACTTGCAGCTGCGGCGATCGCGCCGATCGCGAGATCCTCGGCGTGCACCGGCTGCCGCAGGCCTTGCGCGCCGCCGACGACGGGCATGAAGCCGATGCGGCGAATGAGCCGTGACAGCGGCGTGATGTTGGTGTCCCGTCCTTCTGCGTAAATGAGGGTCGGACGCAAGATCGTCCAGCTGACCTGGCGCTGTTCGCAGAGTCTGGCGATCGTCTGTTCGGCATCGGTCAGGTTTCGGATGGTCTCGCGCTCTTCCGCAACTTCAGTATCCTGCTTGGTGAGCACGCTGGTCGAGCTCAATGCCACGACACGATCGACGGTGGACGAGAGGATAAGGGGCAATGCCTTGGCGAGCAGAATTGCGTCGCTGGTACAGTACAGCGTCGTGACATCAGGAAATCTCAGGGTGTCCGACCGCGTCAGGTCGGCCTGGATCCATTCCACGCCAGCGGCCGTGCTGCGGGGCGAGCGGGAGACTGCAAACACGCGCCGATGCTGCCGGGCGAGATGGTCGACGAGGTAGCCGCCGACCAGTCCGCTGCCGCCGATCACGAGACATTCCGTCCGCTTGCCTGCGCTGTCGTCCAGCATGCTGCTACCCCACCTTCAACCGGTGTTTACAAGCAATGCTATTGCGCGGGGTCAAGCCTGCTCTGGCCAGTTTTGGATTCGTCGCGCGTTGCTGCGGGCTGCAGCCGCTTCTGCTCACGTTCCTTCATCCATGCGTCGTACTGCGGCGTGCCCGGTCGCGGTGGGGCGTCCGCAGGCAGGCCGCCGGCCCATTGCGGGACATAGTCGCCCATGCCCGCCGTGAGCTTCTCGTTGACGGTGCCGCAGCCGGACAGGCCCGCGGCAAGCCCGACGAGAAGCAGGAGAGAACGAAAACGTATGGACATCGTACGGCGCCAGGTTCGGAGCTTGGGGTGGTGAGACGCCGGGTAACCAGCGGGTCAGGAAGGTAGTCTTCAACAAGATAAAATTGGCTTATTCGAGGTGGGTATCCAAATACCGGACAAGATGAGCACCTCGTTTGCCAATGTTCAAATTCTGCAAATGAAAGACGAAATTCTCCATCCACCCGCCAGGTCGCATTTCTAGAATGCGGCCATCGGCTCGCGACAATCTGGCTTGGCCGGCGACCGGGCTTTTTCGTTGACAGGTCCATTTTATTTGTACAATCGTACAAACGGATGCGGCCGGGATCGAGGTGCTCGGGTTGCCCGGCGTAACAGCGACATCGCGCTTCACGCTTGGTCATTGGCACGCGCCGCTTGCGCCGCATGGTCGCCAAACGTCCGATTGACAATGAGGGCGCGGAAGACGCCTTGTGACGCGCGACATCGCCCGTGCGTGGGTTAAGGTGAGGCAAGGACCGGGCACTCGGTCCGGCGCACAAGAGGTCAGGAATGAAGGGGAGGGACATCTGATGTTCGAACGCAAACAGTTTACGCGAACGGTCTCTTGGGCGGCCGCGCTTGCTGCCGTCGCCGGCCTTGCGGCCCTCGCACCGGCCAAGGCGGAAGACACCGTCAAGGTCGGCCTGATCCTGCCGATGACCGGCGGGCAGGCCTCGACCGGCAAGCAGATCGAGAACGCGATCAAGCTCTACATGCAGCAGAAAGGCGACACCGTCGCCGGCAAGAAGATCGAGATCATCCTCAAGGACGACGCGGCGATTCCGGACAAGACCAAGACTGCCGCGCAGGAGCTGATCGTCAACGACAAGGTCAATTTCATCGGCGGCTTCGGCGTGACGCCGGCGGCGCTCGCGGCCGCGCCGCTGGCGACCCAGGCCAAGATTCCGGAAGTCGTGATGGCGGCCGGCACCTCGATCATCACCGAGCGCTCGCCCTATATCGTGCGCACCAGTTTTACGCTGGCGCAGTCCTCGACCATCATCGGCGACTGGGCAGTGAAGAACGGCATCAAGAAGGTGGCGACGCTGACCTCCGACTACGCGCCGGGCAATGACGCGCTCAACTTCTTCAAGGAGCACTTCACGGCCGGCGGCGGCGAGGTGGTCGAAGAGGTCAAGACGCCGCTCGCCAACCCCGATTTCGCGCCGTTCCTGCAGCGCATGAAGGATGCCAAGCCCGACGCGATCTTCGTGTTCGTGCCGGCGGGCCAGGGCGGCAACTTCATGAAGCAATATGCCGAGCGCGGCCTCGACAAGGCCGGCATCAAGGTAATCGGACCGGGCGACGTCACCGACGACGACCTGCTCAACAATATGGGCGACGCCGTGCTCGGGACCGTGACCGCGCACATCTACTCGGCCGCGCATCCCTCGCCGATGAACAAGGACTTCGTCGCCGCCTACAAGAAGGCGTTCGGCACGCGTCCCGGCTTCATGGCGGTGAGCGGCTATGACGGCATCCACCTGATCTACGAGGCGCTGAAAAAGACGAATGGCGACACCGACGGCACCAAGCTGGTCGAAGCCATGAAGGGTCAGAAGTGGGAGAGCCCGCGCGGCCCGATCTCGATCGATCCGGAGACGCGCGACATCATCCAGAACGTCTACATCCGCAAGGTCGAGAAGGTCGACGGCGAGCTCTACAACGTCGAGTTCGCGACCTTCGAGGCCGTCAAGGATCTCGGCAAGACCAAGAAGTGACCCGCGAAAGCGGGTCATCCCCGAGCGCGCTTAGTGCGCATCGGGGATCCAGAAGTTGTTGAAGCAAGATTCCGGGTTCGGCGTATTCGCGCTGCCCCGGAGTGACGAACGTCTACCAGGATCGCTCGACGCTCGATGACCTCAATCCTCACCAACCTGTTCGATGGCGTTGCCTACGGCATGCTGCTGTTCGTGCTGGCCTGCGGGCTTGCGGTCACGCTCGGCCTGATGAACTTCGTCAACCTCGCCCATGGCGCCTTCGCCATGGCCGGCGGCTATGTCTGCATGGTGCTGGTCAACAGGATGGGGTGGCCGTTCTTCGCCGCGCTGCCGCTCGCCTTTGTCTCCGCGGCCGCGATCGGAATTGCGCTCGAGCGTACGCTCTATCGCCATCTCTACGCCCGCAGTCATCTCGACCAGGTGCTGTTCACGATCGGACTGACGTTCATGTCGGTTGCGGCCGTCGACTACATCCAGGGCTCGTCACGGGTCTTCATCAATCTGCCGGCCGCGCTGCAGGGCCAGTTCGACGTGTTCGGCGTCGGCATCGGCCGTTACCGGCTGATGATCATCGTGATCTGCGGCCTGCTCACCATTGGTCTGCAGATGGTGCTGGCCAGGACCCGCTTCGGCAGCCGGCTTCGCGCCGCCGTCGATGATCCCCGCGCCGCGAGCGGCCTCGGCATCAACGTGCCGCAGGTGTTCGCCTTAACCTTTGCTTTTGGATGCGGGCTCGCAGGTCTCGGCGGTGCGCTGAGCGCCGAGATCCTCGGCCTCGATCCGTATTTCCCGCTGAAGTTCATGATCTACTTCCTGATCGTGGTCACCGTCGGCGGCTCGTCCTCGATCACCGGACCGTTTTTGGCCTCGCTCCTGCTCGGCATCGGCGACGTCGCCGGCAAATATTACGTGCCGAAGATGGGACCCTTCGTGATCTACACCATGATGATCGTGATCCTGATCTGGCGCCCGAACGGACTGTTCGGCCGCACGGCTGCGCGTTGAGTTTGCCGATGAACGCTTCTTCCGACGTCGGTTATCACGCCCAGCGGCGGGCGCGCTGGCACTATGGCGAGGCCGCCTTCTGGCTCGTCGTGCTCGCTTGCGGCTTTCTGTTCCCCACGCGCTATCTGATCATGACCGACATTCTGCGGCTGGCGCTGTTTGCGATGTCGCTCGATCTCGTCCTTGGCTATGCGGGAATCGTCTCGCTCGGTCACGCCGCCTTCTTCGGCGTCGGCGCCTATGCTGCCGGCTTGCTGGCGCTGCATGGCATCATCAACGAGCCGGCGCTGGCGCTGATTGCCGCAGGCCTCGCCGCGATGGTGCTCGGCTTCGCCACCAGCTTCCTGGTGATCCGCGGCGTCGACCTGACCCGGCTGATGGTAACGCTCGGCATCGCGCTGCTGCTGGAGGCGCTCGCCGAGCGCTTCTCCAACATCACCGGCGGCACTGACGGCTTGCAAGGAATCGAGATGCAGCCGATCTTCGGCGAGATTCCGTTCGACATGTTCGGCAAGGCCGGCTTCTTCTATTCACTAGCCGTGCTGTTCGCGCTGTTCCTCCTCGCCCGCCGCATCGTGCATTCGCCGTTCGGCCTGTCGCTGCGTGCGATCAAGAACAATCCGCTCCGCGCCGCGGCCATTGGCATCCCCGTCAACCGCCGCCTAATCGCGATCTATACGCTCGCGGCGTTCTATGCAGGCATCGCCGGCGCCCTGTTCACGCAGACCACCGCGATCGCTTCCCTCGACGTCTTCGCCTTCGAGCGCTCGGCCGATCTGATGCTGGTGCTCGTCATCGGCGGCACCGGCTATCTCTATGGCGGGCTTATCGGCGCGGTGATCTTCCGCATGCTCCAGGAAGTGTTCTCCACGATCACGCCGCAATATTGGCAGTTCTGGATCGGCCTCGTGCTGGTCGTGATCGTGCTGGTCGGCCGCCAGCGCCTGCATCGCTGGGTACTCTATGTGCCGAACCTGATCATCAAGCAGGTCGCCGGACGCAAGGCCGTCGTCGCTGTACCGGAGAGCGACGCATGACCATCGCGCTCGAAACCCGGAATCTCGAAAAGACGTTTGGCGGCCTGCGCGTCACCCGCGACCTGTCGCTGAAGATCGAGCAGGGCGCCCGCCATGCGCTGATCGGTCCGAACGGCGCCGGCAAGACCACTGTCATCAACCAGCTCACCGGCGTGCTCAAGCCTAACTCCGGCCGCATCCTGCTCGAAGGCCAGGACATCACCGATCTCCCGGTGCACAGGCGCGTGCTGCGCGGCCTGTCGCGCACCTTCCAGATCAATCAGCTCTATCCTGATCTCACCCCGCTCGAGACCATCGGCCTTGCCGTCTCCGAACGCCTCGGCCATGGCGGCGACTGGTGGCGGCGGATGGGCACGCGCAACGACGTCAATGACGAGATCGCCGATCTCCTGACGCGTTTCCATCTGCTCGATGTCATGAACGAAGAGACCGTGACGCTGCCCTACGGCAAGCAGCGCCTGCTCGAGATCGCGGTCGCGATCGCCGCCAAGCCGCGCGTGCTGCTGCTGGACGAGCCCGCCGCCGGCGTGCCGGAGAGCGAGCGCCACGACATTCTCGCCGTTGTAGGCAGCCTGCCGCGCGACGTCACCGTGCTGCTGATCGAGCACGACATGGACCTCGTGTTCTCCTTTGCCGACCGCATCTCGGTGCTGGTCTCCGGTGCGCTGCTGACTGAAGGTGCGCCCGACCAGGTCGCGCGCGATCCGCAGGTGAAGGCGGTCTATCTCGGCGAGGAGGCGGTCAATGTCTGACCTGCTCGCAATCGATTCACTTCGCGCCGGCTATGGCGAGGCGGTGGTGCTGCCCAACATGTCCCTGTGCCTTGCCGAGGGACAGGTGCTGGCGCTGCTCGGGCGTAACGGCACCGGCAAGACCACGCTGATCAACTCTATCGTCGGCGTCACCCGCCGTTTCTCCGGCAACGTCACCCTCGGCGGCACCGACGTCACGACCATGCGGCCGGACCAGCGGGCGCGCGCCGGCATTGGCTGGGTGCCGCAGGAGCGCAACATCTTCCGCTCGCTGACGGTGGAGGAGAACATGACCGCGGTGGCGCAGCCCGGTCCCTGGACCGTCGCGAAGGTCTACGAGATGTTCCCGCGGCTGAAGGAGCGGCGGAGCAACTTCGGCAACCAGCTCTCCGGCGGCGAGCAGCAGATGCTGGCGATCGGCCGTGCGCTGACCCTCAACCCAAAAGTCCTGCTGCTCGACGAGCCGACCGAGGGGCTGGCCCCCATCATCGTCGAGGAGCTTCTGAAGGCGATCGGGACCATCACCCGGGCCGGCGGCATCTGCTCGATCATTGTCGAGCAGAACGCCCAAAAGATTCTGGGGCTCGCCGACCGTGTTGTGATATTGGAGCGCGGAACGATCGTCCACGACGCCCCGAGCGCCGCGCTGAAGGCCGACCCGTCGGTCCTGGAGCGCCACCTCGGCGTCGCAGGGGCGGCGGCCCACTAGAAAATCCTCGGGAGTTCAAGAATGCAGCGAACCAAAGCCCCCTTCCGCGCCGACGAGGTCGGCAGCCTCCTGCGTCCCGCCAAGATCAAGGAAGCCCGCGCGAAGCTCGAGAAGGGCGAGATTTCGCCCGACGATCTGCGCAAGATCGAGGACATGGAGATCGAGAAGGTCGTGCACAAGCAGGCCTCGGTCGGCCTGAAGCTCGCGACCGACGGCGAATTCCGCCGCTCCTGGTGGCATTTCGATTTCCTGGCCAAGCTCACGGGCTGCGAAATGTTTCATCCGGACACGGGCATCCAGTTCGCAGGCGTCGAGACGCGGCATGACGCGGTCCGCGTGATCGGCAAGCTCGATTTCCCGGACGGCCATCCGATGCTGGATCACTTCCGCTTCCTGAAGAAGTCCGCCGACCAGGCCCACGTCACCGCCAAGATGACGATCCCCTCGCCAGCCGTGCTTCACTTCCGTGGCGGCCGCAAGGCGATCTCCAAGGACGTCTATCCGGATCTCGACGCTTTCTACGAGGACCTCGGCAAGACCTACCGCAAGGCCGTCAAGGCGTTCTACGACGCCGGCTGCCGCTATCTCCAGTTCGACGACACCGTCTGGGCCTATCTCTGCTCGCAGGACGAGTTGCAGAAGGCGCGCGAGCGCGGCGACAATCCGGAAGGCCTCCAGCAGATCTACGCACGCATCATCAATTACGCGCTGGCCGAGAAGCCCGCCGACATGGTGGTGACCACGCATGTCTGCCGGGGCAATTTCCGCTCGACCTGGATTTCTTCGGGCGGTTACGAGCCGGTGGCCGAGACCATGCTGGCCGGCACCAATTACGACGGCTACTTCCTGGAATACGACAGCGACCGCGCCGGCGGCTTCGAGCCGCTGCGCTTCCTGCCCAAGGGCAACAAGGTCGTCGTGGTCGGCGTCATCACGTCGAAGTTCGGCGAGCTCGAGAAGAAGGACGATATCAAGCGTCGTCTGGAAGAAGCCTCCAAGTTCGCCCCGCTGGAGCAGCTCGCGCTGTCGCCGCAGTGCGGCTTTGCCTCGACGGAAGAGGGCAACATCCTCTCCGAGGAGGAGCAGTGGGCCAAGCTTAGCCTTGCTGTGGAGATCGCGAAGGAAGTGTGGGGCCAGTAAGTCTCCACACCGCGCTGTCATTCCCCGCGAAGGCGGGGAATCCAGCACGCCGCGGCTTCTCGATGAACCACGGACCTCTCGGAATACTGGATCGCCCGGTCAAGCCGGGCGATGACCACTGAGGGCGGAGAGTACTTCGCGTCACCGCAGGCAACGAACCCGCTGCCCTCACTTCTCCGCCAGATAGACCTCGCCCAGCAGCGACGAGTTCGACCACGGCACCTGCTTGTTTTTCGTCCCCGAGACCACCTCGGCCCGCACGCGCGTCAGCATCTGCTGCACTTCCAGCCCCGGCGTGCCGATGTGGCGGGACAGCGCCGCTGAGAATGGCGAATTGGCACCTTCACCGTCGAGCGCCACCTGGCCCGGTGCGGTCGCGAACGCGATCAGCGTGCCGGCCCCTAACGTCGCGCCGGACCCGAGGCTCGACGGAGCTGCGAGGCCTGGCGTCCCCTCGATGCCGCGACTGCTGCCGGTGCTTGCGACCTGCTGCACCATCGGATTGTTGCGGCAGGCATCGAAGATCAGGATGTTGGTACGAACCTGGTCGTCGAGGCCAGCCATGATCGTGTCCATGTCGATCATCGCCTCGGTCATGCTCACACCGGGCTTGAGCTCGACGTCAACGGGAATGAGGTAGTTGCGACCGTCGACCTGCACGCCGTGACCGGCATAGTAGACGATTGCGACCTGCGCCCGCGCCGCCTCGCGCAGGAAGTCGCGCGTCATCTTCTGCATCGCGGCTCGGTCGAGATCGACGCCCTCCGATACAACGAAGCCGATGTCACGCAGGCTCTTGGCGACGGCGCGCGCATCGTTGGGCGGATTGGGCAGTGCCCTCACATGCGCGTAGGCGCCATTGCCGATAACGAGCGCCATGCGCTTGCCTGGCGTTGCGGGAACAGGCGAGGGCGCAGGCGCGGCGTTACCCTGCTGCTGCGTGGGCGTGGTCTGCTGTTGTCCTGACGGGGCGGGCGCATCGCGCGGGATCGGCACGGCTGGGTCCGTCACCAGCGACAGCCGCACTTTTGCGGTGGCCTGATTGGCCTTGCTGCCGGCGTCCGAGGCCACGATCGCGAGCGTTGCGTTGTAGTCGTCTTTCGCACGCGCGTAGTCGCCCTTGGCCTCATAGGCCAGCGCGCGATGGGTGTAGGCGGAGATCAGCACGCTGTTCGGCGGTGTCATGATGTTGACCGGCGGCTTCTCTTTCGCGAGCCGGATCGCCTCGCTGCCGTCGGCAATCGCGCGATCGAGATCGTTCTTCGCGCGCCAGATCGCGGTGCGGTTGATCAGCGGCTGCGGCAGCGTCGGATCGAGCCGGATTGCCTGGTTGATGTCGGAGAGCGCGCCGTCGAGCTCGCCCAGCGCCCCCTTCGCGATGCCGCGGTTCTGGAACGAGAACGCCGATCTCGGATCGGCCTTGATCGACATGTCGTAATCGGCGATCGCCTTGGCGTAGTCGCCCTTGCCGCGCCAGGCATTGCCGCGGTTGTGGAAGATGATGCCATCAGGCGGCCCGAGCTTCAGTGCGTCGTCGAAATCCGCGATCGCGATGTCATAGTCGCCCTTGTCGTAATAGGCCGAGCCCCGCAAGCTGTAGACCGCCTGGCTCGGCTGCAGCCGGATCGCTTCGGTGGTGTCGGCAATGACACGGGCGTAGTCGCCCTTCCTGTTCCAGCCCACCGCGCGCCAGAAATAGACGGTCGCGAGCTGCTCACCCTTGAAAACCTTCAGCGCGATGATCTTGCTGCAGGCGTCGACCATCTGGCCCGCCGGCGTGGTCTCGGTGGTGCAGAGCGGTCCGAGCTGGCTGCGCGCCTGGGCGGAGCAAGGCGCCGACCACAGGGGCGCCAAGAGAAGGGAGAGCGCGACGAGCAGGCGGCGCATGGAGCCTCGGATGCTGACGATATAGCAGAAGGAGGACGTGACCCTTTTGTCGGTCCCAGGGGATCGTCGGTTCAGATTCTGCGATTGCGGGGGCAGGCTTACTTCTTCGGTTGGCGGGTGCGGACCTCGATGAAGCCGCCGGCCATTTGAACTTCGAACCGTGACAGGAAGCTCATGCCGAGCAGGCCATCGATGCCGGCGCCGTAGCTCTTGTCATCCGTCGTCTGGATCGCCACGGGCACGTTGATCGCTTCCAGCTTGCCGAGCGCAACCTTGTCGGCTCGGGATAGTTTCGCTTCGCTCTGGCCGTTGGCCGTTATGAGCGTGATCTCACTGGTGCCGGCGTCGGGGATCTTGGCGCGGCTGGCAAAAGTGGACTTCACGGACACGTAGCTCGCGCCGGTATCGAGGACGAACAGTCCGGAGACGCCGTTGATCGCAGCCTTCACCGTGACGATGTCCTTCCCCCCGCGTAGGGGGAAGCTTTCTTTGCGTAATCCTGTCGAAGCGACGCAGTTGCCCTGGCTTTCGTAGTCGGCGATGATCTTCCGGGTCTGGCTGGTATCGCGGGTGGCCGGATCGAGCGCAACCCATAGACTGATCGGCGCTGTTGCCTCGCAGAACTGTTTAAGAGCCGCATAGGCGCCTGCCATGCGCAGGAAGACACGGCTCGAGATCGATTTCTTGTCCGTGCCATAGAGCTCGATGGCATCGGAATAGTCGGCCAGCGCACGGTGGTAGTCTTGCAGGCCATCAAGCGCGACGCCGCGCAAGTAGTGTGCGTCGCGATTGGTCGGTGCGCGCCGCATGAACTCGTCGGCGACCTCCGCGGCTCTGGGATAGTCCGTGAGCTTGAGATAGATGTCGATCGAGCGGTGCAGCGCGGTGATCGGCGCGCCACAATTCATGACGAACTTGTAGAGCCCGTCAGCGGCCTGTCGCCGGTAGCCGAGCTTGTCCAGCATGAGCGCGAGATCACTGATGCTTTTCTGGTCACACGGCTCGCGCTTCAACTCTTCCAGGCGCAGCCAGACAAATGGGTCGCGCGCGGCTGCGACGGGCAGGACGCCGATCCTCTCATAGACTGACGCGAATAATTCGTCGGGATTCTCGTCCAGATAACCTGCGCGTGCGCCGCCCGATAATGCCGCCAGCAGACAGGCGACGAGCCAAAACAACCTGAACATACCCTGCCCCGAACATCCCGTTCGCAATGTATACCGGTAAGTGTAGGCGCGGCCAAACGCACGATGGGAGTGCCCCCAAGGATCTGGTTGGCCTGCCAATGAGGGGGGAGCAATTCCAGAGGGTATTCCCTGAGTGGGCAGAATTTGCTAGGAGGCGGGTCCCAACTTTTCTGCCCACCACTGTCCCACACATGAAAAACGACGAAATCCTGAGCCAAATCACCGAGTTCTGCCGCAAGGCGGACATGGCGGAATCGACGTTTGGCCGGCGTGCGGTGAACGATGGGAAGCTCGTGCAGCGGCTGCGCGAGGGCAAGCGCATCACCATCGACACGCTGGAACGGATCCAGGCCTATATCGCCGCGTCCACGACGGGCGGCCTGCCGCCGCCGCGGGGGCTCCAGGTGCCCCCGGAAAAGCGCGATCCGCGCGGCAATTTCCGCTTCTTCGAGAACCGGCAGAAGTATCTGCTGTTCGTCCACACCTGCAGCGAGAAGCGGGTGGTTGCGGAGCGTGTCGCGCTGGAGCTCGCCAGCATCCATCCTCGGCCGCCCGCCCTCCGCATCTTCGATGCCGGTGTCGGTGATGGCACGGTGCTGGCGCGAGTGCTGCGCGCCACGCACCAGCGCTACCCGCACATGCCGTTCTATGTGGCCGGCAAGGAGCTCAGTCTCGAGGATCTGCGCCTGACGCTGGAGAAGGTGCCGGACCGCATTTTCGAGCATCCGGCGTCGGTTTTCGTCTTCACCAACATGTTCTACTCGGAGGCGCCCTGGCTCACGCCGGCGTCGCCTGCGGCAGCGGCGGCCACCGTCTGGCACGAGGTTCCGCTGCGGGGCGCCTCATCAGGCGAGTTCGAGCAGCAGATCGCCGAGCTTCGACCGTTCCTGGAGCAGAACTGGCGTGCCGCGATCAGCCCGCGCACGGCGATGCCGCTGTATGAGCGGCCGGTCGTGCTGGTGCTCTACCGCGAGGACCAGCGGTTCCTGCTGGATTCGACCATTCCGCGACCGGGCCAGACTGAGGCCAATTTCGACCTCGTGATCGCATCCCAGCCATACCGCGCGCTGTCCTCAGTCAATTTCCGGGCCAAGCGGATCATTGCACCGCTGGCGCGGGCGCTGCGGCCGGGCGGCCGCCTGATCGGTATCCACTCCCACGGTCACGATCCCGGCATGGAAATGATCCAGGCGATCTGGCCCGGAGAAAATCCTTTCTCGGTGAGCCGTCATGAGCTATTGCGCGCCGTTAAGTATGAGCTGGGGTCGTTGGGCCGCGACTTAAATTTTAATGCTTACGCGGACAACCGTTCGATCTTCAGGTATGATATGGAAGCGCTGCCCAACGAGGTGACGGGTACCATCGGAACCTCGACGGCCTTTGCAGCGTGGAATGCGGCGGTGTATGTCGCTCAGATTGAGGACGACCGGTTGACAGATATGACTCAAAACGGCCGCACTCTGGATGCCGCCAGGGATGTGCTGCGAAAGTACAACGGGCTCTGGTTTCTCGACGAATCCTACGTCATCTCGCGCCGGCGTGATTGACATAATCCAAGGGTAAACATCGCAAACTCCGCCTGAAGCGGCGGAACAAGGGGTTACTGATGCGCGCGTCCTATCTTTTCACCAGCGAGTCCGTGTCCGAGGGCCATCCGGACAAGGTCTGTGACCGGATTTCCGATGAAATCGTCGACCTGTTCTACCGGGAAGGGCCCAAGGCCGGCATCGATCCGTGGGCTATCCGCGCGGCCTGCGAGACGCTGGCCACCACCAACAAGGTCGTGATCGCCGGTGAGACCCGCGGTCCGAAGTCCGTCACCAACGAGCAGATCGAGAGCGTCGTGCGCGACGCGATCAAGGACATCGGTTACGAGCAGGACGGCTTCCACTGGCAGAAGGCGGACATCGAGATCCTGCTGCACCCGCAGTCGGCCGACATCGCGCAGGGCGTCGACGCGCTGCAGCCGGGCGAAGTCAAGGAAGAGGGCGCTGGCGACCAGGGCATCATGTTCGGCTACGCCACCAATGAGACGCCCGACCTGATGCCGGCGCCGATCTTCTACGCCCACAAGATCCTGCGTCTCATCTCCGAAGCCCGTCATTCCGGCAGGGAGAAGGTGCTGGGCCCGGATTCCAAGAGCCAGGTCACCGTGCAGTACGAGAACGGCAAGCCGGTCGGCGTGCGCGAGATCGTGGTGTCGCACCAGCATCTGGTCGAGGACATCTCGTCGAAGCAGATCCGCGACATCGTCGAGCCCTATGTGCGCGAGGCGCTGCCGAAGGACTGGATCACGCCGAAGACGATCTGGCACATCAACCCCACCGGCAAGTTCTACATCGGCGGTCCCGATGGTGACTCCGGCCTGACCGGCCGCAAGATCATCGTCGACACCTATGGTGGCGCGGCCCCGCATGGCGGCGGCGCGTTCTCCGGCAAGGATCCGACCAAGGTCGACCGCTCCGCGGCTTACGCGGCGCGCTACGTCGCCAAGAACATCGTCGCGGCCGGCCTTGCCGATCGCTGCACGCTGCAGCTCGCCTACGCGATCGGCGTGGCGCGTCCGCTGTCGATCTACATCGATACCCACGGCACCGGTAAGGTGTCGGAGGACCAGCTCGAGAAGGCCGCCGCCAAGGCGATGGACCTGACCCCGCGCGGCATCCGCAGCCATCTCGATCTCAACCGCCCGATCTACGCGCGCACCTCGGCCTATGGCCATTTCGGCCGCACGCCGGACAACGAGGGCGGCTTCTCCTGGGAGAAGACCGATCTCGTCGAGGCGCTCAAGCGCGCGGTCTAGTTCAATTGTGTCATTCCGGGGCGCCGCGACAGCGGCGAACCCGGAATCTCGAACCTCCGGATTCCGGGTTCGCTCGTTTCACGAGCGCCCCGGAATGACGAGCCCAACAAACAGGAACCCCCTATGAACGCGAAGCCCGGCTTCACCGATTACATCGTCAAGGACATCTCGCTCGCCGAGTTCGGCCGCAAGGAGCTCTCGCTGGCCGAGACCGAGATGCCCGGCCTGATGGCCACCCGCGAAGAGTATGGCCCGAAGCAGCCGCTGAAGGGCGCGCGTATCGCAGGCTCCCTGCACATGACGATCCAGACCGGCGTGCTGATCGAGACGCTGGCAGCCCTCGGCGCCGACATTCGCTGGGTCTCCTGCAACATCTATTCGACGCAGGACCACGCTGCGGCTGCGATCGCAGCCGCCGGCATTCCAGTGTTTGCGGTCAAGGGCGAGACGCTGACCGAATACTGGGACTACACCGCAAAACTGTTCGACTGGCACGGCGGCGGTCACCCGAACATGATCCTCGACGACGGCGGCGACGCCACCATGTATGTCCATCTCGGCCTGCGCGCCGAGAACGGCGACACCGCGTTCCTGGACAAGCCGGCTTCGGAGGAAGAGGAAGTCTTCTTCGCGCTTTTGAAGAAGCAGCTCAAGGAAAAGCCGAAGGGCTACTTCGCCGAGATCGCCAAGAGCATCAAGGGCGTCTCCGAAGAGACCACCACGGGCGTGCATCGTCTCTATGACATGCAGAAGGCCGGCACGCTGCTGTGGCCCGCCATCAACGTCAACGACAGCGTCACCAAGTCGAAGTTCGACAATCTCTATGGCTGCCGTGAATCGCTGGTCGACGGCATCCGCCGCGGCACCGACGTGATGATGTCGGGCAAGGTCGCGATGGTCGCGGGCTTCGGCGACGTGGGCAAGGGTTCGGCGGCTTCGCTGCGCCAGGCCGGCTGCCGCGTGATGGTGTCGGAAGTCGATCCGATCTGCGCGCTGCAGGCGTCGATGGAGGGTTATGAAGTCACCACCATGGAAGACGCCGCGCCCCGCGCCGACATCTTCGTCACCGCGACCGGCAACAAGGACATCATCACCATCGAGCACATGCGCGCGATGAAGGATCGCGCCATCGTCTGCAACATCGGTCACTTCGACAACGAGATCCAGATCGCGTCTCTGCGCAATCTGAAGTGGACCAACATCAAGCCGCAGGTCGACGAGATCGAGTTCCCCGACAAGCACCGCATCATCATGCTGTCGGAAGGCCGGCTCGTGAACCTAGGCAACGCGATGGGCCATCCGTCCTTCGTGATGTCGGCGTCCTTCACCAACCAGACGCTGGCGCAGATTGAGTTGTTCGCCAACAACAAGGACGGCAAGTACAAGAAGGAAGTCTACGTGCTGCCGAAGACGCTCGACGAGAAGGTCGCGCGACTGCATCTCGCAAAGATCGGCGTCAAGCTCACCGAGCTCCGCAAGGACCAGGCCGACTATATCGGCGTGAAGCAGGAAGGTCCGTACAAGAGCGATCACTACCGCTACTGATCCGCAGATCACATCGATCATCGACGCAAAGCCCTGGAGCGATCCGGGGCTTTGTTGTTTCGGCGCATGGAATTCAACTCGCTTTGCAGTCGCTGCACGGCTGTTTGGCGATTGACGGCCAGCAGCGACGGGCGGACTATCACCGCGGGCGGAGGAAACCATGCAACAAGAGCATTTCGACGTGCTGATCGTCGGTGCCGGCCTGTCCGGTGTCGGCGCGGGCTATCATCTTCAGACCAAGTGCCCGGGTAAGAGCTACGTCATCCTGGAGGGGCGCGACTGCATCGGCGGCACCTGGGACCTGTTTCGCTATCCCGGCATCCGCTCCGACAGCGACATGTTCACGCTCGGCTATTCCTTCAAGCCGTGGACCGATCCGAAGGCGATCGCCGGCGGGCCGCAGATCCTGAACTATGTGCGCGAGACCGCAACCGAGAACGGCATTGAGGCGCACGTCCGCTTCCGCCATCGCGTCAAGCGCGCGGCATGGTCGACGCAGGAAGCGCGCTGGACCGTCGAGGTCGAGCGTACCGCAGGGGAGGGCGCGACCGAGCTCGTGCGCTTCACCTGCAATTTCCTGTTCATGTGCTCGGGCTACTACAAATACGAGGCGGGCTATACGCCGGAGTTCAATGGCGTCGCGGATTTTGTCGGCCGCATCGTGCATCCGCAGAAATGGACCGAGGACATCGACTACGCGGGCAAGCGCGTCGTCGTGATCGGCTCCGGCGCGACCGCGGTGACGCTGGTGCCGGAGCTCGCCAAGACCGCGGCGCAGGTCACCATGCTGCAGCGCTCGCCGACTTATGTGGTGTCGCGCCCGGCGCAGGATCCCGTCGCCAACAAATTGCGCCGCAATTTGCCGGCGCGGCTGGCCTATCACCTGATCCGCTGGCGCAACGTGATGTGGGGGATGTTCTTCTTCCAGCTCAGCCGGCGGCGGCCGGACAAGGTGAAGAACCTGATCCTCGGGGGCGTGCGTATGGCGCTCGGGCCGGACTACGACATCGCCACGCATTTCACGCCGCGCTACAACCCCTGGGACCAGCGGCTCTGCCTCGTGCCCGACGGCGATCTTTTCAAGGCGATCCGCGAAAAGCGCGCCGCCGTGGTCACCAATGAGATCGACACCTTTACCCGCGACGGCATCCGCCTGAAGGACGGCAGCGAGCTTGCGGCCGACATCATCGTGACGGCGACGGGCCTGGTGCTCCAGGTCGTCGGCGGCCTCGAGATCAGCGTCGATGGCCGCGCCGTCGATTTCGCGAGCACGCTGACCTATAAGGGCATGATGTATGCCGACGTGCCGAACATGGCTTCGGCCTTCGGTTACACCAACGCGTCCTGGACGCTGAAATGCGATCTCACCTGCGAATATGTCTGCCGTCTCATCAACTATATGGACCGGCACAATTTCCGTCAGTGCATGCCGCACAATGACGACCCCGAGATCACCGCGCAGCCGTCGCTCGATTTCACCTCTGGCTATGTCCAGCGCTCGGTCGCGAAGATGCCGAAGCAGGGCTCGAAGCAGCCGTGGCGGCTGTACCAGAACTACGCCTTCGACATCGTGTCGCTGCGGTTCGGCAGGATCGACGACGGCGTGATGCGATATTCCTGATCACGCCGCCGCCGCTTCTATGCCTTGCGCGGAGTGAGCTCGCTGAGTTGTCGCGTCGCGGCTGCCAATGCGTTGTTTTGCGTATACGGCCGCCCGGCTGAATCGGGGATGGTTCCGAACAGTTAACGCCGGATTAACGGATGAGTCCTAGCCTGTCTCGGCCGGGGTTACTTGCAAGGCCGAGGTGAGCCCAATGGAAGCCCAGAAGATCGCGGTCGACGCCGTCGTCGCGCTGACCGATTGCGACCGCGATGCCGTCGTCGCCTTTATCCGCCGGCTCTATCTCGCCGGCGTCACCGACCCCAAGCGCCTGACCTTCAAGGGTCTCCAGGCGCTGGCGCGGGCTTGATTCGGCTCGTTTCGGTCCGCTTCGGCCCGATCTCTCCTCGGATGTTCTCCCCAGAGTGACCGCAACCCAGCGGTGAATATCTTGCCGCTCGGGCTGGGTCGCGTTAGATCACGTCCCCGGTTGTGTCACTCGGGAACTTGGGGAATGCTAAAGCAGCTTTTTGCGCCGCAACTTGTCATTTTGTATGTGCTCGCGGCCTCGACGATTTACGTTCACTTCCGTGGCAAGCAGCGGCTGCGCTTTGCGCGCCAGCTCGGCGATCACTCGACCTATCTCGCGCCCTACAATGTGCTGATGTATGCAGGCTCGGCCGTGCCGAACAAGCCCGTCATCTCCGTCGAGCAGTTTCCCGAACTGAAGCCGCTCAGCGAGAACTGGGAGACCATCCGCGACGAGGCCGTCCGCCTGTTCGACGAAGGTTTTATCCGCGCGGCAGCGAAGAACAACGATTGGGGCTTCTATTCGTTCTTCAAAAGCGGCTGGAAACGCTTCTACCTGAAATGGTACGACGACTTCCTGCCCTCGGCGCGCACGCTGTGCCCGAAGACGGTGGAGCTGCTCAATTCGATTCCGAGCGTGCATGGCGCGATGTTCGCGATGCTGCCGCCGGGCGGCAAGCTCGGCGCGCACCGCGATCCCTTCGCGGGCTCGCTGCGCTACCACCTCGGCCTGGTGACGCCGAACTCGAACAAGTGCCGCATCCTGGTCGACGGCGTCGAATGCGTCTGGCGTGACGGCGAGGCCTTCATGTTCGACGAGACTTTTATTCACAGCGCGGAGAACGCGACTGACGTCAACCGCATCATCCTGTTCTGCGACGTCGAGCGTCCGATGAAGTACGGCTTCATGACCGCGATCAACCGCTGGGTTAGCCATCGCATCGTCAAGGCATCGGCAACCCAGAACGTCGACGGCGAGAGCGTCGGCGTGCTCAACAAGGTGTTCGGCAAGCTCTACGAGATCCATCTCGGCAGCCGCAAGATCAAGGAGTGGAACCGTAACGTCTACTACACGCTGAAATATTCGCTGACGGCGTTGATCCTCGGCCTGATTGTGCTGTCAGCGCTGCGGTGACGATCTCGGAATCAAAAAGCCCCGGAGCGATCTCCAGGGCTTTCTGTTTGTGGATACGCTCCAGCCGCAATCAGGCAGTCTTAGCGCCTGTCTGAATGGTCGAGCCCACATGCTGCCCGCGCAGTGCCGCGCTGATCCGGCCGGGCACGAGGCCGTTGACCACCTGCACGCGCGCGATGTGCCGTGCATTTGCCATCACCTCGAGCAACGCAGGATCGAACGGCAGCGTGCCCTTCAGCTTCGCGAGTTCGGCGAAGCTGGTTTCTTTCAGCAGCTCGGCCGTTTTGCCATCAGCGCCATTGGGATCATTGGTGTAGACGCCGTCGACGTCCTCCACGATCGTGAGGCCGGCGGCCCCAAGCGCATCGGCGAGCAGGAAGGCGCCGGTGTCGGCGCGATGCAGCGGGATGCGCGAGGTCGGGAATTCGTGATGGTGGTAGGGCGGGAAGGCGCTGCCGACGACCGCGCGCGCCGCCGCGAGGTGGATCGCGAGCTGGCTCGCAATGGTCGGATGCTCGACATAGGAGACGCCCTCGGGTGCAAGCAGGCTCGCCAGGATATGGCCGTTCTGGCCGGCCTCGCTGGCGGCGAGCGGCGCGAGCGAGCCGACCGGCAGGCCGAGGTCGAGACCGACGCTGTAGAGATGGCGGGCACGGATGCCCGCGCCGGTCAGGATCAGCAGGCGATGCTCGGGCAGCAGCGATCGCAATTCATCGACGAGCGGCAGGATCGCCTCATGACCGCGATCCATGATGCGGCCGCCGATCTTGATGACCTGCAGCCAGGGCAGCAGCTTGATCGGACGATTGCCGGCGACGGGACGGGTGAGATCGCTGTCCAGAAGGGTCTGGCGGGCGAGCGGCGAGGCGACGTGCTTGATCTGGTTGGTGTCAGCCATAACTGCTCTCTTCAGCTCGCGGTGATGATAGTGCCGACATGCTCGCCCGCGAGCGCGCGGGTGAGATTGCCGGGGACGAGGCCATTCACGACCTGCACCTGGCGGACGTGGCGCGCCGCGGTGAGGAGATCGAGCACCGGGAATTCCAGGATGGAATCCTGCAGACCCTTGGCCTTCATTTCCGCCACCGAGATTTTCGGAATGAAGGTCGCATTCTTCGATGTTTTCGGGTTTGCTGTGTAAAGGCCGTTCTCGTCCTTCACATAGATCATCGCCTTGCAGCCGAACTGCTCGGCGACGAGGAAGCATCCGGCGTCGGTGCGGTAGGGCGGGATCACGCCCTCGGCCGCCGGCCGCATCCACAGGCTATAGGGCGGCATGCCACTGAAGACCACCGCGTTCACTTCGGCGAGGAACAGCGGCACGGACGATAGCCCGGCGCTGCTGACGGCAGAGATGCCGTGCTTGGCAAGCAGCTGTCCAAGCATCGCGGCGTTCTGGTCGGCCACGGAAGCGCCGAGCTGCGACAGCACGCCGGCCGGCAGGCGGAGCCCGGCGGCGATCGAATAGAGATGCCGCGCGCGGGTGCCGGCGCCGGTGCCGATCAGGAGCTTGTGGGCTTTACGGGCCGCAACAATCTCCTCGACGATCGGATAGACTGCGGCGCGACCGCGATCGATCATGCTCTGTCCGCCGATCTTGATGACGGTTGCGTTCGGCAGGATGCGGAAGTCCGAAGCTTGCTCTGCGGCGGCGACAAGCTGTGGGTCGGTGAGCGAGCGCTGCATCAGCAGCGCTTCAAGCTCGGTAGTCGTGGTCGACATCAGAGACACCTCTCGTTGTCAATGCATTCTCTGCGGCGACCCCTCCGGTCCTGACCGCGTGTGGGAGTCTTGCTGGATAGTTCGGCCCGTGGCAACAAAGATTGCCGGGATTGAGTTGCCCGAATATGGAGCAGGCGATGGCCTCCTTGCCGACCGCGAATACCGATATAACGCAGTTCTTTCGTCAGTGGCTGGAAACCTTCGCGGGTTATGTCCGCGAGGTCGACTATGCCTCGGCGCGGCCGCTCTTCCATCCTGACGCGCTGGCTTTCGGCACGCATAACGATGTCATCCCCGGCCTCGATCAATGGGTCGCGACGCAATGGGACAACGTCTGGCCGAAGACGACCGACTTCCGCTTCGTGCTCGATCAGATCGCGATCCTGGCATCCCCCGACGGCACGATGGCGACGGTGATCGCGCCCTGGACGAGCACGGGCTATCATCCCGATGGCAGCGCATTTCCGCGTCCCGGCCGGGCGACGATGGTGTTTTCAAGAGACCGCGATGGTTGGCTGTGCGTGCATTCGCACATGTCGCTCAATCGCGGTGTGCCGCAGACGAGCCACGCCAATCGGCCGGTGAAGGCTTGGTAGAGGGCGGTCACCGCGGGCTCCATCGGCGACTAAAGTCTTAGCCTCTCGTTCCAGCCTGCTGGAACCATTGGAACCTGATATCGTTTGTTCCGCAACGAACAATCGATGAAAACGCGCAAGTGGGGGTCTATCGGAGGGAGCATTCCGATGGCAACACTCGACCTTGATGTCACCCAACTCACCACATCCGAGCATCAGCGCCAGCTTCGTCGCGCCGTGATCGCCTCCACGATCGGGACTGCGATCGAATGGTATGATTTTTTTCTCTACAGCACCGTCACGGGTCTGGTTTTCGCAAAGCTGTTCTTTCCGCACTCCGATCCCTGGGTCGGCACGCTGGAGGCGTTTGCGATCTACGCGGTCGGCTTCGTCGCGCGCCCGATCGGCGCGGCCATCTTTGGGCACTATGGCGACCGCATCGGACGCAAATCCACTTTGATCGCGACCCTGCTCTTGATGGGACTGGCGACTGCCGCAGTGGCCGTGGTGCCGACCTATGCAAGCATCGGCATCTGGGGCGCCGCGATCCTGACCGTACTGCGATTCATTCAGGGCGTTGGCGTCGGCGGCGAGTGGGGCGGCTCGGTGCTGATGTCGATGGAATGGGCCCGCAACGATCAATCCCGAGGATTGATCGCATCATGGCCGCAATTCGGCGTGCCATGCGGCCTATTTCTCGCCAATCTTGCCGTGCTGGCGTTCAGCCAGATGGCGGGCGATCAGTTCCTGGCGTGGGGGTGGCGCATTCCGTTCGCGCTCAGCATCATCCTGGTCGGTGTCGGCCTCTACATCCGGCTCGGCATTCTCGAAACGCCCGTGTTCTCAAAGCTCGTGGCTGAACGTCAGGTCGAGCGCACGCCGATGCTGACCGTGATCCGGGAATATCCGAAGGAGATTCTGCTGTCCGCGTTCGCGCGCATGTCGGAGCAGGCGCCGTTCTACATCTTCACTGCCTTCGTGTTCTCCTATGGCATCGGTACCCTGCACGTTTCGCGCGACTTCCTGCTGACCGCGGTGCTCTCGGCCTCGGTGCTGTCCTTTGTCTCGATCCCGCTCTGCGGGCACATCTCCGATCAGATCGGCCGCAAGAACATGTACATGCTCGGCGCTGCTGCCACGGGCATCTTCGGCTTCATCTATTTCGCGATGCTCAATACCGGATCGCCAACCATCATCTTCCTGGCGATCATCCTGTCGCTGATTCCGCATGACATGCAGTATGGGCCGCAAGCCGCGTTGATCGCCGAGAGCTTTACCGGGCGCCTGCGCTACAGCGGCTCCTCGCTCGGCTATCAGCTCGCATCCGTGATCGCCGGCGGCCCCGCGCCGCTGATCGCCGCCTGGCTGTTCGGCACGTTCCACTCGGCGACCGCCATTGCGGTCTATATCGCGATTTGCGCAGTCATAACGCTGGCCGCAACCGCGATGATGACCGATTACACCGGGAAGGACATCAACGCGGTGGGCGCGCACGAGCGGCGAGTTTGAGACCACAAAAAGCCCCGGACGCCATCTCCGGGGCTTTGCTTTTCCCGTGATCTCGAGGTCAGCCTTACTCCGGCTGGCCGATGCTCACCTTCAGCGTGCCGACGCCGTCGACGCCGCATTCGAGCTTGTCGCCGGGCTGGAGCTGCGACACCCCGGCCGGCGTGCCGGTCATGATGATGTCGCCGGCGGCGAGCTTCACCTGCTGCGAGAGCTGCCAGATGATTTCCGGCACGTTCCAGATCAGCTCGTTGAGGTCGCCCTTCTGGGCTTCCTTGCCGTTGACCGTGAGCCAGATCTTGCCCTTGGCGGGATGGCCGATCTTCGAGACCGGCTGCACCGCAGAGGCGGGCGCCGAGCCGTCGAACGACTTGCCGATCTCCCACGGGCGCTCCTTCTTGCGCGAGGCGATCTGGAGGTCGCGGCGGGTGAGGTCGATACCGACGGCGTAGCCGTAGACGTGGTCGAGCGCCTTGTCGGCGGGAATGTTGAGGCCGCCGCTCTTCATCGCGACGATCAGCTCGACCTCGTGATGCAGATCCTTGGTCAGCGGCGGATAGGGAATGGTGGCGCCGTCCGGCACCAGCATGTCGGCGTGCTTGGCGAAGAAGAACGGCGGCGCGCGCTCGTCATTGCCCATCTCGCGGATGTGCTCGAGATAGTTGCGGCCGACGCACCAGATGCGGCGCACCGGATAACGGCCGGCCTCGCCGACGACGGGAAGCGAAGCCTGCGGCGGAAGCGGAATGACGTAGGAGGCGGCGTTCATGAAGCGATCTCGCTGCTCTTGAGGTGGACAGAACTCTATGCGGTGGCGCTGATCGGCGCCAGAGCGCCGGCATCGTGATGCTGCAGGCGGAAGAACGAGGCGTAGCGGCCCGAGCGGCGCAGCAGCTCGTCATGCCGGCCCTGCTCGACGATCTCGCCGCCTTCGACCACCAGGATCGCATCCGCATGCATGATGGTGTGCAGCCGGTGCGCGATCACGATGGTGGTGCGGTTCTGGCAGAGATGCTCGATCGCCTGCTGGACCTGGCGTTCGGACTCGGAATCGAGCGCGGCGGTGGCTTCGTCCAAGAGAATGATCGGCGCGTTCTTGATCAGCGCGCGCGCAACCGCGATGCGCTGGCGCTGGCCGCCGGAAAGCTGCGTGCCGTGCTCGCCGACCGGCGTGTCGTAGCCGAGCGGGAAGCTCATGATGAAATCATGCGCGCAGGCTGCCTTCGCGGCGTCGATGATCTCGCTCTCGCTCGCGCCCGGTCTGCCGAAGGCGATGTTGTTGCGGATGGTATCGCGGAACAGATAGACGTCCTGGCCGACATAGGCGGTCTGCGCCCGCAGCGATTTGCGCGACACCGCTCCGATCGGCTGGCCGTCGATCACGATGTCGCCTTGCGTCACCTCGTAGAAGCGCAGCAGCAGCGCCAGCACGGTCGACTTGCCGCCGCCGGAGGGGCCGACCAGCGCGGTGACCTTACCGGGCTCGGCGACAAAACTCATGCGGTTGAGCACGATCTCATTGGCGCGATAGCAGAAGCTGACGTCGCGCAGCTCGATCCGCGCATCGGAGAGCTTGAGGGCCGGCTTGTCGTCGTCGGAATGCTCGCTGGCCGGGCTGTCGACGACTTCGAGCAGCATGCGCGCGCCGACGAGCTGGCTGTTGAGGTCGATGTTGAGCCGCGCCAGCCGTTTGGCCGGTTCGGTCGCCATCAGGAAGGCGGTCATGAACGAGAAGAACGCGCCGGGCGTGGCGTTGAGCGCGACCACGCTGTAGCCGCCATAAAGCAAGCAGCCGGCGACCGCGAAGCCGCCGAGCATTTCCATCAGCGGGTTGGAGCGGTTGGCGACGCGGGCCATCTTGTTGGCGTTGCGCTCGACGATTCCGATGTTCTCGTCGATGCGCTTCTGCATGGTGTCTTCGAGCGTGAACGCTTTCACCGTGCGGATGCCTTGCAGCGATTCCTGCATCGTTTCCATGATGTCGGCGGTGCCGGTGAACTGGTTGAAGGCGAGGCCCTTGATGCGCTTGACCAGCTTGCGCAGCACCAGCATCGCCGGCGGCACCGCGACGAGCCCGATCAGCGACATCAGCGGATCCTGCCACACCATCACGCCGATCATGGCGAGCAGCATCAGCAGATCGCGCCCGATGGCGTTGACCAGCATGTTGAGCACATCGGTGATCGACTTGGCGCCGGCCGTCAGCCGGGCCAAAAATTCGGACGAATGCCGCTCGGAGAAGAAGCCGACGCTCTCGCGCATCAGCTTGGCAAACAGCTGGCGCTGGTTGGTGGCGAGGATGGCGTTGCTGATCTTGGTCAGGATCACCATGTGGCCGTAGGTCGCCACGCCCTTGATGAACAGCAGGATCACGGTGACGCCCGAGAACATCGCGATGCCCGGGATGTTCTTGTCGACATAGGCCTGGTTGATGACCTGGCCGAGCACGTAGGTCGCGCCTGCGGTGGCGCCTGCGGCCGCCGCCATCAGCGCAAAGGCGACGAGGTAGCGCCGCCAGTAGACGACGCCCTGTTCCGTGACCAGGCGGCGAATGAGGACCATCGCCTCATAGGGATCGTCGGTGATTTTCTTTGGAAACTGGGCCATCCGTAGTCCATTGACGGCCAAGGCGAAAAGCCTGCCCGCGCGTCAGGGATCGAATGGCCTCTGTGCCCGCTAAAGCTACGCTTTTCAAGCCCAATTAAGGGCTTGCGCCTGGAGAGGTTTTAGGCCGAGACGGCGTGGCGGAGCTCGCCATGGCGCTCGCGGAACAGCTTGTCCTCCCAGGCCAGCGCGTGCGCCGCGATGGTCTCGAGGTCCTCATATTGCGGTTTCCAGTCGAGCAGGCCGCGGATGCGGCTGGTGTCGGCGACCATGGTCATGATGTCGCCGGGCCGACGCGGGGCGTATTGCACGGCGAAGCTGCGGCCCGACACCCGGCGTACGGCGTCGATGGTTTCGAGCACCGAATAGCCGCGGCCATAGCCGCAGTTCAGCGTCGTCGAGGCGCCGCCATTGCGCAGGTAAGCCAGCGCCGAGCGATGCGCCTGCGACAGGTCCGTGACGTGGATGAAGTCGCGGATGCAGCTGCCGTCCTGGGTCGGGTAGTCGGTGCCGAACACGTCGATCTTGGCGCGCTGCCCGGTCGCGGCTTCCACCGCGATCTTGAGCAGATGCGTGGCGCCGGCGGTGGCAAGGCCAATGCGGGCCTGCGGGTCGGCACCGGCGACGTTGAAATAGCGGAGCACGACGTACTGCATGCCGTAGGCGGCGGCGACGTCGTGCAGCATGATCTCGGTCATCAGCTTCGACGAACCGTAGGGCGACAGCGGCCGCGTCGGCGCGTGCTCGGGCACCGGCACCTGGTCCGGATTGCCGTAGACGGCGGCGGTCGAGGAGAAGATGAAGCGGCTGATGCCGCGCTTGACCGCGACGTTGAGCAGGTTGCGCGCGGTCATAAAATTGTTGCGGTAGTAGCCGAGCGGATCGCGCATCGACTCCGGCACGACCACCGAGCCGGCGAAATGGATGATGCTCTCGATGTTGTGCTGGGCGATCACGCCCTCGAGCAAATTCTCGTCGCCGGCATCGCCGATGAACAGCGGCACGCCTTCCGGCAGGTAGGCGGAGAAACCGGTGGAGAGATCGTCGATCACGACGACGTCCTCGCCGGCTTCCGCCAGCGCGAGGACCGTGTGACTTCCGATATAGCCGGCGCCGCCGGTGACTAGCACAGTCATGATCTCACCCGTCTTCGATCAACGCACCAAGTTAACGTTTGCGCGGTGAAGAGGGGGTTTCGGCAGCCCTGAACTGGTCACTATGCTTAATGTTGCGTATAGGGGGCGCATCAGACGGAGCATGACGTGGCGAATTTCCCGGACGATCTGCAGGTGATCGTACCAAATCTGCACAGGCGCTATTCCGGGGTCACCGCGACCAACCGGATGGTGGCGCCGCGGCTGGCAAAACTCTATCGCGCCGCATGGTTCGGATCGGACGCGCCGGAGGGAATCGCGCGGCTTGATGCCGCCGATGTCCTGAAACTGTGGCGCCGCAAGTCGCCGCTGATCTGGCATGCGCGCCGCAACAACGAGATGATCGCAGGCGTCGTGCTGCGCGCGCTCGGCTGGCCGCTCAAGCTCGTCTTCACCTCGGCGGCGCAGCGGCATCACAGCTGGATCACGCGCTGGCTGATCCGGCAGATGGACGCGATCATCGCGACGTCAGACATCTCGGCCTCGTTTCTCAAAGTGCAATCGACCGTGATCCCGCATGGCGTCGACACCGATGTCTATGCGCCGCCAGCAGATCGCGCCGCCGCGTTCGCGGAAAGCGGCTTGCCGGGCCGTTACGCCATCGGCTGCTTCGGCCGCGTGCGCGCGCAGAAGGGCACCGATGTGTTCGTCGATGCGATGTGTAGATTGCTGCCGCGCTATCCGGATTTCACGGCCGTGATCGTCGGACAGGTCACGGCCGAACAGGCGCCCTTTGCCAACGATCTGAAGAAGCGCATCGAAGCAGCCGGCTTGCCGTCGCGCATCGTCATCACCGGCGAATTGCCGATCGAACAGGTGCAGCGCTGGCACAAGCGGCTGACGATCTACGCCTTCACCTCGCGCAACGAAGGCTTTGGCCTGACGCTGATCGAGGCGATGGCGGCCGGCAGCGCGCTGGTCGCTGCGCGCGCCGGTGCGGCCGAACTCGTGGTCGAGGATGGCGTGAGCGGCGTGCTGATCCCGACCGGTGATGCGGAGGCGCTGATGGCTGCGCTCGAGCCGCTGATGCGCGACGTGGCTCTCGCGACCGCGATGGGCGAGCGCGGTCGCGCCCGCGTGCTCGAAAAGTTCAGCCTCGACGCCGAGGCGGCGCGGATCGGCGAGATCTATCGTCCGCTGCTCTGAGCGACCGCAGACAAAAACGCGAAACAAGCCCATGCACAGTAGCCCGAGGCAGCAAAATCAACGGCTTGCCGGGCAGGCACGGGAAGGTGCGGATTTTACGAATTTCATTTGACTCGTCGGGCAAAACAAGGGCACGATGTCATGATCGGCGTAGCTTCGGTGGCTACTTGAGTCAAAACGCCGCCTTCGCAAGCGTCAGCGACGCTGCCCTTTCTCCGCGAATGAACTGACAACGTCACTAAGGCAAGCGGGCGGAAATCGAGACCTTTTGCTGGATCACGGCCATGCTCTCGCGGCTTGTGTTCATTTGATTTTAATCGACCCCCGGTTGCCATTTTGCTTTTATGCAATCGGGCCTCCCACGAAAGCCCTTTGTCCGCGAGGTGCCTAAGAGGCGGCTGGCATCTTTGCTCTCTCGATTTATAGCCGCCGAGAACACCCCGGCCGCGCGCAATGCCGAGCCGGGTCGACACTTCTGCAAGCCATGTCGGCTTCAGGTGCATGCCAGGAGGAGGATCATGTCATGAGTAACGATAGGATTCCGGCAAAGCCCGAGACAACCTCACGGCCAACGGGTCCAGAATTGAAGCGCCGCGATCTCTTGTTGAGCGGTAGCTCTCTCACCGCGGCTTTGGCACTCTCCGCCGTCGGTCCGATAAGTTTCGCGCAAGCGCAGCAGCCAACCGCGGCCCAGGCCCCAACCCCGGCCGGGCAACGGCCCAATATCGTCGTCATCATGGGCGACGATATCGGCATCTGGAATATCGGTGCTTACCATCGTGGGATGATGGCTGGCCGGACGCCGAACCTCGATAAGATTGCGGCCGAGGGCATGCTGTTTACCGATTACTACGCCGAGGCGAGTTGCACCGCGGGCCGCGCCAACTTCATCACTGGCGAGCTCCCGATCCGCACCGGCATGACGACAGTCGGTCAAGCAGGCGCCCCCACAGGCTTGCCCGCGGAGGCCGTGACGATTGCCACCGCGCTAAAAGGGATGGGTTATGCCACTGGCCAGTTCGGCAAGAACCACCTTGGCGACAAGAACGAGTTTTTGCCGACAGTGCACGGCTTCGACGAATTCTTTGGCTATCTGTACCACCTCGATGCGATGGAAGACCCGGCCCACCCGGCCTATCCGCAGGAGCTGCTGAATAAAGTCGGTCCGCGCAACATGATCCATTCGTGGGCAACGACTGTGGACGATGCCACCGTCGATCCGCGCTGGGGCAAGGTCGGCAAGCAGAGGATTGAGGATGCCGGAACGCTTTATCCCAAGCGGATGGAAACCGTGGACGACGAGATCCGCGACTTAGCGCTGGGGTTCATTGAAAGGGCAAAGGCGGAGAACAAGCCGTTCTTCTTATGGCTCAATCCAACCCGCATGCACATCGTCACGCACCTGTCGCCGAAGTACCAGGCGATGCGCAACTCCAAGAACGGCTGGTCGATTCATGAAGCCGGCATGGCGCAGCTCGACGACGATGTCGGCATCGTGATGCAAAAGCTCAAGGACATGGGCGTGGATGACAACACCATCGTCATCTTCACCACCGACAACGGCACCGAGGTCTTCACCTGGCCGGATGGCGGACAGACGCCGTTCGCGCAGAGCAAAGGTACGGTCATGGAAGGCGGCTTCCGCGCGCCGGCGATGATCCGCTGGCCGGGCAAGGTGCCGGCCGGCAAGGTCGAGAATGGTATCATCTCCGGGCTGGACTGGTTCCCGACCTTGCTGGCCGCTGCCGGCAATCCGAACATTGCCAACGAGTTGAAGAACGGCAAGCTCATCGGTGACCGCAGCTACAAATGCCATCTGGACGGCTACAATCAGATGGACATGATCACCGGCAAGGGACCGTCGAACCGGCACGAAATCTGGTACTTCGGCGAAAGCGAGCTGGGGGCCGTGCGCATCGACGACTACAAATATCGTTTCATCGACCAGCCCGGCGGATGGCTCGGCGAAAAGAGCAAGGTCGACGTACCGTACCTGATCAACCTTCGCCTCGATCCGTTCGAGCGAACGGGCTGGCCAGACAGTGGGACCAAATACGGCGCGCAAGAATACTTCGACTGGTTCAAATATGAGTTCTGGCGATTCGTGTTTGTCCAGCAGGAGGTCGAGAAACTGGCCATGACCGCCGTCGAGTTTCCGCCAATGCAGAAGGGCGCGAGCTTCAACCTCGATGCCGTGAAGGCGAAAATCGAGGCTGCAAGGACGGCGATGGGAAAATAAGCTGTGCCTATGATCGTCATGGTGGGACGGCCCGCATCCGGGCCGCCCCACGCCCCAGGCGACATGCATCAACGTTGGTGATAGTCGCTTTGCGGGAGTCGAGCGGACCGGCCGTCTAAGCCCGCCTGTTCCGCGCCAGCACCCCCGCCACGAACGCGTCGAGGTCGCCGCCTGGAAAGAGAAAGCCAGGCAGCCCGAGCGCCTTGCCGGCTTCGATGTCCCGGGCCTGATCTCCGATCACGAAGCTGCCGTCGAGTTGCACCGGCCAGTGCTGGACGAGATCGCGCAACATGCCGGGCGCGGGCTTGCGCCAATCATGCTCGGCGATGTAGCCGGCGACCGTTCCTTGCGGATGATACGGACAGAAGCGGATGTCATCGACACGAGCGCCTTCGCGGGCGAGCTCGTCGCGCATCCAGCCGTGCAGCCGGTTCACGTCCTCTTCGGTGAAGAGGCCGCGCGCGACGCCGGACTGGTTGGTGAAGACGAACACCCAATAGCCGGCCTCATTGAGACGGCGGATGGCTCTGGCGACGTTGGGCATCCAACGGATGCGGTCGCGCGTGCCGATATAGCTATCGTCATGGTTGATGACGCCGTCGCGATCGAGGAATGCGGCGGGCTTCGCCGCGCGGCCGTCAGACATTTGCAAGCCCCTGAGTCCTGGCCAGCACGTCTCTTGCGATCTCGACCACGTCCTGTGCCGCGATGTCACGCATGCAGCGGTGGTCATTCATCTTGCAGATCGTGCTCTGGCAGGGCTGGCAGGCGAGCGCGCTCTTGTTCTGGACCACGGTCGCGGCGAGGCCGTTGAGGGGCGCCCAGAGAGAGGGGCTGGTCGGGCCGAAGATGCCCATGGTGGGGGTGTCGAGCGCGGCCGCGATATGCATCAGGCCCGAGTCGTTGGAGATCGCGACGCCGGCCGCGGCCATGGCGAGGACGCCGTTGCGCAGATCGTTGCCGGTGAGGTCCCTCACGCCCGCGCCACCGGCCGCGACAATCTCCTGGGCGAGGCCCTTTTCTGCGGGGCCGCCGACCACCCAGACCTCGAGCCCGCGCTCGACCAGCAGGCGGGCAGCCTCCGGATAGAAGGTCCAGCGTTTTGACGCCCCGACCGAGCCGGGGGCGAGCGCCACGGCGGCGCCGGCGCTGAGGCCATTGGCCTGCCGCCAACCGGCGATCTCCTCGGCCGGCACCCGCAATTGCGGCACCGGCCATTCCCGCGGCAGGGGCGCGCCGTCGGGCTGGGCCAGCGCGGCGTTCTTGTCGATGAAGCGGGGCAGCTTCTTCTCGCCCCAGCGCCAGCGGTTGAGCAGGCCGAACCTGAATTCGCCGACGAAGCCGACCCTTTCAGGGATGCCGGCCAGCGCCGGTGCAATGGCCGCCTTCCAGGTCCGCGGCAGCACTAGGGCGGTGCCGTAGTTCCGCTCGCGCAGGAGCCGCGCCAGGCCGAGCTGGCGGCCCACGGCGAGGCGGCTGCGGGGCAGGTCCCAGACAAGCCCGGCGCGTACCCCGGGCATATAGTCGACTAGGGGCGCGCACAGAGGCGTGGTCAGGAGATCGACCGGCCGATTCGGCCATCGCTCCTTCAGCACCCGAACCACGGTGTGATTCCGGACGAAATCACCGATCCACATATAAGGGACGATCAGGATCGGGCGGGTGTCGCTCCGATCCTCACTTCCGCCAAATTGCGAATCATTATTCATTCGTTGAAGGTGCCCGCCGACGCTCTGATGAGGCGGTTCGGTTAGCCGCTCCGGACCGGCAGGTAAAGCCGGGAGAAGTGCCGGTCCCAAAATGCTTACACTTTGGCAGATGATGCGCTACGGCAGATATCGGGCCGCAAAAACTCGGGCAGGGTGATTGGAATGTTGCTGGTGACCGGCGGGGCCGGTTTTATCGGATCGAATGTCGTCGCGGCGCTGAACGACGCCGGCCGCAGCGACGTCGTGGTCTGCGATCTCCTCGGCAGCGACGGCAAATGGCGCAATCTCGCCAAACGGCAGCTTGTGGATATCGTTCCCCCGGCCGAGCTGCCTGACTGGCTGAAGGGCCGCAAGCTCGATGCCGTGATCCATCTCGGGGCGATTTCCGAGACCACGGCGACCGACGGCGACCTCGTGATCGAGACCAATTTCCGCTTCTCGATGCGCCTGCTCGACTGGTGTACGGCCAATGCGGTGCCGCTGATCTACGCGTCGTCGGCTGCGACCTATGGTGACGGCGCGGAAGGTTTTGACGACGATGCCTCGCTGCCGGCGCTGAAGAAGCTGCGGCCGATGAATCTCTACGGCTGGAGCAAGCAGCTGTTCGATCTCGCGGTCGCCGAGCGCGTCGCGCGCGGCGAGAGGCTGCCGCCGCAATGGTCGGGCCTGAAATTCTTCAATGTGTTCGGCCCGAACGAATACCACAAGGGCACGATGATGAGCGTGCTGGCGCGCCGCTTCGACGACGTCAAGGCGGGCCGCGTCGTGCAGCTGTTCAAGTCGCATCGCGACGGCATCGCCGACGGCGACCAGCGCCGCGATTTCATCTATGTCGACGACGTCGTGCGCGTGATCCTGTGGCTGCTGGCAACGCCATCGGTGTCGGGGCTGTTCAATGTCGGCACCGGCAAGGCGCGCAGCTTCCGGGAGCAGATGCTGGCTGCCTATGCCGCGCTCGGCACCAGGCCCAATATCGACTATGTCGACATGCCCGAGCAGATCCGCGGCAGCTATCAGTATTTCACCGAGAGCAAGGTCGATCGTCTCCACCGCGCCGGCTATAACGGCGGCTTCACGACGCTCGAGGACGCGGTGAAGGCCTATGTCGCCGATTATCTCGACCGGCCCGACCGTTTCCGTTAAGGCCCCAAGGATCTGAGGCCCAATCACCATGCCGACGCCCATTCTCGATTTCGATGCCCTCGCGCAAGCCATCTCCGGCCGCACGGTGCTCTGCATCGGCGACATCATGCTGGACGAGTTCGTCTATGGCGAGGTGTCGCGGATTTCGCCGGAAGCGCCGACGCCCGTCATCGCGGCCCAGCGCAGCGAGATCCATATCGGCGGCGCCGGCAACGTCGCGCGCAATATCGCCTCGCTCGGGGCCCGCTGCGTCTTCGTCGGCCTCGTCGGCGAGGACGATGCAGGGGCGCGGCTCAAGGCCGCGCTGGCGGATTATGCCGGCATCGAGAGCGTACTGGTGTGCGACCCGTCGCGGCCGACCACGCGAAAAGTCCGCTTCGTCTCCGAGCATTTTTCCACGCATATGCTGCGCGCGGATTGGGAGCAGGCGATAGCGGCCTCCGACGAGGTCGAGACCAGGCTGATCGAGGCGATCCTGCCGCAGATCGCGCGCGCCGACATCGTGCTGCTGTCCGACTACGCCAAGGGCGTGCTGACCGCGCGCGTGATCCGCCACACCATCGACGCCGCGCGAAAGCTCGGCAAGCCCGTGATCGTCGATCCCAAGAGCCTGAACTGGGCGATCTATCGCGGCGCCACGCTGCTCACGCCCAACCGCAAGGAATTTTCGGAAGCCACCCGTAGCCGCGCCGACACGGTGCAGAGCATCGTCGATGCCTCGGAAGACGTGATGCGGCTGGCTGATTGCGAAGCGATCCTGGTCACCCAGGGCGAGCACGGCATGACGCTGGTGCCGCGCAAGGGTGAAGCCGTCCATGTTCCGGCTTTCCCGGTGAAGGTGCGCGACGTCTCCGGCGCTGGTGATACCGTCGCCGCCGCGCTCGCGGTCTCGATCGCGGCGGGCGCGGATTGGGACACGGCGCTGCGCGTTGCGAGTGCGGCCGCCGCCGTCGCGGTCGGCAAGCAGGGCACCGCCAGCGTGAGCGCCGACGAGCTGCGGCGAAAGATCCTGCCGCATGCCACTCTCGCGGCCGAGGAGAAGGTCGTGAGCGCGCCTGATACGCTCGAGGCCCAGCTCGCCGAATGGAAGGGGCAGGGGCTGCGCGTCGGCTTCACCAATGGCTGCTTCGACATCCTGCATCCCGGCCATGTCAAGGTGCTGACCGCGGCGCGCGCCGCCTGCGACCGCCTGATCGTCGGGCTGAACAGCGACGCCTCGGTGCGGCGGCTGAAGGGCGCGGATCGCCCGGTCCAGGACGAGCGGGCGCGTGCCGAAGTGCTGGCCGCGCTCGAAGCCGTCGATCTCGTCGTGATCTTCGAGCAGGACACGCCGATCGACCTGATCGCGCGCATCACGCCGAGCGTCCTGGTCAAAGGCGGCGATTACACCCGCGAGCAGGTGGTCGGCCACGAGGTCGTCGAGGCCGCGGGCGGCACGGTCGTGCTGGTCGACATCCTCAAGGGCTTCAGCACGACGGCGCTGGTCCATCGCGCGCGCGGAGAGACGAAGTGACGGAGCTCGTGCGGGACACGATGTGGGGGACGACGCTGCGGCGCTTGCGCAGTCCGGCGGCATGGTCCGAGACGGTCGACCTGTTTGCCATCCTGACCGCGGCCTCACTGCCGTGGTCGACGTCGCTGGCGGCGATCTTCAACGTCACGATGCTGATTTGCATGGTGCCGTTTCTCGACGTCAGGGACTTCCTTCAGTCGCTGAAGCGACCGGTCTGCGCACTGCCGATCGCCCTGTTCCTGCTCGCGCTCGTCGGCACGCTGTGGTCAGGGGCGCCCTGGGGAGCGCGGCTCTACGCCGTGAACCCGACGACGAAGCTGCTCGTGCTCCCGGTCCTGATCTATCATTTCGAACGCTCGTCGCGCGGGCACCTTGTGTTCATCGCATTTCTGGTTTCCTGTGCGCTGCTCTCAGTGATGTCCTGGCTCGTGGTTTTCCATCCCACGTTCTCCCTGAAGCCGCCTGACGAACCCAATTCGCGCGGCATCTTCGTGAAGAACTACATCGACCAGAGCCAGGAGTTCACGCTGTGCGCGGTCGCGCTCGCGTTTCCGATCGTGAAGCTGCTGCAGCAGAACAGGGTCTGGCTGGCCGGGCTGCTGGCGGCGGTCGCGCTCAGCTTCTTCGTCAACATGGCCTTTGTAGTAATCTCGCGCACCGCACTCGTGACCGTACCGATCATGCTGGCGGTGTTCGGGCTGCTGCATTTGAAATGGCGCAGCATCCTGATCATCTTCGCGGCTCTCGTAGCCCTCGCCGCGCTGACATGGAAGACCTCGTCGACGCTGCACAACACGATTGAAACATTCTCCGTTCAGTACGAGCTCTACAAGGACAAGGGCATCCCGACATCGATCGGACTTCGGCTCGAGTTCTGGCGTAAATCGCTGGGTTTCTTTGCCGAGGCGCCGGTCGTCGGTCATGGAACCGGCTCGACGCGCGGCCTGTTCGAGCTGGCTGCGACCGGCGGCCCCTACCAGGCCTCAAGCGAGGTGATCGGCAATCCCCATAACCAGACGCTGAACGTGGCCGTGCAATGGGGCGTTGTCGGCATCATCATCCTGTATGCGATGTGGGCGGTGCATCTCCTCCTGTTCCGCGGCGACGCGCTCGCCAGCTGGATCGGCTTGCTGGTCGTTGTCCAAAACGTATTCACCTCGCTGTTCAATTCCCATCTTTTCGACTTCCATGAAGGGTGGATGTACGTGCTCGGTGTCGGTGTGGCCGGCGGCATGGTGCTCAATTCGCGCCGGAACGGCCGCAGCCCGGGAGAAGCCCGCGCCTGAGCTTCGGAGCGCTGGCAAGTCCCGGCGAGATGCGCTATCAGCGCGGTCAGGTTGTATGCAGCATTGGAGATATTCGGCCGCAGATGACGCGTCTTTCGCATCTTACCTTGCGTAACTTCCTGATCGCGCTTCACGACCTGGTGGCGACGGCCGCGGCCCTGTTCGTTGCGTTCTATCTGCGCTTCGAGGGCGGCGCGGGCTTCACAGCCCGCTTGCCGCTGCTGCTGCAGATCCTGCCCTATTTCCTCGCCTTCAGCGTGGTCGTCTTCTACGTCTTCAACCTGACGACCACGAAGTGGCGCTTCATCTCGCTGCCTGATGCGCTCAACATCATCCGCGTCGCCACGGTGCTCACCGTCGCTCTCCTCGTGCTCGACTATGTCTTTGTCGCCCCGAACGTGCACGGCACCTTCTTTCTCGGCAAGATCACCATCGTCCTTTACTGGTTCCTGGAAATCTCCGCGCTGAGCGCGCTGCGGCTGACCTACCGCTATTTCCGCTATACCCGCGTGATGCATCACGTCAGGACCGAAAATGCCGCGATGACGCTCCTGATCGGGCGCGCTGCCGATGCCGAGGTCGTGCTGCGTGGCGTCGAGAGCGGCGCCATCAAGCACCTCCGTCCGGTCGGGGTGCTGTCGCCGTCCCGGGCCGATCTCGGCCAGCTGATCCGCAACGTGCCGGTCGTCGGCGCGATCGACGACATCGAGGACGTTATCGCCAGCTTCGCGAAGCGCAACAAATCGATCGCCCGGGTGGTGATGACACCCTCGGCCTTCGAGCCGGAATCGCATCCCGAATCCGTGCTGATGCGGTCGCGGCGGCTTGGCCTGATCGTCAGCCGCCTGCCATCACTCGAGCAGGGGGATATGCCGCGGCTCACCTCGGTTGCGGTCGAGGACCTGCTGCTGCGGCCGAGCGAGACGATCGACTACGTGCGGCTGGAAGCCCTGATCAGGGACAAAAGCGTCATCGTCACCGGCGGTGGCGGCTCGATCGGCTCGGAGATCTGCGAGCGCGTGGTTGCGTTCGGCGCGGCGCGTCTTCTGATCGTCGAGAATTCGGAGCCGGCCCTTTATGCGGTCACCGAGGCGCTCGTTGCGCGCGGTTCCGGCGCCGAGATCGAAGGCCGGATCGCCGATATCCGCGACCGCGAGCGCATCACGCGTCTGATGGCGGAGTTCAAGCCGGACATCGTGTTCCATGCCGCCGCGCTCAAGCACGTTCCGATTCTGGAGCGGGACTGGAGCGAGGGCGTCAAGACCAACATCTTCGGTTCGATCAACGTGGCCGATGCCGCGCTTGCGGCAGGCGCCGAGGCCATGGTGATGATCTCGACCGACAAGGCGATCGAGCCGGTCTCGATGCTCGGCCTGACCAAGCGATTCGCCGAGATGTATTGCCAGGCGCTCGACCACGACCTCGTGGCGCAGGCCGGCGGCAGCAGGCCGGCGATGCGCTTCATCTCGGTCCGGTTCGGCAATGTGCTGGCCTCGAACGGGTCGGTGGTGCCGAAATTCAAGGCGCAGATCGAGGCCGGCGGTCCTGTCACCGTGACGCATCCCGACATGGTCAGGTATTTCATGACGATCCGCGAGGCCTGCGATCTCGTCATCACGGCCGCCACCCACGCGCTCGGCGCCAAGCGTTTCGACGTTTCGGTCTACGTGCTGAACATGGGCCAGCCGGTGAAGATCGTCGATCTGGCGGAACGGATGATCCGGCTGTCCGGTTTGCAGCCCGGCCACGACGTCGAGATCGTGTTCAGCGGCATGAGGCCGGGCGAGCGGCTGAACGAGATCCTGTTCGCCTCCGAGGAGCCGACCGTCGATATCGGGGTCGCAGGCGTCATGGCGGCGAAGCCGAACGAGCCGCCGATGCAGACGTTGCGCAAATGGATCTCCGCGCTCGAGCTCGCCATCGCGCATGATGATCGCGCCACGATCAGGACCATCCTGAAGGATGCGGTTCCGGAGTTCGGCCTCAACGCGAGCGCTGCATCCTGAGGGACGCCGGCGAGCGGAGCTGAAAGATCCGCCGGGCAAAGCGCAGGAAGAACGCGGCGTCGACGAACGGCGCGTTCAGATGCTGCCGGCGCGACCGCAGGCACTCCAGATTAGCGCGCAGGGTCACGCGCCAGCCACTGGTGCTGATGCCGCCCATCTGGAAATCGGCGATGACGCGCGGAAGGTAGGCGACCCTGTAGTCGTTCAGCGCCAGAGCACGCAGCATGTAATCGTAGTCGGCGGTCGTGACGTAGCTCAGATCGTAGTCGCCGACCGTCTCGGCGACCTGGCGCCGCATGTAGAACGTCGGATGCGGCGGGACCCAGCCGAGCTGAAACGAGTAGCGCCCGTAGTGTCCGCCACGCCAGGCACGCACGAGGGTCTTGGATTGGTGATCGGTGACCATGTCGAGGTCGCCATAGACGACATCGGCCTGCTCCAGCGCCGCCGCGATCGCCGCCAGCGCGCCGTCGTCGTGGAACGTGTCGTCCGAATTGAGGAAGCCGATCGCATCGCCCTTGAACAGATGCAGCCCCTTGTTCATGGCGTCGTAGACACCCTTGTCGGGCTCGGAGATCACGCGGATCTCGCTGGAGCCGAACGACTCCACGATCTTCAGCGTCGCATCCTTTGAGGCACCGTCGACCACCAGCATCTCCTTGTCGGGATGCGTCTGGGCGAGGAAGGATTCGATGGTGGCGCCGATCGTCGCCTGGGAGTTGTAGCTGGCCGTGATGACGCTGATCTTCATTCCGGATCCGTGATGCTACGCGCCGGAGATTATAGGAAACAACCCCGAGGGTTGATAGATCGGCGCAGAAGTCGCGGTGCTTCCGTGCCGGACCTGTGAACGCTTATTCACGCGCTGCGATCGGCGCCGAGCCGTGCGCGGCTTTCTCCGCGCTGAGGATCCAGACCAGGCCGCCGAACGCGCCGACGATGAAGGAGACCGCGCCGAACAGCAGCGAGACGTTGACGCCTTCGTTGGCAGCCAACCCTGCGAAGCCGAAGGCCAGCCCCATGCTGGCCTCGCGCACGCCCCAGCCGGCGATCGAGATCGGCATCAGCGTGATCAGCATCACCGGCGGCACCAGCAGGAAGACCTGCACGAAGCTGACCGGCGCTGCGATCGACTGCACCACGCACCAGGCGATGACGACGGCGAGCACGTGAACCAGCAGCGACAGGATCGCGATAACAGGTCCGCGCGTGCGGTTGAAGATCACCCGGTTGGCGATCACCGCGCAGGCGTGGATGTGGTGGGTGGCCCACCAGGCCTTCAGCCACGACCATTTCAGCGCGCCGAAGATCAGGAAGCCGATGCCGCCGGCGAGTGCGGCGAAGTCGACGAGCAGCAGCGCCGAGCGGCCGTGCGGATCGGCGATGAGCGTGTAGCTCCAGGGCAGGCTCGCGACGATGAGGACGGCCAGCGCGACCAGGCCGATCGCGCGATCGACGAAGATCGAATAGGTCGCCGCGCGCCATCCGGCGCCGGTGCGCGCCACCAGCCATAGCCGGACCGCATCGCCGCCGATTGCGGACGGCAGGGTCTGGTTGAAGAAGGAGCCGATCACGTTGTAGCGCATCGCGCGGCCGAGCTCGAGCGGCGCACCGCATGCGGCGCTGACCTCGCGCCAGCGCAGCACGCCGACGAAGATTTGCAGGAACGTCACCGCGATCGCCATGCCGATCCAGAACAGGCTGGTCGCGGTGAAGCGCGAGAGCAGCTCGGTCAGATCGACCTTGCGCAGCGCCAGATAGAGCAGCGCCGCGGAGATCAGGATTTTGGTCGTCGACAGAAGGATTCGGCGCATCTCGCCCGCTTGAACAGGGTTTCGGGAGCAACCCGACGCGAGGCGCCGAATTCGGCCGCTTTGGTATGGTTTTGGCGCCGATCTTGCAATAGCTGTCATTGAGGCGCCGCGGGCTCACGTTAAGGATGGCTTGGGATCGCTTGGGAACAGGATGACGGATCAGGCGATTTTGGTCACGGGAGCCGCCGGTTTCATCGGCTTTCACACCGCCCGGCAGCTGCTGGCCGAGGGGCGGTCCGTGGTCGGGCTCGACAATCTCAACAACTATTACGATCCGGCGTTGAAGCAGGCGCGCCTTTCGCTGCTCGGCAACGAGTCCCGTTTCTGCTTTGTCCAGGCCGATCTCGCCGATCGCGAGACGATGGCGGCGCTGTTTGCGCGGCATCGCTTTTCAGAGGTCGTGCATCTCGCCGCCCAGGCCGGCGTGCGCCACTCGATCGAGCATCCGCAGAGTTACGCCGATTCCAATCTGCAGGGCTTTCTCAACCTGCTCGAGGGCTGCCGGACGTGCGGTTGTCGTCATCTCGTCTACGCCTCGTCATCGTCCGTTTATGGCGCCAACACCAAACTGCCGTTTTCCGTGCAGGACCGGACCGATCATCCTGTGAGCTTCTACGCTGCGACCAAGAAGGCCAACGAGGTGATGGCGCAGTCCTACAGTCATCTCTACCGGCTGCCGGTCACGGGCTTGCGCTTTTTTACCATCTACGGCCCGTGGGGCCGGCCTGATATGGCCATGTTTCTGTTTGTAAACGCCATCATGGCGGGCCAGCCGATCCGGCTCTTTAACCATGGCAAAATGCGCCGCGACTTCACCTATATTGACGACGTGACCCGTGTAGTGTCCAAGCTGATCGATCTTGTGCCTGCGGACAATCCGGCTGCCGCAAATGCGCCGTCTCGGGTCTACAATGTCGGAAATCACCGTCCCGAAGAGCTGGTGGATGTCGTCGGACTTCTGGAGCGGGAGCTGGGTCGGACGGCGGTCAAAGAATTGCTGCCGATGCAGCCGGGAGACGTGGTGGAAACGTTCGCGGATGTCGAGGATTTGATGCGCGACACCGGCTTTGCACCGTCAACGCCGATCGAGCACGGGGTCCACAAATTTGTCACCTGGTATCGCGACCACTTCAAGGTTTGAAATGACGATGGACAAACGCATTATCCCCCTGATCATGTGCGGCGGCGCCGGCACGCGGCTGTGGCCGGCTTCGCGCGAGGTGCGCCCGAAGCAGTTTTTGCCGCTGTTCGGCGCGCGCTCGACCTTCCAGGACACGCTGTTGCGCGTCTCGGACGCTTCGCTGTTCGATCGCCCGATCGTCATCACCAATGCCTCCTATCGCTTCATGGTGCTGGAGCAGCTCGCCGAGATCGGCATCGAGGCCGACGTGATCCTCGAGCCGATGCGGCGCGACTCCGGTCCTGCGATTGCCGCCGGCGCGGCGTTCGCGCAGAACCGCAGCAGTGAAGCGATCGTGCTCGCGCTCGCTGCCGACCATGTGGTGCAGGACAAGGCCGCCTTTGTTGCGGCGTGCCGCGAGGGCCTCGTTGCCGCGAGCACCGGGCGCATCGTCACCTTCGGCGTCAAGCCGGAGCGGCCGGCGACCGAATACGGCTATATCAGCCCGGGTGAGGTGATCTCCGGCGAGGTGCACGCGGTCGCGCGCTTCGTCGAGAAGCCGGATGCCGTGAAGGCTGCCGACTACGTCAATTCGGGCTATCTCTGGAACAGCGGCAACTTCATGTTTCCCGCGGCCCTGCTGCTCGACGAATATCGCAAGGTCGATGCGGCAAGCGTGGAGGCGGTGTCCAATGCGGTTGCCGGCGCGGGGCGCGATCTCGGCTTCGTGACGCTCGAGCCGCAGGCTTTCGGCGCGGCGAAGGCGATCTCGATCGACTATGCGGTGATGGAGAAGACCTCGCGCGCAGCCGTGGTGCCGGTGTCCTGCGGCTGGTCCGACGTCGGCTCCTGGCACGCGGTGTGGGAATTGTCGGACAAGGACGCGCAAGGCAACGCCTCGCATGGCGCTGCGGTGTTCGAAGACTCGCGCAACTGCAACGTCACGACGGATTCGGCGCTGGTCGCGCTCGAAGGCGTCGATGATCTCGTCGTGGTGGCGACTGCGGACGCGGTCCTCGTATCGCGCCAGAAGGACGCCAACGGGCTCAAGCGGCTGGTCACAAAACTCAAGACGGTTGCGCCGAAGGTCACCGAGGAGCATCTCAAGGTGCATCGGCCCTGGGGCAGCTACCAGTCGGTCGACAATGGCGAGCGCCATCAGGTCAAGCGCATCGTGGTGAAGCCCGGCGGGCGGCTGTCGCTGCAGAAGCATCATCACCGCGCCGAGCACTGGATCGTGGTCCGTGGTGCCGCCCGCGTCACCGTGAACGAGACCGTGAAGACGGTGCACGAGAACGAGTCGATCTACATCCCGATGGGCGCGGTCCACCGGATGGAGAATCCCGGCAAGATCGTGCTGGAGCTGATCGAGGTCCAGACCGGCTCCTACCTCGGGGAAGACGACATCATCCGGATTGAAGACGACTATCAAAGGTCGTAACCAGCAAGCTCCGAATCACGCGATCCGGGCCTGAAAACTCCGCTTCATGCGGCTTAAGGCCCGGAGAACGTGTAATTTTTTGAATCAAATCGTGTCCGGGCAGTTTTGCCGGCATTCGCCACAAATGTGGCACCCGTGCTAGAAGCGGCCCGGGGATTTGCGGTGAATCGGGGTTCGATCAGATGAGTTCCAAAGGGTCACAACCGGCAAAGGCCGGCTTGCGCGTCGGCGTCATCGGCGCGGGCGTGATGGGCAGCAACCATGCGCGCGTGCTGAGCGGTCTGCCCGGCATCAGCCTGGTCGGCATAGTCGATCCTTCGCCGGCGCACCGCGCGCGCGCCACCGAGCTTGCCGGCTGCCAGGGCTTCGAGACCATCGAGCAGCTCTTCGCCGAAGGCGTCGATGCCGTCACCATCGCGGCGCCGACCCATCTGCATCACGAGGTCGCGCTCGCCTGCATCGCCAAGGACATCCATGTGCTGGTCGAGAAGCCGATCGCGTCCACGGTCGCCGAAGGCCGCGAGATCGTCGCCGCCGCGCAAAAGGCCGGCGTCACGCTGATGGTCGGCCATGTCGAGCGCTTCAATCCGGCGGTTGCCGCCGTCAAGCAGGCCATTGCGGGCGAGGACATTCTCTCGATCGCGATCACCCGCGTCGGTCCGTTCCCGCCGCGCATGTCCAATGTCGGCGTCGTCATCGATCTGGCCGTGCACGACATCGATCTGATCCGCTGGTTCACCGAATCCGACATCGTCGAGGTGCAGCCGCAGCTGTCGAGCGCGGTCGCCGAGCGCGAGGACATCGCGCTGCTCCAGTTCCGCACCGCCAGCGGCGTGCTCGCCCACATCAACACCAACTGGCTGACGCCGTTCAAGGCGCGCAGCGTCACGGTCGCGACCCGCGGCAAATACGTGATGGGCGATCTCTTGACGCGTCAGGTCACCGAATGCTTCGGCTTCAAGCCCGATGGCAGCTACTCGATGCGGCATCTGCCGGTCGGCCATGACGAGCCGCTCCGCGCCGAGCTGATCGCCTTCCTCAAGGCCGTGCGTCACGGCGAGACGCCGGCGGTCACAGGCGACGAGGGCGTCGCCAGCCTCGAGATCGCGACGCAGTGCCTCGAGACGCCGTCGCGGCCCGCAGCCACGTCATCCGCTCGCAAGGGCCCGCGCCGCGTCGCCGGCTAAAACCCTTTCCATGTCGACCGCTCAAAACCCGCAAGAAAATCGACAAGGCGCCATGAACCAGCATCTGCGTTCCGAACCCATTCCCTTCATCGACGTGGCCTCGCAGCGCCGCCGGCTCGGCGCCTCGCTCGATGCCGCGGTCAAGCGCGTTCTGGACCATTGCCAGTTCGTCAATGGCCCCGAGGTCGCCGAGCTCGAGGCGCAGCTTGCGGCCTATTGCGGCGCCAGGCATGTGATTGGCTGCGCCAGCGGCACCGATGCGCTTCTCATGGTGTTGATGGCGAAGAACGTCGGTCCCGGCGATGCCGTGCTGTGCCCGTCGTTCACCTTCATCGCGACCGCGTCGCCGGCGGCGCGAATGGGCGCGACGCCGGTCTACGTCGATGTGGACGAAGCGACGTTCAACATGAGCCCGGACTCGCTCAAGCGCGGCATCGCGACCGCGCGGAAAGCTGGCCTGAAGCCGGTCGCGGTCATTCCGGTCGATCTGTTCGGACAGCCTGCCGACCACGATGCCATCGCCGAGATCGCCAGGGACGAAGGCCTGTTCGTGATCGACGATGCCGCGCAGGGTTTTGGCGCCAGCTACAAGAGCCGCAAGCTCGGCACCTTCGGGCTCGCCACCACGACCAGCTTCTTTCCGGCAAAGCCGCTCGGCTGCTTCGGCGACGGCGGCGCGATCTTCACCGATGACGACGAGCTCGCCGCGACCCTGCGCAGCATCCGCGTGCACGGGCAGGGCGTCGACAAATACGACAACGTCCGCCTCGGCCTGACCGGCCGGATCGACACCATGCAGGCCGCGATCCTGATCGAGAAGCTGAAGATCTTCGACGACGAGATCGCCGCCCGCAACAAGGTCGCCGAGCGCTATGCGCGGGGCCTGTCCAACGTCGTGACCGTGCCGCGTCTGGCGCCGGGCAACACCTCGGTCTGGGCGCAGTACACGATCCGCCTCCCTGAGGGGACCGACCGCGACGGCTTTGCCGCCGCGCTGAAGGCCCAGGGCGTGCCGACCGCGATCTATTACGGCAAGTCGATGCATCAGCAGACCGCCTACAAGCAGTATCCGGTCGCCGAGCGCGGCCTGCCTGCTTGCGAGAGCCTGTCGCAGGACGTCATCAGCCTGCCGATGCACGCCTATTTGACTGAAGCCGATCAGGAGCGAATCATCGCCGCCGTGCGCGGCGCGCTTTCGGCCTGATTTGGCCTGATTTTGCAGCGAGCCGTCTCTTCCTCTAGAAGGGACGCATGCTCGGACGCATCTTCACGGTCGGTGGTTATACGCTGCTCTCGCGGCTGACGGGATTTGCCCGCGACATCATGCTCGCGGCGATCCTCGGCGCCGGCCCCGTGGCCGACGCCTTTTTCGTGGCGCTGCGGCTGCCCAATCATTTCCGCGCGATCTTTGCCGAAGGCGCCTTCAACGCCGCCTGGGTTCCGGCCTATGCCCATGTCCATGGCGAGCGCGGGGAGGGGGCGGCACGATCGTTCGCCGACCGCATCTTCACGCTGCTACTGGCCTCGCAGGTCGTGCTGCTGATCGTCGCCTGGCTGTTTATGCCGCAGGCCATGAGCATTCTGGCGCCCGGCTTCGGCGATGACGCCGAGCAGCGCAAGCTCGCGATCGAGCTGACCCGGATCACCTTTCCCTATCTGCTGCTGATCACGCTGGTGACGCTCTATGGCGGCATGCTCAACGTGATGCAGCGCTTTGCCAGCGCAGCCGCCGCGTCGATCTTCCTCAACGTCGCGATGATGATGACGCTGGCGCTCGCCGCCTGGTTTCCGACCGCGGGCCACGCAGCCGCCTGGGGCGTCCTGATTTCCGGCTTCCTGCAATATTTCCTGCTCGCAGGCGACCTCGCCCGCCATGGCGGCCTGCCGCGCTTCGCGCCGCTCAAGCTCGACGAAGACGTCCGCGGCTTCTTCAGGGCACTGGGACCCGCGACGCTGGGCTCGATGGGCACGCAGGTCGCGCTGTTCGCCGACACCATCATCGCGACCTTCCTGCCGGCGGGCGCGCTGTCGGCGCTCTACTACGCCGACCGTCTCAATCAATTGCCGATCGGCGTCATCGGCATCGCGATCGGCACGGTGCTGCTGCCGGAGATGTCGCGGCGGATCACGGCCAACGACCATGACGGCGCGATGAAGGCGCAGCGCCGCGCGTTCGACTTCACGCTGCTGTTCTCGGTGCCGTTCGTCGCCGCGTTCCTCACCGTGCCCGACGAGATCATGCGCGCGCTGTTCGCCCGCGGCGCGTTCTCCAGGGACGATGCGGTTGCCGCAGGCAGCACGCTCGCAGCCTATGCCATCGGCCTGATCCCGTTCGTGCTGATCCGCAGCGCGGTCGCGACCTTCTATGCGCGCAAGGATACCGCGACGCCGGTGCGCGCCTCGCTGTCGGGTATCGCGGTCAACGTCGCGCTGAAACTCGCTTTGATGGGATCGTTCGCCCAGATCGGCCTGGCGCTGGCAACCGCAATCGGGGTCTGGACCAATCTGCTGCTGGTGCTGTTCTTCGCCGTGCGCCGCGGCTTTCTCGTGCTGGACCGCGCCTGGCTGTCGTCGCTCGCCAAATTCCTGCTGACCGGAATAATCCTCGCCGCCGCCTTCTGGCTGATCGCGCGCTTTGGCGGTTCTGCGCTGGGTGCGCTGCGCTTCCGGGACGAAGTGATGTTGGTCCTGCTGGCCGTCGGAGGCACCATCGTCTATGCGCTCGCGATCCTCGTGCTGTTCGGCCGCAGCTGGCTGGTTTCGCTGGTGCGTGGCTAGCTCGCCTCCAGGGTGCAGCCGGCCTCTGCACATCTCTTGATTTCACGCGATTGCCGTGCTATGAGCAGCGCATGATCAAATGGTCGCGCAAAGTCAACTTCAACCACATGACCCGCTTCGGCTGGGCCGTGGAAGGAGTCGTGCGCTAGGAATTCGTCGACGACATCTTTTCCACCAGGCCCCGCCGGCATCGGACGGGGCCTTTTGTTTGGCCACGCTCCCTGCCGGCACCACCACAGCAGGAGCGTCCGATGCCACCCCAATTGACGAACAGCTCACCCGGGATTGAGGGCGACGCCGCGAGGCGCGGCCTCACCCTTACGATCTTGTCGGCGAAGAGCGCAGTCGACCAAGCACTGGCAGCACGCCTCAAGGCGTCCGCTGCGGCGCTGGACGACGCTTTGCAGGATAAGGATGCTGCCGGACCAGCGGGCGCATCGACGCCAAGCGTCCCGGGCTTGCTCAGGCGATATTGGCTGGCGTTTCAGGAGCGGCGGCGGCGCCGGAGCCTGCGCGTCAACCTGCACGAGTTGAGTGACAGGGAGCTGATGGACATCGGCTTGACGCGCGGTCAAATCGACTACCTCACACCTCAGCGAGCGATCGATACGCTGAGGGATAGCACGATCTATCTCTGGAGCCGCCGTGGGATGTAGCGGATTTACCGCCAGAGGCGGACATGCGTTTTGAGAGCAAGCAGCGGCTAGCACGGCTGCTTGTTCTCACATGCCGTTGCATCGCGACACAACGTTTAGATAGCGCCTAAACATTTGATTAATTTAGCCACGGCGGCTTCGACGAATCGAGCCTCTGTGGCTCCATAAATTGATGAACAATTAACCGGGCCTCGTTGATTATCGCACGCAGCACTTCGCACCGATTCATTGCCGGACAGGCTGCCAAACCCATGGAAATTCAGGACGGGACGCCACGCCCCGGCAGGATGTTTCTGTCCATCGTTGTACCCTGCTACAACGAAGAGGAAGGCTTGCGCGAATTCCACCATCAGATGACGGCCGCGGCGCGCGCGCTGTGCGGTCAACGGTTCGAGCTGATCCTGGTCGATGACGGCTCGACCGACAACACCTGGAAGCTGATCAACCAACTCTCGGCGGAAGACCGCAACGTGGTCGCGGTAAGGCTCTCCCGCAACCACGGACATCAACTGGCGCTGACGGCGGGGCTTTCCACTGTGCGCGGTGACCTCGTGCTTGTCATCGACGCCGACCTGCAGGACCCGCCGGAACTGCTGACACCGATGTACGAGATGATGGCGCGGGAAAGCGCCGACGTCGTCTACGGCCTGCGACGCAGTCGCGCCGGCGAAACCCGCTTCAAGAGGAAATCGGCCGAGGCCTTCTATCGCCTTCTCGCCCGGATCACCCGCGTCCACATCCCCGTGGATACCGGCGACTTCCGCCTGATGACCCGCCGCATCTCCGACCAGCTCGTGCAGATGCCTGAGCACGATCGTTTCATCCGCGGGATGGTGGCCTGGCTCGGCTACAAGCAGGTCGCCTACGAATACGACCGCAATCCGCGTTATGCCGGCAGCACCAAATACCCGCTGGCGAAGATGATCGGCTTTGCGGCGGACGCACTGGTCAGTTTCTCGATGGTGCCGCTGCGGATTGCGACCTATGTCGGCGCGCTCCTGACCACCGTCCTCACCTTTGTCGGTATCGGTGCCGTCATCAGCTGGATCTTTTCAGGCACCGTGCCGGGATGGACCAGCCTGACGCTGCTGGTCGTGATGATCTCCTCGGTCCAGCTCCTCGTGCTCGGGCTGATCGGCGAATATGTTGGTCGCATCTACATTCAATCGAAGAACCGTCCGCTGTTCGTGATCTCGCACATTCACCGGCGCGGACGGCTGCCGCACGGCGCGACCGACGGCCGGGACGATCAGGAAACGGCGCCGTTGATGACGTTGCTGGCCCAGTCGGAATCCAACAGGCGCAGCGAAATATACGAGGCCTCCTGATGAAGGCGATGATCCTGAGCCATCCCGTCCTCTATCAGGCCTATCAGGCTGCCGGCGGCTTTTTCGGCGCGCGGGTCAAAGCGATCGCGGATTACCTGACCATGCGGCCGGGCATGCGGGTGATCGACATCGGGTGCGGACCGGGTCATATCCTGCAATATCTGCCCGAAGGCACCAACTATAACGGCTTCGACATCGACGAAACCTATATCGCCTACGCGAAGCGATCGTTCGGCCATTTCGGCACCTTTCATTGCCGTTGTTTCGATGCCGCCGCCGCCCGGGAATTCGCCGGCGCAGACCTCGTCATGATGAACGGCGTCCTGCACCATATCGGCGACGAAGATCTGAGATCCACGCTCGCCAACATCCGCGACGTCCTGAGAGACGATGGCGTCCTGTTCACGACCGATCCCTGCTATCGCGAAGGCCAGTCGCCGATCGCGAAATGGCTGCTCGACAACGACCGCGGCGAGTTCATCCGCGATCAGGACGGCTACTCCAGGGTGCTCGGCAACGCGTTTGCGAGGGTGAAGCTCACCATCCGAGAAGACTTGTCGCGCCTGCCCTATACGTTCGCCATCGGCGTCGCACAGAAATAACGGCCGGCGCGCCGGCTAACACGGATCATTCAGTCCGGCGCAGGATGTCGATCCCCTCGACGGATCGTACCAGCGAATACGGTTTGAGAAGTTGCGACAGTTCGGCATCGGCGCGCACCCAGTCCCCCCATCCGTCGCGCAGATTGTCAACCAGGACGATGTCGGGCGGCAATTTCCTGAAATCCTCGATCAACCATTTGCGCTCGAGCGCCAGATAGTCGTTCAGCCGGGCGGCCGTCGCGGCGTCGACCGAGGTCTTTTCGCGCGTCAGCCGCCCGAATACCCTAAGCCACAGATTCTCCTGACGAGAAACCCAGACGCCGCCGACATCCCGCACCAGCGGGTGACCAATGGCGGCCTCGCCGCTCAGCACGAGGATCCGCGGATGCGGCATGAGACCCTCGATCGCTTGCCTTACCGGGCCAACATAGACGTTGCCGTTGAACCATTGCGCGCCGAACAAAAAGGTCGCGGCCAGGATCAGCGGCGCCGCCAGGCCAAGGCGGCGGCGCGACGGCGCGTCGCCCGCGACCAGCAGCGTGTATCCCATCGCGAGCGTGGCGACCGCCACCATCGGATAGGAATGATAGGCCCAGCCGCGCCGCTGCAGGAAAAACGAGATCGCAAAGCCGCCAGCGGCAAGAACAGCCGCAATCAGCAGCGAGTCGGGCGTTCGTCCCCACGTCGTCAACAGCACCGACAGCATCGCGACGGCGAACAGCAGCGAGGCAGCATTCAGGAAGATGACGGAGAGCGGCATCGACCAGGACAGATACGTGTCGCGCACCAGGGGATAGGTCACCGTGAAATATTCGGGATAGAGGAGGTAGGTGCCGATACTGACGGTGGCTACCAGCACGCCCGCGATGATGTTTTCCGGTGCAAACAACACAAGCCACGAACGCGCGCGAACGGCGCTCGCCAGCATGCACAACGCCACCGGCACAGCGAAGAACGGCTTGAAGGCGAGCGTGATCCCGGCTCCCAAGCCGGCAATCAGGATCGCCCACAGCGGAACCGAAAGGCGATCGCTGCGCAGTGCATAAACCGCGAGTGCAGGCAGGAAGGTCAGCGTCGCCATATGTTCGCGCTGGCCGAACACGTGCATTGGCAAGAGGGTCACGACGGCCGCGGCCCAGACCGCGAACGGTCCCCAGTTCGCCTGAGCCCATGCCGGCGACAGCCGCACGATCCGCGACACGGCATAGAGCGACGCTACCGCCAGCAGCAGAAGCTGAATATCGATGACGTGTCTCGGATCGACGTCGAGCAGGCGGCCCAGCGCAACGCCGGGGAGATAGGCAAACGCCGCCATCGGCGGATTGATCTCGATAATATCGCCGTAGAGGTGCTGGCCATCCAGCATGCGCTCGCCGACCACGAGCAACCAGCTGACGTCGGTATTCAGCGGAACGAACTCCCGCATCAGGAGCGCGAGCCCAAACACGGCGCCGATCAGCAGCCAGGGCGTCGGGGCCGACCGTTCGCGGTCATGCGGGCTGACATGCGCCTGGTGGGAAACGTCTGCGATCTTCGAACTGCTCTCCGAACTGCTCTCCAAACTCATGGGCCTATCCTGCGAGGAAACGCAGCCACGCTACCCGAGGTGCGTTAACGAGTGACTTTCGCGGCAAACTACAGCGCGGTCGGAGTGCCTGAAGAGTTCGATGGCAATTTTGGGGCTTGATTGAACGAACGTAGGGCGTGGAAAGCCCTGGAAGGCACACCGCTGCACGATCTCCAAGGATGCCACTTATGGGGGCGAATTCCTAAAGCCATTTGCGCTCTCCCTCGTTCCACGGCAATATGGTTCGCAAAACAACCATAGGACGGGACAAGACAATGGCGGCTCCCATCAAGTTCGGCGTTGGCCAAAGCGTGCTGCGCAAGGAGGACGACGCGCTGATTCGCGGCAAGGGCCGCTATACCGACGATTACGCGCCGCAGGCCGCGCTTCGCTGCCTGATGCTGCGCTCGCCGCACGCGCATGCCAAGTTCACCATCGATGCGGCCCGCGCCCGCACCCTTCCCGGGGTGGCGCTGATCCTGACCGCCGCCGAGGTTGCGGATCTCGGCAATCTGCCCTGCCTGTTCAATCTCGAGACCGATCCCTTCACCGGCCCGCCTTACCCGATCCTTGCCAAGGACGAGGTGCGCCATGTCGGCGATTCCGTCGCCTTCGTCGTCGCCGAGACCATCGATCAGGCCCGCGACGCGATCGAGGCGATCGAGGTCAAATGGTCGCCGCTGCCATCGGTGACCGGCCTCGTCAACGCCGTCAAGAAGGGCGCGCCGCAGGTCTGGCCGGACAAGCCCGGCAACGTGCTGTTCGATGTCTCGATCGGCGACAAGGCCGCCACTGAAGCTGCGTTCGCCAAGGCGCATACGGTCGCCGAGATCTCCATCGTCAATCCGCGCGTGGTCGCGAGCTTCATGGAGACGCGCGCGGCGGTCTGCGAATACGACGCCAAGAACGATCATCTCACGCTGACGATCGGCAGCCAGGGCAGCCACCGCCTGCGCGACATCCTGTGTCAGAACGTGCTGAATATCCCGACCGAGAAGATGCGTGTGATCTGCCCCGATGTCGGCGGCGGCTTCGGCACGAAACTGTTTCCCTATCGTGAATACGCCCTGGTGGCGGTCGCGGCGCGCAAGCTGAAGAAGGCGGTGAAGTGGTCGGCCGACCGCTCCGAGCACTTCATGGGCGATGCGCAGGGGCGTGACAACGTCACCACCGCGAAGATGGCGCTGGCCGAGGACGGCAAGTTCCTCGCGATGGATTGCGACCTGATGGGCGACATGGGCGCCTATCTCTCGACCTTCGGACCCTACATCCCGCATGGCGGCGCCGGCATGCTGCCGGGCCTCTACGACATCCGGGCTTTCCACTGCCGGGTGCGCACCGTCTTCACCAACAGCGTGCCGGTCGATGCCTACCGCGGCGCGGGCCGCCCTGAAGCGGCCTATGTGATCGAGCGCCTGGTCGATGCCTGCGCGCGAAAACTCGACATGACGCCGGATGCGATCCGCCGCAAGAATTTCATCCAGCCGAAAGCGCTGCCCTACAAGACCGCAACCGGCAAAGTCTACGATTCCGGCGACTTCGCCGCGCACCTGAAGCGCGCGATGGAGATCGCCGACTGGAAGGAGTTTCCCAAGCGCGCCAAGCTCGCCAAGAAGCACGGCCTGATCCGCGGCATCGGGCTTGCGAGCTATGTCGAGGTCTGCGGCGTGATGGGGGAAGAAACCGCCAATGTGCGGCTCGACCCCAATGGCGACGTCACCGTCTTGATCGGCACCCAATCAAGCGGGCAGGGCCACCAGACGGCTTACGCGCAGATCGTCGCCGAACAGTTCGGCTTGCCGCCGGAGCGCGTGCACGTCCGTCAGGGCGACACCGCCGAGATTGCGACCGGCCTCGGTACAGGCGGTTCGGCCTCGATTCCCACAGGGGGCGTCTGCGTCGAGCGCGCCTCGAGCGAGCTAGGCAACAAGCTGAAGGAGTTCGCCGCGCAAGCACTGGAGGCGAGCGTCGGCGACCTTGAAATCACCGACGGCGTGATCCGCATCGCCGGCACCGACCGCTCGATCTCGTTTGCCGATTTGGCCAAGCGGCCCGGCGCCGATCCATCGAAGTTGAACGGCAGCGCGACCTTTGCCAGCGCTGACGGCACCTATCCCAACGGCACGCATCTGGCGGAGGTCGAGATCGATCCGGCCACCGGCATCATCAAAATCGTCAACTATGTGATCGTCGACGATTTCGGCAAGACGCTCAATCCGCTGCTGCTTGCGGGGCAGGTGCATGGCGGTGCCATGCAGGGCATCGGCCAGGCGCTGATGGAGCAGGTGGTCTACGGCGCCGGTGACGGCCAGCTCATCACTGCCACCTACATGGATTACGCGCTGCCGCGGGCGGCCGACGGCCCGTCCTTCGTGTTCGAGACCGCCAACGTCCCCTGCACCACCAATCCGATGGGGGTGAAGGGCGCGGGCGAGGCCGGCGCGATCGGCTCCTGTCCGGCGGTCGTCAACGCCATCGTCGATGGGCTCTGGCGCGAATACAAGATCGACCACATCGACATGCCGGCGACACCGGAACGTGTTTGGATCGCGATCAACGAGCATCATCGTCGCCATAGCCTGTAAAGCTTGGCCCCCGCGGCGGGAATAATCGGCCGCCGCCGGGTTCTAACCATGAATGACCTTCCCCAAGCCGAGCTTCCCCCAAAGCGACGTGCGAGCCGGAGAAACAAGCCGATGAAGCGAATTTTGATTGTCGCGGGCACCCTCATTCTGGGTGCGGGCGCCGTCATGGCCCAGCAGGAGATTGCCGTCCAGCAGGACAACCTGATGCGCTCGCAGGCCAAGAGCATGTACGGCGTGATCCTCAAGATGACGAAGGGCGAAATCCCCTACAATCAGAAGGCCGTCGACGCGGCGATCGCCAGTCTCGAGGCCGACGTCGCCAAGATCGCAAAGACCTTCGAGGTCAATCCCAAGCAGGACGTGGTCAACGCAACTTACGGTGCTTCGCCCAAGGTCTGGCAGAACAAGGCCGATTTCGACTCCAAGATCCCCCCGGTGCAGAAGGCGATCGCCGAGGTCAAGGGCAAGATCACCGATGTGGCGAGCCTGAAGGCCGCCTACACTGCGATGAATGATCGCTGCACCGACTGTCACGAGACGTATCGGCTGAAGCTGAAGTAGAGCGGCGCGGGCGCATCACTACAAGTTCGGTGTCATCGCCCGCCTTGTGCGCACTTGCGCACTGGGGCGGGCGATCCAGTACGCCGAGGCGGTTCGGGGAACGTTGATGTCTCTAGAATACTGGATTCCCCGCTTTCGCGGGGAATGACAGCAGTGGGTGAGGCTTCGCAATCGCGTTCATGCTGCTGCATTACCGGCGCGCAGCTCATCAGCAAATTCTCCTCTCATGGCCTGACGGATCGCCGTCAGAGTGGTTATGTTTGCTCGCGCCGCTGCAGCGTTGATGCCTCACGATGTCTGGAGTTCCAACGCGCGGCGCGGATCTCGAGCAACAGCGAGGCAGGCCATGGTCAAACCGTTCCCGTCGAAAACCCATATCGGCAACCATATGCTGCATCCGGAAACGCTGATGCTGACCTATGGCTATGATCCGCAGCTGTCGGAAGGCGCCATCAAGCCGCCGGTGTTCTTGACCTCGACCTTCGTGTTCAGGACGGCCGAGGACGGCCAGGATTTCTTCGATTTCGTCGCGGGCCGGCGCGAGCCGCCGGAGGGCATGGGCGCAGGCCTGGTCTATTCGCGCTTCAACCATCCCAACAGCGAGATCGTCGAGGACAGGCTCGCCATCTATGAGCGCACCGAGAGCTGTGTCCTGTTCTCATCCGGCATGGCGGCGATCGCGACCACGATCCTGGCTTTCATACGCCCTGGCGATGTCATCCTGCACTCCCAGCCGCTCTATGGCGGGACGGAAACCCTGTTGACGAACACGCTTTCGCGTCTTGCGATCGACGCAGTCGGCTTTGCCGACGGCATCGATGAATCGGCGGTCGGCCAGGCTGCGGAGGAGGCCATGCACAAGGGCCGGGTCGCGATGATCCTGATCGAAACGCCGGCCAACCCGACCAATGGCCTGGTCGACGTCGCGATGATGCGCCGCGTCGCCGAGACCATCGGAAAGGCCCAGGGCCACATGCCGATCATCGCCTGCGACAACACGCTGCTCGGCCCGGTGTTTCAGCGGCCGATCGAGCATGGCGCGGATATTTCGCTGTACTCGCTGACCAAATATGTCGGCGGTCATTCCGACCTGATCGCGGGCGCCGCGCTCGGCTCGAAGGCGATCATGAAAAGCATCAAGGCGCTGCGCGGCGCGATCGGCACCCAGCTCGATCCGCATTCCTGCTGGATGATCAACCGCTCGCTCGAGACCTTGAGCCTGCGCATGGAGAAGGCCAATAGTAACGCGCGCCTCGTCGCGGACTATCTACTCGACCACGCCAAGGTCGCCAAGGTCCACTATCTCGGTCATCACGACGAGGCCTCGCCGGCCGGACAAGTGTTCGCGCGGCAGTGTCTCGGCGCGGGATCGACATTCTCGTTCGACATCGTCGGCGGCCAGGCGGCGGCGGAGAAATTTCTCAACGGCTTGCAGATCTTCAAGCTCGCGGTCAGCCTTGGCGGAACGGAGTCGCTGGCGAGCCTGCCGGCGACGATGACCCATTCCGGCGTGCCCGCCGACATCCGCCATAAGATCGGCGTTCTGGATTCCACGATCCGGCTCTCGATCGGCATCGAGCACCCGTCGGACCTGATCGCGGATCTCACGCAGGCGCTGGGTGCGGCGTAGGGACAGGCATGCTGTGAGCAAGCGTCCCGTCTGACACGCTCAGCCGGAATCGAAAAGGCCGGACGCGCAACTCGCGCCCGGCCCCCGCAGAAAAAATTGCAACAAAACTTACTTGGTCACCTGGCCGCGGATTTCGCCGCCCGGGTTGGCCGCGGTGTGAATGTTGACGTAGAGCTTGCCGGCGAGCAGATCGGAGGCCTGCGCGTCGGTCAACGTCGCCGAGCCCTCAGCCGGGCTGTTGGCAGCACCCGGGATCGGCACCGCGACGCCGGCATTCTTGCCGGCCTCGGCGGGGCCATGGAAATGGGCGGCGGTTGCGGGGCCGGAGAGGCCGGAATAGCTCAGCTTCCAGGACAGCTTCTTGGTGGCGGCGTCATAGTCGAGATCGGCGGTGCCGGTGCCGCTGCTGGTGGTGGCGGGCACTTCGGACTTGCCGTCCAGCGTCGCCTTCAGTTTCTCCGCGCTGGCCGAGCCTGCGAATGCGACGGCGGCTCCGAGCGCCAGCGTGGCAAAAAGCGCTTTGTTCATGGGTCTCTCCCTGTTGACGCCTGATTGCGGTCAACTTGCAAACAGTGCGGTTCCGACTTTATTCCCGGATTCCGATCAAACCATCTAAATTATTCGTGGCTGGAGCGGCTGCGGGATGATCCGTAAATTCGCCGGAGCTCGATGGGATCCTCAATGCCGCGACGAATAATTTCTGTCATTTTGATTGCTGCTGTTGCAGCACTTGTCGTCTACTGGTGGCTGACCGCGCCGACCGCTTTGGCCTTGCCGGCGCCGATGCGCGGGCCTGATCTCGTCAATGGGCAGGAGCTGTTCAATGCCGGCGGCTGCTCGTCCTGCCATGCCGTGCCCAACCAGCCCGACCGGCTGCGGCTTGGCGGTGGCCTGGCGCTGGGCTCGCCCTTCGGAACGTTCTATGCGCCGAACATTTCGCCCGATGCCGCCGACGGCATCGGCCGCTGGAGCGAGGCCGATTTCGTCAATGCGGTGATGCGCGGCATCTCGCCTGCGGGTACGCACTACTTCCCGGCATTTCCCTACACGTCCTATCACATCGCCAAAGTCGACGACGTTCGCGATCTCTTTGCCTATCTGAAGACGCTGCCGCCGGTGTCCAGCCGGGTGCGCGACCACGATTTGCCATTTCCCTTCAACATCCGCCGCAATGTCGGCATCTGGAAATTGCTGTTCATGGAGGTCAGACCGTTCATGCCGGATGCAGCGCGATCCGCACAATGGAATCGCGGCGCCTATCTCGTGAACGGTTTTGGCCATTGCGCCGAATGCCACAGTCCGCGCAATTTTCTCGGCGGCGTCATCACTTCGCAGCGCTTCGCCGGCGGCCCCAATCCCGAAGGCGAGGGCTGGGTGCCGAACATCACGCAGAAGGGTATTGGCGGCTGGAGCGAGAAAGATATTGCCGACTTCTTAGAGACCGGCGACATGCCCGAAGGCGACAGCGCATCGGGCTCGATGCGGCCGGTGATCAAGAACCTCGCGCAGTTGACACCGGAGGATCGCGCCGCGATGGCGGCGTATCTGAAGTCGTTGCCGCCGGTCGACGGCCCGACGCCGCCCAAACGCAAGGAGGCTGGCGGTTAGCTGGTGCCGAACGCCTTGAAGGTGATGATGGTGAGCGTGTCCTGGATGCCGGGCAGCACCTGCACCTTCTCGTTGATGAAGTGGCCGATGTCGGTGTCGTTGTCGACATAGAACTTCACCAGCAAATCGTAATGGCCGGCTGTCGAGTAGATCTCGGAGGCGATCTCGGCTTCGGCAAGCGCATTGGCGACCGTATAGGACTGGCCGAGCTTGCATTTGATCTGGACGAAAAAGGGAACCATTGCAGTCACTCCGAAGGCGTATCTTGCCGGCTAATAGGCCAAAACCGGCCGGATTTAGCAAGCGGACTTGCGGCCTGCGGGGACAAGCCGCCCGCGCGCAAATACGGTTTTGCCCTACGAAGTCACCGTCACCGCGGCGAAGGCGTCCCTGAGCCGCTGGGCGAGCTCGGCCTTGCGATAGGGCTTGGTCAGGACCACTGCGTCGGCTTGCGCGCGGCCCTGCTCGACCAGGGTCTCCAGCGCATAGCCTGAGGTGAACAGCACGGGCAGGCCCGGCCGAATCCGCCGGGCCTGGTCGGCGAGCTCCCAGCCGCTCATTCCGCCGGGCATGACGATATCGGTGAACAGCATGTCGATGCCGGGGTCGGCGCGCAGCCGCTGCAGGGCATCCTGGCCGTTGACGGCGGCGACGACGCCATAGCCGAGCGCCTCCACCCTTTGGATCACCGAGGAGCGCACGAACGGATCGTCTTCCGCGATCAGGATCTTCTCGTGCCCGCGCGGCGCGACGTCCTCGCTTTCCCGCGCATCGGCCAACGATTGTCCGGCACCGGCACGCGGCAGGTAGATCCGAATCGTCGTTCCCAGGCCCTGTTCGCTATAGATCGAGACGTGACCGTCGGACTGCCTGGCGAAGCCATAGACCATGCTCAGCCCGAGCCCTGACCCCTTGCCGACCTCCTTGGTGGTGAAGAATGGTTCGAATGCGCGCTCGATCACCTCGGGCGTCATGCCTTCGCCGTCATCAGTGACGGAAATCAGCGCGTAGGCGCCCGAAGCCACTTCCGGGTGCAGGGCACGATAGTCCTCGTCGATCGCGGCCAGTTCCGTGCTCAACGTCAGGTGTCCGCCTGATGGCATCGCGTCCTGCGCATTCAGCGCAAGGTTCAGCACGGCGGATTCGAGCTGGGCGCGGTCCGCAAAGGCCAAGATCGTGCCGGGCCCGAAGGCTGTCTTGATCTCGATGTTCTCGCGCAAGGTGCGCTTGAGCAGCTTGAGCATGGACCCGAGCAGCTCGCGGCAATCGACCGTCTGCGGCTGGAGCAGTTGGCGGCGACTGAACGCGAGCAGCCGCTGCGTCAGCTCTGCGCCGCGTTCGCCGGACTCGCAGATGTCATCGGCGAATTGCCGCAAATCGGGCCGCGTCTTGAGCTGCTCGCTGAGATGCTCGGCGTTGCCAATGATCACGGTCAGGAGATTGTTGAAGTCGTGCGCGATGCCGCCGGAGAGCTGGCCGACCGTCTCCATCTTCTGCGCCTGCTGGAGCTGCTGCTCGGTCAGCTTGCGCGCGGTCAGATCGTGGATGATGCCGACATGGATCAGGTCGCCGTCCTGCCACGCCTGGCCCACCGACAGATTCATCGGGAAGGTCGATCCGTCCTTGCGCAGGCCGGCGGCTTCGCCGGTCGCGAAGCGCCGCGCATGACCGGTGGATGAGGGCCTCTCCTGGTTGGACATCAGCATGCCGATGTCGAGATTCATGACCTCGGCGGCGTGATAGCCGAACAGCCGTTCGCAGGCGGGATTGAACAGGAGAATGCGGGCTTGCGCGTCGAACAGGATGACACCGTCGACGGCGGTCTCGACGACCGCGGTGAGACGCGTCACGCTTTCGCGCATCGCGCGCTGGGCGTCTCCGACCTGCCGCAGCAGCAGCGTCGCGTCCCGGCTCTTGATCTCCTCCTCCTCGAGCGCAGCCTGAACCTTCTGCAGCTCAAACGGGGAGGGGATGGTCAGGATTTTCGGCAAGAGCGGCCAAAGTGCACCGGCGGTGAAGATGGAGGCCGCAGCCGTGACCGCCTTGACCAGGCCCTCGATGCCGTAGATCGGGACCCAGAGCGTGTAGATCGACAGCACATGGGTCAGGCCGCAGGCCATGATGAAGATCGCGAACGCCCAGTAGACCCAGCCGAATTGGAGGTCTCTCCGCTTGGTGACGAGAATCGTGAGAGCGAACGGGATCGAGAAATAGGCGGCGGCTATGATGGCATCGGAGACGACGTGGAGCCAGATCAGCTCAGGTTCCCACAACAGGCAGATGCCGTGTGGTGAGAACATCGAGGAGTCGAGAATGCGTTCGAAGTAGGCCCACATGATACAGTCCCGAGAGGGTTTCAGGCCGGGGGCGGCCCGCAACATGGCATCGCCAGCGAATCGATCAATCTTTCACTGATTTGGATGGACCCGCCAAGGCCGGGCGATGACTAGGTCTTATTTCTCCGGATGTGCACGTTTCCGGGACGACGATACTGCGTGGCACCGCGCGTGCACGATTCGCGGCTTGCTGGTGTTCCGAGCGCGCGGTAGGAGAAGCCATGACTTCGAAATGCCTGACTTTGAAACGCCTGGCTTCGAAAACCCGGAAAACCGCCCGATGACCACGCCCGTGGCGCTCACCATCGCCGGCTCGGATTCGAGCGGCGGCGCCGGCATTCAGGCCGACCTGAAGACCTTTGCCGCGCTCGGCGTCTACGGTGCGTCCGCGATCACGGCGCTGACGGCGCAGAACACCAAAGGTGTCAGCGGCATTCACGCGGTTTCCGCGGCGTTCGTCACCGCGCAGATCGATGCGGTGCTCTCCGATCTCGACGTCGGCGCGGTGAAGATCGGCATGGTGGCGCAGGCCGAGACTATCGATGTGATCGCCTCTGCGCTGGCGCGCTGGAAGCCTCGCAATATCGTGCTCGATCCCGTGATGGTCGCAACCTCCGGCGACCGCCTGCTGGCGTCCGAAGCCGTCGAGGCCCTGCGCAAGAAGCTGATTCCGCTGGCCTCGGTCGTTACGCCAAATCTGCCCGAGGCCGCCGCTCTGCTCGACGGGCCGCTTGCGCGAAGCGAAGCCGAGATCGAGAGTCAGGGCCGCCGCCTGCTCGCGCTCGGCTGCCACGCTGTCCTTATCAAGGGCGGGCACGGCGAGGGCGCCGAGAGCATCGACTATCTCGTCGATGCCGGAAACACGATTGCGCTTGCCGCGCCGCGCGTCGCCACGAAGAACACCCATGGCACCGGCTGCTCGCTCTCGTCGGCGATTGCGGCGGGTCTCGCCAAGGGCGAGACCCTGGAGCAGGCGGTGCGCAACGCCAAGGCCTGGATCAGTGTTGCGATTGAAGCTGCCGACCGCTTCAGCGTCGGCCACGGCCACGGGCCGATCCATCATTTCCACAAGTTTTACTGACGCCGGCTGCGAGCTGCGTGTCGGTCCCGCCGTTAACCAGCAGGACCAGGGTGTTCCGGGCTTTTGCGGGCAACCAATGCCGCCTCATGTCGCCTGATTGTCGCATGCGCCTGATATTCGCGGGGAGGGCGAGGCGAGGTTTGATTCGTAGCTGAGGTGCCTCAAAGGTCCAATTGGTCATCCCCCTGTCACGGGACATTGTTACAGGCTGTCGCATGGGAAGTTACGATGTGAGTGACGAGAGCCCTGAAAGGCGCTTTCGCACCTTGTTCATTTCCGATGTCCATCTCGGAGCCCGCGGCTCGCAAGCCGACCTGCTGCTGGACTTCCTGCGCTACCACGACGCCGACACCATCTATCTCGTCGGCGACATCGTCGACGGCTGGGCGCTGAAATCGAGCTGGCACTGGCCGCAGTCGCACAACGACCTGGTGCAGAAGCTGCTGCGCAAGGCGCGCAAGGGCGCCAAGGTCATCTACGTCCCCGGCAATCACGACGAGTTCCTGCGCAACTATTACGGCACGCATTTCGGCGGCATCGACGTGGTCGAGAACACCGTCCACAGCGGCGTGGACGGCAAGCGCTATCTCGTCATCCATGGCGACATCTTCGACCTCGTGGTGCAGAACGCGCGCTGGCTCGCCCATCTCGGCGACAAGGCCTACGACTTCGCGATTCAGATGAATCGCTTCGTCAACTTCTTCCGCCGCATGTTCAAGGTGCCCTACTGGTCGCTCTCGCAGTGGGCGAAGCAGAAGGTCAAGAACGCCGTGAACTATATCGGCGCGTTCGAGCAGGCGCTCTCCGCCGAGGCACGGCGCCATGATGCCGACGGGGTGATCTGCGGCCACATCCACTACGCCGTGATCCGCGACGAGAATGGCATCCGCTACATGAATTGCGGCGACTGGGTCGAGAGCTGCACCGCGCTGGTCGAGCACGATGACGGTCGTTTCGAGATCATCACCTGGGCCGACCACGCCCAAAAGCCTGCAGCCGTACCGCAGGTGGCAGCAAGGGCGGCTTGATGCGTATCCTGGTCGCGACCGACGCCTGGCACCCGCAAGTCAACGGTGTGGTTCGGACGCTGACCAAGCTTGCTGACGCCGCCAAGACGCTCGGTACCGAGTTTACGTTCCTGACGCCGCAATCGTTCCGTACCTTTGCGATGCCGAGCTATCGCGACGTGCGGCTCGCGATGCCGCGCCCGGCGCGCATCGCAAGACTGATCGAGGAAGCGCGGCCCGACAGCATCCACATCGCGACGGAAGGGCCGATCGGCCTGATGGTCCGCCGCTATTGCCGGCAGCGCAAGCTGCCGTTCACGACCAGCTTTCACACCCGCTTTCCCGAATATGTCCGCGCCCGCGTGCCGGTTCCGGAATCCCTGATCTGGCGGGCGCTGCGGCGCTTCCACAGCGCCAGCCGCGCCGTGATGGCGGCGACGCCAGCACTCGCCCGCGAGCTCAGCGAGCGCGGCTTTGCCAATGTCGTGCTGTGGCCGCGCGGCGTCGACACAAAGCTGTTCCACCCTCGCGCCATCGATCTCTGCCTCCCGGCACCGGTGTTCCTTTCCGTCGGCCGGGTCTCGGTCGAGAAGAATCTCGAGGCGTTTCTCGACCTCGATCTGCCCGGCACCAAGGTGATCGTCGGCGATGGCCCGGCGCGCAACACACTGGAAGAGGCCTATCCCGACGCGATTTTCCTGGGCGAAAAGCACGGCGAGGAGCTGGCCGACATTTATGCGGCAGCCGACGTCTTCGTGTTTCCGAGCAGGACCGACACGTTCGGCCTGGTCCTGCTCGAGGCGCTCGCGAGCGGCCTGCCGGTTGCGGCGTTCCCGGTGAAGGGGCCGCGCGACGTCATCGGCGATGCGCCGGTCGGCGTGCTGGACAATGACCTGCGCAATGCCTGCTTCGCGGCGCTCGATATCTCCAGGCCAGCCTGCGTCGAATTCGCCGCCAATTACACCTGGGAAGCCTCGGCGAGGGCATTTGTGGACAGCATCCGGGCGGTCGGCGCGGTGCTGCCCGGCCGGACCGGCACGGAACAGCCGCGCTTCGTCGCCTGAACGGATAAAAATCCTCGCGCGGAGATGTCTTGCCCGCGCCGCATCCGCCGCGATAACATCGCCCCATGTCCGAACAGCCCCTTCCGATCGGCCCCGCCGATATCGACGCCGCAGCGCGCGTGCTCGCGCCTTTCGCCGTCCGCACCCCGCTGTTGTCCTTTCCCGTGCTCAACGAGCGCGTTGGCGCGAAAGTGTTCCTGAAGCCGGAGATGCTCCAGCGCACCGGCTCCTTCAAGTTCCGTGGCGCCTTCAACAAGGTGTTCTCGATCCCGCAGGACAAGCGTGCCGGCGGCGTCGTCGCGTTCTCCTCCGGCAATCACGCCCAGGGCGTGGCGGCGGCGGCCAAGATCCTCGACATGCGGGCGACCATCGTGATGCCGGCGGACGCGCCGCTCTCGAAGCGTGAGCGCACCAAATCCTATGGCGCCGAGGTCGTGCTGTACGATCGCGACCGCGACGATCGCGAGGCGATCTCGCGCGGCATCGCCGAGAAGCGCGGCGCGACGCTGGTCAGGCCCTATGACGATCCTTTCGTGATCGCAGGGCAGGGCACCGCGGGCCGCGAGATCGCGGAGGACATGGCAACGCTCGGCCTCTCACCTGACATCGTGGTGGCGCCGGCCTCCGGCGGCGGCCTGATCGCAGGCGTCGCGACCGCCGTGAAGGCGCGCTACCCACTAGCCGAGATCGTGGTGGCCGAGCCCGAGGCGTTCGACGATCACGGCCTGTCGCTGACCGCAGGCCATCGCGAGCCGCACGCGCCGGCGGGCCGCACCATCTGCGACGCGCTGATGGCGCTGATTCCCGGCGAGATGACCTTTGCGATCAACAGCAAGCTTCTGGCGCGCGGCGTGACCGCGTCGGACAAGGAAGTCGGCGCAGCCGTCGCCTTTGCCTATCGCGAGCTGAAGCTCGTGGTCGAGCCCGGCGGTGCGGTGGGCCTTGCCGCGTTGCTTGCGGGGCGTCTCGACGTCGCCGGCAAGAACGTGGTCATCGTGCTCTCCGGCGGCAACGTCGATGCGGATTTGTTCGCTGAACTGGTGGCTTGAGGTTTTGAGCTTTTGACATGAAGAAGGGGCAGAGCGTCGCCGCACTGCTCCTTCGTCGCGTGCGGTCGCCGCCATCAGTGCATGAAGCCGCGGAGGTTGTTGCCGCCATTCATGTTTGACTGGTTCATCGATTGACGGACATTGTTGCCGCCGCCATTCCCCGTCGCATTGAACTGCGGCCGGTTGTTCTGGACTTGCACCTTGTTCACCGGGGTGTTGTCGAGTTTCACGCCGTTGTTGATGCGGATCGGATTGTTTTGGGTCTGGACATTCACCGGCTTGGCATCGCCAGTCGTGACGCCCTTGCCGATCGTCACGGGCATGCTCACGACCTTACCCGGCGTGCCGGCATTGTTGTTGCCGGTGTTCTGTGTGGTCACCGGCAGTGTCGTGATCTTGCCGATGCCGTTGTTGTTCGTCGTCGTGTTGGTCGGCGCGGGCAGGGTGACGATCTTGCCCGGGGCCTGCGACGGCGTGCCATTCTGCGAATTGCCCGCCGGCAGGGTGACGATCTTGCCGATGCCGTTGACCGGCTTCTGCACGACCGGCAGGTTGGCGTTCATCTGCGAGCCGCCGTTGCCCTGCTGGATCAGCGGCATATATTTGGGCTGGCCGAGATTGCCGATCTTGAGCGTCGGGGCAATGTTCTGCGGAGCCAAAAACTTCGTCGCCTGCATCAGGGGGATCAGCTTCGGCTGCGTCTCGAGCTTGTGCGCCATCTGCGCATATGGGCTGTTGCCGTAGCTGTCGTAGAAGGCCTTGTAGCCGATCGGCGAGTTCGCGAGCACCGCCTGGTGCCAGGCCTGCGAGATCAGCAAACTCGACAGCAGCCAGCGGATATGATCGCACAGCGGGTCGTGCGGATACATCTGGAGGAACTCCTGATAGTACTCCGGCCGTCCCTCGGACACGACGTAGTCATAGGCCTGCCGCGTTGAACGGCTCGGCAGGTTCGAGGCCATCTGCACCACCGGCGCATTCACCGGCGCGCGGTTGGCGGCAATGGCCGTATCGCCGAAGAAAGTGAAGTCGGAGGTCAGCGAGGAGCTCTCCCACGGAATCTGCGCGCCGCTGGTGGTCTGGTTGACCTGGAGCCGCACGCGCTTGAAGAGCTGCTCGATCGGCACGTTGGGCTCGCGCGCGACGTTCAGGAAGGCCTGGGTGTAGGGGCTGTGGCCGGCATTGCCATCGAGCGCTTCGGCGCCCGGCGCGGTCGAATAGCCGACGATGGAGCCGTTCGGCGCATCGACGATGGCAAGGCCGCGGCCGGCGTCGTTGACGTCAGGGAACGGGTTGTTGCGGCAGGCATCGAGGATGACGATGCGCATCCGGCTCGGGATCGTCTCCAGCGTCGACATCACGTCGACCAGGCGGACCGAGTCGTTAACGAGCTCGGTCTGGTTCGACACCTTCGCGTCAACAGGGACGAGATAGTTCTCGCCGGCGAGCTGCACGCCGTGACCGGCATAATAGACCATCGCCACCGTGTTCGGACCGCGCGCGGAGACCTTGGCCGAGAAGTCCTGCACCACGCGCAGCATGTCGTTCTGGCCGAGGTCGGTCGCCGAGACCACCTCGAAGCCGGCCGAGTTGAGGAACTGCGCCATCGACTGCGCGTCATTGTCGGGATTGGCGAGCTGCGGCGCGTTCTGGTAGTTCGAATTGCCGATCACCAGCGCCACTCGCTGCTCCGGGCCTTGCAGCGCGGCAGGCGCAGCCGGTTCGACGGGGGCGACCTGTGCGGAAATGGGGCCGCAGGCGAAGCCGAACAGGCTTCCCAGCAGGCCGGCGGTCATCAGGGCGGATTTCAGGCGGAACATGGCGGGCTCCTCGGGGCTCATCTCGATGCGAGATTGGTTGCGAGGAAGCTAGGCGGCGTTCGATCCCTGGTCCGTGATCGCGATCACCCCGGCGCGGTGCGTGATCTAGATCACGCCGTGGGGCGCTTGCCTCGCGCTCCGTCATTGCGAGCGGAGCGAAGCGATCCAGAATCTTTCCGCGGCGGCAGTCTGGATTGTTTCGCTGCGCTCGCAATGACGGTGGAAAGAGTGCGAGCGCCTTTACGAGAAGAACGCGATCTTCTCGGCCTGGGTCATGCGGCGGATCGGCGCCAGCGCGTCGTTGGCCGCAGGGCGGGGCTTTTGCACGATGCCGCTGGCGAGAATGGTGGCGCCGAGCGAGGGTTCGGGCAGGGGGGAGGGCATCGGCAGCGACGCGGTCGGTGCTGCGCCGTAGGTTGCTGCGGCCGTCATCATGGAGGCCGGTTGCTCCATCGCTTCGGCTGCGGCTTCGGCGATGGCATCGGTGAGACGCGCGAGCGATTCCATCGCGATCGGGGCTTCGACGACCGGCTCCTCAACAACCGGTTCCTCGACATGCGGCGCGATTGGCGCCTCCATGGCGAACGGCTTCGCGACCTCCGCGGCCATCGGCTCCGGCTTGGGAATAGCCGCTTCCATCTCCATCGGCTCGACGATCTCGTCGAACTCCGGATCAGGCGCAGCCATCTCCAACGCGATCGCCGCGAGCACGGCGTCGTCTTCGGCCTCCGCGGCGGCATCGAACGAGAACTCGTCCGTGATCTCGGCGACGGAAGCGGGATCGGCGAGGCTGTCCTCGACCGCAGCAAAACTCTCTTCGACGGTGGCGTGGCTTTCGGCAATCTCGGGCGCGATCGCGACGTCCATCATCGCGTTCTCGGCGATGCTGCTCGCGTCAGCGGTCGCCTCGGGCTCCGGCGCGATGTCCTGCGGGGTCTCCGTAGAAGCCACGGATGCTTCGCTCGCCATCGCAACGGGCGCTCCGACGCCGTCAGCGTCCGTCTGCTCGACACGGTCCCTGAGCAGATCGAAGGCGGCCTTGAGGTCGGCGCGCGGGTCGATGGTCGACACCTGGGCGCAGGCCGCTTCGATCGAGGCGAGCTGCGAATCAATCAGGTCGCAGATTCGCCCGTCGGCGCCGATCTCGCGCCAGCGCCAGGAGATCTCCTTGATGATGCGCACGCCGCGCGGAATCGGCGCGAGGCTCGCCTCGAGCACGGCCGGATCGAAAGCGTTGCCGGCGGCGCTTTCTGCGTCCTCGACCGCGCGGCGGATCGCGACCAGCGCCTCGGGCAGGCGGTCCTCGACGACGGGTTGTCGCTGTGCCGCAAGGGTTTCTTCGATTTTGGCGACCGCGTCGAGCACCATGCTGGTGTCGGCATTGCGGTTGCGCTTGGCGTATTCGCCGAGGAACCAGCGGCCGCGCGCGGTCTCCATGAAGGCTTCACGGATCGCGTCGTAATCCTGCTCGTTCGGCTCGGCCGCGCGGGCCGACATGGGCGAGAGGGCGAATGCTTCGTTGGCCATGACAATCTCGTCGCGCAAATCACCGCGCGTTACTGTAACGATCACCACGATATCGACCGAATCGCAATTGGTTTGATGGCAGGCGAATCACAAATCCCCATCGCGACATCCGTCAAGCGGCGATTCGCCGTGCGTCTTGCGCTGTTCTACGCGGCCGTGTTCGCGGTGACGGGCACGCATCTGCCGTTCTTCCCGGTCTGGCTCAAGGCGATCGGCGTCGATGCGGCCTGGATCGGGATCATCAACGCGCTGCCGGGGATCACGCGCTTCACCACGCTGCCCTACGCAACCGCCTTTGCCGAAAAGCGCTATGCGATTCGTGCCGGCATGATGGTTTCGGTCGTCGCGACGGCGGCGGGATTTGCGCTGGTCGGCGTGCAGCACCAGCCGCTGGCACTCCTGCTGATCTATGCGCTGACCTGCATCATGTGGACGCCGGTCGTCCCGCTGACGGATGCGTACGCGTTGCGCGGCGTCATTCGCTACGGCTTCGACTATGGGCCAATTCGGCTGTGGGGCTCGGCGGCCTTCGCGGCCGGCGCACTCGCCTGCGGCTATCTCGTCGACAGCATCGACACGCGCGAGCTGATCTGGGTCATCGTCGCATGGGCTCTCGTTGCGGGCGTCGCGGGCCTGTTGCTCCAGCCGCTCGGCGATGTCAGGCGAAGGAGCGCGGAAAAGCCCGCCGGCAATGCCCTGCTGCGCGATGCCGGCTTCTGGTCGGTCATCATTTCGGCCGCGCTGATCCAGGGCAGTCACGCTGCCTATTACTCATTTTCGGCGATCAGCTGGCAGGCCCATGGGCTCGGCGGGTTCACCATCGCAGGACTCTGGACGCTGGGCGTGATCGCCGAGATCGTCGTCTTCGCGCTGTCGCCGCGCTTCTCGCTGCATCCGTCATCGCTGATGGCGATCGGCGGCGCAAGCGCGGTGCTGCGCTGGATCGTCACGGCGCAGGAGCCGTCGCTAGCGCTGCTCGCGATCGCGCAGCTCGGTCACGGCCTCACTTTCGGCATGACCATCGTCGGCACCATGAATTTGCTGGTGCGGCGGGTGCCGTCGTATCAGATTGCGCGGGGGCAGGGTTACTATGCTGCGTGCAGCGGCTTGCTGGGCGCGACGAGCTCGATCGCCTCAGGCGCGATCTACGCCAGCATCGGCGACAGCCTCTATTACGTCATGGCGGCGATGGCGGCGGCCGGCGCGATCGTGATCTGGTCGGCGCGGCATCGGCTCATGGCTCAGCCCCAGAGCGAAGCGTCCGGCGGATAGACCAGGCTCTCGTCATAACGCAGTCCATGATCGCGATCGCGCGCCAGCAACAACGGGCCGTCGAGATCGACGAAGCGCGCCTGCGGGGTCACCAGCATGGCGGGCGCCATCGACAGCGAGGTCGCGACCATGCAGCCGATCATGATCTCGAAGCCGAGCGCCTGCGCGGCATCGGCCATGGCCAGCGCCTCGGTGAGACCGCCGGTCTTGTCGAGCTTGATGTTCACGGCGTCGTAGCGCGCGCGCAAGGGGGCCAGCGAGTTGCGGTCATGCACGCTCTCGTCGGCGCAGACCGCGAGCGGCCGCTTGATCCGCGCCAGCGCGTCGTCCTTGCCGGCCGGCAGCGGCTGCTCGACCAGGGTAACACCGACGGCGGCGCAGGCCGCGAGGTTGGCTTCCAGATTGGCCTCGGTCCAGGCCTCGTTGGCGTCGACGATCAGCTCCGACTCGGAGGCCGCCTTGCGCACGGCCGTGATCCGCTCGGGATCGCCGTCGCCGCCGAGCTTGATCTTGAGCAGCGGCCGGTGCGCCGCCCTGGCGGTCGCCGCCGCCATGGCCTCAGGCGTGCCCAGCGAGATCGTATAGGCCGTGGTGCGCTCGCCCGGCACAGGGCGGTCGAGCAGGTTCCAAGCCCGCAGGCCCGAAGCCCTGGCCTCGAGGTCGATCAGGGCGCAATCCAGTGCATTGCGGGCCGCCCCTGGCGGCATGGCGGCCTGGAGGGCCTGCCGCGTCAGCCCGCCCGCGACAGCCGCCTGCATGGCCTGGATCGCGGCCAGTGTTGCCTCGGGCGTCTCGCCATAGCGGGGATAGGGGACGCATTCGCCGCGGCCGATCAGGCCGTTTTGGCTCACTTCGGCCACTACGGTCACGGCTTCCGTCTTGGCGCCGCGGCTGATCGTGAAACTGCCGGCGATGGGAAACCGCTCGATTCGGGCGGCAAGCGCAGGAACTTTGCTGGAAGTCATTTTGAACTCTGGCGAAATCTGAACCTGCTGGTTACCTCTAGCAACTAACATTAACCAGTTGGGGATACCTTTTCTGGGTAAGGGCGCGTGCGCAATGATTTGATTTTCTCCGCCCCGGCACGGGAGCGGACACCTTGAGCGGCGATCCGAAGCTGGAGCGGATTGCCAAAGGCAACGCGCTGGCCCTCTGCGCCACCGGAACCTGGACCGCGAGCTTCGCGCCGGTCCTGGAACGGATGGTGGCCGACGCCGAGAAGCTCGCCGGCGGCCCCCAAAGCATCTTCATCGACGTCTCCGAGGTCGCCAAGCTCGACACGTTCGGGGCCTGGCTGATCGAACGGCTGCGTCGCACCCTGACCCAAGGCACCGTCGAGGCTCAGATCGCGGGGTTGTCCGCGAACTATTCGAGCCTCGTCGACGAGGTGCGGCGGGTCCGCGCGACGCCCGTGATCGACACCACCTCGATCACCATCACCGGCATGCTGGAGCAGATCGGCCGCGCCGTGGCGGGCATCGGCGGCACCATTGCGAGCCTGATCGACATGCTCGGCGCGGTGCTCGCGGCGGGCGGGCGGGTGCTGATCCATCCGCGCTCACTCCGCCTGACCTCGACCGTGCATCATCTGGAGCAGGTCTGCTGGCGCGCGGTGCCGATCATCGTGCTGATCACCTTCCTGATCGGCTGCATCATCGCCCAGCAGGGCATCTTCCATTTCCGCCGGTTCGGCGCCGACATCTTCGTCGTCGACATGCTCGGCGTCCTGGTGTTGCGCGAGATCGGCGTGCTGCTGGTCGCCATCATGGTCGCGGGCCGCTCGGGCAGCGCCTACACCGCCGAGCTCGGCTCGATGAAGATGCGCGAGGAGATCGACGCGCTGCGCACCATGGGGTTCGACCCGATCGAGGTCCTGGTATTGCCGCGCATGCTGGCGCTGGTGCTGGCGCTGCCGATCCTCGCCTTCCTCGGCGCCATGGCCGCGCTCTATGGCGGCGGTCTCGTCGCCTGGCTCTATGGCGGCGTCGATCCCGAGGCGTTTCTGCTGCGCCTGCGCGACGCCATCTCGATCGATCATTTCATCGTCGGCATCGTGAAAGCGCCCGTCATGGCCGCGGTGATCGGCATCGTCGCCTGCGTCGAGGGCCTCGCGGTACAAGGCAGCGCGGAATCGCTCGGACAGCACACGACCGCGTCGGTGGTGAAGGGCATCTTCTTCGTCATCGTGATGGACGGCGTGTTCGCCATCTTCTTCGCCTCGATCGGAATGTGACGATGGCGCAGGAAACTCAAAACGCGATTCAGGACCCCATCATCCGCGTCCGCGACATCACCGTTCAGTTCGGTGCGACGCGTGTGCTCGACGGCCTCAACCTCGACGTCCGGCGCGGCGAGATTTTGGGATTTGTCGGCCCCTCGGGCGCAGGCAAATCAGTGCTGACGCGGACCATTATCGGCCTGGTGCCGAAGGTCGCGGGCTCCATCGAGGTGTTCGGCGTCGATCTGGATTCCTCCAACACCTCGCAGCGCCGCAATGTCGAGCGGCGCTGGGGCGTGCTGTTCCAGCAGGGCGCGCTGTTCTCCTCGCTCACGGTGCGGCAGAACATCCAGTTTCCGATGCGCGAATACTTACGCGTCTCGCAGCGGCTGATGGACGAGATCACCATGGCCAAGCTCGCCATGGTCGGCCTCAAGCCGGAAGTGGCGGAGCGTTTCCCCTCGGAACTCTCCGGCGGCATGATCAAGCGTGTCGCGCTGGCCCGCGCGTTGTCGCTCGATCCGGACCTCGTCTTCCTGGACGAGCCGACCTCCGGCCTCGATCCGATCGGCGCCGGCGACTTCGACGATCTGGTCAGGACGCTGCAGCGTACTTTGGGGCTGACCGTTTTCATGGTAACCCACGACCTCGACAGCCTTTACACGGCTTGCGACCGGATCGCCGTTTTAGGAAACGGTAAGATCATTGCGGCAGGGTCGATCGCCGACATGCAGGCCTCGCAGCATCCCTGGCTGAGGCAGTATTTCCATGGCAAGCGCGCCCGCGCGGTCGTGACTTGAGTAGCCGGAGCAGCTGATGGAAACGCGGGCGAATTACGTACTGATCGGATCCTTCACGCTGGCGGTGCTCGCGGCTGCGATCGGCTTCGTGCTGTGGTTCCAGTCGCTGCACACCATCAAGCAGCGCAGCCCCTTCCGCGTCGTGTTCGAGGGCCCGGCCGCGGGCCTGCGCAACGGCGGCAGTGTCAACTTCAACGGTATCCGGGTGGGCGAAGTGGTCTCGGTGAAGCTCGACAATCCGCGGCGGGTTGTCGCACTCGCCATGATCGAGAACAACACGCCGCTCCGCAAGGACACTCTCGTCGGCCTCGAATTCCAGGGCCTGACGGGTGTGGCCGCGATCTCGCTCAAGGGTGGCGAGGAGGCGGCTCCGCCGCCGCCGCTCGACGAGGACGGCATCCCGACGCTGACCGCCGACCCCAACAAGCTCCAGGACGTTACCGAGGCGATCCGCGGCACGCTACAGAACATCAACAAGATCGTCGCCGACAATCAGGAATCGGTGAAGAACTCGCTGAAGAATCTGGAGACCTTCACCAACTCGCTCGCCCGCAATTCCGAGAAGATCGACGGCGTGATGGCCAAGGTCGACGGCGTCATGCTCAAGGCCGACAACCTCATGCTCGGCCTCAACACGCTTGCCGGCGGCAAGGACGGCGGCGAGCTGTTCCTGACGGTCAAATCGATCCGCGAGCTCGCCGAGGATTTCGACAAGCGCTCGGGTGCGCTGATGACCGACGGCCGCCGTACGCTTGGCGACATCAGCCGCGCCGTGAACAACTTCGACCGCAACCCGACCCGCGTGCTGTTCGGCGCCAGCAACAGCGCACCGGCCGCTGCCGCGCCGTCGGCCGAGGCGCCGAAGCCGGCGCCGGCCAGCGAGCGCAAGCGGCAGTAGCGCCTCTCTCCTCCGTCATTGCGAGCGAAGCGAAGCAATCCAGACTGTCTCCGAGGAGGCAGCCTGGATCGCTTCGTCGCAAGGGCTCCTCGCAATGACGGAGCTTGTGGGGGCGTCGTAATTTCCCAACGCGCGGTGAACTGCTGGCGCAATAACGGCCAAAACAAAACGGAGCCCGACAGGGCTCCGTTTCTTCATTCGCTATTCGCCACTCGCGAGCTTTGTCTTACCCCAGCCGGCCCGCCGCGTGAGCAAGCAGCGTATACACCAGGCCCGTCTCCGAGGTGAGGTGGCTGCGTAGCTCCTGCGGGCCGCGGCCGTCGCGGGCGACTTCGTCGAGCAGACGTTCGAACTCGCTGATGTAGCGGTCGACCGTCGCCTTGAAGTTGCGGTCGGCGCGATACTTGCGGGCGACCTCGTCAAAAGCCTTCTGGCCGGCGGGCGTGTACAGGCGCTTGGTGAAGGCCTTGTTCTCGCCGCGCTGGTAGCGGTCCCACATCTCGGTGGCGAGGTTGCGGTCCATCAGCCGGCCGATGTCGAGCGACAGCGATTCCAGCGGATTGCCGCCATTCTGCGGGGCCTGCGGCTGCGGAGCGGGTGCAGCCTGGCGGCCACGCGGGGCCTCACGACCGGTCGGGGCAGCCTGGTTGGCGTCCGTGCGGTTCAACAGATCCGACAACCAGCCGTCGCGGCCGGGGTCGTTGCCGCCCGGTGCGACCGGCGGCGCCTCGGTGCGCCGCGAGGAGGCGGGCATGCCCAGGTCCGGCGGCGGCAGCGTGGAAGCGCTGCCTGTGTCGCGCGTGCGGGTCTCGTTACCCCGTCCGCCCGCACTTGCCATCACCGGCTCTTCCTGACGCTGGACGGCGACAGAAGCGCGGCCCGTCGTGGTGACGTCGAGGCCGCGGCCGTGCTGGGCCACGATGCGGTTGAGCTCGGCGAGCGCCTCGATCTGGTCGACGATCACCTTGCGCATCTGCGCAGTGCTCTCGGCGGCCTCCTGCGGCATCTCGAGCACGCCGCGGCGCAGCTCGTTGCGGGTGGCTTCGAGCTCGTTGTGCATCTCGAACGCCATCTGCTTCATGCTGGAGACGAGGTTGCCGAACTTCTCGGCCGACTGCTTGAACATCGCATCCGCCTCGTCGGTGGTCTGGCGGTAGATGTCGTGCATGGCATCGATGGTCTGGCGATGCTCCTCTTCGGAGGCCGACCGCACCGCCTCGAACTGGCGGGTGATCGCGGCCGAACCTGCGCCGGCGGTCTCCGCGACCACGCGGGCGATGTCGCGGGCACGCTCTTCGGCCGCAGCGAGCGACTCATCGAGCAGCCCGGTGAAGCGCGACAGCCGCTGGTCGAGATCGGTGGTACGCAGGTCGATGGTGGTGACGAGCGATTCCAGCGCCTGCTTGCGCTCGGCGAGCGAGGCGGTGGTGTTCTTGTTGCTCTGCTCGACGACCTGCGCGGCATCGACGAGTGCCTTGCCGTGCGCGTCGAACTGCGTCGACAGCTCGCCGAGATCCTGGAGCGCCCGCGTGGTCTTGGTGTTGAAGACGTTGAGCTGGTCTTCCAGGTTCTGCGTCGCAGCGCCGTTGCGCGAGGTGACGTCGTTCATCGCCGAGACGAAGTCGGCGACGCGCGTCACCAGCGCCCGCTCGAGCGAGTTGAGGTTGTCGTGCGCACCGGTCAGCACCTCCTGCAGGAGGATGTTGCCTTCGCGCAGACGCTCGAACAGGGCGACCGTGTCGGTGCGCAGGATCTTGCTGGTCTCCTGCATCTCGGTGACGGCCGCAATCGAGACCTGGCGCGACTGGTCGATCGCCGCACGCGAGGCCTGTTCGAGGTCCTTGAGCGACCGGCCGACCGCGCTGGTCGCGACCTCGCTCGCCGCGTTGATGGTGCGGGCGACTTCGTTGCCGTTGCCCATCATGGTCTGAGAGAACGCCGTGCCGCGCGTCTCGATCGACTTCAGCGCGTCGGAGGTGACGCGGTCGATATCGAGCGTGAGCTGGCTGGTCTTCGAGCCGATCGCATCCACGAGCGAGCCGCGCTTGGCGTCGATCATGTTCGAGAGGCGGTCAGCCTGCTGCTGCACGTAGGTGACGATCTCGTCGGTCTTGCCGGTCATAGCCTGGCCGAAGCTGCTCGAGGCGGAGAGCACTGAGCGCTCGACGTCGGCCGAGCTCGACTTGACCCGCGAGCTCGCTTCGTTGGAGGCGTTGATCAGCGCATTCTGGGCGTTGAGCGCGCTGGTCTGGATGTCGTTGGTCGCGTTCGCCGTGGCCGTGCTCAGCGCGCGCTCGATCTCGGTCGAGATCGTGCGGATCTGGCTTGCGGCATCTGCCGAGGTCGAGGTCAGCGAGGTCTGGGCCTCGCGTGCGCTGTTGAGGATGGTCGACGCAGTGTCGGCGCCGACTGCGGTCAGCGTGCGCTCGATGTCGGTCGTCAGCGACTTGATCTGGCTCGCCGCATCGGTCGACGCAGTGATCAGCGTGCCCTGGGCCTCGCGCACGCCGCTGGTCAGCGCCTCGATGGTGGCGCCGCCGGCAGTCGCCAGCGCGCGCTGCATCTCGGCTGCGAGCGAACGGACCTGGCCGGTCTGTTCGGCCGAGACCGCGAGCAGGGTGCTCTGGGCGTCGCGGGCGCTGGCCGTGATCGTCTCGGCAGTGCTCTGGCCGACCTGCGAGAGCGAGCGGTGCACCTCGGCCGCGAGCGACTTGACCTGGCTCGCCGCATCCGAGGACGCGTTGACCAGCGTGCTCTGGGCTTCGCGTGCACCGGTCATGATGGTCTCGGCCGTCGAGGTGCCCGCCATCGAGAGCGAGCGCTGCACGTCGGAGGACAGCGCCTTGATCTGGTTGGCGGTCTCGGTCGAGGCCGCGATCAGCGTGCCCTGCGCATCGCGGGCGCCGGCGGTGATCGATTCCGCCGTGCTGGTGCCGGCGAGCGACAGCGAGCGCTGCACGTCGGCGGTGAGCGTCTTGACGTGGTTGGCCGCGTCCGAAGAGGCGGTGACGAGCGTGGTCTGCACCTCGCGGGCGCCGGCCAGGATCGAGGCCGCGGTGGCCGAGCCGGCCGCGGACAGCGTGCGTTCAACGTCGGCGGCGAGCCCCTTGATCTGGTTGGAGGCATCGCCCGAGGCCGCGACCAGGGACGACTGCGCCTCGCGGGCGCTGGTCAGGATCGAGTTTGCAGCACCGGTGCCGACCGCGGTCAGCGCACGCTCGACCTCGGCGGAGGTCATCTTGAGCTGGGCGTTGACGTCGGAGGAGACCGTCATCAGCGATTGCTGCGCGGTGCGCGCACCGGTCTGGATCGTCTCGCTGGTGTTGACGACGAGGTTGGTGAGCGAGCGCTCGGCGTCCTCGACATGCGAGCGGATCGCGGTCGAGATCATCTCGGCGCGGGACATCATGTCCTCGCTGGCCTGGCGGCCGCTGCTCTCGATGCGGCCGGCAACGGCCTCGACACGCGAGCCGAGCAGGTCTTCGAACTGCGCGACGCGCACGTCGATGTCGCTCGCAACCGAACCGACCTTGGTCTCGATCGCCTGGTGGATGTCCTGGAAGCGCGCCGTGACCGTGTCGGTCAGGTGCATGCTGCGACCGTCGATCAGCTCGGCGACGCTGGTGATGCGGCGGTCGACCGCCTCGATCGCCTGCGCCGTGCCGTCCGTGAGCGTCGAGGTCAGCAGGGTGAGGCGGGTGTCGATCGACTGCACGGCCTGCGAGGCGCCGTTGGTCAGGGCGGTCGTCAGATAGGTGAGGCGGCTGTCGACGGACTCCAGCGCCTGCGATGCGCCGCTGTTGAACGTGGTCGTGAGGTGCGTCAGCCGCGTATCGATCGACTGGATCGCCTGCGTCGCACCGTCGGTCAACGTCGTGGACAGCGTGTTGAGGCGCACGTCGATGGTCTCGGTGACGGACTTCGCGCGGGTGTCGAACGACTCTTCGAGAGCGGCGACTCGGCCAACGAGCCGTTCGTCGAAGGTCCTGATGTGGCCTTCGATGGTGCCGTCGAGGCTCGTGATCTTGCCGTTCAGCGAGGCGTCGAGGTTGGTGACGCGTTCGCCGATCGTGGTCTCGAACTGCACCAGGCGCTGATCCAGCACGGCCGTGATCGCGCCGCCGTTCGAGGTGAAGCGGGTGTCGAAATTGTCGACATAGGTCTTCAGCGACTCATGGATGTCGTGGGTGCGCTGGCCCATGCGTTCGACGATCTCGCCGCCGAACGTTTTCACGGTGCGGTCGAACTCGGAGATGTGGCGCGTGATCAGGGCACCCAGCGTGCCGGAATCGCGGGCGAACTTCTCGACCAGCTCGGAACCCTGGTTCTTCACCAGCTCGTCGAACGCGCTCATCTGCAGCGACAGCGAGTCGTGCGCGGTCTCGGTCTGGCTGACGACCTTGGCGACGAGGGTGTTGACCGTGGCGTCGAGCGCTTCGCTCGCCTTGTCCCCGGAGGTCATGATCTGGCCGGCGAGGCGGTTGCCGGCGTCGTCGATCTTGGCGGAGAGGTCGTTGGAGCGCAGCTCGAGCTCGAGCAGCAGCGAGTCCGACGAGTTCTTCAGGCTGTCATGCACCTGCTCGGTGCGCTCGGAGATGCCGTCGACGATCGCGGCGGAACGCTGCTCGAACTCGCCGGTGATGCGGTCGATGCGCTCGTTCAGCATCTCGTGGACGCGGTCGGCGAGGTCGACGAACTCGTCGTGGACGTGGCCGGTCTTGAAGTTGAGGCTGGTGGTCAGCCGCTCGCTGGCGTCGAGCACCGCGCGCGTCGTCTCGGCGCTGGCCTCCTCGAGGCGGTCGAGCAGGTCGCCGCCGCGCTCGCCGAGCGCCAGGATCATGTTGTCGCCGGCGTGGCTCAGCGCGCCGGTGATGTGGGCGCCGCGCTCTTCCAGCGCGCCGGTGATGGATTTCGCGACCTCGTCGACGCGCGAGGCGATCGCGTCCGAGATCAGCGCGATGTCGTGGCGGAGGTCGATCTGCACGCCGGAAATGGCGCTGCGGACCTGCTCGGCCTGGCCGACCAGGTTGTCGCGCTGATGCGCGATGTCCTGGAGCAGGGCGCGGATGCGGACTTCGTTGTCGGAATAGGCGCGCTCAAGCGCGGCGACCTCGTTGGCGACCAGCGTCTCGAGCTCACCGGCGCGCGCGATCGCGCGCTCGATGCCGTCGCCCATCGCCGCGACCTCGCGGCGGATGGCCTGGCCGACGGTGACCATGGAATCGGACGCAGAGCCTTCCGGCTCGGAGAAGCGGATCGCGACCTGCGCCATCGCCTGCGCGACCTGGCTCATCTGCTGGCCGCGCCAGACCAGGCTCGCGAGGAAGTAGAACAGCATGATCGGCGCGAAGAACATCGTGACGAGGCCGGCGATCGCCAGCACGCCGCCGCTCTGGCCCATGGCGGCCTGGATCGAGGGCAGGAAGCCGACCGTCAGCGCGGCGCAGGCCGCAAGCCAGACGACGGTGAAGATGGTCGCGCCGGTGTAGATGTTGCGGGCCGGGCGGCCCGTCTGCAGCGACTGGAGCAGCTGGCCGATGGTCTCGCGGTCGTCATTGGCGGCGCGGCGCGAGGTCCGCGGTTCCTCGATCGGATCGAACACGTCGCGCTCGTTGGCAGCAGGGCGCGGCTCGAATGTCGGCTCGTCGAACACGGAAGGTGCCGGCGGCGCCGTTTCGTTGCGCATCGATGCGTTGCGGCTGGTGTCGGCAGCCGTGTCGCTGATGTTGAGGGCTTCCTGGATCGCAGAAAGCGCAACTTCTGTGGGATCTTTGACCTTCTTGGGAGTGTTGGCCATGTGCAGTCGAGCCCTCGTTACTTGTACGCGTCCCCCCGCGAGCCCTGCGCGCTGCGCAAGCCCACAGTCCGGATCATGCCGCTTGCGCGGATCTCCGAGCCATCCCCACCCGGATGGCTTGTCCGCCAATTTCCGAAACATCCTATTGGCAGAGCGTCGCGAATGAAATGCCTGCGGTTAAGACAATCTTAATCATCGTTAACAGGATCGCGCCGTAACACCTTAGGCCTAAATGAAATTCTCCACGGAACTTGGCCAATTGCGGCAACTTTTCGTCAATAAACGGGCGGATTTGCGTAAAACGGTCCGAACACTTCGTTAACCATTTCCATGCTTCGGTGGGGCAAACCGCCGGACCGGCGGACCGTCGCGCGATGCCGGGGCCTGCGCCATGATGCCTGAACTGCAACGGATGGACTGGATGCCCTCGCCCCCGCTTGCGCCCATCGATAGCCCCCTCGACCTCGACCACCTCTCGCGGATGACGCTCGGCGATGCCGAGCTGGAACAGGAAGTGCTTGCGATGTTCGCCGAGCAGGCGGTTCGGCTGATCGCGGCGATGACGGCGCTGCCGGCCGAGACCGGTGCGCTCGCGCATAAGCTTAAAGGCTCGGCGCGGGGGATCGGCGCCTTTGCGGTTGCGGATGCCGCTGCCAGCCTGGAAACCGCGGCCCGGATCGGCCACAACCAGCCCCGCGCGTTCGCCGTGCTGAAAGAGGCGGTTGCCGAGGCTCGCGCGGCCATTGCGGCGATCCTGAAGCATTAGGCGGCGCTCCCACGAATGCGGGTGGACTGCGCACTAGCGCTGCCCTGACCGACCCGTTATAGGACAGCCCGGACCCTCCTTTCTCCCTAGATCGCGGCAGCACGAGCACTCATGGCCAAAATTCACTTTGTCGACCACAAGGGCGAAACCCGTACGGTGGATGTCGAGAACGGCGCGACCGTGATGGAAGCCGCCATCCGCAACAGCGTCCCCGGCATCGAAGCCGAGTGCGGCGGCGCCTGCGCCTGCGCGACCTGCCATGTCTATGTCGACGAAGCCTGGCGCGAGAAGGTCGGCAGCCCGACGCCGATGGAAGAAGACATGCTCGACTTCGGCTTCGACGTGCGCCCGAACTCGCGCCTGTCCTGCCAGATCAAGGTCTCCGACGAGCTCGACGGGCTCGTGGTGTCGACGCCGGAACGTCAGGCCTGATCTTTCTTACGATATGCTCGGCCGCGCGACCTCGATGCCGCGCTTGTGCCAGGGGCTGAACCTCTCGACGATCTCCATGGTCAGCGGCGCCGGCCGCCGCGTCGCCTCGTCGAGCAAGACGCCGACTGACGTCGCCGAGGCGATGCATTTTCCCTGCGAGAACACGACCTGCTCGAAGGTCACGGACGTCCGTCCCAGTTTCACGACGCCAAGCCCGAGCTCGATCGTGTTCGGCCAATGCAGCTCGGCCCGGAAATGGATGTCGAGCCGCACCATGATCCAGGCGAGCCCTGGCGGTGTCAGCCCGTATTCCGGGAGCTTCATCAGCGTGACACGGCCGGTCTCGAAATACGTGGCGTAGACCGCATTGTTGACGTGCTGGTTCGGATCGAGATCGCCGAAGCGGACATTGTCGCTGAGGCGAAAGGGGAAGTCTTCCAGACGCGGCGTCGTATCGAGGCGGCTTGGTGCGTTCACCGATTGATCTCCGTCATATCCAATCTCGTTACAGCCCAGTTATTTTGACCCGGCAAGTGGGCGCGGCTGCGGGGCGCTCCCGCTTTTATGCCTTCCCTGATCCATCCCCGTTGGCTAGACAGGCAGGGTCACCTCTGCCCGCAGGGCGCCGTCCAACCGATAACGACCGATAAAGAGACGACATGAGCGAAGTGATCAAAACCGATGTGCTGATTATTGGCGCTGGCCCTTGCGGTCTGTTCGCCGCCTTCGAGCTTGGCCTTCTCGACATGAAGGCGCATTTCGTCGACATCCTCGACAAGGTCGGCGGCCAGTGCGCCGAACTCTATCCGGAAAAGCCGATCTACGACATTCCCGGCATTCCGCATGTGTCGGGGCAGGCCCTCACCGACGCGCTGATGGAGCAGATCAAGCCGTTCCACCCGACCTTCCATCTCGGTGAGATGATCGAGACCGTGGAGAAGATCGGCGATCCCCTGTTTCGCTGCACCACCGATACCGGCAAGGTGTTCGAGTGCAAGGTGGTGGTGATTGCGGCCGGCGGCGGCTCGTTCCAGCCCAAGCGTCCGCCGGTGCCGGGGATCGAAGCCTATGAAGGCACCTCGGTGCACTACGCCGTGCGCAAGATGGAAAATTTCCGCGATAAGAACGTGCTGATCGTCGGCGGCGGCGATTCCGCGCTCGACTGGACGCTCAATCTGCATCCGCTGGCCAAGCGCATCACGCTGCTGCACCGGCGCGACGATTTTCGCGCCGCGCCCCACAGCGTCGAGCAGATGCGCGCGCTGGTGGCCGGCGGCAGGATGGATCTGCGGCTCGGCCAGGTCACCGCGCTCTCAGGCGCCGATGGCCAACTGACCGGCGCCACCGTCAAGGGCAACGACAACAATGTCAGCGATATTGCCTGCGACACCATGCTGCCGTTCTTCGGGCTGACCATGAAGCTCGGTCCGGTCGCGAACTGGGGCATCGCGCTGGAGAACAATCTGGTTCCGGTCGAGACCTCAGCGTTCGAGACCAACGTATCGGGCATCTTCGCCATCGGCGACATCAATACCTATCCTGGCAAGATCAAGCTGATCCTGTGCGGCTTCCACGAGGGCGCACTGATGTCGCAAAAAGCCCACCGCTACGTCTACCCGGAGAAGCGGCTCGTGTTCCAGTACACGACATCGTCCTCCAGCCTGCAAAAGAAACTCGGTGTCAACTGATCGCGGAAGCGGACGGGCGATGCCCCATGTTTCTGGTGCTGGAATCGTTCGCGAAATCGCCGTAGTCTGCGGCCATTGCAGTGGCGGCTCAGCAAGGTGATCATGATGCGGAATCTCTTTACCGGCTTTCGGCTGCTCCCGTTGCTCGCGCTCGCGCTGTCGCTCAATGCGGTGAGTCCGGCTGCGGCGCAAGCGCAGCAGCCAACTGCGGCGGGCCTCTGGCAGAAGGTCGAAGACGGCAGGACCGTGGGATGGTTTCTCTTCATCGACCACAACGGTATCTTCGAAGGCGTGATCGCAAAGACCTTTCCGCGTCCCGGCGACGATCCGAACGAGGTCTGCGCGAAGTGCACCGACGATCGCAAGAACGCGCCGGTGCTGGGGCTCTCCTTCATCCGCGACATGAAGCGCGACGGCTTGAAGTATGACGGCGGCAACGTGGTCAATCCGCGCGACGGCAACATCTGGAAGGCCAAGATGACGGTGAGCCCGGATGGGCAGACCCTGACCATGCGCGGCTTCCTCGGCATTTCCCTGTTCGGCAAGGACGAGACCTGGCAGCGTTTGCCGGATGCAAATATCGCGGAAGTCGATCCCGCCATCGTCGCCAAATATCTCCCCGCACAGGCCGCCGCGGCCAAACCGGTTCCCGCGCCTGCGACCAAAAAAGGTGGCGCGATGATGATGGCGCCGGCAGCGAAGAAGTAGGGCTGCTTTCACGCCGCCCGCTCTAACAATCTCAATATGTCCGCGCCTTCTTGCAAGGCGCATAGAACGTGCCGTTGCCGGCAACGACCCGCTCGAGGCATTGCCGGGGATCGGTAATCTCGCCGTCGACCTGAAAATAATAGGCCTGCGGCCCCAGGCTCAGGACGTAATGTCCCGGCGGAAGCTCTAGCTCTGCATCGCCGGCGTGAAGCTCGTACATTTCGGCTTTCCCCGGAATCGGCGAGATCCGGAACGGATAGGAGAAGTTGCGGATCACGCCGACGTCGTCTCCGCCACTTGTCGTCTTGCCTGCAGCGTCGGTCGAAAACTCTTTGACCTTCGCGACAACACGGACCTCGACCCGCTCGGGGATCACATTTGCAACGTCCCGGCGGAACACGATGAACTTGACGTGGCCGTTCGGCAGATGCGGCCGATCAGGCTTCTTGAACTCCGGTGAAATCGCAATGCGCATGTCCGGCGCCATTACGCCGGTCGCGTTCAACTCAGCCAGCGACTTGTCGTCGATCAAGGCATAGATGCCGTAATCGCTCGGGAGCACGCGCACTGGTGGAGGCGGGGCGGAGGGGACCATTTCCGGCTTGGCGACCGCGATCGTCGTCTCCGGCCTGGGCGTGACCTGCGCGATCTCCGGCGTCTGCGACGACATCAGCCGGCGCAGTGCGGCGATCCTGTCTCGATGCGAGACGGTCACGATGACTGCGCCAACGACAACAAGGATGGCCACTGTACGCTTGATCACTGGTAGAAGCGGGCCCGAGACCGCAGGCCGCTTGCTGCGGGACGTCCCGATCGCCGAAGGCAAAACGGTCGCATCGCCGGACGCCAGAAGAGTCCCTGCTTCGGTCACCCCAGATGATGTGAGGTGTTGCGACGGCAAGCGCTCCAGCGGTGCCCGTTCGCGCGAAAACTTCTCGACCTCATTGATCGCGACCTCGAGGGCCTGCTTCATCTTGTCGACGTTTTTCGCGTCGGCGTAGGTGAACTGTTCCTGGAGCTTGTAGCGGGCGAGATCGTAGACCATCTGCCGCCGGGCTTCGGCGTCGTCTTTCACCGTCTCGAGCATGCGCGAAATCACCAGCGCAAATTGCACCTGGTTTGCGGGCAAATCGGCCGGGTCCTGTTGACCGGGAAGCAGCTCTTTCGAACTCATAGCGCTGACGGTCCAATGCCTGTCACGCCAACACCCAATTTTTGCATTCGAAACAGTTGGTTAAACGATGCGGTCGCGTCCGCGCCAGCTTGGTACACGTCCTGACACAACAAGGAAAGCCTCCGAACGAGCTGCGGCAAGCCGCAGAGACGTCACACTTGCACGGGGTGCAGGCCGGCCGAGGCCGCCTATCGCGCCAGTAGTTCCCCGGAATGTGCGCTGGCGCCGGATTTGCATAGCTGTCGCAAAGCTGCTGGGGGAACGGGTCGCCACATTTCCACGCCTGCCGCCGTTGCGCGGGTGGGCGGGCGGCCTTGTCTGTCCCTTGCGGCGCCGATTTGATCCGCAGGAAGACGATATGAGACTTGCAAGATTGTGTGCGGCGACGTTGCTGGGGCTAATGACGCTGCTGGCGACATCGGCGCTCGCGCGCGACGATGGACGCTACGCCAACTCGCCGCTCAAACCCTGGTTCGAGAGTCTGCGCAGCGAATACGGCCAGTGCTGCTCGGATGCCGACGGCTATATCGTCGCCGATGTCGACTGGGAGTCCGATAAGGGGCACTACCGCGTGCTTCTCGACGACGAATGGATCGTCGTGCCCGACGGCGCGGTGATCACCGAACCGAACAAGATCGGCCGCACCATGGTGTGGAAGCACTATATCGACGGCCACCCGCGCGTGCGGTGCTTCATGCCGGGCAGCATGACGTGAATTCTTGAGGTGTCATCGCGGGGACGACGCGTCAGCGTCGAACCCGGAATGACGGAATGAGGCTTCGACGCGTCTATCGAGGTGCGGCGAGCCGGTCGTCGCGGCGGCCTCGGGAAAGCGCAAGCTCATTGTCGTGCCGCAGCCGGGCGCGGAGGAGATGACCAGCTCGCCGCCGTGGGCGGCCATGATCTCGCGGACGATCGACAGGCCGAGGCCGGAGCCGTCGCCCGTGGAGTTACCAGTCTGAAACGGCTCGAGCAACTTGTGCTCTGTACCTTGGGGCAGGCCCGCGCCGTCGTCGTAGATCGAGATGCTGCCGTGACCGAGAGTGGCGACGATGCGCCGCGCGCCATGGGCGTGGATCAGTGCGTTGCCGACGAGATTGGCGAGCGCACTGCGAACGGCGGCGTCCACGCCCTGCACCGGGATCGGACCTTTTCCGGCCTGCTCAAGCGCAAGCTCGATTCCTGCGTCCAGCGCCGAGGGACTGAAATCGGCCAGCACATCCAGCGCTATTTCGGCAAGATCGATCGGCCGCTTCTCAATCGCGTGATTTTGCAGTCGCGCCAGGTCGAGCATGGCGGAGACCAGCGAAGTGAGACGGCGGACATCGCGCACCAGCTCGACCTTCAGGGCTGGATCGGGCACATCCTCAATCTTGGCGCGCAGCAGCGTCAACGGCGTGCGGAGCTGATGGGCGGCATTGCCAAGAAAGCGGCGTTGCATCCTGATGTAGGCGTCGATCTCGCCGAAGGCTCGGTTCAGCGCCTCGACGAGGGGCTTCAGCTCAAAGGGCACTCCGGACAGGGATATCGAACCTTGCGGGGCCGATGGATCAATCGCGAGCGCGCGACGTGTGACCCGTTCGATACCCCGTGAGACGAAACGTGCGGCCAGGGCCGAGCCGATGGCGACGGTCACCGCAAAGGCCAGCGCCACCAGCGCGATCGAAAATGCATTGCGGAAGAGAAGATTTCTCGCGATCCGGCCGAACCGGACCTGATGCTGGCCGACCATCATTGCGAGCTGCAACGAACCTCGTTGCACGGCGGCAAGGCAGAAGGTGCTCGTCTGGTCGAGCGTGTCGAACACGGAAGAGCCGACGGGCCCATGATAGGGGAAGGCGAAGGGAAGGGCAGGGCGGCGTTCGCTGCCGTACTCGCTAACCAGGTCGCCCGAGGACACGACGTACCAGAGGTTCGGGCTGTCCGCTTTCAATTCCTCGAGGGCGCTGGTCGAACGGATGGTCAGGCTTTTCCCCTCGATCACTGCGGCACGATCGAGAATGGCAGCCACAACCCGGCACGCCCTGAACTCGCGTTCCTGGGTCGGGTACCGCGAGATGAAGATGCCGAGCATGATGAGGAAGATGGTCGTGGCGGCGACGCCGAGCGACAGCGCAAACGTCCGGGCGATCGACGTCATCGAGGTTTTGCCAGCCGCAGGATGTAACCGATGCCTCGCATGCTGCGGATCTCGACGTCGCCGCCGAGTTCGGCCAATTTCTTCCTCAGGCGCGAGACCTGCGCTTCGAGCGTGTTGGATTCGATCTCGTCGTCGAAGCCGTAGATTTCCTCGATCAGGGCGGCGCGGGTGATGACGCGGTCGCGGCGCATCAATAGCGCCCCGAGGATCAGCGCCTCGCGTCGCCGCAGCAGGATTTTCGTGTCGGCGACCACCGCCTCGTTGCTCCCGAGATGCAGCTCGACGTTGCCGAGCGACAGCATCGAGGGCGCAAACAACCGTGGCCGCCGCAACACCGCGCGCACCCGTGCAATCAACTCCTGCGGCTCGAACGGCTTTCCGAGATAATCGTCGGCGCCGGCGTTGAGGCCATCGACGACATCCTCCTTGGCATCCTTGGACGTCAGGATGATGATCGCGGGGCGTTCCTGCGACTGGCTCAGCGCCGTGACCACCTGGAGTGCATCTCCGTCGGGCAGCGTCCGGTCGACAATCGCGAGATCATATCTGAAGTTCTTCAGCGCCTGACGGGCATCGGCAATCGAGCCGACAAGGTCGACGATGCCGTGCAATTGTCCTAGCAGGCGGCTGACATAGGCGCCGATCTGCAGTTCGTCTTCGATCACGAGGGAGCGCACGCGGGTCGTCCTTGAATCTGCTGGGGCAACAAAGGCCCTGAGCGTGATGCTCCCTGGCCGATGTCTGGTGTTCGGCTCGTGTGCAGGGTTCCCTTTAAGGCAGCGAGCTTGGCGAATAAAAGGCAGGAACGAGAGCGCCGACCGGCCCAGGCGGCCGAAGTTTGGGGGCGTGCGCGAGGCCCGGCAATGTTCGGGCAATGTTGACCCGGCGCCGCGCCCGCCGGACGCGCCAGGGAACGGATTGGACGGCGCTTGCGCCTTGCAATCTTGGGGCAATTTTGCCGGACCACATGCTGGGCTCCAACCAACACGAGTCGACCAGGTCAGCAAGGCCGGTCCGGGGCCCCGTAATGAAGCATTTTGACGAAGCCGCTCTCGATCGCGAGGCGAGGGCGCAGCGGATCTTCCTGACCGCTTTCCTTGCCGCTTTCGGCGCGATCGTGGCAATCCCTCAGCCGGTATCGGCGCAGACGGCGTTCACGCTGCCGGCGCCGCCGTTCGACGTGCCGATGCTGCCTTCGCCCTCCGGCAACTGGACGGTCATGGTCGGCATCGGCGGAGAGTACACGCCGGACTTCGTCGGTTCGAAGAACGGCAAGTTCCTTCCGATCCCGATCTTCACCATCCACCGCGCCGGGTCGATCGACCAGTTTCGCGGGCCCCGCGACAGCGCCAGTATCGCATTGTTCGACGTCGGCAGTTTTCGCGCCGGACCAGCGTTCAAGTACGTCTCGTCGCGCAAAAGCGACAAATATTCCGAGCTGACCAGCCTTGGCGACGTCAAGGCCGCATACGAGCTCGGCGGTTTCGTCGAGTATTTTCCGGTCGACTGGCTTCGCCTGCGCAGCGAATTGCGCCAGGGCATGGGCGGTCATACCGGCACGGTGGCCGATGTCTCGGCCGACGTCATTGTGCCGCTGATCCAGAGGCTCACGATCTCGGCCGGCCCGCGCTTCACCTGGAAAAGCACCAGGGCGACTTCGCCGTATTTCAGCGTCGATGCCGCACAGTCCTTGGCGTCCGGGCTGCCGATGTACGACGCCAAGGGCGGCGCGCATTCGGTCGGCTTCGGCAGCCAGATCTCCTATCGCATCAATCCGCAGTGGGAGGTCCATGGCTATATCGAATACGAGAAGCTGCTCGGGGACGTCGCGGACAGCCCGCTCGTGAAGCTGCGAGGCTCGTCGAACCAGACGACGGTCGGGCTCGGCGCGTCCTATTCGTTCGATTTCAGGATTCGATAGGTCGCCATGCGCCGTATTATCATTCTATGGGTCGGCCTCGCGGTCGCCTCCGTCGCTCTCGGTGCCGCAGCGGCGTTCGAGACGCGTGCGACGCGGCTCCAGGCTATCAAGACCATCGGGATCGTCTCGGCCGTCGGCGAGGAGATGAGCCTGACGCAAGCCGGCCTGACCGGGGTTGGCAACACCGGGCAAAGTGCTTCGATCAGCGCTTGGGGGCTGGACGAATTGATCATCCAGCAGGCGACGAAATTGCTCAGCGGACGCTTTCGCGTGCAACCGGTGAACTACAGGCGCGCCGCGTTCGCCGCGATCAGGGACTCTGCGGTCGCACCCGTCAATCTGCTACGCAGCGATCCCTTCAAGGAGCTGGTCCGCAGCGATGTCGCCCCGCAGGGGCTGGATGCCTATGTGGTGATCACCCGTGCGAAATCGAAGCTCGGCAACGGCCGCATCGTCGAGGGTGTCGGGCTCGCCCAATATCGCACGCTGCTTGCAGACTATGGTCTGGTCCACGCGCTCTACGAGGTCCGCGTGATCGAGGGCAAGTCCTTCGACGTGATCGAGAAGAGGACGGCCGCGCCGCTCGACAACACCGGGATCATGCGGCTTGCCGGTCCAAGTGGGCCGCTCGACGAGACGTTTGAAGGCTCGGCGTCAAATGAACGGCTGCGCGCCGCCATTGCCGATCTCATCGCGCGCAGCCTGCCGGTCACGCTGGGCGACATGCACCTGATCGACCGTCAGTGAAGCCGGCCGGCGCTCAGGTCACCGGTGCCGGATTAAACAGCGTGAGGTCGTTGTGGATGCCCCAGCGATCCGACCACGGCTTGGTGCGGCCGCTCGCAACATCGAGGATCAGGTGGAACAGGTCCCAGCCGGTTTCCTCGATGGTCTTCTCGCCGGTGGCGATCCCGCCCGCGTCGAAATCGATCAGGTCCTTCCAGCGCCGCGCCAGCTCGCTGCGGGTCGCGACCTTGATCACGGGCGCAGCCGCGAGGCCGTAGGGCGTGCCGCGTCCGGTGGTGAATACCTGCAAGGTCATGCCGGAGGCAAGCTGGAGCGTGCCGCAGATGAAGTCGGAAGCCGGCGTCGCCGCAAACAGCATGCCCTTCTGCGTCGCCTTCTGGCCGGGCGACAACACGCCGGTGATGGCGCTCGAGCCGGACTTGACGATCGAGCCGAGAGATTTCTCGACGATGTTGGCGAGACCGCCCTTCTTGTTGCCGGGCGTGGTGTTGGCGCTGCGATCGGCACCGCCGCGCGCCAGATAAGAGTCGTACCAGGCCATCTCGCGCACCAGCGCGCGGCCGACGTCCTCGTTGATGGCGCGGCGGGTGAGGAGCTGGATGGCGTCGCGCACCTCGGTGACCTCGGAGAACATCACTGTGGCGCCGGCGCGCACCAGAAGGTCGGCGGCGAAGCCGAGGGCGGGGTTCGCCGTGACGCCGGAGAAGGCATCGCTGCCGCCGCATTGCAGGCCGATCACCAGATCGGCAGCCGGGCAGGTCTCGCGGGTGCGCTTGTTGAGGATTTTCAGGCGGGCCTCCGCCTGGGTCATGATCGCGTCGACGATCGCGCCAAAGCCGTCGAAGGCTTCGTCCTGCATGCGCACGATGGCGTCGCTGATGCCTTCGGGCACCAGCCGCTCGGGCGCAAGCTTCTCGCAGCCGAGGCTGATGACCAGGATCTCGCCGCCGAAATTCGGATTGAGCGCGAGGTTCTGCAGCGTGCGGATCGGCACGACCGCGTCGGGGGCATTGATGGCGACGCCGCAGCCATAGGCGTGTGTCAATGGCACGACGTCATCGACATTCGGATATTTCGGCAGCAGCTCGGTGCGGATGCGCTTCACCGCATATTCCATCGTGCCCTTGACGCATTGCACGGAGGAAGAGATGCCGAGGATGTTCTTGGTGCCGACCGAGCCGTCGGAATTGCGAAAGCCTTCGAATGTAAAACCTTCGAGCGGCGGCAGCGGCGCAGGCACGGCGGTGGAGATTTCGAGCTTGTCCAGCGCTGGGGCCTCCGGCATGCGGATGCGCGCCTCGTCGACCCACTCGCCGGCCAGGATCGGCGAGAGCGCGTAGCCGATCACCTCGCCATAGCGGATGATCGGCTGGTCTTGCGCGATGTCGACCAGCGCGGTCTTGTGCCCTTGCGGCACGAAGGCGCGCAGCGTCAATCCGCAGGCAAAACGGGAGCCGGCGGGAAGCCCGAAATCATTCACCACGATCGCGACATTGTCGCGCGCGTTGAGCTTGATGTAGCGGGGCTGTTCTTTCGCTGCGACGTCCTGGTCCATGCGGACTCCGGGGATTTGTAGGGTGGGTTAGCGCAGCGTAACCCACCAATGTCTCTGTCTGCGGAAGCAGAAGAGGTGGGTTACGCTGCGCTAACCCACCCTACGATGTCTACGATATCAACCTATCAGCCCGGATAGGTATAGGCGGTCTTCACCGTGGTGTAGAACTCGCGCGCATAGGAGCCCTGCTCGCGGGCGCCGTAGCTCGAGCCCTTCCGGCCGCCGAACGGCACGTGATAATCGACGCCGGCGGTCGGCAAGTTGACCATCACCATGCCGGACTCGCTGTTGCGCTTGTAGTGCGAGGCGTATTTCAGGCTGGTGGTGCAGATGCCGGAGGCGAGGCCGAATTCGGTGTCATTGGAGATCGCCAGCGCTTCCTCGTAGTTCTTGGCGCGGATGACGGTCGCGACCGGGCCAAAAATCTCCTCACGCGCGATGCGCATGTTGTTGTTGGCTTCCGTGAACAGCGCTGGCTGGAGGTAGTGGCCGGGCGTCTCGCGCGTGAGCAGTTCGCCGCCCCAGGCGAGTTTCGCGCCCTCTTCCTGGCCGATCTTGATGTAGCGCAGGTCCTGGTCGAGCTGGCTCTGATCGACCACGGGGCCGATATGAACGCCGGCCTTGAGTGCGTCGTCCACCGACAGGCCCTTCAGGCGCTCGGCCATCGCCGCGACGAAGCGGTCATGGATGCCTTCGGTGACGATCAGGCGGGAAGACGCCGTGCAGCGCTGGCCGGTCGAGAAATAGGCGCCGTTGACGGCGACCTCGACGGCGGTCTTGAGGTCCGCGTCGTCGAGCACGACCAGCGGATTCTTGCCGCCCATCTCGAGCTGGAACTTCTTCATCGGGTTCGACAGCACGCAGGCCTGCGCGATCTTGCGGCCGGTCTGCACCGAGCCGGTGAAGGAGATCGCGGCGACATCCGGATGATCGAGCAGGGTCTGGCCGACCACCGAGCCGGAGCCGACCACGAGGTTGAAGACGCCGGCCGGGATGCCGGAGCGGGCGATGATCTCGGACAATGCATGCCCGGAGCCCGGCACCAGCTCGGCCGGCTTGAACACCACCGTGTTGCCGTAGCAGAGCGCGGGCGCGATCTTCCAGGCCGGGATCGCGATCGGGAAATTCCAGGGCGTGATCATGCCGATGACGCCCACCGGCTCGCGGGTGAGCTCGACGTCGAGACCGGGGCGGACAGAGGCGCCCTTCTCGCCGATCAGGCGAAGCGCTTCACCTGCGAAGAACGCAAAGATCTGGCCGGCGCGCGCGACCTCGCCGATGCCCTCGGGGAGCGTCTTGCCTTCCTCGCGGGCAAGCAGGCGGCCGAGCTCTTCCTTGCGGGCGAGGATTTCGAGAGAAATCTTGTTCAGCGCGTCATAGCGCACCTGCGGCGTCGACTGGGCCCATGCGGGGAAGGCGGCTTTCGCGGCCGCGATTGCCTTCTCGGTCTGCGCCTTGTCGGCCTTGGCGTATTCGCCGACCAGATCGTTGGTGTTGGAGGGGTTGATGTTCTTGGTGACGCCGGAGCCGTCGACCCATTCGCCGCCGATGAAGTTTTTCAGGATCGCTGTCATCTTTTTCCTCCAGGGAAGTTCTTAACGCACGAGGCAGGGACGCTTGTCGTCAAAGGTCCAGCCGGGGATCAGGTCCTGCATGGCAGTAGCGTCATCGCGGGCTCCGAGTCCATGCTGCTTGTAGAGCTCATGCGCGGCCTCGACGGCCGCACGGTCGATCTCGATGCCGAGGCCCGGACGATCCGGGACCGCGATCCTGCCGCCCTTGATTTGGAGCGGCTCTTTCGTCAGCGCCTGGCCGTCCTGCCAGATCCAGTGGGTGTCGATCGCGGTGACCTTGCCGGGGGCCGCGGCGCCGACATGGGTGAACATGGCGAGCGAAATGTCAAAATGGTTGTTCGAGTGCGAGCCCCAGGTCAGGCCGTTGTCACGGCAAGTCTGGGCGACGCGCACGGAGCCTTGCATGGTCCAGAAATGGGGATCGGCCAGCGGAATGTCCACTGCACCCAGGCGCAGTGCGTGGCTGAGCTGGCGCCAGTCGGTGGCGATCATGTTGGTTGCGGTCGGCAGGCCCGTGGCGCGGCGGAACTCGGCCATGATCTCGCGGCCGGAGAAGCCGGCCTCGGCGCCGCAGGGATCCTCGGCATAGGCGAGGATGCCGTGCATGTTCTTGCAGAGGCTGATGGCCTCGTCGAGCGCCCAGGCGCCGTTCGGATCGAGCGTGACGCGGGCGTTGGGAAAGCGCTTTGCGATGGCCGTGACGGCCTCGATCTCCTGCTCGCCGCGGAGCACGCCTCCCTTGAGCTTGAAGTCGGCGAAGCCGTAATGGTCCTGGGTTGCTTCCGCCAGGCGCACCACCGTCTCCGGCGTCATCGCCTCCTGATGGCGGAGGTTGAACCAGTCGGGTTTGCCGGTTTCGCCCTTGACGTAATCGAGCCTGGATTTGCTGATGTCGCCGACGAAGAAGAGATAGCCGAGCGTCTCGACGCTCTTCCGCTGCTGACCTTCGCCGAGCAGCGCCGCGACGGGAAGATTGAGGTGCTGGCCGAGCAGGTCGAGCAGGGCCGATTCGATCGCGGTAACCGCGTGGATCATCACGCGAAGGTCAAATGTCTGCTTGCCGCGGCCACCGGCATCGCGGTCGGCGAAGGCCGTGCGGACGTCCGCGAGGATGTTGTTCAGCGCGCCGACGGTCTTGCCGATCACGAGATCGCGGGCGTCCTGGAGCGTCTGCCAGATCTTTTGCCCGCCCGGCACCTCGCCGACGCCGGTGTGGCCGGCATTGTCGGTGAGGATGACGATGTTGCGGGTGAAGAACGGCGCATGCGCGCCGCTCAGGTTGAGGAGCATGCTGTCGCGGCCCGCGACCGGGATCACCTGCATCGTTGTGACGACCGGTGCGCCGGCGACTGGCGCGCAGGAGATATCAGTCTGGGCCATCGCACGCTCCTCCCTGTCGTTTGTTATTCTGCAGCCTGTTGTGACGATCGAATGGCGGGCAGATTTTTGACCAGCGCGGTCAGTTCCGCAATCTCCTGCTCGGAGAGATCGGTCAGCGGCGGACGGACCGGGCCGGAATCGCGGCCAATGACCTTCATGCCGGCCTTGATGATCGACACCGCATAGCCCTTCTTGCGGTTGCGGATCGCGATCAGCGGCAGGATGAAATCCTTCAGGCCGGCGTGGATCGTCGCATGGTCGCGCTTGCGTACCGCGGCGTAGAAGTTGGTGGCGAACTCCGGAACGAAGTTGAACACGGCCGACGAGTAGGTCGTCACGCCCATGTCGAGATAGGGCAGCGCAAACGTCTCGGCGGTCGGCAGGCCGCCGACATAGGTCAGGCGATCGCCGAGCTTGGTGTAGACGCGGGTCATCAGCTCGATATCGCCAATGCCGTCCTTGTAGCCGACGAGGTTCGGGCAGCGCTCGGCGAGGCGGGCGACCGTGTCGGGCTGGAGGATGGCGTTGTCGCGGTTATAGACGATGACGCCGATCTTCACGGCGGCGCAGACGGCCTCGACGTGGGCGGCAAGGCCTTCCTGCTCGGAATGGGTGAGGTAGGGCGGCAGCAGCAACAGGCCGTCAGCGCCGGCCTTCTCGGCGCCGATCGCGATCTCGCGGGCGATTGCGGTGCCATAGCCGGTGCCGGCGAGCACGGGCACGCGGCCCTTGGTCTCCTCGACGGCGACCCTGACCACCTCAGGGACTTCGGTCGGGGTCAGCGAGAAGAACTCTCCGGTGCCGCCGGCGGCGAATAGACCTGCGACATCATAGCCGCACAGCCAGTCCATGTTGGCGCGATAGGTGGTCTCGTCGAAGGAATAGTCAGCCTTGAACGGCGTGACGGGGAAGGACAGGAGGCCGGATCCGATCTTCTCGGCCATTTCCTGCGGGGTCATCTTGCTCATGGGCGCTGCTCCCTGTTTCTCGTGTTGTGGCGGCCGCAACAAGGCCGCGCGTCCATGCGCCGCTGTTTAGGAGACCGTTCGATGCGCGTCCAAGCCAAAGCCTATATCGACCGATGCGGATTGAGCATCAATCTTCCACCACCTCGGCCGAGGACAATTCGCTGGCGATCTTGACCAGCGCGGACAGCAGCGGATTCTCGTCGTCGCGGCGCCAGACCATGAAGAGCTCGACCGGAACGCGGTTGCGCAGCTTCAGCGGCCGCAGCCGAACGTCGGAGATTTTCAGGCCGGCGGCCGCGGCCGGCACGATGGCGAGGCCAAGGCCGGCGCGCACCATCGCGAGGATCGAGTGGATTTGGCTCAGATGCTGGACATAGCGTGGCAGGATGTCGGCGCGGGTGAACAGCGCCACCAAGAGATCGTGGAAGTAGCGGCTCTCATAGGGCGAATACATCACGAAGGGCTGGCCGTCGAAGTCCTTGATGGTGATGCTGTCGGCATTCGCCAGCGGATGCTTCTTCGGGATCGCGGCGAGCAGCGGCTCGGCGACGACGCGGCGGCTGGCAAGCTCGGGTCGCGCGATCGGCGGGCGCAGCAGGCCGGCATCGATCTGGCCCGAGGTCAGCGCCTCGAACTGGTCGCCTGAGACCATCTCCTTCAGCGAAAAATCGACCTCCGGCAGCTTGGCGCGGCAGGCCGCGACCAACTCGGGCAGGAAGCCGTAGGCGGCCGCGGCCGTAAAGCCGATCTTCAGCGAGCCGATTTTGCCGAGCGCGATGCGGCGGGCGACCTGCGAGGCGCTTTCCGCGAGCTTCAGGATGCGGCGGGCCTCGGGCAGGAAGCTGCGCCCGGCCGGCGTCAGGCGCACCGAACGGCTGGTGCGCTCCAGCAGCGGCGCGTCGATGATGTGCTCCAGCACCTGGATCTGCCGCGATAGCGGCGGCTGGGTCATGTTCAGCCGCGCCGCGGCACGGCCGAAGTGCAGTTCTTCGGCCACCGTGACGAAACAGCGGAGCTGGTTGAGGTCGAACATCGATACATGCCTTAGATGAATAAGGCGTTTCCCCGGCACTTCTAGCATCGATCATCCCCAAAACAAAGACGGCGGCCTTGTGAGCCGCCGTTGAGTTGCCTGTCCCGCTCCGATCACTCGGAGCGCTCAGGAGGAACGTTTGAGCACCACCCGCTCGATCTTGCCGACCACCACGAGATAGGCGACCGCGGCCACCAGCGCGTTGATGCCGACGAACACCAAGGCACCGTTGAAGGAGCCGGTCGCGGCCACGATGTAGCCGATCACGATGGGCGTGGTGATCGAGGAGAGATTGCCGAAGGAGTTGAACAGGCCGCCGGAGACGCCGCCGGCCTCCTTGGGGGAGGTGTCGGAGACGACCGCCCAGCCGAGCGCGCCGATGCCCTTGCCGAAGAAAGCGAGCGCCATGAAGCCGACCACCAGCGCCTGGCCGTCGACATAGTTGCAGGCGATGATTGACATCGACAGCAGCATGCCGCCGACGATCGGGATCTTGCGCGCCATGGTCAGCGATCCGGTCTTGCGCAGGATGGCGTCGGAGATGACGCCGCCGAGCACGCCGCCGATGAAGCCGCACAGCGCGGGCAGCGTCGCGACGAAGCCGGCTTGCAGGATCGACAGGCCGCGCTCCTTGACCAAGTACACCGGGAACCAGGTCAGGAAGAAATAGGTCAGCGTGTTGATGCAGTACTGGCCGAGATAGACGCCGAGCATCATACGGTTGGAGAGCAGCTGGCGGATATGGTCCCATTTCGGGCCGGAATCCGGCGCACGCTCGCTCTTCACATCGTCCTTGGGCGCGTCGAGATCGACCAGCGCGCCGCCTTCCTTGATGTAGTCGAACTCGGCCTCGTTGATCGAAGGATGCTCCTTTGGTCCGTAGACGGTCTTGATCCAGGCGAGGCCCATGATGACGCCGAGGCCGCCCATCACGAAGAACACGTAGCGCCAGCCGTAATCATGGGCGATCCAGCCCATTAGCGGCGCGAAGATCACGGTGGCGAAATACTGCCCCGAATTGAAGAAGGCCGATGCGGTGCCGCGCTCATTGCCGGGAAACCAGGCGGCGACGATGCGGGCATTAGCGGGGAAGGACGGCGCTTCCGCGACGCCGACCAGGAGGCGAAGCGCGAACAGCACGACGATCGCAGCGCCGGCGCCGAAGAAGCCGACCCAGCCCTGCATCATCGTGAACAGCGACCAGACGATGATGCTGAAGGCATAGACGAGGCGCGAGCCGTAGCGGTCGAGCAGCCAGCCGCCCGGCACCTGCGCGGCGACATAGGACCAGCCGAAGGCCGAGAAGATCCAGCCCATGGCGACGGGATCGAGATGAAGTTCCTTGGCGAGCGCGGGGCCCGCGATCGAGAGCGTGGCGCGGTCGGCGTAATTGACGGTCGTGACCAGGAACAGCATGGTCACGATGAACAGCCTGACGCGAGACCTCCTCACGTCGGTTGCGGACACGACTGCGCTCATCAGGCGCCTCCTTAGAACTCGAAATGTTTCCTCACCACGACTCCTAGAGGCGCACGCGGGAAAGTGTCCAAGTTCAAGGGAGTATCGATTGATACCGTTTTTGAATTGATGGAACGAGGTGGCGCCAAGAACCAGGATCGCTCGCTTCGCGGGCGATGGCGTGAGTGTGGGGGGGGGGGGGGGGGGGGGGGGGGGGGGGGGGGGGGGGGGGGGGGGGCCGGCCCCCCCCCCCCGCCTCGGGGATCAGTCGCGAAGGATCAGTCCTTCAGCCGTACGCCCGGCAGCAGGCGGGTATGGTCCTCGCCGCGCACCGCCTCGAGTTCGTCCGGCTCCAGGCCGAGCGCCCTCAGGATGGTAGGCGCGACCTGCCTGTTCGCGACGCGCTCATCGACGACCGAGGGACCCAGTTTCGGATTGGAGACGACGAGCAGGACGTGCGTATCGTCCTCGGCGAAGCCGCCGTGCTCGGCGATCTTCTTCTTGCTCGCGCTATAGATCGTGCCGGCGATCGGCTGGATGATGATATCGGGCGTACGGCCGGCCGCGGGATCGCCGAACCGATCTACGAGCTCCTCGCCGGCATAGATCTTCTCGATGTGAGCCCGGTTGCTGGCCTTGCGGTCAGCCTCGAGGATCGCGGCGGCTTTAGCAGCGTCATTCTGGTCCTTGAGCCAGATCAGGGCAACGTCATCGGCGGTTTCCTGGGCCAGTGCAACGCCGCCATTCGTCAGCAGGTCAGCCGGATCGGTTACGTCGGCGCGCGTGCCGCCGCCCAGCTTCGGGTTGGTGCTGCCGGTCAGCATGTGAAGCTTGTTCACGTCGATCGGCGACTGGCCATGCTTGGCGCCGACGATGATGAGCGTGTCACGGGCGAGGTGCTGGTCCGCCAGCGCATCCAGCATCTGGCCAAGCGAGGCCTCGACGAAGTCGAGCGACGCCTGTAGTTGCGCACTCGGCGTTGCCGCGGCGTCCAGATAGCCGTCGGCGGTCACCTTCTGGCCGACGCTGACGGCCTGAAAATTCATGCCAAAGATCGCGGGAACGCCGACCTTGGTTGTACCGGTGTGATCGAAGCCCTTGATCCAGTTGAGCACGGCCTTGACCTTGAGCTCGTCATAGGTGCGCGTGAAGCTCGGATCGGTGGTCCAGTCTGCGCCGGGCTGCCCCGGCACCGAGGTCGAGTTGATCTCGGGCGTATAGAGCTCATCGAGTCCCTTGCCGGACGGACCGCTGACGATTTCGTAGGCGGGGTGCTTGTCCGACCAGGCGGTGCGCCGACCCGCCTCGTGGATTACTTCCATAATGGTGTTGAGCCGCTGGAATTGATGCGGATAGACCGGTTCGCATTTGCCGGCCTTCAGGCGCATGGGCAGGTGCGTCGGATCGATATGGTTGGAGCCGGCAGGGCCGCCGCCGTCGAGCTTCGTCAGGTCATAGTCGATCGATTCATCGAAGAGCGTCTCGGTTCCGGGATTGCCCTGGCAGTTGCTGCCGGGTGCGAACAGTGTGCGGTCGTAGGAATCGTCATAGAACACGCCATGGGTTTTCGGCGAACCGCCGGTCATGAACGCAAGGAGGCCCGGGAAGGAGTCCGAGGGTCGGGAGGTATGTGCATCGGTGAAGTGGACGCCATGCGCGAGCAGCCTGGCGAAGCTCGACGCAGGATGGGAACCGACATAATGCTGAAGGTCGATCTCATGCATGCCGTCGACGCTGATCAGCAGGACGTGCTTGACGTTGCTCTTGTCCTTGTCCTTGTCTTTGCCCCTGTCGTCGGCGTGCGCGAATGATGGTGCCAAGAGCGAAAGACTCAGGGTCGAGGCAAAGGCAAGAGCGACGGCCGCATGGGGCCGCTTTACGATCGTCATTATTGGACTCCCCAGTGATGTCTGTTGTTGGTTGACGTGCAGTCGCGCGACACCGCGCAACGGAGAGCCTGCGCTCCCGTCGCGTGCGTCAATTTGTAGCGTTGGGAAAACTAGGCAGCGGCGATGAACGTTGGATGACGCCGCGATTACGCTGCGCGCGAAAATTTGCCTGTGTGCGGCGGCGTCAGCTCCTCAAGTCGGATGAGCCAACGCGGAAACACCTATTGCTGCGCGCGCGGCAGGAGCGGGGCCAGCAGCCCGCGCGTGACGCCCGGCGGCACCGCATCCAGGCCGAGCACCGCGCTCGCGGCCGGCAGCGTGGCGTCCGCCATCGCGGCGTGGCCTTCGGCGCTCGGATGCACGGCGCCGCCATAGACGGCTGAGAGCACGCCCCACGTCGCGTCGTGGATGTCGGTCGGCTGGCTCGCCGACGGCAGCCCTTGCGGATAGGTCATCGCGGCGAAATAGCTGTCATTGGCATCGCGGATCCAGCGCGCGCGCGGCAGGTAGGCGCGATATTCCGAGGCGCCGCGGCCGCACAGCATCGGCTGGCTCGCCGCGCTGACGATATCCGGATTGAAGCTCTGGCCGTTCTCGGCGAAGCAGGTTCGATCGAATTCGGGATCATTGCCGGAATGAGCGCAAAAACCGTGATCGGCGAACGCAGCCTGATGCGTGTCGACGAAGGTCATGCGGTCAGCCTCGGGATCGCGGCACAGTGCGCCGTTCGTGCAGGTGGCGAGCCCCTTCAGTTGTGGCAGGAACTCGGTGTCGACGAAGGTCGAGACGCGGGCGAGACGTTGCGGATCGGCATTGAACGCGGGATGGATGTCGAAGCCGCCACGGCCACCGCGGCAGGGCACGCCGCCGTCGGCCAGCGCCGGATTGCCGTAGGAGACGTAGACCACGTGCGAGAGATCGTCGCCGACCAGCGGCTTCAGCGCCTCGCGCAGCTTGACGAAATTCTGCGGCAGCTCGCGCTGGAGCGCATCGCGGGACTCGTCGACGCTCGCCATCACGCCCGAGCGGCGGAACAGGGCACGCTCGGTTGCGGTATCGACGATGACGTCGGCGACGAGACCGGAGAAGTAGACGTCGTTGGCGCCGATCGAGAGCAGCACCAGATCGAGATTGCGATCCGGCTGGCGTTTCTTGGCCGCGGTGAGCGCCTCGCGCAACTCCGCGACCTGGGCATTCACGCTGGTGTTGCAGACGCCGCTCTTGCCGGGCGGGCATTCGCGGGCGCGCTGCGAGCCGAGCAGTCCGTCGCTGATGCTGGCGCCGGTGCAGGCGAGCGGCAGATAGGTGACGGCGATATGGGTGTAGCGCACCGCGAGCGCGAGCGCGGTGCGGGCCTGGTAGCTGTAGAGCGAGCGGTGGCAAGGTGAGTTGAACCAGAGGGCACCGTAGCGCTGCCAGTTGGCGAGCGTATCCGGCGCCTCGCAGGCGCGACCGCCCTTGAAGCCAGCGCGGCTCGGCCGGTAATACTGTCCGCCGGCGGTGCCGAGATAGGAGCGGAAGCAAAAGCCCTCGTCCGACAGCGCCAGCGGCCGGTCCGGATTGCCTTCGCCGGAGGCGATGCTGTCGCCAAGGCCGGCGATGAAGATGTCGCGGACCTGGATCTCGGTTTGGACGCGCTGGCTCGGATCGGAGCCGGAGGAGACGTCGACGCTCGCGACCGTCTGCTTGCCGTAGCGGACCCGCAGATTGACCGGCTCGGCGCAGTCGAAGGTCGAGGTCTGTGGTCCGTCGCCGTCGTCGAACGACCAGGCGCAGGTGGCGCCGACCGGCACCGCGCCGGTCAAGCGCACGGTAATGGGGTGGTCGATCGGGGTGATGTAGTTCTCTTTGACGTTGTCGCGGGTGCAGGGCTGGTTGACCCGGCCCTGGAGGTCGATGCAGAGCCGGTTGACCATGTTGCGGGCCCAGCCGCGGCCCTCGCTCTGCAGCTCCAGGGACTGTTCGGCGGCGAGGATGCTGCGGTTACGCGCATTCTCGACATGCAGCAGGAAGTCGCGCTCCTCGCGAAACAGGCGGAAGCGGTTGCGGACCTCCCAGTTGATCTGCATGGCGCCGGCATCCTGCGCGACTGCGCGCTGAAGCGGCAAAACGGTAAGGAGCCCGGCCAGCAGCAGGGCGCCCGAGAGAAAACGGCGAAGGGAAACAGGGATCATGGCCCGCGTCTTCAACGGCAAAGTTGAGGCGGAAATAAGAGAGCATAGCTCTCCGCCCCGCAACGTTTGTCTGCCGCCTTTTACAGGCTGCCGGCGTGTGGCTGGCCGTTATCGTTTGCTGGCCTGGCGCACCAGCCGCTCGCGCTCCATCGGCGCCACCTGCTTGGGCAGGTTGGCTTGCGCGCAGGCTTCCGCCAGCCGTCGCCGCTCCTGCCAGGGCCGGACGACGTTCATCCAGAGCTCGCGGGTGCCCATGATGGAGATGGCGAGGCCGAACGGGATCACGAAATAGAGGATGCGGAAGACGAGCAGGGTCGCCAGCAGCTGCTCGCGGCCGAATTCGGGCAGTGCCACCAGCATGGCGGCGTCGAACACGCCGATCGAGCCCGGCGCATGGCTGGCGAAGCCCAGCAGCGTCGCCAGGATGAACACCACGGCGAGCGACAGGAAGTCGATCGGCGGATTGGCCGGCATCAGCAGGTACATCGCAAGAGCGCAGAAGCCGAGATCGACCACCCCGATCAGGATCTGCACCAGCGTCAACGGCGCGGACGGCAGCACGACCTTCCAGCCCTTTTGGCCGAGCTCGCGGCGTTTGTCGCCCATGCAGAGCCAGACCAGATAGGCTGCAATCGAGGCGAGGCCGCCGAGCGCGATCAGCCGATTGATCGACGACGGCAGCTGATCCATGTAGGAGGCCGCATCCGGGTGGATGGTCATGCCGATCGAGAGCACGAAGATGTTACCGAGCCAGAAGGTCAGGCCGGAGAGGAAACAGATCTTGGCGACGTCGATCGCATTCAGCCCGTAGTCCGAGTAAATCCGGAAACGGATCGCACCGCCCGTGAACACGGTGGCGCCGATGTTGTGGCCGATCGAATAGGACGTGAAGCTCGACAGCGCTGCGATGCGGTAGGGCACGTGCTTCTTGCCGATCGTTCGCAGTGCAAAAAAATCGTAGAAGGTCAGCGTACAGAACGCGAAGAACACGCAGATCGCGGCTAGGCCGATATGCCCGCGGGGAATATCGCTCAATGCGGTCAGGATGACGCCGGTATCGATGCCCTTGAGGGTCCGCAGCAGCGTGGTGACCGCGAAGGCGATGATCATCACGCTCGCGGCAATACCGAGCCGTCGCCAGCCGATCCATCTCTTGAGGCCGCGTTTCAGCGCGGGCAGCAGTCCGTGCATTCATCCTCCCGGCGGGGGGCAAAACCGACCGGGCCAGACATTGGCCGGTCGGTTGCGATCAGTGCCCGAAATGAGCGTCGATCGCTAGGCATGATGTAGCTCATTTAAGGCAAAAACAGAGGCTTGTGCAGCCCTTGACAACGATAGGTTCTGCGCCGCACCGGCTGTTTTGTCATAAGTGGTTCACATGGCGCGCGCGTTAAGCATATGAGTCGGGGACCGATTTGCATCATGCACCCCGGACGTTCAGATGGTTTCAAATCCTGCGGTCGCAAGCATTGTTCCAGCGCAACGCTGCGGGCTTTCTTTGGAACGACGGCGCCGTGGACAGGTTAGCGCCCCATCAGCGATCGAACACGGCGAAACAGCGGCTTTGCGTGCAAGCCGATGCCGTCGTGTTCCCGAAACCCAGGAGGATCGGAACGATGGGACTGTTCACAAAAGACATCAAGACCATGAACGACCTGTTCGTGCATCAGCTGCAGGACATCTATTACGCCGAGCAGCAGCTCACCAAGGCGCTGCCGAAAATGGCAAATAAGGCGACCGATCCGCAGCTGAAGCAGGGCTTTTTGACGCACCTTGAAGAAACCAAGCAGCACGTCACGCGGCTCGAGGAAGTGTTCAAGATGCATGGTGCGCAGGTGAAGGCGGTCGACTGTCCCGCAATCGACGGCATCATCGAGGAGGCCGCCGAGACCGCGGGCGAAGTCGCGGACAAGGCGGTGCTCGACGCGGCGCTGATCAACGCTGCGCAGGCCGCCGAGCATTATGAGATCGTCCGCTACGGCAGCCTGATTGCCTGGGCCAAGCAGCTCGGCCGCAGCGACTGCGCGTCCGTGCTCGCGAAAACGCTCGAGGAAGAGAAGGCGACGGACAAGAAGCTGACCTCGCTTGCCGAGAGCAAGGTGAACCTGCGGGCGGCGAGCTAAGGCTTAGCCGCAAGAGCGCCGCGCGGTCATCCGCGAGGCGCTCGCCTGTCGCGCATCCATCATTCGGTCATTGTCGAAACATGACGGCGGGCCGGTGGCGTATATGTCGCATGGGGCTGCAATCGAGGTGGCAGCATGCGAGCCAGCACCATCAAATATGAAACATTCGACGCAGATGGTGCCCCACGCACCGCATCGCACCTTGCAACCTCGCTCACGCTGGCTGCGATGAGTCTCGGCTATGGCGTGGTGCAGCTCGATGTCACCATCGTCAACACCGCGCTCGATGCCATGGGCAAGTCGCTCGGCGGCGGGGTCGCCGAGCTGCAATGGGTGGTCAGCGCCTATACCATTGCCTTTGCTGCCTTCATCCTGACGGCCGGCGCACTTGGTGACCGGATCGGCGCCAAACGCATCTTCATGGCCGGGTTCGCGATCTTCACAGCGGCCTCGCTGGCCTGCGCGCTATCTCCCAACGCCATCGTGCTGATCGGTGCACGGCTGGTTCAGGGGCTGGCGGCGGCGATCCTGGTGCCCAATTCGCTGGCGCTGCTCAATCATGCCTATACGGACGACCGCGCGCGCGGTCGTGCCGTCGCGGTCTGGGCCGCAGGCGCGAGCCTGGCGCTGACAGCCGGTCCCTTCGTCGGCGGCGCGCTGATCACGCTGGTCGGCTGGCGCGCGATCTTCCTCGTCAATCTGCCGATCGGCCTCGCTGGTCTGTGGCTGAGCTGGCGCTTTGCGAGCGAGACCACGCGGGCGCGTTCGCGCGAGATCGATCTGGCTGGCCAACTCGCGGCGATCGGCGCGCTCGGAGCCCTCGCGGGCGCGATCATCGAGGGCGGCGCGCTCGGCTGGCAGCATCCGCTCGTGCTTTCGGCTTTCGCTGCGGCCGCGGTCCTGGCCACGTTGTTTGTCTGGCGCGAGAGCCGCACGGCGCAGCCGATGCTGCCGCTGTCCTTGTTCGGTCACCGGCTGTTTACCCTGACCACGGTCGTCGGCCTCCTCGTCAACGTCGCGATCTACGGCCTGATCTTCGTGCTCAGCCTCTACTTCCAGCGGATCAACGGGCTCTCGGCCTGGTGGACCGGGCTTGCCTTTGTGCCGATGATGGGCGCGGTGTTGCCGGTCAATCTGCTGGCGCCGCGCTTGGCCGAGCGCATCGGCCCGTGCCCGACCATCGTCGTCGGCGCCTGCATCTCGGCGCTTGGTTGTCTTGGTCTGGTCTGGATCGAGGCGGGGACGAGCTATTGGGCAATCTTCGCGCAGATGATCGCGATCAGCGGTGGACTTGGCCTCCTGGTGCCGCCTCTCACCTCGACCTTGCTCGGCAGCGTCGAGAAGGCGCGCTCCGGTATCGCTGCGGGTGTGCTCAACGCGACGCGGCAGACCGGCAGCGTCCTTGGCGTTGCGTTGTTCGGTTCGCTGGTGGCATCCGACAGCGCGTTCATGATCGGCCTTCATCAGTCGCTAATCATATCGGCGGCTGTCCTGCTGCTGGCCGCCGGTGTGATCGGCCTCGGCGCAAAGGCGCACGGGCGAGCAATGTGAGCAGCCGCGCACATTCCCTGTTCACCATTCCGGCAACCGGTGCACAGCCGGTTACCGACTGTCCATCTCTGCCGGTTCTAGTGCCCGATGGAATAGGGGCCGGCAATGTATCAAGTTCTGTTTTGTCTCACGGACCAGCATGATTGGCGTCTGGTCGTCCTTGGCGGGGCGGTATGCCTGCTCGCCAGCGCGGCGGCAATCAGCCTGTTTCATCGCGCGCGTGCGGCGAGCGGGTCGGCTCGCCTGGTTTGGGTTGCGCTCGATGCCGTCGTCGCCGGTTGCGGTATCTGGGCAACCCATTTCATCGCGATGCAGGCCTACGGGCCGGGCGCCGGTGGGGCCTACAACATCCCCGTAACGGTCCTGTCGCTGCTCTTTGCGATCGCAGTCACCTTCATCGGTCTCAGCATCTCGGTTTCGACGACGCACAGGGGTCTGGTCGCGGTCGGCGGCGCCGTCGTTGGCACCGGCGTGGCCGCGATGCATTACACCGGCATGATGGCGTTCGAGATTCCTGCCCATGTCGGCTGGACCACCGGGACCGTGACGGTGTCGATCTTGCTCGGCATCGTCTTTGGATCGTTCGCCCTGCACGTCGCGGGACGAGGCGATAGCCTGTCCAACGCGCTTGCCGCGACGATCCTGTTGACGGTCGCCATCGTCTCTCACCATTTCACCGCGATGGGCGCGCTGGAATTGACGCCCGATCCGACGCTTGTGATCAGCAGTCTTTCGATCCCGCCGGCGTCGTTGTCGATCCTGACCGCCAGCGCGGCCGCTGCCATTCTCGTCATTGCGCTCACGGCGGCGGTGCTCGATCGTCGTGCCAAGGGCGAGATCGGACGCCAGCAGGTCGTGCTCGACACCGCGCTCGAGAACATGTCGCAGGGGCTGTGCATGTTCGATGCCGAAGGCAAGATCATCCTATTCAACGAACGCTATGCGACGATGCTACGCCGCTCCGACATGCAGCTTACCGGCCGCGTCCTGCTCGACGTGGTCCGCGAGGAGGCGGCGAAGGGGCAGTGGAATGGCGAGCCCGAGCAATTCTTCGCACGCCTTGTCGAGGACGCCCGGGAGGGACGTACGACGACGGACGTCGTTCGACGGTTCGACCGCTCGATCCGCGTCGTCAACCAGCCGATGCAGGGCGGCGGCTGGGTCGCCACCTTCGAGGACATCACCGAATGGCTGGAGGCGCAGGCCAAGATCTCGCACATGGCGCGCCATGACGCGCTGACCAATCTGCCGAACCGCGTGCTGTTCCACGAGCAGCTCGAACAGGGGCTGCGCCGGGCTGGTGTGAACGACCAGCTCGCGGTGCTCTGCCTCGACCTCGACCATTTCAAGGACATCAACGACTCGCTCGGCCATCCCATTGGCGACGCGCTGCTGAAGGAAGTCGGCCGCAGGCTGAAGGCCACCGTCGGCGAGCACGACACCGTGGCCCGCCTCGGCGGCGACGAGTTCGCCGTGGTCCAGATCGGTCGCTCGGAGGAAGCCGCGGCGAGGGCGCTCGCCGGCCGCCTCGTCGAGGTGATTTCCGCGCCTTACGAAATCGACGACCATCAGATCGTGATCGGCGTCTCGATCGGCATCTCGCTGTCGCCGCAGGACGGCAGCAATCCCGACGAGCTGCTGAAGAACGCCGACCTCGCGCTGTACCGCGCCAAGGCCGACGGCCGCGGCACCTATCGCTTCTTCGAGACCGGCATGGATGCGCGGGCGCAGGCGCGGCGCTTGCTGGAAATGGATATGCGGGCGGCACTCCAGCGCGACGAGTTCCAGCCGTACTACCAGCCGATCCGCGACGTCGCCAGCGATCGCGTGGTCGCCTTCGAGGCGCTGTTGCGCTGGAATCATCCGCATCGCGGCCTGATCTCGCCCATCAACTTCATTCCGCTTGCCGAGGAGACCGGCCTCATCATCCAGCTCGGTGAGCTCGTGTTGCACGCTGCCTGCGCGGATGCCGCGACTTGGCCCGACGATATCGGCGTCGCCGTGAATCTCTCGCCGGTGCAGTTCAAGAATCCGAACCTGATTGCATCCGTGACCGACGCACTGGAGAGATCGGGCCTCGCGGCGCGCCGGCTTGAGCTCGAGATCACCGAATCCGTGCTGCTCCAGAACAGCGAGGCGACACTGACCACGCTGCACGAGCTGCGCGCCATGGGCGTGCGCATCTCGCTCGACGATTTCGGCACCGGCTATTCCTCGCTGAGCTATCTGCGCAGCTTCCCGTTCGACAAGATCAAGATCGATCGTTCGTTCGTGTCCGAGCTTGCCACGCGCGAGGACTCGGTAGCGATCATCCGCGCCGTGACGGGCCTCGGCCGCAGCCTCGGCATCGTCACCACGGCGGAGGGCGTCGAGAACGACGCGCAGCTCGAGCTGCTCAGGCGCGAAGGCTGCACCCAGGCACAGGGCTATCTGTTCAGCACGCCCAGGCCCGCATCCGAAGTGGCTTTGATGCTGGAACGCCCGCGGCTGCTTGCCTCGGCCTGAAGAGGCCTAGCCGCGGCGCAGCGCGAAATGCGCGCCGCAGAACGCCATCACGGCGCCGAGACACAGCGCCGCGAGGCCCGCCAACACGCCGGAAATGGTCGGGATCGGGCTCGGCGCCGAAGCGGCTTGCCCGGCGCCGGCGAGCAGGAGCACGCCGACCGCGATCAGGAATTGGCGCATCCGTTGCGGGATCTGGCCGGAGACGGCGCTTTGCATCAAGGACGCGGTGAAATAGCCGCCGGAGAATCCGACGGTCGCGATCAGCCACCAGGCGATCGCCGCGCCCGTCGGCATGAACTCATGCGTGTCCGAACGCCAGAGGCCGCCGAGGTCGAGCCCGTAGCGCGCGCCGAGCATATGCACCGCGAGCGCGAGCAGCACGCCCGAGATCATGGCGGCCCCGAGAATCAGCCGGCGCGGAAAATAGATCGTCTCAGCCATGTCCCGCTTGTAGGATGGGGGAGGGCGATCGCGCAAGCGGATCGCGGACGGGATTGACAGATGCAGGTTTCGGACGGGCAGGGCCGGTCGGTCACGAGCTATGCCTACAAGGCGTCGCTGATCGGCTCGGCGCATCGCTTCGAGCTGACCGATGAGGGATTGTCCTGGCACATCGCCGGCCGCTCGGGTGTCTGGCGCTATGATGAGATCAGTGCCGTCAGGCTGTCGTTCCGTCCGGTCTCGATGCAGCAGCACCGCTTTCGCGCCGATGTCAGCCGTACCAGTGGCGGCCGCATCGCGATCCTGTCGACGAGCTGGCAGACCGCGGCGCTGATGGCGCCGCAGGACAGAGGCTTTCGCGATTTTCTCGTCGAGCTGCACGCGCGGATGGCGAAGGCCGGCAGCCGGGCCACGCTGACCGCAGGCCTCGGCCGCAAGACCTATGCGGCGGTGCTGGCGTTCCTGGCTATGCTGGCCGTGGCGATGGCCGGGTTGTTGATCCGCGCGCTGATGATCGGGGAATTCGCCGGCGTGCTGTTCATCCTCGGCTTCGCCGCGCTGTTCGCCTGGCAGGTCGGCGGCTTCGTCCGGCGCAACCAGCCGCGCAGCTACAGTTTTGATCGGCTGCCGCCCGGCTTGCTGCCCTAGCGCTTGCAATCGGCCGCAATCAAAATTGACTTCGCAGCCGTGCACCGGTCCCGCATCGTGCCGCGATGACAGTCATGGATCGCAGCACGCGCCTGCCGACGGCGGACGAGATCGCCGAGATCAATCGCACCCATCTGATCGATACGCCGCTCCAACCGGCCGATTTGCTGTTTCTGTTCGGCACCCGTGAGGACGTCGCGCTGCGCGCCGAGACCGCCGCGCGGCTATGGCGTCAGGGCCTTTTCCGCTGGTCGATTGTCAGCGGCGGCGTGACGCCCGGCTCGGAGCAATCCGAGTGCATGATCATCAAGGCGGCGATGGTCGATGCGGGTATTCCGGCGGATCGAATTCTCGAGGAGCATCGCGCGATGAACACCGGAGAGAACGTGATCTTCTCGCTGCCGATCATCGATGTGGCGCTGGGACTGCGCAACATTCGCAGCGTGATCTGCCTCGGCAACACCTGGACCGCGCGGCGCTATCCGATGACATTGCACCGGCACTGGCCCGAGGTGACGAAGCTGCTGCTCACCGTCGACAGTTTTGCGACGCCACGCACGCTCTGGCATACCGACGCCGAATTTCGCCGTCGTGTCCTGCACGAATGGGACAAGATCGAGCCGTACAAGGCGACGGGATTTATCGCGGAATGGCCGGAGCGCTGACCGGCGAGGGGCTACTCCGTCGAGTCGAAATCTTCCTCCTTGGTGCCGAGCAGCGAGACAATCGTGCGCAGGCCGGAATCGAGCTGCTCGAACGAGGGCGGGGCGAGCGCCAGCCGCACCGCGTTCGGAGCATGGCCATGCGCGACCGCGAAGGTCGAGGACGGCGTCAGCGCGATGCCGCGCCGGGCCGCCGCGGCAACGAAAGTCTGCGAGCGCCAGTGCGGCGGCAGCGTCAGCCAGAGATGATAGGAGCGCGCATCGGCGGCGATCTGGTAACCGGCGAGCAGTCGTGCCGCGGTCTGCTGGCGGCGTGCGGCGTCGATGCGCTTGAGCCGGGTCAGCTCGGCGACGGTGCCGTCGGCCATCAATCGCTGACCGGACGCGAGCGCGTGGCCCGAGGCGATCCAGCCGCCGGTGCGGACCGCGCTCATCACGGTCTCGCGCAAGTGAGGCGGCGCGACGAGGATGCCGAGCGCCAGACCCGGCGCGACTTTCTTTGAGAGGCTGTCGAGCACGATGCAGCGATCGGGTCCCAGCGCCGCCAGCGGCGTGTCGTCTGCGAGGAAGCCGTAGACGGTGTCCTCGATGATGGTGAGATCGAGCTTCTCGGCGACACGCATGATGTCGGCGCGCCGCGTCGCGTTCATGGTGACGCCGAGCGGGTTCTGGATGATGGGCTGAAGATACAGCGCCGAGAGATGCGCCTCGCGATGCGCCTTCTGGATCGCGTCAGGCCGCGCGCCAAATTCGTCCATCGGGATCGGCACCAGCGTGATGCCGAGCCGCGCGGCGATGCTCTTGACGTAAGGGTAGGTCAGCGCCTCGACGCCGCAGCGGCCGCCGGTCGGCACCAGTGCTGCGAGCGCGGCCGCGAGCGATTGCTTGCCATTGGCGGTGAACACGATCTGTTCGGCCTGCGGCGTGAAATCCTTGCGCGCGAGATAGGCGGCGGCCGCATTGCGCGCGCTCTTGGTGCCGGTGCTGGTCGAGGCGCGCAGCGCGGATTCGAGCGCGTCGACCCGTTCGAGCCCGGCGAGGCTCTTGGCGATCATCGCCCATTGCTGCGGCAGGAGAGGATAGTTGACCTCGAAATCGATACGCGCATCGCGCGGCTCGGTGATGATCTCGATCTCGCGCCTGATGTCGCCGGAGATGAAGGTGCCGCGGCCGACCTCGCCGACCACTAGCCCGCGGCGCAACAGCTCCGTGTAGACGCGGCTCGCGGTCGAGACCGCAATGCCACGGTCATAGGCAAAATTGCGCTGCGGCGGCAACCGGTCGCCGGCTCTTAACGTGCCGTTAGAGATATCCGCGGCAATGGCATCCGCGAGCTTCACGTACTCAAACTTGGACATATTGCACCGAGAGCAATGTTTTCCTTGCTCCGAGCAATGTACTGGAGCATTTAAGTTCCATCAAGGTCTGCGATTGAGCCGAGGAAAGCGAGAGCAATCCAACGGCAAATGAGGTGCAGGCGCTCAGGCGTTTGCGCCAACGGCATCCGCTTCGCCGCGCAGGACCAAAGGCCGGAGAAGAAAAATGACCACGATCTCGCAAACTGCCGGGCGGAGCTTGCGCCCATCCTCGTCGAGCGGATTTTTTGGCACGCTCGCCACCGCTGCCTATGCGCTGTTCGACCGCCTGGAGCGCCGCTCCGCCGTCAAGACGCTGAACGAGCTCGACGACCGCGCCCTGCGCGACATCGGGATCAACCGCAGCCAGATCGAAGACGCCGTCTACGGGCAGTTCAAGGACGAGCTGACGCGGTATCTGTGAGGTTTCTCTGTCGGGACGTCCCGCAAGGCAGGGCGTCCCGATATGCGCAAATGTTTCCTCAGCGTCATTGCGAGCGCAGCGAAGCAATCCAGAGTCCCTCCGCAGATGCAGTCTGGATTGCTTCGTCGCAAGAGCTCCTCGCAATGACGGAGTGCGGGTGATACGGTCGCTCCACCAATCCGCATCGTCATCACAGACACACCTTCGCAGCCTCGCGGCTCATCTCACCCGAGCTTTGCTTCGTCACCTCACCCTCAATTGAAAGAGGGCGCAGGGAAGACCGGGTGCCGGCTGGCACCCGCGGTCCACTGTGCGATGATTACGCTATAAAAATCTGCACAGCGGCATACAGGTGAAGCCAAACATCCGGCCTTCCCTGCGCAGTGGCTTTACGGCTTATGTCGTGCTCTCCCCGGGGAGCGATGCACTATTGCCCCCGTCGCCTTGCGGATGATCGATACGCATGTCCGGTTGGACACAACGCATCACCGCAAACCTTGACGCACAGGCTCCGGGCGCCAGGACCACACGATTTTGCCGTACGCGGATCACACCGGTCGTGTGCGCGAGGCCTTCGCTCACGGTTGCCCGCCCTGCAAAACCCTTCGCGCCGACGTGACCCACGTCCACCGCCATCCGGCCCGCGTTCGTGACGATCGCGATACGCCCCTCTTCCTTGGGCCGGGTTGCGCGACACATACGCCGTTTCCGAATTTCGGTAAAGTGGAATATTTTTTGTGATGCGGATTGACCGAGAGTTCGGGTGTTTTGCCCGTCAGGCAGCACAAGACCTTGTAGAAACTTTCCGCGATGGCAGTCTGGATTGCTTCGCTGCGCTCGCAATGACGGAGCAAGCGTCAGTGTCTCACCACCAGCACGGAGCACTTGGCATAACGCACCACATGCCCGGCATTGGAGCCGAGAAAATAAGTGCGCATCGCAGGCCGGTGCGAGGTCATGACGATCAGATCGGCCTTCATGTGCACGGCTTCCTCCAGGATCTCGTGATAGATGCCGCCCTGGCGCACCACGCTGGAGATGTGAGAGGCGTCGATGCCGGATTCGCGGGCGACGATGGCGAGTGCCTCTTCCGAGGTCTGGCGCTGCTGCTCGTCGAAATCGGCCGGGACGTATTCGGCCAGCATCACCGGCGTCATCGGCAGCACGTTGAGCAGCCGGATCGATCCGCCCCAGTTCTGCGACAGCGTTGCCGCGGTCGCGATCGCCGGTTTTGCGAGATCGGTATCGGCGAGGTCGATGGGTACGAGGATGGACTTGAACATCTGCGCCTCCAAATCTTCCAGTCAAGATCCTGGGACCAAGCTGGATCAACCGGTCGAGACGGTGCCCGCGCGTCTCATCCCAGTCGAAGCAACTTGGGGCTGACGAACAGCACCAGCTTGCCGCGGCGGTAGGCCACGTCACCCCAATCCTTGACGTCAAAGTCGAGGACCGCAAGCCCCGCGGTAGGAAGATTGTCGGCAAGCGCCTTGGCGCCGGCCGGATCGCCGCGACCCATCAGCATCAGGCCGGCCTCGTGCATGCCCGGATTGTGCCCAACCAGCAGCAATTGCCTGGGGTTGGCGGGAATCGTTGCAGTGCGAATGGTTTCGAGAATCTGCGCGGGATCGGCGCCGTAGAGCTCCGGCAGGATCTCGACCTGCGGCGCTGCGACGCGGTCCTTCATCGCCTGCCAGGCGATGTCCCAGGTCTGCCGGGCGCGGACGGCGTGCGACACCAGCACAGTCTCGGGCACGGCTGGGTGGGCGGCGATCCAGTCGCCCATCTCGGCGGCATCCCGCTGGCCGCGGTCGTCGAGCCGGCGGTCCTGGTCGCGGCCGCTCGGCGCGTGGGTCTCGGTCTTGGCGTGACGCAGCAGCATCAAACGGCGCATGGCATTCTCGAATCGTTCCACGTCCAGGATAATCTAAAAGGATAATCTACAGGTGTCGGTTGAGGACAAGGTGACAAGCGCCCGATTGGTCCTTTAAGAAGATTGCTCCGTTAACAAAAATGACATGAGCGAGACTTTCACAAGCGTGTCCCAGGAAGAAGCCGGCTTTCGTGAACGTGCGCGGCTGTCGTTCGATCTCGACGCCGACATTTGCGTGATCGGGGCAGGGCTTGCCGGCCTCTCCATTGCGCTGGAGGCGGCCCGGCTCGGGGCCAGCGTGGCGGTGCTCGAGGGCCGCCATATCGGCTGGAACGCCTCCGGCAACCAGCTCGGCGCCGTGACGCCGGGCTTCGCGCTGCCGCTCACCGAGCTGATCGAGCGCATCGGCTTTGAGGGCGCCAGCGAATTGTGGACGCTCTCGAAGCAGGGCGCCGAGTTCGTCCGGGCCAACGCCACCGAGGAGAACATGCCGGGCATCGGCCTCACAGACGGGGTGCTGGAGGTCTCCAACGTCGATGCCGGCGACCGGCTGATCAGCCGGCTCCAGATGCTGAACGAGGATTTCGACACCGAGGCCGAGGGCTGGCAGGTCGATCGCGTTCGCGCGGCGCTCAAGACCGATCGTTACTTCCACGGCGTCTACTACCCCAAAGCGTTCCAGGTCGACGGCCGCAAATATGTGCACGGCCTGGCCGCGCTGGCGCGGCGCGCCGGCGCCCGCATCTTCGAGGATACGCCGGTCGTCAGCATCGATCATTCCGGCATCCGCAAGCGCATCGTCACGCCGTCGGCGCGGCTGCGCGCGACGCACATCGTGCTCGCCGGCAACATCCATCTCGGCGCGCCGTTGCGGCGGCTGTCGGAGACACTGCTGCCGGTCTGGCGCTACGCCGGAATCACCGCACCGCTCGGCGAGCGGGTGCACGAGATCATCGGCTTCAAGGGATCGGTGATGGATTCCGACGGCGTCGATCATTTTCGTATCGTCGACGGCGACCGCCTGATGTGGGAGAGCCCGGAGACCACCTGGGCCGCGCGGCCGCAGCGCTTTGCAGGTAGCGTGAGGCGGCGGATTCGCACGATCTTCCCCCGGCTCGGCGATGTCGAGATCACCGAGACGTTCGGCGGCGTCATCGGCCAGACCGTGCATGGCATGCCGCAGATCGGCCAGCTGCGGAAAGGCCTGTGGGTGGCGAGCGGGTTCGGCCGCCAGGGCATGAACACGTCCGCGATGGCCGGGCAGCTGATCGCGCGCAGCATCCTGTGGGGCGACGAGCGCTGGAAGCTGTTCTCGCCGTTCGAGCTGGTCTGGGCCGGCGGCACCACCGGGCGGGTCGCGGGCCAATTGGTCGGCATCTGGGGCAGGGCGAGCTCCACGGCCGCGGGGTCGCTCGCCCGCTATCGCGAGCGGGCACGGGTCAAGGACAGGGAACGCGAGGCGCGGCTGGCCGAGGCCAACCGGGCCGCCGGCACCGGCCCGCGCCGTCCGCCGCCCGAGGTTCGGCCGCGCATGGCTCCGGCGCCGCAGCCGGCTGCCGCGGAGGAGGCGGAACCGGTTTCCCACGAGCAGGGCGTCTCGCAATAAGTTGAGAAAAATCCCGCCTGGAAGTGTAACGTCCGCCGTTAGAACCCGTATCTCAGGGCGTGAACTTCCTGCGCACGGAGAAAGACATGTTTGACCGCCGCATCTTGTTGACGACCGTCGCCGGCCTGTTCGGCCTTTCGACCTTCCGCTGGCTGAGAGCAACGCCGGCTCAAGCCGCCGAGAAGTTCGAGATCGAGAAGACCGACGCCGAGTGGCGGGCCCAGCTCACGCCGCAGCAATATGAGATCCTGCGCAAAGAGGGAACCGAACGGCCGGGCACCAGCCCGCTGCTCAAGGAGCATCGCAAAGGCGTCTTCGCCTGCGCCGGTTGCGATCTGCCGCTGTTCGCCTCGGAGACCAAGTTCGAGAGCGGCACGGGTTGGCCGAGCTTCTACCAGCCGATCGAGGGCAATGTCGGCAAGACCGAGGATCGCACCTTCGGCATGGTGCGCACCGAGGTGCATTGCCGGCGCTGCGGCGGCCATCTCGGCCACGTCTTCGATGACGGTCCGAAGCCGACCGGATTGCGCTATTGCATCGACGGTTTCGGGCTGGTCTTTCACCCGGCGTCGCCGTCGGCGACGTGAGCTTTGGGTGACGTTTAATCCCGGCAATTGTTGCCGGCCCGGCAATTGTGCCCCGGTCATGTGACCGGGGCCTTTCTATTCAAGTCATTGATTTCCTGAGAATACCTGCATTGGCATAGGCCTTGCGACGTCTCCTCCGAATGCGGCCATTGGTCTGCCGGCCGCCGAGATCGGATCTGGAGACAAAGTTATGGGTATCTTCGATGCAATGAACACCTCGGTGGGTGGCCTGCAGGCGCAGTCCTACGCGCTTCAGAACATTTCAGGCAACATCGCGAACTCATCCACCACCGCTTACAAGGGCATCGGGACCAGCTTCGAGGATCTCATTCCCGATTCCTCGGTGCCCAACAAGCAGGTCGCCGGCGGCGTCACCGCGCATGCGCAGGCAACGATCACCACGCAGGGCACGATCTCGGGCTCCAGTGTCGCCACCAACATGGCGATCACGGGCGATGGCTTCTTCTCGGTGCAGAAGGCGACCGGCGTCGTCGACAACGTGCCGGTGTTCGACGGCGTCTCCTATTACACCCGTCGCGGCGACTTCCAGGTCAACGCCAACGGCAATTTGATCAACGGCGCCGGCTACTATCTGATGGGTGTCACGGTCGACCCGAAGACGGGCAATCCGACCGGCAGCGTGCCGACGGTGCTGCAATTCCAGAACAACTTCGTCCCGGCGCAGGCGACCACCTCGATCCAGTATGCGGCGAACCTGCCGACAACGCCGAACACGGTGGCGAGCTCGACAGCGGCGAGCCACACGCTGCTGGCCAATGGTGGTCTCGATCCGACTGACTTCCTCCAGTCGAATCCCCTGCCGGTCGGCAGTCCGCCTCCGCGCACGGACGCCACCATCACGAGTGCGGGTGCCAACAACAGTGTGCCCGGTCCGATCACCGGTGCGACGAAATTGTCGGGCACCGCGCCGAGCGACTCGCTGACAACGAGCTTCGCGGCCGGTGACACCATCATCGTCGGTAGTTCCCCCGCGACGACAATCACGATTACTGCGGCGGGCACCGGCCTGCAGGACGCGACCCACGTTCGCGCCGACGACACCGTCGGCGACCTGCTCACGGCGATCGGCACCGCCACGGGCGTAGCGCCATCCATCAACGCCTCGAACGGCAAGATCACATTCCACACCGGCACGGCGCAGGACCTCAACATCACGAGCACGGCGCCCGCGTTCTCCGCGCTTGGATTGACGAGCCCGGTGACCCAGGCACGTGGCACCGGCATGACCGCAACCGGTGTGGTGATGGGCAGCGACGTCGCCACCTTTACCAAGGAGTCGATCAGCGGCGGCGCGGTGACGGCCTACAATGCGGCCGGTACGCCCGTGAACCTGCAGTTGCGCTGGGCCAAGACCGACAGTTCCGCACTGGGCGGCACACACAGCGATACCTGGAACCTGTTCTACCAGACCGACCCCAGTGCGACCACCAGCGCGCAGCAGGCCTGGGTGAACACCGGCCAGACCTTCGCTTTCGCCAGTGACGGCTCGCTCACCTCGCCGAGCGGCTCGGGCATCACCATCAACAACGTCCAAGTCAGCGGCCAGTCGCTCGGCTCGGTCGCCTTCAACCTCTCCTCCGGCGGGCTGACGCAATTTGCGAGCACCAGCGGCGCGGTGACCATCAACACAATTACGCAGAACGGCTACGCCGCCGGCCAGCTCCGCTCGGTCGCCGTCAACAACAACGGCCTCGTTGTCGGCACCTTTTCCAACGGCCAGAACCTCGATCTCGCCTCGGTAACGCTCTCGCACTTCAACGGCACCAACTACCTGAAGGCATTGGACGGCGGCGCTTATGCCGTGACCGATCAGTCGGGCCCGGCGATCGCGGGCGCCTCGGGCACCATCAGCGGCTCGTCGCTGGAGGGATCCAACACCGATATCGCCGACGAGTTCACCAAGCTGATCGTGACCCAGCAGGCCTATTCGGCCAACACCAAGGTGATCACGACGGCGAATTCGATGGTGCAGGACCTCTTGAACGTGTTGCGCTGATCGGTCCGCCGGCGCGTAACGTAACCAAAGACGGCAGGTCAACATGGGTTTGAGTTCGGCCCTCGCCAGTGCGATGAGCGGTCTGCGTGCCAACCAGGCCGCGCTCTCGATCGTCTCGTCGAACGTCGCGAATTCGCAGACGCCGGGTTACGTCGCCCAGACGCCGAACCAGGTCGAGGTTACCACCGCGGACTTCGGATCGTCGGTGATGACGACCGGCGTCAGCCGGGAGCTCGACACCTTCGTGCAGAACCAGCTTCGCACCGAGACCGGCGGCAGCGGCTACGCCGACCAGATGGCCAACATCCTGAAGCAGCTTCAGAACGTCTATGGCAACCCCGGTGGCAGCGGCACGCTCGAAACGGCGCTGAACAACTTCACCAGCTCGCTCCAGGCATTGTCCACGAGCGCGGGCTCGTCGTCGGCGCAGACGGTCGCGGTCGGGGCGGCGCAGGCGCTGGCGACGCAGCTCAACGTCACCACCAAGGGCATCCAGTCGCTGCGCTCCAACGCTGAGCAGGATCTCGGCACCTCGGCACAGCAGGCCAACGCGGCGATGAACCAGATCGCCGACATCAACACCAAGCTACAGGGCCTGTCTTCGAGCGATCCGTCCGCCGCAACGCTGATGGATCAGCGCGACCAGGCCATCAACTCGCTGTCCAAATATGTCGACGTTCGCGTCACCACCGACGGATCGAACCAGGCCAACATCTACACCACCACGGGCATCCAACTCGTCGGCGCGGGGCTCGCCTCGCAATTCACCTTCGCCTCCGCCGGCGCACTCTCGGCGACCTCGCTCTACAACACCAATCCGGCCAAGTCCGGTGTCGGCGCGTTCAACATCAAGCTTCCGAACGGGTCGCAGATCGACGTCGTCGCCAACAATGTGGTCTCCTCCGGCCAGATCGCGGCGGATCTGAAGCTGCGCGACCAGACGCTGGTGCAGGCGCAGACCCAGATCGACCAGCTCGCCGCGACGATGTCGAGCGCGCTGTCGGACAAGACCACGGCGGGCACGACGGTCTCGGGCCCACCGGCGGGCTTCGACGTCGATCTCGCTGGCGCCGCACCGGGCAACACGGTCAACCTGACCTACACCGATACGACGACCAACACGCAGCGCCAGATTACGCTGGTCAACGTGACCGACCCGGCGGCGTTGCCGCTCCAGAACGCGACGAATGCGAACCCGATGCAGGTCGGCGTGAATTTCTCCGGCGGCATGGGCGCGATCGCCTCGGCGCTCAACACCGCGCTATCCGGCACGCACCTGTCATTCTCCGCGGCGCCGCTGCCCGCCACGGCCACGACGCTGCGGATGACCGATGACGGCACCGGCCTCGCCAAGATCAACTCGTCCTCGATCACCAAGACGATCTCCTCGCTGACCTCGGGCAGTCCGCAGCTGCCGCTGTTCACCGACGGCGGTCAGGCGCTCTACACCGGCGCGATCACGGCAGCGGGCTCGCAGATGACCGGCCTTGCCGGGCGCATCGCGGTGAACACGCAGCTCGCCACCGATCCGACCCGGCTGTCGGTCTATAGCACCTCGCCGGTGACACCGGCCGGCGACACCACGCGCTCGGACTATCTCTATTCGCAGCTCACCAATGCTGTGTTCTCCTATTCGCCGCAGACCGGTCTAGGTTCGGCGAGCCAGCCGTTCAGCGGCAGCGTCTCGAACTACCTTCAGCAATTCCTGAGCGTCCAGAGCAACGCATCGACCCAGGCGACGCAGCTCCAGCAGGGCCAGAGCGTCGTGGTCTCGACGCTCCAGGCGAAATTCAACTCGACCTCCAGCGTCAATCTCGACGCCGAGATGTCGAACCTGATCCAGCTCCAGAATGCCTACGCGGCCAATGCCCATCTCATGTCGGTGGTGCAAAGCATGATGAACACGCTGCTCCAGGCTCAAGGGTAACCGCGCGTATCAAGTGTAGGGGCGACGAAACATGTCGATCAGCAGCATCAACTACTCCTCGTCGGTCCTCGGCGCGCAGATCCGCAACATCAATCAGCAGCTCACGGATCTGTCGACGCAGCTCTCGACCGGCAAGCTGTCGCAGAACTATTCGGGGATGGGCACCAACGAGGGCTTCGCGATCGCCTCGCGCGCGCAGTTGTCCAACATCGACGCCTATACCGACACGATCACCAACGTCAACGTCAACATCAACCTCACCAACACGGCGTTGCAGGCGCTGACGACGATCCGCAGCACGGCGCAGACGGGCGCCGCGAATACGTCGCAGGATCTCAACGTCAACGGCCAAACGGTTGCGCAGAACACCGCGGCCGCCCAGTTCGGCTCGATGATCGGCGTCCTCAACACGCAGTCCGGCAACCGCTATCTGTTCTCCGGAACCGCGGTCAACACGCCGTCGGTCACCGACGCCGGCGACATCATCAACGGCACCACGACGCAGGCGGGCTTCAAGACCGTGATGGCGGAGCGCCAGGCCGCAGATCTCGGTGCCAACGGAATGGGCCGGCTGGTGCAGACGCAGCCGACGCCGAGCTCGGTGAAGGTGTCGGAGGACGTCGCGGGATCGCCGTTCGGCTTGAAGATCGCCGCGGTCTCGTCGACGCTGACGGGCGCGACGGTCACCGGCCCAAGCGGCTCGCCGGTGTCGTTCTCCGTTGATCTCAACGGCGTTAACCCGAACAACGGCGACAAGCTCAGCGTTCAGTTCACGCTGCCGGACGGCTCGACCGAGCAGATCGACCTGACTGCGTCCAGCGCGACGCCGACGCCGGCGGGAAGCTTCGCGATCGATCCGACCATCCCCAACAACACCGCCGCGAACCTCAATACGGCGCTGAACACCGCGATCACGAAGCTCGCCAACACCTCGCTGGTGGCGGCATCCGCCGTGACCGCCGGCGACAACTTCTTCAATACCGCGAGCTCTGCGATCGGCACTGCCAAGAACAACCAGGCGGCCCCGCCCGCACCGATCAGCGGGGCGACCGCGCTGTCCGGCACGGCTCCCTCGAACTCGATCTCGCCGGGTTTTGCTGTCGGCGACACCATCACGGTCAACGGCACCACGCTGAGCTTCGTCGCGTCAGGCGCGGCCGGCAACCAGCTCAACGTCACGGACAGCATCCAGACCCTGATGAGCAAGATCGACCAGATCACGGGGACCTCGAAGCCGTCGACCGTCCATGGCGGTTCGATCACGATCAACACCGATGATGCGGCGAGCCTGAGCATATCGGGCTCGACCCCGGGCGCTGTGGCCGCGCTGGGTGCGCTCGGCTTCAGCACGTTGCCGATCACCGCCACGCAACCGCCGCTGCGCGTCGGCTCTTCGCCGGCGAGCTCGGCGACGACGCTGGTGAACGGCTCGGCCACGACAGTGAAATGGTACACCGGCAATGACGGGCCCGGCTCGCCGCGCTCGACCGCGGTGGCACGGGTCGACGATTCCATCACGATTCAATATGGCGCACAGGCCGATGAGGACGCGATCCGGCGGCAGTTGCAGGCGGTCGCTGTGTTCGGCACGTTCTCGACCTCGCCGGCCGGGACCTATTCCAGTGGACAGGTCTCGGCGCTGAGCCAGAGGGTGGCTCAGGCGCTTGCGCCGCAGCCTGGACAGCAGCGAATCGAGGACATCCAGACCGATATCGCGATGGCCCAGAACACCATGAAGGACGCCACCGCGCGGCAGACCCAGGCCAAGGCGCAGCTCCAGACCATGATCGACCAGGCCGAGTCGGCCCCGCCGGACCAGGTGGCGAGCGAAATCCTGTCACTTCAGAACGCGCTCCAGGCGTCCTACCAGACCACTTCAAAGCTCGCGCAGCTGTCGCTCGTCAAGTTCCTGTAGGAGCACGCGTTAAGGCTCCATTAACCATGCCTGTTTACGTCTTGGTGAGGATTGAGGGCGCTGGCGGAGCCATTGATGTGGGATCGGATGCAACTCGTGGCGGTCACGCCGTGCTTCGGCGGGCCGGTCCTGCCGTGGGTGTTCCACGGCAACATCGCCTCGGGATTTGCAGCGGCGCCCGCCGCGACGGCCGACGCGGCGTGAGCCTGGCGGGATGAGCATCGGCGCATCCCGCCTATCAGACATCGAGCCAGCGTCCGAGGGCGGCTCGCGCTATCGCCTGCGCGATCTCTTCACGCCGCTGGATACGCTGCTCGCCTCCGGCGGGGACCAGCGGCTGGCGCTCGATCCCGGAGATCGCGTCAACGCTTATGGCTGCGGACCGTCCCCAGAACCCGAGATCTGGAATTTCGCTTCATCTACGGCATCGCCGATCTCGCAGGCGGCCTATGACCGCGCCGCGCTGGCGCGCGAGGAGCTGGTCCACAAATCGCTGTTCGACGAGGTCGAGATCACCTTCGACCGGCGCTGCGAGGATATGCGCGACGAATTGCGCGGTCACTTCCAGCTCCCGCCGCACGTCGATGTCGTGTTCTCGCCGTCGGGTACCGATTCCCAGCTCCATGCCTTGTTCCTGGCGCACGCGGTGCTCGGCGGACCGCCGGTGTCCATCGTGGTCGGGGCCGACCAGACCGGCAGCGGCACGGCGCATACCGCACGCGGGCACCATTTCAGCGCGATGACGGCGAGCGGCGTTGCGGTGCGCAAGGACGCTGCGATCGCGGGCCTCGCCGGCGACAGCATCGCGGTGCCGCTGCGCGACGCCAATTCGGGCCTCGCGATGCGCACCGACGCGGACGCCGAGGTGATGCGTGCAATCGAGGACAGCCTCGCGCAAGGCCGGCGCGTTTTGTTGCACATCATGGATTCGTCAAAGCTCGGCTGGCGCGCGCCGAGTGCCGCCTGCCTCGATGAGATCGCGCGGCGCTGGCCGCGCAAGGTTCAGGTCGTCGTCGATGCCTGCCAGGCGCGGCTCGGCCGCCGGCGGCTGCGCTCCTATCTCGATCGCGGTTACATGGTGCTGATAACAGGCTCGAAGTTCTTTGGCGGGCCTGCCTTCAGCGGTGCGCTGCTGGTGCCGAAGGGCCTGTCGCGCGCGCTCGACCGGATTGAAGGTATCGCGCCGGGCCTTTTCGACTATGTCGGCCGTTGCGACTGGCCGATGACATGGACGGCGCTGCGCTCGCGCTTTGAACGGCGTCCGAATTTCGGCCAATGGTTGCGCTGGGAAGCGGCGCTGGTCGAGATCGGCAACTACTACGCCGTGCCCGGGGCGTTCCGCGCCAGGGCGGTCGCCGAGCTTGCGGCCGGCATCGACAGCATGATCGCGTTGTCGCCGTCGCTGCGCGCCGTACCCGCAGCCTTCGACAAGGCGGATGCGGACGATGAGGAGTTCGCGCAGCGTACGATCTTTCCATTCACGCTGCTACGTAACGGCAAGCCCGTGTCCATCGCCGACACCAGCACCGTTCATCGCGCGCTGGCGCGCGACATGAACGGCGACATCGTCGGGAGCGCTGCGGACCGGCAGGTTGCCGCACAACGCTGTCTCGTCGGCCAGCCGGTGCGGCTGGAGCAACCGGACGGCGTGCCGCAGGCTGCGCTGCGCCTGTGCATCGGCGCGCGGCTCGTCACCGACGCCTGGTCGGCCGACTGCGCGCAAGCGCAACGCAATGTGCAGCAGATCCTCGATCGCATCGCCCACGTCCTGGTGAAGACCGAGCTGCTGCTTGACCATACCGCCGCTGTGCCGGCGTAGCCCTCATAGGTGTGAGATGTTGCATACGCTTGCCGCGCCGAACTTTGCCGACCGTATCGGCTTTGCGCATTTGACGCGCCAGGCCTTCGAGGGCGTCGATCTGCATCCGTTGCGCGAGCGGCTGCTGGCGCGGATCGCGGAGGGGACGGCGCAGGCGGGCGAGGGCCTCGATCTGTCGCTGATTGCCCAGCTGATGGGCGAGAAGGAAGCCGGGCTCGTGATCCAGTCCGAGGTGCTCTCCTTCCACCAACTGTTTCGTACGCCCGCCCCAGTGCCGAAGCCGGGCTTGCGCGTGCTTGCGCTGGCGGCCGACATCGACATGGGCGGCAACACGCCGATCGAATTTTTGCTCGAAGGCTCCGACATCGAGCTCCTGACGCTCTATGTGACCAAAACAACAGGTTTGCCCGAAACGCTGCCCGATCACGACGTTGCCATCGTGGTCGCATCCGATTCCGAGGAATGCCGCGAAGCGCTGGCGCTGATCGAAAAAGCCGCGCCGCGCTGGCCGCGTCCATTGCTCAATCGCCCCGAGCTGATCGGCAATCTCGATCGCGACAAGCTCTATCGGTTGCTGGCTGATATCCCCGGTCTCGATATTCCCGTGACCGCCAACGCGACGCGTGCGCAATTGACGGCTCTCTCGGAAGGACGGATCGCCTGCGCGGAGATCTCGGGCGAATTGCACTTTCCGATGATTGCACGGCCGCGCGGCACGCATGCCGGTGTCGGGCTTGCGAAGATCGACGATGCTTCCGCGCTCGCGGCCTATCTTGCCGAACGGGAGGAGCAGGATTTCTTCGTCGCGCGTTTCGTCAACTACGCTGGTCCCGACGGGCTCTTTCGCAAGATCCGGCTCACCATGGTCGACGGCAAGCCTTATGCCTGCCACATGGCGATCGCCGATCGCTGGGACATCTGGTATCTCAACGCCTACATGGCGTTCAGCGAAGAGAAGCGCGCTGAAGAAGCCATCTTCATGCAAGACTTCGATCGTGCCTTCGCAGCACGTCACAGGAATGCGCTAGACGAAATGAGCCGGCGCGTCGGCCTCGATTACTTCATCGTCGACTGCGCCGAGAACCAGAACGGCGAGCTTCTGGTGTTCGAGGCCGACAACACCGCCGTCGTGCACAACATGGATTCGCCGGTGGTGTTTCCGTACAAGCCGCCGCAGATGCGCAAGATATTTGCCGCGTTCACGGCGATGCTGTCGCGGCATGCAAAGACGAGCGTGGGGAGCGCAGCATGAACGAGATCATCCGCAACACGCAGATATCTGCCACGAACGGATCGCTCGATCCGCAGGACTGGAGCGAGTTTCGTGCACTCGCCCATCGCATGCTCGATGAAGCGATCGACGGCATCGCCAATGTGCGCGCGCGTCCGGTCTGGCAGCCGATCCCCGACGAGGTTCGCGCGGCAATCCGGACTGACGTGCCGCGCGAAGCGACTTCTCTTGCGGACGTATATCGCGAATTCTCCGAGCACGTCGCGCCTTACGCGACCGGCAATGTTCATCCCGGCTTCATGGGCTGGGTGCATGGCGGTGGCACCGCCGTCGGCATGGTCGCGGAGATGCTCGCGGCCGGCCTCAACGCCAATCTCGGCGGCCGCGATCACATGCCGATCGAGGTCGAGCGCCAGATCGTCGAGTGGATGCGCGGCCTGTTCGGCTTTCCGCAAGGCGCGAGCGGCATTTTCGTCACCGGGACGTCGATGGCCAATCTAATGGCGGTGCTGGTTGCGCGCACGAGCGCGCTCGGCGCGCCGGCGCGGCAGCACGGCATCGGCAATGACGGCGCGCTGCTCACGGCCTACGCGTCGAAGGCCGCGCATGGCTGCATCTCCCGCGCGATGGACATCGCCGGGTTCGGCACCGATGCGCTGCGCAAGATCGATATCGATGCCGATCATCGCATCGATGTCGCCGCGCTGCGCGCGCAGATTGCGATCGATCGCGAGGTTGGCTTCAAGCCGTTCCTGGTCACGGCATCGGCCGGCACCGTCGACATCGGCGCGATCGACGATCTCAGGGCGCTCGCGGATCTGTGCCGCGAAGAAGGCATCTGGTTTCACGTCGATGGCGCCTTCGGTGCGCTCGCGATCCTCTCGCCCGAGCTTGCGCCGCTGCTCGAGGGCATCGAGTTCGCGGATTCGATCGCGCTCGACTTCCACAAATGGGGGCAGGTGCCTTACGATGCCGGCTTCCTGCTGGTGCGCGACGGCGAACGGCACCGGCAGGCCTTTGCACAGCCGGCGGCCTATCTGAGCCGCGAGGCGAGGGGGCTTGCGGCCGGCGCTGTCTGGCCGTGCGATCTCGGTCCGGATCTGTCGCGCGGTTTCCGCGCGCTGAAGACGTGGTTCACACTGAAGACATTCGGCACCGACCGGCTGGGTGCGGTGATCGCGCGCAGTTGCGCGCTCGCAAGATATCTCGAGACGCGCGTGCTCGCCGAACCGCGTCTCGAGCTGCTTGCGCCGGTCAATCTCAATATCGTCTGCTTCCGCTATCGCGCCGACGACGCGATCAATCGGGAGATCGTCGCCGATGTCCAGGTATCAGGCATTGCCGCACCGTCAGGCACGACGCTGGACGGCAAGTTCGCGATCCGGGCGGCGATCGTCAATCATCGCACCGCGGAGTCGGATATCGACGCGCTGGTGTCGGCCGTGATCAGGTTCGGCGCGCGGCGGACCGGCGGATTGATCGACGTTGAGGCGCCGCCGCTCGCGGCGCCGTAAAAGCGACTCGCTGAAACGACAACGGCCCCGGAGATGATCCGGGGCCGTTGTCGTTTGCGCGGGTCGTCTAGCTTAGGTCTTAAGACCTTGGATCAGGCGGCCGTGCTGACGTCGCTTTCGGGATGCGCTGCATTGTACTGGTCGCGCAGCTTCTCTTCATAGGCGATCAGCTTGCGGGCATCCTTCAGCGCCCGGTACAGATCGCCGCTCATGATATGGTTGTTGATGCCCTCGATGATCGGCCAGGCGCTCGGTACGGCGGTGACGATGTCGCGCACCAGGTTGAAATAGGTGCCGTGCTGGGACTGCGGATCCGGCGAGATGTACATCAGCTGGACCGCCAGATAGACGAGCTTGGCCGGCGTATCGGCGGTCTCCGGCGTGAGGATGTCGCGCTCGCGCAGGATCGGCACATTCTCGCCGTTGATGAGAAGACGGGCGCGCTGATCGGTGTTGGTGATCACGCAGTTGCCAATGATGATGCGTTCGTGCGGTCTGAGCTCGACCTTGAGAGCCATGCCTGTTCTCCAATCGATCTTTTGCAACCAGCGACCGCGGCGCCACCGCTGAGATTGTAATCTGGCATGCGAGCCATTGCTTCTGCAACACGTTCGTTGCTCGTTAACCATGTGATCAGCGTGTGATCGGGCGGCCGCCGTGGATCGCATCATGTTTTGTGGAGAATCTTTATCCTTCCTAAAGCATGCGCTCCGAAGGGCATCGGGATCAGGAATTCCTGCGAGACCGATTCAGTTTTCGTTGATCACTTGCTTCGTACGGTCCGGTCCTCGGCCAAGAAGGCCGATTGTTGCGTAACGCCAGAAAGGTTGTTTCCATGTCCCTCTCCACCGTCACCCTCTCCGCTGCAGTCCGCCAGAACCTGCTCTCGCTGCAGGGCACCGCTGACCTGCTCGCGACGACGCAGAGCCGTCTCGCCACCGGCAAGAAGGTCAACAGCGCGCTCGACAATCCGACCAACTTCTTCACCGCCGCCGGTCTCGACTCGCGCGCCAGCGACATCAGCAATTTGCTCGACAGCATCGGCAACGGCGTGCAGGTCCTGCAGGCCGCCAACACCGGCATCACCTCGCTGTCGAAGCTGGTCGATACCGCGAAGTCGATCGCCAACCAGGTGCTGCAGCAGCCGTCGGGCTATTCTGCGAAGGCCACGTTCACCGGCAATGCGCCGGCAACTGGCGCCGCCGGTACTGCGACCGACCTGGTCAACATCGGAAGCGGCACCGCCAACGCGCTGAAGGGCCAGACCGTGGTCTTCAAGACCGCAGGTGGCGCGAGCAACACGCTGACCATCACGGACGTGATCGGTGCCAACAGTGCCAACTCGATCACCGCCGTCAACAGCTGGCTGTCGAGCAAGGGTATTCAGCTCACCGCCAGCCTTAACACCAACGGCTCGCTGACCTTCACCTCGTCCAATGATGCCGCCTCGCAAACGATCACCAACACCGGCACCTATGCGGCGCCGGGTGCCGGCTCGTCGAGCTCGGTGGACATCTCGGGCGGTGCGGCCTTCACCACCGGTACGGTGGTTGCGGCTGTCGCCGACCCGGTGTCGCAGGCCACGCGCTCGTCGCTGGTCACCCAGTACAACCAGATCATCCAGCAGATCACGACCACGGCGCAGGATTCGTCGTTCAACGGCATCAACCTGCTGAACGGCGACTCGCTGAAGCTGGTGTTCGACGAAACCGGGAAATCGACCTCCACGATCACCGGCGTCACCTTCAATCCGGCCGGTCTTGGTCTGGGTTCGCTCACCGCCGGGACCGACTTCATCGACAATACTGCGACCAACACTGTCTTGACGGCGCTCAACACCGCCAGCACGACACTGCGGTCGCAGGCGTCGGCCTTCGGCGCCAACCTGTCGATCGTGCAGATCCGCCAGGACTTCAACAAGAGCCTGATCAACGTGCTTCAGACCGGCTCGTCCGCCCTGACGCTGGCCGACTCCAACGAGGAAGCGGCCAACAGCCAGGCGCTGTCGACCCGCCAGTCGATTGCGACGTCCGCGCTGTCGCTGGCCAACCAGTCGCAGCAGAGCGTTCTGCAACTGCTGCGCTGAGCCCGGCGCAGTTCTCGATCTGGAAGAGCGGCGGGGCCTCGGCCCCGCCGCTTTTTTTTCGCGCTGCAGTTTGTGTTTTCCGGAATCGATCGAGGCCCGGCGCCGCGGAGGCTGCTTAACCGATCGACCGGCCTTGACCGTTTGTTAACCATAATTTTTCGAAAGCGCCTCGGCCGTTAACCAAGACCGGTCTGCTTTATCCTTTGTTGACCATAGCGTCCCTAGGGTTCCCCCATGCGCGGCCAAGGAAGGCCCGCTGAGTTACACCAGAAAGGTCGTTTCGCATGTCTCTGTCCAACATCACGCTCTCCGCCGCAGTCCGCCAGAACCTGCTCTCGCTGCAGGGCACCGCTGATCTGCTCGCGACCACGCAGGGCCGTCTCGCTACCGGCAAGAAGGTCAACAGCGCGCTCGACAATCCGACCAACTTCTTCACCGCCGCCGGTCTCGACGCCCGCGCCAGCGACATCAGCAATTTGCTCGACAGCATCGGCAACGGTGTGCAGGTCCTGCAGGCCGCCAACACCGGCATCACCTCGCTCTCCAAGCTGGTCGATACCGCGAAGTCGATCGCCAACCAGGTGCTGCAGCAGCCCTCGGGCTACAGCTCGAAGGCCACCTTCACCGGCAACGCGCCGGCGACTGGCGCTGCGGGCACCGCGACCGATCTGGTCAACATCGGCAGCGGCACCGCCAACGCGCTGAAGGGCCAATCGCTGGTTTTCAAGACTGCGTCTGGCACGACCACGCTGACCGTCACGGACGTGGCCGGTGCTGGCAACGTCAACTCGATCAGCAGCCTTAACGCGGCACTTTCGGCGGCGGGGGTTCAGTTGATCGCAAGCTTCAACACCAACGGCTCGCTGACCTTCACCTCGGCCAACGATGCCGCCTCCCAGACCATCACCAACACGGGTACCTATGCCGCCCCGTCGGCCACTTCGTCGACCTCGGTGGATATCTCTGGCGGTGCAGCATTCACCGCCGGAACGATTGTCGCCGCGGTTGCCGACCCGGTGTCGCAGGCCACGCGCTCGTCGCTGGTCACCCAGTACAACCAGATCATCACGCAGATCACCACCACGGCGCAGGACGCTTCGTTCAACGGCATCAACCTGCTGAATGGCGACTCGCTGAAGCTGGTGTTCGACGAAACCGGCAAATCGACCGTGACGATTGCGGGCGTGACCTTCAATCCGAACGGTCTCGGCCTGAAGTCGCTCACCGCGGGCAGCGACTTCATCGACAACACTGCAACCAACACCGTTCTGACGGCGCTCAACACCGCCAGCGTCACCCTGCGGTCGCAGGCGTCGGCCTTCGGTGCCAACCTGTCGATCGTGCAGATCCGCCAGGACTTCAACAAGAACATCATCAACGTGCTTCAGACCGGTTCGTCCGCCCTGACGCTGGCCGACTCCAACGAGGAAGCGGCCAACAGTCAGGCGCTGTCGACCCGCCAGTCGATTGCGACGTCCGCGCTGTCGCTCGCCAACACGTCGCAGCAGGGCGTTCTGCAGCTGCTGCGCTGAGTTCGACAAAAGTCTTGCTACGGAATTGCGGCGGGGCCTCGGCCCCGCCGTTTTGTTGGCTGCATGAGAGTCGTCCTGGAAACCGTGCGCCACTGCCTCGCGTCGGCCGCTGTACGAGTTTCTCGTTTAGCCTGTCAGGGCGGTCGAGTTGTCGTCGTGCCCACAGGTTTTTGTGACGAGAACGAGAACAAAAACAAGAAGCGGCGAAGCCAAGCCTCGCCGCCCCAATTTTATCGCCCGCAGAGAGGCCGGACTCAGCTGTCAACGCAAGAGCTGTAGCACACTCTGCTGCGACTGGTTGGCGAGCGAGAGCGCGGACACCCCGATCGACTGGCGAGTCGACAGCGCCTGGCTGTTGGCCGCTTCCTCGTTGGTGTCGGCGAGCGTCAGGGCGGACGAACCGGTCTGCAGCACGTTGATGATCTGCTTCGAGAAATCCTGGCGGATCTGCACGATCGACAGGTTGGCGCCGAAGGCGGAGGCCTGCGACCGCAGCGTGGTGCTGGCGGCATTGAGCGAGGTCAGAACCTTGCCGGTCAGGACGTTGTCCGTGAAATCCACGCCGGCGGTCAACTGGCTCAGGCCGAGACCGTTCGGATTGAATGTCACGCCCGCGATCGTCAGCGTCGACTTGCCAGTCTCGTCGAAGATCATTTTCAGAGAGTTGCCATCGAGCAGGTTGACGCCGTTGAAAGAGGCGTCCTGCGCTGTGGTGGTAATCTGCTGAAGGATCTGGTTGTACTGGCTGACGAGGGTCGCCCTGGCTTGCTGCGAGATCGGGTCGGGCACCGCCGCAACGACGGCACCGCCTGCGCCACCGCCCGCGGCATTGCCGCTGATATTGATGGCGTCCAGCGTGACGGGAGCAGCGGGAGCGGCGGTACCCGTGATCACCTGTCCCGCACCATCATTGGTCGACGTAAGAGTCAGACTGTCAGGGCCGGTGATTGAGCCCGCGAGGTTGACGCCCGCATCCGCCAGTGCCTGATTGAGCTGTGCCAGCGACTGGACCTGTGCGGTCTTGGTCACCGGATTGAAGCTTGACGGGGCAGTGCCGATGGTGATCGTGGCAGCAGTGCCGGCGGAATTGGTAAACGTGTAAACGCCGCCGTTGAGCTTACTTGTCGTGAGGTCCGCGGAAGTGGCTCCGCCCGTCCCGGTGGGAGCGCCCGTGCCGGTGAACTGGATGTTTGATTTGGTGCTGTAGCCCGTGGGCTGCTGCAGCACCTGGTTGGCGATCGACTTCGCGGTATCGACCAGCTTCGACAGCGAGGTGATGCCGGTGTTGGCAGCCTGTAGGACCTGCACACCGTTGCCGATGCTGTCGAGCAAATTGCTGATGTCGCTGGCGCGGGCATCGAGACCGGCGGCGGTGAAGAAGTTGGTCGGATTGTCGAGCGCGCTGTTGACCTTCTTGCCGGTGGCGAGACGGCCCTGCGTGGTCGCGAGCAGATCAGCGGTGCCCTGCAGCGAGAGCAGGTTCTGACGGACTGCCGCGGTAAGGACGACGTCGGACATTTGAATGACTTCCCTTGTGTGCACCGCCGGCGTCCTAGTCCGGGTCAATGCGCTTTGTGGTTTCAGCCTCCGCAAGAGTGAACAAAAGCTTTTAAAATATGATTAACCACTGCTTACGAAATGTGGTTAACGATACGTTCCGATCGGCGACGGCTGGGGCAGTGCTGGACAACGCCGCGGTTCTGGCCGGGGAAATCCTGCTTCGGCCGAAACAGACCGGTGAGCGATGATCTCGAAAGCCGCGCTTGGTTCGAGCCCGAAACTCCCCTGGGTCAAATCTGATGACGCGAATTCGGGCAGCGAGTAAGTTAATCTTAATTGGCCGCCTTTAGGGGTTACAACGAGGAAGTCCGGAAACTTGTCAGACGGAACAAGGTTTGCTGAGGTGACGAATGTCTAGTGCTGCCGCTCAAGCCTACGCGCGCGTCGCGAGTACCACCTCATCCCCGCGCGATATTGAAGCCCAGACATTGTTGAAAGCGGCGAACAAGCTGCAAGCCGTCGTATCCGACCCCGATGCGAGCTATGTGCAGATGTCCGAGGCGTTGATCTATAACCGCAAGCTCTGGACAATCTTTCTCAGCGAAGCTCAGCGCGATGGGAACCCGCAGCCAATGGATGTTCGGCAGAACATCGCCAACATCAGCATCTTCGTGCTGTCCCAGACAGCGGCGCTGCAGATCAGCCCCCAGCGGGAGCACTTCAAGTCGTTGATCGAGATAAACCGCAACATTGCAGCCGGATTGAGCGGGCGCGCCTGAGCGGACGTGCCGATTGAGGTGAATTCAAGCGATGGCGGACATCCTTAGCATTCTGAGCAACAGCTATAAGACAGCGCCAACGGCTTCGTCATCGAATGTGAAGTATGTTCCGGTCGATTCCACCCTTTATACCGGAACCTGGAAGGGGACGTATTCCACAGGCGAGAAGTTTTCGTTCTCAATCTCTGACGTTCAAGGATTTCGCGCCAAGGTCAAATACCAGAGCGGCACGGGCCCAGTTCAGTACCAGGACGTGCTGATCAAGGAAAATTCCTTCCGAATCGGCGACTCCAAGTTCCTGCTGAAGAAGATCGGTCACGCGCAGATCAAGACGGTCGTCACCAATCCTGCGACCGGAGCGAACGTGCTCAATACGGCGTACGCCGACCTGGTCTGATCGCGGCATCGCGAAGCGTCCTGGTCACCGATCCGCGTTGTCGCGCCGCGGTAGTTAATGTCTCGTTAACCAAACCCATTTACCGTTTGGCAACGGAAATCCGCGCTACGGCCGGCAAGCCGACCGTTCGAAAGTAGCTCAGCCGGCCCGTGCGCAGCCGGCGGTGGGGTTCCCCCCGATGAACCTGGTCAGCTCGCTGGAGCAGGAGTCTTTCATCTCTCGCTTCGTCGCAGACGGCTTGTTTTTGGTATGAGCGCAGGAGGTAACAGCGATGGCGCTGAAAGTTGAACTGAAGCCCTTCGAGCGAATCATCATCGGCCAAAGCCTCATCACCAACTCAGATGCGCGAACCAGGCTATTGATCTCGGGAGAGGCGCCGATTATGCGGGAGAAGGATCTCCTGACCGCGGAGACCGCCGACACGCCGGTGAAGCGGCTCTATCTTTGCGTTCAGATGATGTACCTCGAGAACGACATCCCGAAATACCAGGAGCTCTATGTGAGCTTCGTCAAGGATCTGCTCGAGGCGGTGCCAAGCTTCAGAACGTCGATCGAGGCTGCAAGCAAGCTGATCCTGAGCGGCTCTCTGTACAATTCATTGAAGGAGATCCAGAAACTCGTCAAACGGGAGGACGAGTTGCTGAAGCAGAGCGTTTAGCTCTGCTGATCAGCCTCCACGACTTCAGGCGCTGCGGTCGGTCGACAGCGGGCGTTCTGCGTCGGCCTTGCTGAGGTCGAGCGCGTGAAAATAGGCGCGGCGGCGCAGCATCGCTTCGTCCGGAAATTGCTCCACGACCTGGTCGGTCTTCTCGTTGACGACCTGGAAAACGAAGGATGCGGCGGCCTGGTTGAACACGACCTGGCGCGAAACGTTCTGACTGTACAGATCATTGCGCGCGGCGGCGCCAGCGTCGCTCGCGCTGACGGTCTGGCTCGCGGGCAAATCGGTCCGCACGGCGTCGTTGGCCGCCGCGCTCGACGTCGCTATGGGTAGCGCGGCGACCGGTATCCCCACCGGCCTGATGCTGAAATCTGTACTCATGGCAGCCTCCTGGTTGCCTTGTGTGAGTCAAATCCCAACCCCTCTCAATACGCAACCATGGAACACCAGGATTGAACACCGGGTAAGCAAACGTGACTAACCGCGCGACGCTTTCGCCGCACGGTTTTTCGTAAAATTGGATGGAGTTCCTTGTCTGCGTCAGAGCGTGCGGCTGACCGCGAGCGGCGTGATGTGACGCGGGCCAGGCGTGGCGCGGCGTCCCGCCGCCGTATAGGTATTCGGCACGTTGCGCTTCTGGATCTCGGCATTGACGCCGCGCACGACGCTCTCGGAGACCGCATGCGCGGTCGCGAGCACGGTGAGATTGACCTGAAGCATGGCGCGGAAGGCGTCGTGGTGGCGGTGCAGCGTCGAGAGCAGCTCAGGCGCGGATTTCGAAAGCTGGGCCTGGCTCGCCTTCAACTGGCTGACAGCGCCGGCGTAGCGCCGCGACAGCTCCTGCTTCTGGCTTTCCATCATCATCGCTTCGCGAACCTTGCCGGCACGGACGAGCTCGGTCTCGCGCTCGATCAGGCCGAGCAGGGCGCTCATCGCGTCCATCAGGTCCTCTGCGAGCTTGCGCGCCGCGGCGCTCTCGGGCGTATTGTTCGGGCGCTGCGCTGGCATCGGCCGACGTGACGCGTTGAAGTGGTTCATCTCGTTTGACCTTATGCCGTACGAAGAGTGGTTTTGGCCTGCTGCATGATCAGGGTACGGTAGACGTCGCGGGCGACACCGACGCCGCCGGCATTGGCGAAGTTCTTGGAATATTGCTCGGTCAGCATCGAGCGCCAGACGCCGGTGCCTGGCGTATCGCCGAACGGGCCTTCGCCCTTCAGCCCCGAAGTCATCTGCGCGAACATGCTGTTGAGGAACATGCCCTCGAAGTCAGTGGCGGTCTTCTGCGTCTTGGCCTGCTGCTGCGGCGAGACCTTTTGCAACGCTGCGGCGAGCTCGAAATCGGGACGGCCGTTGCGGCTTTCCACGGAGAACGCTGGGTTCGAGAGTGCGGCGGTGACGACGTGTGCGGTGTTGATCATGCCGGTCTGCATCACATCACCTCTATGTCGGCTTCGATCGCACCCGCGGCCTTGATCGCCTGGAGGATGCTGATGAGGTCGCGCGGGCCGATGCCGAGGCCGTTGAGGCCGTCGACGAGCTGCTGCAGCGAGACGCCGTCCTTGACGACGGCGAACTTCTTGCCGTCCTCGGTGACGCCGACGCTGGAGCGCGGCGTGACCACGGTGCGACCCCGCGACAGCGGGTTGGGTTGGCTCACTTGCGGGCTCTCGGAGATCGTGACCGTGAGATTGCCCTGCGCGACCGCGACGGTGGCGACGCGGACGTCGCGGCCCATCACGATGATGCCCGAGCGCTCGTCGATGACGATCTTGGCGGCGAGATCCGGATCGACCTGAAGCTGCTCGATCTCCGTCAGGAAGGCGACCACGTTGCCCTTGAACTCCGGCGGGATCGTCAGCTGCACTGTCGAGGGATCGATCGGCTCGGCGCTCTTGACGCCGAGATAGTCGTTGATCGCCGCTGCAATGCGCTTGGCGGTGGTGAAATCGGCGTTGCGCAGCGCGAGCCGCACGTTCGGCAGCCGGTTCAGCGCGAACTCGATCTCGCGCTCGATGATGGCGCCGTTGGCGATGCGTCCTACGGTCGGAACGCCGCGTACGATTTTGGCCGCTTCACCCTCGGCCTGGAAGCCGGAGATCGCGAGCGAGCCCTGTGCCACTGCATAGACGTTGCCGTCGGCGCCGAGGAGCGGGGTGACGAGCAGGGTGCCGCCGCGCAAATCCTTGGCATCGCCGAGCGCGGAGACGGTGACGTCCATGCGGGTGCCTTGCGTCGCGAATGCCGGCAGATTGCCGGTCACCATGACGGCGGCGACGTTGCCGGTGCGGATGGTGGCGCCGCGGATGTTGACGCCCATGCGCTCAAGCATCGCTTGCAGCGACTGCTTCGTGAAGGGGATGTTGTTGAGGGTGTCGCCGGTGCCGTTGAGGCCGACGACGAGGCCGTAGCCGATGAGCTGGTTCTGCCGCACGCCTTCGATATTGGCGAGATCCTTGATGCGCGAGGTCGCATGCGCAGGCGCGACCGAGAGCGCCAGCGCTGACAGCGCGGCGCAGGCCACCCCAACAATCCTCACCCAACGAACGCCTGGCATCCTCTGCTCCCCGAGGCTCCTCACATCTCGGACCATCTGCGACACTCCCATGACGAGCTGGTCCGACGCTTTCCTTGCGAGCGCTGTGCCAACACGGGGCAGAGGGGGTAGTCGATTGAATAGGTTGAATAAATCTCTTCGGATCGGTGCCAGCCGGCATTCGCCCTAAGGAGCGAAACTGCCGCCTGTCGGCAGATTTTGCCGGGCCGTTTACGCCCCGTTAACCATAAAGCGGCGAATGTGGCGCATCGATCACCCGGATTGCTCCGATGCGCATCTACGGACCGAATGGCACCACGCTTGGAACGCCGGCCAGCCAGGCCAGGCGAACGAGCTCCGGCACCTTCGTGCTGCCCGACACGAATTCGGCGCAGGAGACCCGCGCTGCGGCCGCACCCAAGGCCTCCGCCAACATCGATGCGCTGCTCGCGCTGCAAGGCATCGAGGAAGATCCGGTCGAGCGCCGCAAGCGCTCGGTCGTCCGCGGCAAGACCGCGCTCGACGTGCTCGACGATCTCAAGATGGGACTCTTGTCCGGCAATCTCGATACATCGACCGTGATGCGGCTGCGCGATGCGGCTGCGAACCTGAAATCGTCCTCCGGCGATCCCGGTCTCGATTCCGTGCTGTCCGAGATCGAGCTGCGCGTCGAGGTCGAGCTGGCCAAGGCCGGGCAGGCGTAGTCGTCCAGCGGATCATTTGAGGCGCTTACGGAACGGCTTTACGCCGCTTCGTCTTTCTGCTGCGAATCGTAGCGGCGCTGGGCGGCGAGCACGTCTTTCAGATTTTCCTCGGCCCAATCGCGCAACGGATCGACCGCGGCGGCGAGCGTCACACCGAGCTGCGTGATCGAATATTCAACCGTCACCGGCACGGTCGCGATGGCGCGGCGCTTGATCAAGCCGTCGCGCTCGAGCGACTTGAGAACCTGGCTCAGCATCTTCTGCGAGATGCCTTCAATCGTGCGGCGTAACTGATTGAAGCGCATCGGCTCCTCGCGCAGCAACAACAGGATCAGCACGGCCCATTTGTCGCCGACGCGATCGAGGATCTGGCGCGTTGGACAATCGGCTGCATAGACGTTGGGTTTCATCTCATTCCTCGCACTTGCTTTCGGCTTGCCGGTTACTCCCGCGTAATCAGGTAAGCACAAAGTGCTCTCTTAACACCAGCGTTCCTTACGATATCTAGTCACCATTGGTTACTACAGAAGCGAAGGAGCCTTCCATGAAAATCGCAGTTGCCGGCGCCTCGGGCCGGGCCGGTTCGGAGATCACCAAGGAACTGTCTCGCCGCGGCCACGGCGTCACCGCCATCGCACGGAACCCGGAGAAGATTGCAATCCTGCCGAACGTCACCCCGACCAAGGGCGACGTGCTCGACCAGGCCGGCCTGTCCAAGCTCTGGGCCGGGCACGATGTGGCCATCAGTTCCGTCCACTTCCTGGCGAGCGACCCGCACAAGTTGATCGGCGCGGCCAAGGACGCCAAGGTCGGGCGCTATCTGGTTGTCGGCGGCGCCGGCAGTTTGGAGGTCGCGCCCGGCGTCAAACTGGTCACAACCCCCGGTTTTCCGGCCCAATACAAGGCCGAGGCGGAGGCGGGTGGGGCCTTTCTCGACCTGCTGCGCCAGGAAAAGGAGCTGAACTGGACCTTCATCTCGCCCTCGGCGCTGTTCATCGAGGGGGAGCGGACCACCAGGTTCCGGCTCGCTACCGATCAGCTTCTCGCAGATGCGAACGGCAAGAGCTGGATCAGCTTCGCCGACTACGCCATCGCGCTCGCCGATGAGATCGAGAAGCCGGCCCATTTGAGGCAGCGTTTCACGGTCGGCTACTAGCTCGGCTTTTGGCCGCCCCCGGGCCCTCCCGGATAAACCTTCCTGTGCAAGGGCTTGGGGGCGCTAACTGCGCTATTAAGGAAATATTGTCTGTCACATGGGGTAGCTATATAAGCCCCGGCTCAACGGACCCCGTTCCGTTCATGAGTCGTTGCTTGAGAAGATAGGCCGCCCTTGGAAAAGTTGAAAAACTACCGACCGACCGAAAAAGAGCCTTTCATGAACGACCGGCAGAAGGAGTACTTCCGTATGAAGCTCCTCGCCTGGAAGGATGAGATCCTCAAAGAGTCCAAGCTCACGCTGCAGGCTCTGCAGGAGGAGAACGTGAACCACCCCGATCTCGCCGATCGGGCATCGTCCGAAACCGACCGCGCCATCGAACTCCGCGCCCGCGACCGCCAGCGCAAGTTGATCGCCAAGATCGACGCCGCGCTCCAGCGCATCGAGGACAACACCTACGGCTATTGCGAGGATACCGGCGAGCCGATCTCTTTGAAGCGGCTCGAGGCCCGGCCCATCGCAACGCTCTCGGTGGAAGCGCAGGAGCGCCACGAGAAACGCGAGAAGGTCTATCGCGACGAATAGAGTCCGGGCCGCAGCGATGCGGCTCTTTGTTTTTGGGCTCACGGCGCTGTTTCGCGCCGTAATCGATATTTTTGCCTGACGTTTGCCGCCGCGCGCTTCGACGCGCGAGCGCAATCGCGAAAAGTGAATCGCGATCAAGGAGGTAGAGTCGATTGCTGCAAGCTCACCTGAGTTCACATCAGAAACAGCCTTCACTTCAGGTGCGGGAGGTTTTGCGAGTCGCATCAACGAGATCGTCTCGGATGCTGAGACACTGATCCAGCGGCTTCACTGCAATCAGGCTTCATGCGACGCTATAAGGCGTGCATCTCCATAAGCCCTGGACCAGCTCAATATTTCCTTAAACGGCGGCAGCAGGCCGCAAGCCGCATCCTGCGGCGGGAACTGGGACCGCGGGCGCGCCGGGTTCCGCGGCTCCAGGCCCGGACTGGCCGGTGCGGCGCGCCGCGAGCCGGATTCCCTTGTAGGCGGTCGTGCCGATGCTCGGCCGCGTCAGGCATTCCAGCAGCGTCAAGGATCCGGCTCGGCCTGGTCAAGGCGTGATGCCACAAGCCGCCCGCGCTTGTCAGGCCCGGGCGGGGATGCTCCACTGCCGCCCTCGATTGGGTAGCGTGGGAGCCGGCGCCGATGGACAAAATTCTCGAAGCCGCAAAGGCGATCGCGCTGGCGCGCCGCAACCATGCGCCGCTCGCAGCGCTCGAGGTTCCGCCTGATGACGAGGCCGAGGGCTATCAGGTCCAGCGCGCGCTGCATGATCTGCTGCTGAAGAATGTCGGGCCGCTGGTCGGCTACAAGATCGGCTGCACCAGCCAGGTGATGCAGGACTATATCGGCATCCCGCACCCCTGCGGCGGCGGCGTGTTCCAGAAGGGCGTGCACGACAGCGGCGTCAAGCTCGCGGCCTCCGACTATGTCCATGTCGGCGTCGAGTGCGAGATCGCTGTGCGCCTGAAGCGCAACCTCGCCGCCGGCGAGGCGCCGTTCACCGCCGAATGGGTCGGCGAAGCCGTCGAGGCCTATCATCCCGCGATCGAGATCGTCGACGACCGCTACGTGAAATGGGAGACGATGGGCGCGCCGACGCTGATTGCGGATGATTTCTTTGCTGCCGGCTGCGTGCTGGGTACCTCCGTTCCGCGCTCGTCGGTGCCGGACCTGAAGGCGGTCAAGGGCCGCGCCCTCGTCAATGGCGAGGAGGTCAGCCACGGCACCGGCGCCGACGTGCTCGGCCATCCCCACAACGCACTCGCCTGGCTCGCCAACCACCTCGCCGCCGAAGGCAAGGGCCTGCATGCGGGACAGCTCGTGCTGACCGGAAGCCTCGTGAAGACGCTGTGGCTGAAAGCCGGCGACAAGGTGCGGATGGAGCTGGACGGGTTGGGAGTGGTGGAGGCGGAGTTTACGTGAGGCGTTGCGACTCTCTCCGATGTCATTCCCCACAAAGGCGGGAATCCAGTACACCGTGCTGTATCGGTTCAGCAACGAAGGTCTCGGAGTACTGGATCGTCCGCCTTCGCGGACGATGACAGCAACACCTTGCAAAATACATGCGGCCCTCGCCAGGGGAGCTGGCGAGGGCCGCGTCGTACATCGTCGTTCGCGCCTAGGTTCGCGAACACGATGTGGGAGCTCGGGAGAGGGCTAGAAGGGCAGCAGCACGTCCATGACTTGCTGGCCGTAGCGCGGCTGCTGCACGTCCGTGATCTGGCCGCGGCCGCCATAGGCGATGCGGGCCTGCGCGATCTTGCTGGAATCGATGGTGTTGTCGCTCTGGATGTCTTCGGGGCGGACGATGCCGGCGACCACGAGCTCGCGGATCTCGAAGTTGACCCGGATCTCCTGCTTGCCTTCGACCACGAGGTTGCCGTTCGGCAGCACCTGGGTCACGACCGCCGCGACGTTGGTCTGCAAGGCTTCCGTGCGCTGCACGCTGCCCTTGCCGTCGCTGGAGGCGGTGGAGTCGGCGGTGAGGATGCGGCCGGGCAGCACCTTCTGCGCCTGGACGCCGAGCGTCTTCGAGCCGATGAAATCGGTGATGCCCGAATCTTCCGAATTGGTACGGCTGCGCTGGGTCTCGTTGGAGAGATTGGCCTTGTCGGTGATATTGACCGTCACGGTCAGGAGGTCGCCGACATGGGTCGCGCGCTGATCCTTGAAGAAGGCGCGGCTGCCGTTCCGCCACAGCGAGTTCGGATTGTAGGAGGCGACTTCCGGCTTCGGCATCGGCATCTGCACCGGCTTGTAGCCGGGCTGCGTCGTCGGATTGTCGATTGCCGACAGCTTCGGTTGCTCGCCGATCTGCGACAGACGGTCGATCGAGGAGCAGCCGCTTGCGAGCGCGCAAGTGGCGAGCAGCAGGGCAGAGATCGCGATACGACGAAGACGGGAAGCCGAACTGAACGAGGACATGACTTACTCTGACTTGGCTGGAGCTTGCTTGGCTGGAGCTTGCGAGACGCGAACTTGCGGGATCTGGGCTTGTGCGATCTGCGCCGGTGACGCGGGGGCCTGGACCAGGTTCCGGACGAGGGCTGCAGTGTCGACGGGAGCGGGCGCTTCGTCACGCCTAAGCGAGGAGGTCTGCTCGACCGCAGTCTCCATCGGTGCGGACTGGCTGGCGCCCAGCACGGTCACCTGGCCGCGGCCGGTGACGACGCCGGTCAGCGTACGCTTGGTCTGCAAATTGAGGACGCTCACGGTGTCGCCCTCGGAGCCACTCTCGATCGCCTTGCCGCGGGTGGTAAGGTAGATTCCGGGGACCTGGTAGATGACGGTGACGCTCTGGTCGCGCGACACGAATTCGGGCTTGGCGATGTCGGCGGCGCGGATCGGCGTGCCCGCGCGCATCGGCCGGCGAAGCTGCATACCGACCGCGCGGTCGCGCAGCGCAGGTTCGCCCGTCACTTCGGCCTTTGGCCGTCGCTCCTGCGCGACGTCGGAAGATTTCAGCGTCTCGGTGCGTTCGATGTCGCGGGTCAGGACGGCGACCTCCACGGTCTCGATCGCGGTGCCGGTGAAGCGCAGCTTGGTCGGCGCCGGGTTGCTGTCGTTGTTGATCTCGAAGGCGATGTCGAAGCGGCCGCTGCGGGCATCGTAGCGTGTCGCAACCGGCTGCAGCACGCCGGTGTTGGAGGCATCGAGCCGCATGTCGGAAATGCCGCGGTCGAAGGTCACGGTGATGTTGGCGGCGTCGCCAAGCCCGAAGCGGCGCTCGAGCGCGGAGCCGACCGCGTTTTCGAGATCCTTGTTGGCAAAGGTGCGGGCAAGCCGCGTGACCTGGACTTCCCTGATGTCGCCGGTCATCACGCCGATCACCTGCTTGGCGCGGAGCACGCTCACGACCTGGGCAACAGGCAATGCGCCGGTGGTGCCGAGATCGGGCGAGCGGTAGACCGCAATCAGCGCGGCCGAGCCGGCGTTCTCGATGAGGTCGCCGACCCGCACCACGTCGGACGTGACGGTGATGCTGGCGCGCAGCGTCGGCGCGGCGATGCCGTCGTCGGCGGCCTGCGCCGGCAGCGCCAGCACGAGCAGGGCGGAGAGGGTGGCAAGCGTCGCGCGGATCATGATCATCACCTCAGCGGAACAGCGCCGTGGTCGATTGCATCATCTGGTCGGCGGCGCTGATCACCTTGGCGTTCATCTCGTAGGCGCGCTGCGCGGCGATCAGGTCGCTCATCTCCGAGACGACGTCGACATTGGCCTGTTCGAGGCTTCCTTGCGTGATCTTGCCGTAGCCCTCGGAGTTCGCGGTGCCGTCCTGCGGCGCGCCCGACGACGTCGTCTCGGTAAACTGGTTGCTGCCGACGGGCTGCAGGCCGGCCTTGTTGATGAAACGGGTCACGCCGATCTGGCCGAGGATGGTGTTGCTCGACGAGCCCGGCAGCGTCACCGACACCTGGCCCTGCTCGTTGACGGTGATGCCCGAGGCGTTGTTCGGGATCGTGATGGTCGGCTGCACCGGGTTGCCCTGCGCAGTGACGACGCGGCCCTGGTTGTCCATCTGGAACGTGCCGTCGCGGGTGTACTGGTAGGTGCCGTCAGGCATCAGGATCTTGAAAAAGCCTTCGCCGGACATCGCGAGATCGAGGTCGTTGCCGGTCTGCGACAGCGTGCCCTGCGTCATGCTGCGCGGGGTGCCGACGGTCTTGACGCCGCCGCCGATGTCAACGCCGACCGGCAGAATGGTGCCCTGGTCCGAGGCCTGCGCGCCGACGCGGCGGATGTGTTCGTAGATCAGGTCCTGGAACGCTGCGGTCTGCTTCTTGAAGCCGGTGGTGCGCAGGTTGGCGATGTTGTTGGAGATCACCTGAACGTTCAGTTCCTGTGCCGCCATTCCGGTCGCAGCGGTGTGGAGCGCTTGCATGTCAGTGGTCCCCTAATCAGGCCGGAACGTCGGCGAGCTTTTCGATCGCCGATTTGTGGAGGTCGCTCTGCTGCTGGAGCAGGTTGGCGATCGCGGTGTAGCTGCGCATGACCTCGACCATGCGGCTCATCTCGCCGACCGAATTCACGTTCGACTTCTCGATGTAGCCCTGCTGCAGGGTGGACTTGGCGTCGGTCTGCTGGTTGGCGGAGCCGGCGCCGTAGAGATTGGCGCCGAGCTTGGTCAGCTTGGCCGGATCGTCGAACGTCACCATGCGGATCTTGCCGCGGATCGAGTCGGTCTTGGCCGTGCCTTCGAGCACCGTGACGGTGCCGTCTGGGGAGACGTTGATGTCGTGGTCGGTCGGCTGGAAGACGATCGGGCCGCCGGTGCCGAGCACGAGATTGCCGTCGGAGGTCATAAGCTGGCCGGTGCTGCTGAGCGCGAACTTGCCGTCGCGGGTGTAACGCTCGGCGCCATTGGCCTGCACGGCGAAAAAGGCGTTGCCGCTGATCGCCATGTCGAGCGGGTTGTTGGTCGCCTCCATTGGCCCCTGGCCGACGTCGCGGTAGGTGCCGCGGTCCTGCACATAGGAGACGCGGCGGTCGGAGCCGACGAAATTGTCCTCATGCGCGTTCGAGTTGAGATACTCCTCGAACAGCGAATGGTCGGCCTTGAAGCCGTTGGTATTGGCATTGGCGACGTTGTTGGCGATGACATCCATCTGCCGTTCCAACGTCATCTGCCGTGACAAGCCGATCAGAAGCGCATTCTGCATCGGTCAATCTCCCCTGCGTGAGATCCGCCATTTCGCTCTCCCAAGCGCCTTGGCCGATCCCGTGAACAAGACCGTCGGGTTCTCCCAAACCGTTCAGTCTCGCCCCTCTCTCAGCGAAAGCCGTGCCAACTTGAAATGAGATGCAATTACAATGAGTTGGCTATTTTTCAGCGGCGTGGGCGGGGGGCAGAAAGGTTCTGTTAGCCATGTTTGCCCGGCAGATTTTTCCTAGTGGAGGCCCGATCGAAAGGTTCCGTTAACCATTATTACCGTAGCGTTTGCAGGTAAGAGGAGCGCTTTGCGCTGGGGCATTTGTATCGCGTCACTGTCTGCCAGGAGGCTTCGCTCTTTCGGCCCTTTTTGAGATGAGCGAGCCCGGACGATCATGGCAGAGAATGGAGCGGAAGGCGGTGCAGTCGCCGAAGGCGCGGAAGCCGCTGCCCCCAAAAGCAAGTTCAAGCTGATCCTGATCGTCGTCGGCGCGCTGGTCGTGCTCGGCGGCGGTGCCGCGACCTGGTTCCTGTTCTTCCGCCATGGCGAAGACGAGCACCATGCCGAGGTCGCACCCCCGCCGAAGCCGCCGGTATTCGTCGAGGTGCCCGACATGATGGTCAACCTCGCCGGCGCGCCCGGCGAACGCGTGCAATATCTGAAGCTCAAGATCGTGCTCGAGCTGAAGGAAGAGAAGCAGGTCGAGGCGATCAAGCCGACGATGCCGCGCGTCACCGACATCTTCCAGACCTATGTGCGCGAGCTGCGCTCCTCCGACCTCAACGGCTCCGCCGGCATCTTCCGTCTCAAGGAAGAGCTGACCAAACGCGTCAACGCCGCGGTCGCGCCGGTGCAGGTCAGCGCGGTGCTGTTCAAGGAAGTCGTGCTCCAGTGAGGATGCTGCGGAAGGGTACGGGCTAGCGTCATGGCCGGCAACGAGCAGATGGACCAGGATGCGATTGCCGCCCAATGGGAGGCGTCGCTCGATTCCGAGGATCCCGCGGAGGCCGCGAAGGCTGCTGCCGAAAACGAACTGTCTGAGACCATGGCCCTGCAATGGGCGGCCATGGTCGAGGACGGCAGTCGCGATCTCGGCACCGGCAAGAACTCCGGCGAGCGGGTGCTGTCGCAGGAGGAGATCGACAATCTCCTCGGCTTCACCGTCGGCGACGTCACGCTCGACGACCATTCCGGCATCCGCGCCATCATCGATTCGGCGATGGTCTCCTACGAGCGTCTGCCGATGCTCGAAATCGTCTTCGACCGCCTGGTGCGGTTGCTGACGACATCCTTGCGCAATTTCACCTCCGACAACGTCGAAGTCTCGCTCGACCGCATCACCTCGGTGCGGTTCGGCGATTACATGAACTCGATCCCGCTGCCTGCCGTGCTCTCGGTCTTCAAGGCCGAGGAGTGGGACAATTTCGGCATGGCGACGGTCGATTCCAACCTGATCTACTCGATGATCGACGTGCTGCTCGGCGGCCGCCGCGGCTCGAGCCAGCTCCGCATCGAGGGCCGGCCCTACACCACGATCGAGACCGAGCTGGTCAAGCGGCTGGTCGAGGTGGTGCTGACCGATGCCGAGCAGGCGTTCCGGCCGCTGTCGCCGGTGACCTTCACGATCGACCGGCTCGAGACCAATCCGCGCTTCGCCGCGATCAGCCGTCCCGCCAACGCCGCGATCCTGGTGCGCCTGCGCATCGACATGGAAGATCGCGGCGGCAACATCGAACTGCTGCTGCCTTACGCGACCATCGAACCGATCCGGGCCGTTTTGCTCCAGATGTTCATGGGCGAAAAGTTCGGCCGCGACCAGATCTGGGAGGGTCATTTCGCCACCGAGATCGTCCAGGCCGAGATTTCCGTCGACGCCGTGCTCTACGAGGCCGACATTCCGCTCAAGCAGCTGATGCGGCTGAAGGTCGGAGACACGCTGCCGCTGGACATGCGCGCCGATGCCAACGTCACCGTGCGGTGCGGCGATGTCACGATCACCGAAGGACGCATGGGCCGGGTCGGAGAGCGCGTTGCGATTCGCGTGACGAAACCCTTGCGCAAGCCAAGTACGACACTTGCGATGTTCGAGAAGGTGGACGAGCAGAACAAGCTGATGGAGGCCCCATGAACCACTCCCTAGGAATGGCGATCGAGACGCTGGTGGCCATCCTGCTGATGCTCACGATCGGCTACTGTATCCTGCTCAACAAGCGGCTGACGCGGCTGAAGGCGGACGAGCATTCGCTGAAGGCTGTCATCGGCGAGCTGATCACCGCGACCGAGATCGCCGAGCGCGCGATCGGCGGGCTCAAGCTCGCGGTGCGCGACGTCAACGAGAATCTCGGCAGCCAGCTTGCCGCCGCCACGCAGATGTCCGGCCAGTTGCACAAACAGCTCGGCGAAGCCGACAACGTGGTGCGCCGCCTCTCCAAGATCGCGATCGCGGCGCGCCCCGTCACGAATCCGGAAGCCGCAGCCGCCCCCGTCGCCAAGCCGTCGGCGGCGAAAGCGGTGGCCGCTGCCGCCGAAGCCTTCTCGGAGCGCCGAAGGTCCAACGGTCTTGGGTCCAACGGTCTTGCCGCATAAAGTCAGGGTATGAAGTCCTTTCGTAACATCCGCGTCATTCCGGTCGTCCTGGTTGCGGTCGCAGGTCTCGCCACGCTGAAGGTGGCGGGCCTCGTGATCAATGGCGGCTATGTCTTCGACTACCAGCCGAACCATGTGAAGAAGTCCTGGGCGCAGGAGAATTTGAATTTTCCCGGGGGCGAAGACCCTGACATCACCGGCTCGACGCACGGAGCGCCGAAGGAAGCTCCGAAGCCGGCCGCCCCCGAGACCAAGCTCGAGGGCACCCCGGTCAAGATGGACGAGGCCCAGTCGCAGGTCTCGGCCTCGGAGCGCGCGATCCTTGAGCGGTTGCAGGCGCGCCGCCAGGAGATCGAGTCCCGCCAGCGCGAGATCGATATTCGCGAGAGCCTCTTGAAGTCGGCCGAGAAGCGCATCGAGAACAAGGTCGAGGAGATGAAGGCGGTGGAGTCCCGCATCACCGCGACCCAGGCCGAGCAGAAAGCCGCGGAGGCCCAGCGCTTGAAGGGCCTCGTGACCATGTATGAGGGCATGAAGCCCAAGGACGCCGCGCGGGTGTTCGACCGGCTGGAAATGGGCGTGCTGATCGAGATCGCCTCGGCGATCGCCCCGCGAAAGATGTCCGATATCCTGGGCCTGATGTCGTCGGAAGCCGCCGAGCGGCTGACGGTCGAGATGGCCCGCCGCGCCAATGGGGGCGGGGATCAGGCTGCCTCCGCCGGCGATCTCCCCAAGATCGACGGCAAGCCGACGCAAAAGCCGAATTGAGGGCTCAAGAGGCGCGGCGCGCGGCGGCAACCTGCGTGCACGCGGCGGACGCGTTGCGTGTCTAATTCGCGACCCGCTGTTGACCCTTGCGACCAGTCGAGCTCAGCGGATTCTCGACGGGAAGGAGGGACTCGCAGTGTTGCTTGATCAGCGCTGCGTTCTCAATGCGAGTCACGAGATGCAGGGTGCTGTGGCAGCAGGGGCATTCATATACCTTTAGGGCATAGCCCCGCGCGATTGGAAAGACGGCTACGACCGCTCTGGCCCTGCTACACACAATGCAGTTGGCTTCTCCGCTCATTGATTGCCCCCCAAAGCTGACCAATCGAATTCGAATCGCCGTGATCACATCTGATTCAGAGTCGTTGATGGACCGCAACGTCTCGGGGGTTGTACGTGCGAAGCACGTCTACTCGCGTTTCGGATGCAGCGAGAACAAGCGGCATCTTCTGGGGCTGCGATGAGTTGACGCGCACAAATGTGAAGTGGAGCCCAGTGGGGCTGAAGAGTTCGTCCTAGGCTTCGGCCATTCGCAATCGGCAGCGCGGGAGGAAGCCATGAACTACTCGTCCGCAGCAGAACGCGCAATCGAAGCCGCCAATCGGCTGCTCATCGCGGCGATGACGTTTGCCTGGACGTCCGCGCTGAGCCACCAGCATATATTGCCGCCGCAAGAGGAAGATGGCGACACCGACGATGATGCTTGTCTCGAGCGGGAGAGCTCCTCTGCGCCGGATGGCGCGGAAAAGCAACATTGAAGCTGCGGTCGGCTTGCAGGCGTCAACTCCTCCTTAACCACTTGCTCGCCAGATTCTGGGCGCGAACGTCTCGGTCCACGAACAAGGCGTCGCGACACATTGTGCCGGATCAAGTCGTCATTACAGCATTAACAAGTCCTTAATTGGCAAAACCTACAATCGACGGCACGGGCCGGCGCCAGTGCCGGCATGGACCGCCGAACCGGAAGAAGTGCCGCCAATGGCGCGAGAGGCTGCCGCTGGATTGATGTCGCGAGCCCGCGCTTTGGCGCTGGGGCTGTCGCGTCATGTCCGCAAGGCTGTCTTGTTGGCGGCCTGTCTGCTGATCGGCCTTGATAATGGTGCCCGAGCTGCCGATGCGGTCCGGGGCGAGGCGAGCTTTTCAGCTGGCGGCGGCTTCGCCCGTCTCGTGATCAAGCTCGGCGAGGACGTTCCCTCCGAGGTCACGACCGCCGGCTCCATCCTCATCATCCGCTTTGACCGTCCCGTCGACGTTCCCGTCGACCGCGTGCCGGAAGGCGCACCCGATTACGTCAACTCCGCCCGCCGAGACCCCGACGGCAGCGCGATCCGGCTGTCGCTGGCGCGGCGCGTCACCGTCAACACCATGAATGCCGGCGAGCGTACTTTTATCGATCTGATGCCGGAAGGCTGGAAGGGGCCGCCACCGAGCCTGCCCCAGGAGGTCGTCAAGGAACTCGCCGAACGCGCGCGCGCTGCCGAGCGCGCGCTGCGCGCCCAGCGCGCTGCGGCCGAGAGCAAGAAGCGTCCGCCGATCCGCGTGCGTGCCTCGGTGCAGCCGACCTTCGTGCGCTTCGTGTTCGAGATGCCCGACGGCGTCGGCGTCTCCTCCGTGCTCAACGAGCAGAAGCTGACGCTCGCCTTCAACGCCAATCTCAGCTTCGACCTCGCCGATGCCGTCGTCGCCGCGCCGCCGAATGTCGCGTCGATCAAGCAGAAGTCCGACATCGACCAGACCAGCGTCGAGATCGCGCTGATCGGCGATTCCGACGTGCACTCCTTCCGCGACGACAAGAACTACGTCGTCGACATCGCGTTCCAGCCCGACAAGGGCAAGGCGGCGGCGACGCCTGAAGCCACGATCGCAAAGGCCGAATCCGGCGGTCACGGACCGGCGCCGGCCGCTGAAAAGCCGGCGGTCGCAAAGCCGAAGGACGCCCATGGCGAGATCAAGCCGCCGACCTCGGAGGCGATCGCGCGCGAAGCCAGGATTGAGGTGAAGCCCGAGGTGAAATCGGAGGCGAAGCCGGAAGCATCCGCTGCGATGCCGTCCGCCGAGGCGCCAAAGCCGGCACCGGCAATAACCTCGACCGAAGCTCCGCACGTCACGGAAGCGCCCAAGACCGCGCCGCCCGCAATGGAAGCCGCCGCGCCTGCTGCTCCTGCCAAGCCGGTAGTAACCGAAGCGCCCAACGAGGTGGTGAAGGAAGCTGCGAAGGAGCCGGTCAAGGAAGAGCCTAAGGAAGCGATCAAGGAAGCTCCGAAGGAAGGGCCCAAGCCTGCGCCCGCTGAGGCTCAGGCCGCGCCGCCGCCTCCTGTTGCCAGCGTCGATGCGCGCCGCGACAGCGATGGCCTGCGCGTGACATTCCCGATTCCTGTCGCAACGCCGGCGGCCGCGTTCCGCCGCGGCGACACGGTATGGCTGGTGTTCGATTCGCCAAAGCCGATCGACATCGAGGCGATCCGCAGCCGGGGTGGTGCGATGATCGGCGAGGTCAGTCGCATGCCGCTCGAGAAGGGGCAGGCGGTACGCATCCGTCTCACCCGACCGCTGGTCTATTCGCTGACCAGCGAGGAGGTCGGCAAGGAGACCAACTGGCTGCTGACGCTCGCCGACAAGATCCAGGCAACGCCGCTGCCGCTGCTGATCTCGCGCAACATCACCGATCCCGCGCTCGCCAACATCGCCATCCCCTTTGCCAATCCGGGCCTGCTGCACAAGCTCACCGACCCTGATGCCGGCGACATGCTCTACGTCGTCACCGCGCAACGGCCGGTCCGCGGCTTCATCAAGCGGCAGGATCTCGTCGATCTCTCGCTGCTGGAATCCGCGCATGGCATCGCGATCCGGCCGAACTCCGACGAAGTCGGCATTGAGGTCGGATCGGACAAGGTCATCCTCGGCAAGAAGGGCGGCCTGACGCTGTCGCCGGTCGACGTTTCGGCCGAGCGGGCACCGACTGCGGTGCGGCCGATCTTCAATCCCGAGGGCTGGCGCAAGGGCCAGGCGGAAGATTTCTGGACCCGCCAAAGCGATCTGATCACGGCGATCTCGGCCGTCGAGCCGGCGCAGCGTTCGCTGCCGCGGCTCGATCTCGCCCAGTTCTACATGTCGCGCGCGATGTATCACGAAGCCAAGTCCGTGACCGAATTGATGCTGAGCGATCCTCTCAACAAGGAGGAGAGCAGCGCGCTGATCATGCATGCGATCGCCAGCATTCTGATCGGCCGGCCGGCGCTGGGCCTGAAGGATCTCGCCAATCCAGTGATCGGCAACAGCCACGATTCCCAGCTCTGGAAGGCGCTCGCCTATGCGCGCCAGGGCAAATGGGCGGACGCTCGCGAAAAATTCAAGAATGTCGAATTCGCCATCGCCTCGCTGCCGCTCGACATCCAGCGCATCGTGACGATGGATGCGATGCGCGCCTCGCTCGAGGTGAAGGACTATGCCGGCGCCTCGAAGCGCCGCGGCGAGATGGAGGTTGTCGGCGTCTCGCCGGAGGCTGGGCCCGGCTTTGCCGTGCTGCGCGGCCGGCTCGCCGAGGCGCTCGGCCACGACAGGGATGCGCTCGACGATTACAAATTCGCGGTCGCCTCGAATGACCGGCCGGCCGCCGCCGAAGCCAAGCAGCTCGAAATCGCGCTGCGGCAGAAGCGTGAAGAGATCAGCAAGGAAGACGCGCTGAAAGAGCTCGAGACGCTATCGATGACGTGGCGCGGCGACGCGATCGAGGTCAAGACGCTGCAGATGCTGTCGCAGCTTTATTCCGAGAACGGACGCTATCGCGATGCGCTCACGGCGGCGCGTACCGCGACCAAGCTGCAGCCGAACGCGGAAGCCTCGCGCCAGGCGCAGGATCTGGCGTCGGATCTGTTTACGCAGATCTTCCTGGGGCCGAAGGGCGACGAACTGCCGCCGGTCGAGGCGCTCGGGATGTTCTACGAGTTCCGCGAGCTGACGCCGATCGGCCGCCGCGGTGACGAGCTGATCCGCCGCCTGGCCGATCGTCTCGCCTCGATCGATCTGCTCGACCAGGCCGCCGAGCTCTTGCAATACCAGGTCGACCACCGTCTCGAAGGCGCCGCGCGCGCGCAGGTCGCCGCGCGCCTTGCGATGATCTATCTCGCCAACCGCAAGCCCGACATGGCGATCACCGCGCTGCGCGCCAGCCGCATCAGCGATCTCTCCGGCGAGTTGCGGCAGCAGCGCCTGCTCTTGGAAGCGCGCGCGCAGAGCGACGTCGGCCGCCATGATCTCGCGCTCGACATCGTCTCCAACGTCAGTGGGCGTGAGGTGCTGCGGCTGCGGTCCGACATCTTCTGGGCGGGGCGACGCTGGCGCGAGTCCGCCGAGCAGATCGAGCTCTATTACGGCGACCGCTTCCGCGACTTCAAGCCGCTCAATGCGGTGGAGAAGAGTGACATCATCCGTGCCGCGGTCGGCTATGCGCTCGCCGACGACTCGATCGGGCTGTCGCGCTTCCGCGAGAAATATGCCCCCCTGATGAGCGAGAGCGCCGACCGGCTCGCCTTCGACATCGCCAGCAAGCCGGCGGGCGCCTCCAGCGCCGAATTCGCCGACATTGCAAAGCTCGCCGCAAGCGTCGACACGCTCGACGGCTTCCTCCGCGAAATGAAGCAGCGTTTCCCCGACGCCACCGCGCGCGCCCCCGCGGCCCCGCAGGCCAAGGACGAGACCGATCATACCGGCTCGCTGCCGACGATCCCCGTCGTGCGGCAGATCAAGATGACGCGGTAGGACCCCTGCTTCCGCGCGAAGCGCGGCCGGGACAGCGCCGCATCCTCCGTCATTGCGAGCGCAGCGAAGCAATCCAGAATCTTTCCGCGGTGGGATTCTGGATTGCTTCGTCGCAAGGGCTCCTCGCAATGACGGGGAGAGGGCGGAGGCTATCTATCGTCGGGGCAGAGGGGATGCGCCGCTGGCGTCATCACCCCCCGTAACTCTGCACCAGGCTTCCCGCCACCAGCGACCAGCCGTCGACCAGCACGAAGAAGATCAGCTTGAACGGCAGCGAGATCGTCGCGGGCGGCAGCATCATCATGCCCATCGACATCAGCACCGAGGCGACGACGAGGTCGATGATCAGGAAGGGGAGGAACAGGAGGAAACCGATCTCGAAGGCGCGCTTCAGCTCGGAGATCATGAAGGCAGGGACGAGGATGCGCAGCGCGAGCTCGTCAGGCGTCGCCGGCGGTGGCTCGCCGGAGAGATCGAGAAACAGCTTCAGGTCCTTCTCGCGCACGTTCTTCTGCATGAAGCCGCGCAAGGGGACGGAGGCGCGCTGGAGCGCGTCCTCGACGCCGATCTGGTTGGCGACGAGCGGACGGATGCCGTCGTCGTAGGATTTTTGCAGCACCGGCCCCATCACGAAGAAGGTGAGGAACATCGCCAGCGCCAGGATCACCGAGTTGGGCGGCGCGGTCGCCGTGCCCATCGCTGTGCGCAGCAGCGACAGCACGACCACGATGCGCGTGAACGACGTCATCATGATCAGGATCGACGGCGCGATCGACAGCACCGTGAGCAGCGCGATCAGCTGGATCGCGCGCTCGGTGACCCCGCCGCCGCCCTGGCCGCCGAGATTGATGCTGATGTCCTGCGCATGCGCAGGGGTGGCGAGCAAGGCCGCGGCGATCAGGACAGAGGGGACAAGAACTCTACGCGGGAAGGACGTCAGCCTCACGAAGACGGCTTCGGACGGCCGAGCAGCGAGGCCATCTCGTCTTCGAGATTTTCAAAGCTGGTCTTTTCCGGAGCCGGCCTGGCCGGCGGCGCCGGAGGGGCCGGCGGATCGACCCGTGCGGCGCGCGGCGGCGCGGCGGGCGGATCCGGCGCAACCGGTGGGGCGATGGTCTCGCCGGCCGGACGACGGAGCGCCGCCTCGAGGCGCTGGGCCATCTCGGCGAGATTTTGCTCGGCACTCGACGGCGCGGCAGCTGCGGCCGGCGGCGGAACGGGCGGTGCCTGCGGCGCGGGCGGAGGAGGCGGCGGCGCGGCCGCGCGCTCGGCACGCACCGGCGGCACCTTCGCCGGCTCGTTCTGGCGCGGCGGGCGCGGCATCAGCGGCGGTTCGCTGCGAGCAACGCGCGGCGGCATCGCCTCGGGGCGGGGCTCACGCTCGAGACGCGGCGGCATCGGTTCGGGCGAAAAGCCGCCGAGCGCCGGTTCGCCACGGCGTTCGGCCAGAGCGGGCGCCGGCCGGCGGACTTCGTCGGCAAAGGACGGACGTGCGGGCCGCGGCGGCGGCTCGGGCATTTGCGGCTCGGGATGGTCGAGCACCTCGGGTCGCGGCGCTTCGTCGGCCCAGCTGCCGGCATCGGGCATCGGGGCGAGGCGCGGCGGCTCGGCCGCGCTGGGACGCTGCGGAATCTGGTCGCGGCCGGCTGCGGCGCGCACGATATTCGGTTCGACGACGATGTCGGTCGGGCCGCCGATCATCAGGAGATGTTCGACATTGTCACGGCGCACCAGCACCAGGCGCCGGCGGCCATCGACTGCGGCCGCGTCGATCACCGCAAGTCGGGGCATCCTGCCGCGCTGGGTGTTGGCGCCGAGCCGGGTGGTCGCGAATCGGCGGACCAGCCACGCCGCGACGCCGATCAACGCCAGAACGACGATGAACGCGACGATGAAGGTGATAGGGCTACCGTTCATACCTGTCCCCGGTAAATGGCGCTTCTCTCGTGCCTATGGTCGGATGCGCCGACCACCGGCGTGCGATGCCCCAAAACTGTGATCTCTTAACGTCCCACGGCAAGCTTTGCCGTCCCCAAGTCTTAATAACCTATGAATCGCCCGATCCAAAACGACTTCTTGGCCTGCGCAGGGCCGCCAGGCAGTTGGGTTAATGCGGCTTTTGGAATGGGTAGAATCACGGGGGGAGCGTTGCATGTCTCAATCAGAAACATGCATCCGCCACGCCTTAACCACCTGTTAACCATACACGCGGCAAATTCTGCCTAGCTTCGGACCTCAGGGTCTGCAAGAGGCGCAAGGAGCCGCAACGATGTCCATCAACGATCTTCCGGTGCTGTCGGCGCTTCGCACCAAGATGCAGTGGCACCAGGAACGCCAGCGCGTCCTGTCCGAGAACGTCTCCAATTCCGACACCCCCAATTTCCGGCCGCGCGAGCTGGTCGAGCCGAAATTCGACAAGACCGGCGCCCCGGCGGGCTCGATCGGGCCGCTCGCCATGGCCGTCACCAGCGCCTCGCACATGACGTCATCGGGCGCGGCCTCGAGCTTCGACCAGAACAAGAATGCGGGCTTCGAGACCCGTCCTGCGGGCAATGCCGTCAATCTCGAAGAGGAGATGATGAAGTCCGCCAACAACCAGATGGATTATGCGGCGGTCACCTCGCTCTATTCGAAGAGCCTGCATCTTCTGAAGACCGCGATCGGCAAGGGCTAGAGCTAGGAGAGGCGCAACATGGCGAATGACAGCAGCGACTTTGCCCGCTCGATGGCGATCGCGACCTCCGGGTTGCGGGCGCAGGCCGGGCGAATGCGGGTGATCTCGGAAAACATCGCGAATGCGGACTCGACCGCGCCGACCGCAGGCGGCGATCCCTATCGGCGCAAGGTGCCGACATTCTCCGCGGCGCTCGACCGCACGCTCGACGCGCAGGTCGTCACGCTCGGCAAGATCAAGCCCGACCAGTCCAACTTCCGCGTCAAATACGAGCCGAGCAATCCGGCGGCGGATGCCACCGGCAACGTCAAATATCCCAACGTGAATTCGGTGGTCGAGATGACCGACATGCGCGATGCGCAGCGGTCCTACGAGGCCAATGTCAACATCATCAGTGCAACGCGCCGGATGATCCAGCGCACGCTCGACATCCTTAAGAGCTGAACAGGAAACCCCAGGCCATGGCAACACCGACAATCGCGGCCAATGCTTATGCCAACCTTGCCCGCGTGCTGGAGAACAGCGGCGCCGGCAAGGGCAGCGAGGCGAGCGGGCAGTCCTTTGCCTCGCTGCTGAAAGACGCGGTTGGCAGCGTCATGGAATCCGGCCGCAAATCGGACGCGCAGACCGTGGCGATGGCCTCCGGCAAGGCCAACGTGATGGACGTGGTGACGGCGGTCGCCGACACGGACGTTGCGGTGTCCACGCTGGTCTCGGTCCGCGACCGCGTGATCGCGGCGTATGAAGACATCATGAAGATGCCGATCTGATTTCGGCCTCCGCCGTCATTGCGAGCGAAGCGAAGCAATCCAGAATCTTTCCGCAGGCACCAGTCTGGATTGCTTCGCTGCGCTCGCAATGACGGGGAGGGGTGTGTGGTTCTCGTCGGTGCGGCGGGGATGAAGCTTGAATAAGGGAATTCTGAAATGACCGGACCCGAGACCCTCGACGTCGCCCGCGATGCGATCTGGACCATCGTCATCGTGTCCTCGCCGCTGATGGTGGTCGGGCTCGTGGTCGGCGTGATCGTGTCGCTGTTCCAGGCGCTGACGCAGATTCAGGAGCAGACGCTGGTCTACGTGCCGAAGATCCTGGCCATCTTTGCCACGATGCTGCTGGCGCTACCGTTCATGGCCGACGCGCTTCATTCCCACATGCTGCGGATCTCGTCGCGAATCATCGGCGGCTGAGGCACTATGCGCCCACCATGCGCATCGACGTCTCGTTGCTGCCGGCGCTTGCCGCGGCCTTCATGCTCGCCTTCGCCCGGGTCGGCGCGATGGTGATGCTGCTGCCGGGGCTCGGCGAGACCAACATCCCGACGCGGGTGAAGCTGTCGATCGCGCTTCTGCTGACGCTGATCATCCTGCCGCTGCATCGCAATGCCTATCAGGTCGACATGGGCTCGCTCGCGCCGATGCTGGTGCTGATGCTGCATGAGATCGTGATCGGCATCGTGCTCGGCGCAACCGCGCGCGTGACGCTGTCGGCGCTGCAGGTCGCAGGCGCCGTGATCGCGCAGCAGATGGGACTTGGCTTCGTCACCTCGGTCGATCCGACGCAAGGGCAGCAGGGCGTTCTGGTCGGCAATTTCCTCACCATGCTGGGTGTCACGCTGCTGTTCGCCACCGACAGCCATCACCTGGTGATCGCGGCGCTGAACGACAGCTACGCGATCTTCGCGCCGGGCGAGACCGTATCGAGCGGCGACGTCGCTTCGCTCGCCACGCGGGCCTTCTCCGCCGCGTTCCTGCTCGGCCTGCAGCTTTCCGGCCCGTTCCTGGTGTTCGGCCTCGTCTTCAATATCGGGCTCGGCGTGCTGGCGCGGCTGATGCCGCAGATGCAGGTCTATTTCGTCGGCGTGCCGCTATCGATCTTCGCGGGCTTCATGGTGCTGGCCGTGGTGCTCACGGCGATGATGGGCACCTATCTCGACTACTTCATCGGTGTCATGCACCAGATGATGCCGCTCAAGTAACTGGTAACGGGTGATCGATGGCGGAAGACAACGATCCAGAGAGCCAAACAGAAGACCCGACCCAAAAACGTCTCGAAGAGGCGCTCGAACGCGGCGACGTCGCCAAAAGCCAGGAGATCAACACCTGGTTCATGATCGCGGGCGGCACGCTCGTGGTCTCGACCTTCTCCGGCTCGGTCGGCAGCGGGCTGCTGACGCCGATGCGCAATCTGCTCGCCAATTCCTGGATGATCAAAACCGACCCCGGGAACCTGCTCGTGCTGATGCAGCAGGTCGAAGTCGCGGTGTTCGCGGCGGTCGGCGTGCCCCTGCTGATGCTGGTGCTGGCTGCGATTGCCGGCAATATGCTCCAGCACCGGCTGGTGTGGTCGGCCGAATCTCTCACGCCGAAATTCAGCAAGCTCTCACCCGCTGCCGGCTTCAAGCGCATCTTCGGCAAGCAGGCGGGAGCCAATTTTCTCAAGGGCATCGGCAAGCTCGTCGTGCTCGGGGTGGTCATGACCACGATCCTGTGGCCGGAACGGCACCGCATGGAGGCGATGGTCAAGCTCGATCCGATGGCCATGCTGGGCGCCACCACCGGCCTGACCGTCCAGCTGCTCGGCGCAGTGGTCGCCGCGCTCGCGATCATCGCCATTGGCGACTATTTCTTCCAGTATCGCAGCTGGTTCCAGCGGCAGAAGATGTCGCTCCAGGAGATCAAGGAGGAGTTCAAGCAGTCCGAAGGCGACCCGCATATCAAGGGCAAGCTCAGGCAATTGCGCCAGCAGCGCTCCAAGAAGCGCATGATGGCGGCGGTTCCCAAGGCCTCCGTGATCATCACCAACCCGACCCACTATTCGGTGGCGCTGTCCTACGAGCGCGGCATGTCGGCGCCGATCTGCGTCGCCAAGGGCGTCGACAACCTCGCCTTCAAGATCCGGGAGATCGCGCGCGAGCACGACATCCCGATCGTCGAGAACGTGCCGCTGGCCCGCGCGCTGTACGCCACCGCCGAAATCGACAAGGAAATTCCTGTCGAGCACTACCATGCAGTCGCCGAAGTCATCGGCTACGTCATCCGGCTGAAGCGCGGTTTCAGCGCCGCGCGGCAATAAAACCCCGAAAAGTACCGGAAATGGCTGTAAACTGGGAATCAGCGTACGTTTCGCCGCTGCCGCCCTTGCGTCCGCGGGTCCGATTCAGGCAGGGAGGACCCCACGTGCCCCGTGGCGCGTTGATTCTCTGTCGACAGGCCATGCCAGCGTGAAATGACTGCCGAGACCGACCACGACCTGTCACGCGAGCCCGTTGCGGCGCATGAGCCGTCGCCGCGCTCGGGCAGCATTGCGCTGGTGCTCCTGGTGGCCACCGGCCTCGTCGCGGTCGCCATCGGGCTGATGACGCTCGGGCGCGCGCAGGCGCAGCCCTATATCCTCGGGATCCTCGCCGTGCTGGCGATGATCGGCCTGTTCAATCTGTTCGCCTTCGCCGCCGGCATCATCCGCTTCGTCGACCGCAATCTCGACGATCCCGTGATGGGGCGTATCGCCGATCACGCCTTCGACGGCCTCGCGGTGACCGATCCGCGTGGCCATGTGGTCTATTCCAACGCGGCCTATCTGACGCTGACCGGCGCCTCAGGTCCGCAGGATGTGCGCCCCGTGGAGCGCGTCTTCATCGGCAACCCGGACGTTTCGGAAGCGGTGTTCCGCCTGCTGAAGGCCGCGCGCGAAGGCAAGCGCCAGCAGGAAGAGGTGCGCATCTCCGGCCACGACGGTAGCCAGGGCCGCTGGCTGCGCATGCGGGTGCGCCCGCTCGGCACGGGCAAGCGCGAGGCCAAATATGCGGTGTGGTCGATCGCCGACATCACCCGCGACCGCGAGCGCCAGGAGGACGTGTTCCAGGAGCTCCAGCACGCGATCGAATATCTCGATCACGCGCCGTGCGGCTTCTTCTCGGTCAATCCCGCCAGCGAGCTCGCTTACGTCAATGCGACGCTGGCGAACTGGCTCGACTATGATCTCGCCGAGATCGGCTCCGGTGGGCTGAAGCTCGCCGACATCGTCTCGGGCGACGGCGCTTCGCTGCTGAGCTCGATCGTGGCGGTGCCTGGCGAGGTGAAGACCGAAGTCTTCGACATCGATCTGCGCATGCGTACCGGCAAGACCATGCCGGTGCGGCTCTATCACAAGCTCGCGTTCGGCGCCGACGGCGCGCCGGGGCCCTCGCGCACGCTCGTCATCAGCCGTGCCCGCGACGAGCGCAGCGATCCCGACCGCGCCGCCGAAGTGCGCTTCATGCGCTTCTTCGATCACACGCCGATGGCGATCGCCACCGTGGACCGCGGCGGCAACGTGGTGCGGGCCAATGCGCGCTACGCCAAGCTCGCGCAGGCCCTCGGGCTCGACAGCGCCAGCAAGTCGATCTTCCGCGCGATCAATGCGCGCGATCGCCACCTTTTGATTGCAGCCATCAACCAGGCGGCCGAAAACCAGGCCGACATCGCGCCGGTCGAGGTGGCGCTGGAAGGGACCAAGGAGCGCTGGGGCCAGTTCTTCGTCACGCCGGTCGATGCGGCCGAGAACGACGCCGAAGCCGCGATCGTGCACATGCTCGAGACCACCGAGCGGCGCGCGCTGGAGAACCAGATCAACCAGTCGCAGAAGATGGAGACGGTCGGCCAGCTCGCCGGTGGCATCGCGCACGACTTCAACAACGTGCTCTCCGCCATCATGATGGCGAACGACTTCCTGCTGAACGCGCACAAGCCGACCGATCCGTCGTTCCAGGACATCATGCAGATCAAGCAGAACGCCACGCGTGCTGCGACGCTGGTGCGGCAGCTGCTCGCGTTCTCGCGGCGGCAGACGCTGCGGCCGCAGGTGCTCGATCTCGGCGATGCATTGTCCGATCTCACCATGCTGCTGCGCCGGCTGATCGGCGAGAAGGTCAAGCTCGACCTGATCCACGGCCGCGATCTCTGGCCGGTCAAGGTCGATGTCTCCCAGTTCGAGCAGGTCATCGTCAATCTCGCGGTGAATGCGCGCGACGCCATGCCCGACGGCGGCAAGCTGATCATCCGCACCGCCAATGTCGCGACCGATGAGGCGGGCAAGCTCGCCTACAAGGGCATGCCGGCGGCGGACTACGTACGGATCGAGGTCGCCGACACCGGCACCGGCATCCCCGCCGACATCCGCGACAAGATTTTTGAGCCGTTCTTCTCGACCAAGGAAGTCGGCAAGGGCACCGGCCTCGGGCTGTCCACTGTCTACGGTATCGTCAAGCAGACCGGCGGCTTCATCTACGTCGATTCCCAGCCGGGGCAGGGCACCTCGTTCCACATCTTCCTGCCGCGCCATCACGCCGAGCCCGAGGTGCAGGTCGAACAGCCGGCCGCGACGAATGGCGGCGCGAAGGACGCCGCGCCTGCGGCCGCGGAGACGAAGCCCCGTACCGATCTCACCGGGCAGGGCACCATCCTGCTGGTCGAGGACGAAGAGGGCCTGCGCGCATTGAACGCCCGCGGCCTGCGCTCGCGCGGCTACACCGTGATCGAGGCCGAGAACGGCGTCGAGGCGATGGAGATGCTGGAGGAGCAGAGCGGCGGCATCGATCTCGTCGTCTCGGACGTCGTGATGCCGGAGATGGACGGGCCGACGCTGCTCAAGGCGATGCGCGAGAAGAACCCCGATATCCGCTTCATCTTCGTCTCCGGCTACGCCGAGGATGCCTTCGAGAAGAGCCTGCCCGAGGGGCAGCAGTTCGACTTCCTGCCAAAACCGTTCACGCTCAGCCAGCTCGTGGCGGCGGTGAAGGAGACGATGACGAAGCAGGGGTGAGGGCGACACGCTCGCAATGGAGAGAGCGGAATTCTCGTCGCAATAGCCGCCGGTACCCCGCGACCACAGTTCCTGGCCACATCCGGCCAAACCCCCGGCGAATATGGGCTTTTGCCACATCCCCGCGACTGAGGGCCGCAGCCGGGGGTTCCGAAACCGGCTTCCCTTTTGCTAAAGGGTGCCCATCTTACTGGCACGTCCCCATGCCGGGGATTTGGGAAACGAACATGAATTTCTCGCAATGGTCCCGCACTCTCGTGAAGACGATTGCCGTCGTTCTGGCGCTCGCGCTGCCGACGGCGCTTGCGATCTCCTCCGCTGACGCCCGCGTCGGCGGTGGCGTCTCGTCGGGCTCGCGCGGTTCGCGGACCTTCTCCGCCCCGCCGTCGACCACGACCGCGCCGGGCTCCACCTCACAGTTCAACCGCACCTACAGCCAGCCCGGCGCCGGCATGAACACGGCTGCGCCCGCGCGCGGCGGCCTGTTCGGCCGCGGCGGTGGCTTCCTGGGTGGTCTTGCGGCCGGCTTCCTCGGCGCAGGCCTTCTGGGCATGCTGTTCGGCGGCGGCCTGTTCGGCGGCCTCGGCGGGCTGTCATCGATTCTTGGCCTGATCATCCAGATCGTGCTCGTCGTGTTCGTGGTGCGGCTGGCGATGTCCTGGTGGCAGCGCCGCAACGCGCCGCAGGCAGCCTATGCCGGCGCTGACACCGGCCCGGGACCGCAGACGAGCTATCGCAGCGGTCTTGGCGGCGGTCTTGGTTCGGGTCTCGGCGGCGGCTTCGGCTTCGGCGCCAACAATGCGCCGCTCGAGATCAAGCCGGACGATTACGAAGCATTTGAGCGTCTGCTCGGCGACGTCCAGGCCGCCTGGTCGAACGAGGACGTTGCAAAACTGCATACGCTGGCGACGCCGGAGATGGTCTCCTATTTCGAGCGGGATCTCGCCGAGAACCGCGCGCGCAACGCCGTGAACAAGGTGACCAACGTCAAGCTGCTGCAGGGCGACCTCGCGGAAGCCTGGCGCGAAGGCGAGACCGAGTACGCGACCGTGGCGTTGCGCTTTGCGCTCACCGACAAGACGGTCGACCGCAACACCGGCGCGCTCGTCGCCGGCAGCGAGCAGCCGGGCGAAGTCACCGAAGTCTGGACCTTTGCTCGCCGCCCTGGCAGCGCCTGGGAATTGTCGGCGATCCAGCAGACCAACTGATCGCGCGCAACATCGGAAACCAGGGCGTCGTGCTTCTTGCACGGCGCCTTTTTCTTTGGACGTCTCGCATCGCGGCAGCGGAATAAGCGGGCGCGCGTCGGGTTGACATCAGGCGGCCAAATACAAACACAACCGGGAGGACAGGATGATCCGCACCGCAAGATCCGTGACAATGTCAGGCCTTGCGCTCGCTGCAGCCTTGCTTGCGGCGCCATCGGTACAAGCGCAGTCGCCCGACATGACGTTCTTCGTGACCTCCATCGGTCCCGGCAAGGGCGCCGATCTGGGCGGCCTTGATGGCGCAGATGCGCAGTGCCAGAAGCTGGCGCAGGTTGGCGGTGCCGCTGCAAAAACTTGGCGCGCCTATCTCTCGGCACAAGCCGCCGACGGCAAGCCGGCTGTCAATGCCAAAGACCGCATCGGCAAGGGACCGTGGCAGAACGCCAAAGGCGTGGTGATTGCCAAGGACGTGGCCGACCTCCACAGCGCGGCCAACAATCTCACCAAGCAGACCGCGCTCAGCGAGAAGGGCGAGGTCATCAACGGCCGCGGCGACACGCCGAACCGGCATGACATCCTCACGGGATCGCAAGCCGACGGCACCGCCTTTGCCGCGGGCGACGACAAGACCTGCAAGAACTGGACGTCGAGCACGCAAGGCGCGGCGATCGTTGGTCATGCCGATCGCCAAGGCCTGCGCGACGACGAGCCCTCAAAGTCCTGGAATAGCTCTCACCTCTCGCGTGGCCCCGATGGAGGCTGCTCGCAGGCCGATCTGAAGAGCACCGGCGGCGATGGCCTGCTGTATTGTTTCGCGGCGAATTGAGGCCTCCGTCATTGTGAGGAGCTCGCGACAAAATTGCGAAGCAATTTTGCGCTGATGCGACGAAGCAATCCAGCGTCCCTCCGCGATGATTGTCTGGATTTGCTTTGCGGGTGTGTGGTGCGAGCGTCTCGTCCCTCTCTGACGGAACCTTCGGCTGCGTGTTACATTGGTTCCGTCGCTTCCACGCTCACGGACCCTTCTCATGAAGTACGAGCTCTACTACTGGCCCGAGATCCAGGGCCGCGGTGAATATGTGCGGCTGGCGCTGGAGGAAGCGGGCGCGGCTTACGACGACGTCGCACGCGGCCCCCGCGGCAGCGGCGCAATGATGAAGATGATGGGGGCCCACAAGGGCACGCCGCCCTTTGCGCCGCCGTTCCTGAAAGCGGGCAAGCTCGTCATCGGGCAGACCGCCAACATCCTGCTCTATCTCGGCGCCCGTCACGCCCTCGCGCCGAAGACCGATGCCGGAAAACTCTGGGTGCACCAGCTTCAATTGACCATCACCGATCTCGTGGTCGAAATCCACGACACCCATCATCCGCTCGGGCCCTCGATGTACTACGAAGACCAGAAACCGCCGGCGAAGAAGCGCACCGCCGAGTTCTGGGACGAGCGCGTGCCGAAGTATCTCGGTTATTTCGCGCAGCTGCTCGACGACAATGGCGGCGCCTATGTCACCGGTCGGCGCCTGACTTACGTCGATCTCTCGCTGTTCCAGATCGTCGATGGCCTGCGCTATGCCTTCCCGAAGCGGATGAAGGCGTTCGAGAAAGACATTCCTGGCCTCGTCGGCCTGCACGACCGTGTCGCGGCGCGGCCGAATATCAAGGCCTATCTTGCAAGCGAACGCCGCATTCCCTTCAACGAGCAGGGCATCTTCCGCCGTTACAAGGAGCTGGATGCGTGAATCACCACAGTCCGGGCAGCAGGCGGTAGCGCACCCGTGCCGCATAGTCGGCATAGCCGGGCAGGCCCGCGATGAGCGTGCGCTCCTCGATGCGGATGCGGACCGCAAGCAGCACCAGGAAGAGCGGCGCAATCGCCATTCCCCACCACGAGCCGAGGATCAGCGGCACGCTGGCGAAGAACAGGATCATGCCGCTGTACATGGGATGGCGGACATGGGCGTAGGGCCCGGTCGAGATCACGCGCTGCGCGCGCTCGGCCTGCAGCTTCACCACGGGTGCTGCGAACGAATTCTCGCGAAATACCCACAGCGTGAACAGTGTCGAGGCGAGGAACAGCATGAAGCCGAGTGCCTGCCATGCGATGGTCATGTGGGACGCAAGATGACGCCGGTCGAGTCCCATCGCGACGAGCCAGCCCAGCATCGCCACGACGAACACGACCATGAAGATCTTGTCTGCGGCCGGCTGATCTCGCTGCAGAACAGGCCGCAGACGTTCGGCCAGAAGCGCCGGGTCGATCCGGTAGAGCCACCAGCCGCAGAGCGGGCCGAGCAGGACGGAGGTGAGGAGAAACACCCACGCGCCAGGCCAATGCAGCGTGCCGGCGGCGGCAAACAGCAGCGTGCCCATTCCGGCGGTGAGAACGGTGTTCTGCAACAGCAGGCGTGCGATCATGTTCGATCTGGCTCCCTCACGCGACCGAGCCATTGATAGCATTGTTTCGGCCAGCATGCGGCCGGCAGCAATCGCATGATGCAATAGGAGGCGTGCGATCAAGCGCGGTTCCCCGCCGTCCCCGCACGAATCTGGCCGCGCTATCCCGCAAGCCCGGACGCGCGAAAAGCCCGGTCAACCGGACCGGGCGATCCATCGCAGGCAAGCCGGATCAGGCGAGCTGATCGATCCGCGTCCCCTGGCCCGGCGGCAGCGGCGCAGGCGGCGTCGGCTGATAGGTCGGATCGTTGTCCTTGGTCTTGGTCTGGTCGTCCGCCTGCTTGGTCGTGTCGTAGCTCGGGACCACGACCGTCACAGGCGGCGGCGCAACGCTGGAAACGCTCATCCACAAATCCTCACAGATTGAAACAATTGATCCTGCTCCGGAGGGGACGAAAGCTCCGTCAAGCCAATCGTTAAAATGCGAGGGAAAGACGCACTGTTTTCGTGCCTGACATTGTCCTGTGTCAGGGAGAGCTCCGATCTCTCCTCGTCATTGCGAGCGCAGCGAAGCAATCCAGAATCCCTCCGAGGAAAGACTCTGGATTGCTTCGCTGCGCTCGCAATGACGGAGTGTGTGGCGGCAGCTCGACCTACTCGTCCTTAGGCCGCGTGATCGCGATCGTCGCATCCGTCTTGGTGCGCGTGCATTCCATGTTGAGACGCTTGTAGCGCATCGTCACCTTGTCGCCGCGCAACAGGCCCATGCGCTTGAGGCAGCGCGTCGCACCGGTCGTGGTGTCGTCCTTCGTCACCGTGAAGATGATCGCGGCCGCGGAAGCGACCAGATCATAGAACTGGGGTGTCGGCTTGCGGTCGCCCTTGGCGTAGAGCTCGTTGGAATAGGTCTGTCTCTGGGCACGGCAGCCGAGCGACAGCTCCTTCGCCGCCGGATGGGTCAGGTAGATGATGTTGGCGGCCTTGAAGTTGACCTTCAGCCCGTCAACGCCACCGGCGAGCTGCTTGGCGATGTCGTCGCACTGGTCCGCGCGCGCAGGCACAGCGAGGGTCACCAGGCCAATGATTGCGGCGGCGAGGACAATCGCGCCGCGGAGGTGCAGTTTGAAAATCATGATGAAAAGCCCCTTGAGGGCGCGCATTCAACCGTCGCCGCGCGCGAAGTGCAAGGGGTGCAACCCGGCCTGATGGGTACAACCGTGACCACCCGCTGATCGAACGAGGGGATCGCAAAATGGCCGCCATGGCACCGAATCGGGATGCCCCGGCCGCGCCAGAACGCCTTCCCTTTGCGGCAAAAAAGCTTAGAACGCTTCTATGCTGAGAGGCCCGCGAGGGCTCCAAAACCCCGAGATTGCCCCCATGAACGCTCCCACCGCCTTCCCCGACGCCTCAAAACCCGTCCCACCCTACAAGCACACCCCGCTGTTCCCGCTGGGCAAGGACAAGACGCCCTACAAGAAGATCACGTCAGAGGGTGTCCGGGTCGAGAAGGTCTTGGGGAAGAACATTCTGGTGGTGTCGCGCGAGGCGCTGCGGGCGCTGTCGGAGGCGGCTTTCGGCGACATCAACCACTATCTGCGCCCCGGTCATCTGAAGCAGCTCCGCGCGATCCTGGAGGATGGCGAGGCGAGCCCGAACGACAAGTTCGTCGCGCTGGATTTCCTGAAGAACGCCAACATCGCGGCCGGCGGCGTGCTGCCGATGTGCCAGGACACCGGCACCGCGATCATCATGGGCAAGAAGGGCTGCAACGTCGTCACCGATGGTGACGACGAGGCCGCGCTGTCGGAAGGCGCGCGCGATGCCTACCTGCGCCGCAATCTGCGCTACTCGCAGGTGGCGCCGCTCTCGATGTACGAGGAGAAGAACACCGCCAACAACATGCCCGCGCAGTGCGAGATCTACGCCGAAGGTGATGACGCCTACAAGTTCATGTTCATGGCCAAAGGCGGCGGCTCCGCCAACAAGAGCTTTCTGTTCCAGGCCACGCCTTCGGTGCTGACCAAGGACCGGCTGCTTGCCTTCCTGAAAGAGAAGATCCTCACTCTCGGCACCGCGGCGTGCCCGCCTTATCACCTTGCGATCGTGATCGGCGGCACCTCGGCCGAGCTCTGCATGAAGACGGTGAAGCTGGCGTCGGCCCGCTATCTCGATGCGCTGCCGGCCCACGGCTCGCCTGACGGCAACGCCTTCCGCGACGTCGAGATGGAGAAGGAAATCCACAAGATGACGCAAAGCCTGGGCGTGGGTGCGCAGTTCGGCGGAAAATATTTCTGCCACGACGTCCGCGTGATCCGCATGCCGCGCCATGGCGCCTCGCTGCCGATCGGGCTTGGCGTGTCCTGTTCAGCCGACCGCCAGGTGCTCGGCAAGATTACCAAGGACGGCGTCTATCTCGAGGAGCTCGAGCACAACCCGGCGCAGTATCTGCCGCAGGTGGAGGAGTCGCTCGGCGGCGAGGTCGTCAAGATCGACCTCAACCAGCCGATGAAGGACATTTTGGCGACGTTCTCGAAGAACCCGATCAAGACGCGGGTCTCGATGACCGGCACCATGATCGTCGCGCGCGATAGCGCGCATGCCAAGCTGCGCGAGCGGCTGGAGAAGGGCGAGCCGCTGCCGGATTATTTCAAGAACCATCCGGTTTATTACGCGGGACCTGCCAAGACGCCCGAAGGCTACGCTTCCGGTGCATTCGGTCCGACCACTGCGGGCCGCATGGACTCCTTCGTCGACCAGTTCCAGGCCGCCGGCGGCTCGATGGTGATGGTGGCGAAGGGCAATCGCGCGCCAGCGGTGCGCGAGGCCTGCAAGAAATATGGCGGCTTCTATCTCGGCTCGATCGGCGGCGCCGCGGCAAACCTCGCCGAGCACTGCATCAAGAAGGTCGAGGTGCTCGAATATCCCGAGCTCGGCATGGAAGCGATCTGGCGAATCGAAGTCGTCGACTTCCCGGCGTTCATCATCATCGATGACAAGGGGAATGATTTCTTCAAGGAATTGAATCTGGGCTAGCTCCACTTTCCCCGGATGCTGCGCAGCGCGAAGCGGTGCGCTGCTGATCCGGGGTCCATGTGGCGGCATGGGTCCCGGCTCTGCGGAGCAGCGTTACACGCTGCACCGCGTCCGGGACACGAGAGGATAAGCTTACGCCTTCGCGCCAGTGAACGGAAAACTGCCCATCGGGCCGATGCCCATTTCGCCGCTCATGCTGTCGCCGGAGACCGTTCCGATGAACTCGAGCGTTAACGGCATCGGGTTGGTGATGGAGACCTTCCAGTTGACGGCGTCACCGCTGACGGTGCCGTCAAAAATCTCGGCAGTATTGCCTTCCGCACCTTGCGTGCCCGTGAGCGTGCCGCCCGCTTCCTTCAGGCTCAGCGTCGCCTGGCGTTCGCCCATCGGCGTCGTCATGGTCAGATTCCAGTTTCCGTCCACGGCCATTCGCGTCTCCCGAACAATGTCCCGGCAGGCTGCGATGATCCGCAACCCGTCCTGGGCCGAGCCTATAGCGCAACTTGAAGCCGCTGCCTAACGCCTGCCTAATGCCGCTTGGGCGGCATTCAGGCGCGGGCGGCGGCGCGCCGGCGGCTGGTGACGACGAGCCTGAACACCACGTATTGCACGGCAAAGGCGAGGGCCTTGGCGCCGCCCGCGACCGCAGAGATATAGAACGCCCACAGCTTCAGATCGCCGGTGGATGCGACCGCGATCGTGCCGGCGCCGAGGACGAACATCAGCGCGGCCCAGGCATAGCCCGCAGCGGTGACATATTCCGGCGCGGTCCCGACCACGATCGGCGGCATGTAGCGCAGCATCCAGCCGCGCTTGAGCATGATCGCGCCGATCGCGAAATGCGCGATCGCAGGCTTGGCCAGCATGAAGCGGGGATCGTTGGTCAGCAGCGTGACCGTGCCAAGCACGATGACGAGTGCGACGCTGGCATAGGTCATGTAGCCGAGCTCACGCCCCTTGACGCGCGCATAGATCACCTGCGCGATCGCGCCGGCAATCGCCACCGACGTAGCCAGGATGACGTTGTCGGTGACGAGATAGATCACCAGGAAGACGATGGCCGACAGGAAATCGGAGGCGAGGCGGGCGAATACGTCCTTCATTGTCGGTCCTGTCTCACTGGGCTTCGGGCAACGCGCCGGCGGGCGCACCATACTTGATCTGGCGATATTCGGGATACCACTTGGTGAAATAGATCGCGCTGTTGCGGGCGGCGAAGGCAACCGCGAGACCGAGCCACACCGGCAAGCCCGGGAAGTAGAGCAGCACGATGTTGGCGGCCATCATCAAGAGCGCGGCCGCGGTCCATGCGGCGGTGATGACGTAGTTGGCGGTGAGGAAGCCGGGCATCGCCGCGGTCTCGGCCGGCACGGATTCAACCGCGTATTGCAGTGTGAAGGGCCGGCGCGCCAGCATCGAGCCGAGCGAGATGACGAAGATGCCGATATCGACCGAAAGCCTGACGCCGAGCGCGCTGAGCGAGGGGGCGTGCAGCGCGAGGGTGAGGCCGATGCCTGCGAACAGGATCGCCGAGCCCGCGGCCAAAATCTTCACCGAGCGGCCGCAGGCCACGTCGATCGCGATGGTGGCGAGGCAGATCGCGGAGGCCACGAACACGCTGGTCGTGGCCGACGTCACCATCATCAGGATAGTGTAGACGCCATAGGGAGCAAGGATCAGGAAGATCGTCATGGTCGCCTCGGTCGAACCAATCTTTACGATGTCAAGATTGGTAGTTCAGGGCCGGCGTCGGGTCAAGCGAAATCTTTACAGTGTCAAAATGACTTGAACAACATGTAAAAACTCAATCATTGCAATGGCTTGATCCGATATCTCGTCGGCGACGGCCGCCCAGGGCAGGCGCGACAGAATGGTCAGTGCACAAGAGACCAGCAGACCGATGGTCAGGAAGATGCTGCCGCTGCGGCAGATCATGAATTTGAGCGAGCCCGGCGTCGCGGACATGCCGAGCGGATGCAAGAGCCGCGACAGCACGAGCGCCCCCATCAGCAGGTGAATGCGCAAGGGCGATGCGCCGGACATTTCGAGAAACACCACCATCAGCGCGATGATCGGAACGTATTCCATGAAATTGCCATGGGCGCGGATCGCGCTGCGCAAGCCTTCATTGCCGCCGTCGTTGAACGGGGCAGCGTTGCTCCGCCGCAGCCGGATGACCTGCAGCGCGAGCGCGGCGTAGATCAGCGCGAGGATCGCGAGATAGTTCGCCGTGATGGCGGGGACGTGCATGCGAAGTCTCCTCGATCCGTCATTCCGGGCTCGCGCCAAGCAAGTGGTGCGAGCCAGAATGACAGGGGAGGGAGCTACTGCGCTCCCACCCAATTGCCGTGAAAGCCGTCGGGCACGCGATGGCCGAGTTGCACCAGCGCGGCTGGACCGGCCTCGATGTCGGTGGCGTTGAACACGGCGAGGTCGCTGCGGTTCTCCCGCGCGCGCCAGACCACAGCGAGCAGCCAGCCGTCGCCTTCCGCAGCATCTTTCGACCGCTCGACGAAAACAGGCTCGGAGATGGTGTCGCCGGCCGGCAGCAGATAGTGGCCGAGCCGCTTTCCATTGCCGTCGACATGGACAATGCCGGACAGTGCGCCGAACATCGGCAGCCGCGGATTGGCGCAGGCGTACCAGCCGTGACGGCTTTTCAAGCCGGCGCGGCGATCGTCGATGCGCGGGAATTCGCCGGTGAGGTCGTCGAGATACGTCTGCTGGAAGCGGTCGGTATTTCCAGAGAGATCGAAGGTCCAGCGGCAGTGGCGCGCAAAGGATTTCTCGGGATTCGTCGGCCGGCCGTCGGGATGCGGAAACAGCGGCGCCTCCTCGAACTGCATGACGTCGGCGACGATGCAGTCACCGTCCTCCCACGCGTTCATGACGTGGAAGACGTAGCAGGCTTCCGCGCGGAACCAGACGATGTCCTTGCTCGCCCCCTTGCGTTTCATCACGCCGACATAGGCGCCTTTCTCCGGCTCCCAGGCGTAAGGCGGCCGGCCCGCCATCGCGCGCTCCACGCTGCCGGTGAGCGGCAGGATCGGAAACAGCAAATGGTTCTCGGTGACGATGAAGTCGTGCACCATGCTGGCATAGGGCGCCTCGAACCGCTCGAAGCGCGTCGCTTTGCCTGATGCATCGATCGATCCAAATGAGAGCGCGGGCGTGAGTGGCCCCGACGCGTTGTAGCCGAAGAATACCAGTTCGCCGGTGACAGGATCGATCTTCGGATGCGCCGTGAACGTACCGGCGACGCGGCCTTGGTAGTTGCAATAGCCGCGCGTCTGAAGCGTGCCCGGCTCGATCTCGGTTGGCAGATGCGCCTCTTCCAGCGCGAGCAGCTTGCCGGCGTGGAAGATGATGTTGGTGTTGGCGACGCCGCCGTCAGTCACATGGGCAGGTGCGTCCGGCAATTTGCGGCCGAAGCCGTTGCCGAAGAACGCGCGGCCGGCATCGTGCTCGGCAAGCCATTTCGGCGTGCGGACCCAGCGGTTGCGGTAACTGGCGCGGCCGTTTTCCAGGTGGAAAGCATGCAGCATGCCGTCACCGACGAACCAGTGCGCGCCGGGCGTGTCGAACTGCGGATTGGGGCCGTTGCGGTAGAGCGTGCCGTTCAACTCGCGCGGCAATTCGCCGACGATCCTGAGGAAAGGCGCGTCCGCCTCGAACGGAATCGGCGCGATATTGTTACGGCGCTCAGGTGTGGCGTCCTGCTGCACGGCGTATCCCTCCCTATCTTTACATCGTAAAGATGGAATAGGACCAAGCGCGGCGTCCGTCAAGCGAAATCTTTACACTGTCAATATTGCGTCATATAGCTTGTAAATGGCCAAGAGCAGCACCACCGCCGACACTAAGAGCGAAACGGCGCACCTCGCGCGCGCCCCGAAATCGCCGGCATCTCGGCCGGCGCGCCGCCGGGCGAGCGCGAAGGCCGAGACGCCCTATCATCATGGCGCCTTGCGCGAGGCGCTGCTGCAGGCGGCCGAACGGGTGCTGGAGCGCGACGGGCTCGGCGGCCTGACGCTGCGCGCGGTGGCGCGCGAGGCGGGGGTCTCGCATGCCGCGCCGACGCATCATTTCGGCGATCTCACCGGCCTCGTCAGCGAGCTCGCCGCAATCGGCTTCCGCCAGTTCAATGCGGCGATGGCGTCTGCCTGCGACGCGGCCACCTCGCCGCTGGAACGGGCGCTGGCGCGGCCCAAAGCCTACGTCGCCTATGCCCAGGCCCATCCCGGCATGTACGGTCTGATGTTCCGCACCGAGCGGCTCGACTATTCCAGGCCTTCGCTGCACGAGGCCGCGGAATCCTCGTTTGCCGGACTTGCCAATGCGATCGGCGCGATGCGGCAGGAGCCGATCAGCGGCGACAAGTTGACCATCGAGCAGGGCGCCGCGATCGCGCGGGCCTGGTCGATGGTGCACGGCTTCACCATGCTGCTGCTCGACGGTCGGCTCGAGGACATTTTGGAGCGGCTGCCCGATGGCACGACGGCCGAGCAGCTTCTGGAAGCGATCCTGAAGTCGACGGTGGCGGGAAAGCTGCCAAGCACCTGATCGAACGGAACGTCGGCAATTCCTGTCATGCATGCTCGCGCGACCGCGCGAGCCGTCGCGCCCAGGGATCGAGCAGAAAGCATTGGGCATTGGCGGAAGATCGAGGCCGGCGCAGGCGAGCGATGATGCGGAACTCGCGGCTCCCGACACTTTCACTGTGGGCAAGGTCAATCGCGCTTCCGATAGTCCTGACAGGGGCGCGGAATCGTTCTAGAAGAGCGGCTTCGCTTGGGCTCATGCAGCCTCGTTCGCGTCCTCTTTACACTTGATCATGCCAGCCATCTCGTCGAACAAACCTTATCGCGTCGGCCGCTCCAAGACGGGGCTTGGCCTCTTCGCCACCAAACCGATCAGGAAGGGCACCCGGATCATCCGTTATTTCGGGCCGATTCTGGACTGCCGAATCCCTGCGCAGGACGACATCGAGAACAAATATTTGTTCGAGCTCAACGGCCGCTGGACCATCGACGGCTCGGTGCGCAAGAACGTCGCCCGCTACATCAACCATTCCTGCCGGCCCAACGCCGAGTCGGACGTCCGTCCGCGCGAGCGCAAGGTGTTCATCCGCGCCATCAAGAACATCGAGCCGGGCGACGAGATCAACTACGACTACGGCACCGACTATTTCAAAGCCTATCTGAAGCCGATCGGCTGCAAGTGTCCTTCCTGCGAAGCCAAGCGCAAGAAGCAGCGTGCCGAGGAGCGGGCCGAACGCGCCAAGGTGAAGGCGCGCGCCGAGCGCAAGGCGCAGAAGGTGGGCGCGAAAACCACCACGGCGAAAAAGAAGAAGCTGAACGGCAAGCACTTCGCCGGCAAGGTCGGCCGCGCGAAGGCGTAGCTTCCGTCAGCCGCGCGACGTCGTCCTGTGCTTCGCCTCGATTGCGGCGCGGTTTCCGAAGTAGTTCGTTTCTCATAGTCGCCCCACGCTGCCGGTGCGGTCCGTCCTCAACGAAGGTGCGCCTTCGTAGGTACATTGGTGCGGCGCCCTGAATTTTGATGTTCACTTTGGAACAGAACCCGCGCCTTCTGCATATTAATTTCGCTGGAACTCAAACCCCAACGGTTAGGACCCGTCAGACGAGGTTGTACCATGCAGCGCCGACGCCGCTTCAAACAGACCGTTCCCCTTGAAGAACGACTTGCCGAAGAGGCGCAACGCCTCCGGGACAAAGCCAAATCCCTTCCCCCCGGTCCTCAACGCGAGGATGCACTTCGTAGAGCCAGACAGGCCGAGACAGGCTCGCACATGAGCGAGTGGCTGCGAACGCCCGGGCTTCAGCCACCCGAGTAGATCCTAGCGGTGTGCGTGCGCTGCTGAGCCGGGGCCTATGTCTCCGAGAGCAATCCGTGCTGCGTGGGTCCCGGCTCCGCGCCGCAACGCTAAAAGCGTTGCGGCGCGTCCGCGACCCGGGATCTTACGCCGCCACCACACTCCCGCTCCTCCGCAGCCCCACATATTGCAGCTCGGCGAATACGCCGGTCGCGACCGCCTGCGTCGCGACCATGAGCTCGCCGGCGAGGTTCGGCGACACCGCGCCCGAGAACAGCAGCGCGATGCTGCCGACCGTCCAGGCCGCGTTGCCGATCACGACCAGCAGCACGATCGCCTTCGGCACTACTGCGCGGGAGGCGAGCCATCCGACCAGTGCGGTATAGGCGACCAGGAACAGGCCGGTTTCGCGCAACAGCACCTCGGGCAGATTGAACAGCGTGGCGAACGCGCCAGCGCCAAAAATGAAGCCGAGCGCGGCGACACCGCTGAACACGGCGTCGGCGAGCAGGGCGCGGCGCAGGAAGGTGGATGCGTCAATCATCAGAGGTCTCCATGGTTGGCTTGGCTTGGGGTGAACTCAATTCAATCCGCGCCACCAGGTGCGGAGCAGGCGAGCGAGGCGGAACGGGCAGAGGCTTCTGCCGACGCTGTGCTCGAAGGCTGTGATGTGCGCGACGACGTAGTCGCCGGTGGAATGCACCAGCGGCTCGGGCATGTTGAGGCTGCGTGCCAGCATCCGGGTCGCGAACGCCATGGCCCAGGGAAGAAGGTTGTCTGCAAGGGTGCGGTAGAGCAGCAGCGCGATCATGGTCATCTCCCGTGCTCAGGAAGATGCGCCGCGGAGCAACCCAATTCGATTACCTCAGGGGTAATGGAAGGGCTGAAATCTGCGTGGTAGGTTTTCGACCATGAACGCACATGCATCCACGGCCCGCGCCGAACCCAGCCAGCCGGTCCATATCGGCGACCATTTGCGCGAATGGCGGCAGCGCCGCCGCATGAGCCAGCTCGATCTCGCGGGCGAAGCGGAGATTTCCGCGCGGCATCTGAGCTTCGTCGAGACCGGCCGCGCCGCGCCCTCGCGCGACATGGTGCTGCGGCTCGCCGAGCGTCTCGACGTGCCCTTGCGCGAACGCAACGTGCTGCTGGTTGCCGCCGGCTACGCACCGGCGTTTCCGCAGCGCCCACTGGAGGATCCCGCCTTGAAATCAGCCCGGCAGGCGATCGACCTCGTGCTCAGGGCACACGAGCCCAATCCGGCGCTGGCCTATGACCGGCACTGGAATCTGGTCACCGCCAATCGCATGGTGGCGCCGCTGCTCGAGGGCGTTCCGGAGCGGCTGCTCGGCCAGCCCTTCAATGTGCTGCGGCTCGCCTTCCATCCGGAGGGGCTGGCGCCGCGTACCGTCAATCTCGCGGAATGGTGCGCGCATCTGCTCGAGCGCTTGCACCGGCAATGCGAGGCGACGGCCGATCCGGAGCTGATCAAGCTCTATCATGACCTCAAGAGCTATCCGATCCCGGCGCGCTCCGGCCCGCTGTCGAGCGACAATGTCGCAATCCCGTTCAAGCTGCGCCATGACGGCGGGATACTAAGTTTCTTCTCCACCACCATGGTGTTCGGCACGCCGGTCGACATCACCCTGTCGGAGCTGGCGCTGGAGACGTTCTTTCCGGCCGACGAACGCACCGCCGCTTGGCTGAAACAGACGGCCGCAAATCTGACCTAGCGCCCTTGCCCCGGGCGGCGTTCGGCTTATCTTCCGACAAAACCGCACTGCCCGAAGGAGGCGCTCATGAGCACGCTGAAACCGCTCCAGATCGATGTCGTCTCCGACGTGGTGTGCCCGTGGTGCTATATCGGCAAGCATCGGATCGAGAGCGCGCTGGCGCTCGTGCCCGACGTTCCCGTCAAGCTGAATTTCCGGCCCTTCTTCCTCAATCCCTGGGTGCCGCGCGACGGCATCAGCCGCGAGGATTATCTCACCACCAAGTTTGGCTCGGTCGAGGCCTATAAGGGCATTGCCGGCCGCGTGGTCGCGGCCGCCAGCGAAGAGGGCCTCCTCTACAAGCCCGAGCTGGTTGCGCGCCAGCCCAACACGACCGACTGTCACCGCCTGATCCTCTGGGCCGAGGCGATCGGCAAGGCGCCCGAGATGAAGCAGCGGCTGATGGAGCTGTATTTCCGCGACGGCGGCGATCTCACTGACGTCAACGTGCTGGTGCAGGCGGCCGCCGATGTCGGCCTCGATGCCGAGGACGTACGCAAGCGCCTTGCCAGCGACGAGGATGTCGCGCGCGTGTCGGCCGACGCGCAGGAGGCTGCCGAGAAGGGCATCTCCGGCGTGCCGACCTACGTGTTCGCGCAGAAATACGCCGTCTCCGGTGCGCAGGATCCGAACTTGCTCGCCCGCGCCATCCGCCAGGTCTCGGCGGAGATCAACGCGCAGGCGGCGGAGTAGCGCAGACCTACTTGCGGAGAAGATGAAGCGCGCGGCGTGCTGCTTCGCGTGCGAAGCCGCGCGCGGTCAGCGACGCGTGGATGAGTGCCACCATCGGATCGTTGCGCCTGAGCGGAATCAGCACGTCGCTGATCGCAAAGCGGCCACGCCAGATCGGGTTGATCATGGGATGATCAGCACTCGCAGTGGAATCCGCGCTCGCTATGGCGGGATCGGCGCAGAGATGGCGCGTCAGGTTGAGCGTGAGCTGCACGCCCGGCGAATATTTTGCAAAACGCTCGTCGATGCCGAGCTTGAAGAAGAAGGCGCGGTCCTGGTGGCGCAGCACGATGCCGGCGGCAACCGGTGTCGCGCCGGCGCGCAGGGTGACGATCTCGCATTGCGCGGTCTCGGCAAGTGCGGGGACGGCGCGGCGAATGAAGGTTGCATCGCCCGCGTCCTGAATCAATGCAGTGCGGCGCTCGCCCTTCCAGCCGCTGGCTTCGAGTTGCAGGAAGGTTTCGAGCGCGGGCCTGATCTCGTCGGGCTTGCGCGCGACGTCAAAGCTGATCGCGCCGTGCGCCTCAAGGCGATGGCGCTGTCGTCGCAACTCCTTGAGCTTTTTGGCGCCAAGAGCCTCGTACAGCAGCGCCTCGCCATCCTGTGTCGCATCGAGGCTGGCGCGGACATAGGAGCCGAGCACGCGCGGCTTCAGGCAGGCCTGGCCGAGCGCTTCCTTGAGCGATGCCATCGCAGCGCCGTCCAGCGCCACGTCGCGCAGGATCAGCGCATGCGCGCCGGCCTCGCGGGCCCGTTGCAGCAGGCGCGTCGCGGCGTCGATCGGCGCGTCACGGTCAATCAGCGGGCTGCACAGCGTGCCGTAGGGATGCGCGCTTACCAGCGCCGGCAAGGGAATCTTCCAGGCCTGCCAAAGCGAGACCATCGGCATCAACCCGATCAGCCGCGTCGAGGAACCGCCGTATACGGACAAGGCCGAGGCACCGATACGGCCGCGCGCGGTTGCGCTGACGGCGAGCTCCCAGGCGGGCAGATAATAGCCGTTCGGCTCGACCGCCCGCTGCGCCAGTGCGCGCCATTGACCGGGCTCGATCGCCGTGAGCGAGACGAGCGCGGGCGTTGCATCCTTCGCCGATGCCGGATTGATCGCAGCCTGGTGCGCGATGTCGACCACGTCTCGTCGTTCCCCGTTCACGCGGGCTTGAGCCGGCGTTACGCGGTCATGCTTAGCGCAAAGATTGGAAAATCCCGTTGGGACGCCGCTTCAATTCGAGTGGTATTGTTAACGTCTCATTGAGCATCCGGCCGGCCCACTGGCGGATGCTGTCTCGATCCGGAGGATCAAAATGGTCGCTACACCTTTCACGCCGATTGCCTCGCTGCTCGGGGGCGTGCTGATCGGCCTGTCCGCCGTGCTGCTGATGTGGGCGACGGGACGGATCGCCGGCATCAGCGGCATCGCGGCACGGTTGTTTCCGCCTTACGAGGACCGCGAATTTGCCGGCCGGCTCGCCTTCGTCGCCGGCCTCATCGCCGCACCCGTGCTGGTGAGGCTCGTGACCGGAAGCCTGCCGGCGCAGACGATCGCGGCGGGAGCGCCGGTGCTGATTGTCGCAGGGGTGCTCACCGGCTTCGGCACAGTGTGGGGCAGCGGCTGCACGTCAGGCCATGGCGTCTGCGGTCTGTCGCGATTATCGGTACGCTCGCTGGTCGCAACCGTCACCTTCATGGCGACGGGCATCGCCACCGTCTTTGTGATCCGGCACTGGAGCTGAGAGCAATGACCATTCTCGTTCAATTTGCGATCGGCTTGCTGTTCGGCCTGGGGCTCATTGTCTCCGGGATGTCGAATCCGGCAAAGGTGCTGAACTTCCTCGACTTCGGCGGCATCCCGGCGGGGACATGGGACGCGAGCCTCGCCTTCGTGATGGCCGGCGCGGTCGCCGTGACCTTCGTCGGCTTCAGGCATGTCCTGAAGCTTGCACATCCCTTGTTCGCCGAACGCTTCTCCGTGCCGACGCGCAGCGACATCGATCTGAAGATCGTTGTTGGGCCCGCGATCTTCGGCGTCGGTTGGGGCTTGGCCGGCTTCTGTCCAGGACCGGCACTGACTGCGCTTGGCTTTGGCTCGACCTCAGCCGTCATCTTCGTCGCCGCGATGTGCGCCGGCATGGTGCTTGCCCGCTTCATCGCGAAGCTGCAATCATCGACACGGATCGCGGCGCCGGTTCATCCGCTCGAGTCCTGACGCAGACAGGACCGGACAGGCCGGTGCGATCGATTGCTAGATCGGCTCGTAGGCTTCCGACCCGCAGATGTCATCGGCTTCCGCGCGCCGCCTGTCGACGACCTTTCCGCCGTTGATCGTCACGATGTAGGTCTGGGTGCCCAGCGCCGAGCCGGTGGCCGAGGTGAGTTGTGCGCGGACACAGGCCGTCCAGCCCGGTCCGCGGACCTCGTGATGGGGCAGGGCGACTTGCACCTCGCGCGGATAGGAGGTGTTGAGGAAGACCACTTCGATCTGCTCGCGGACCACGCGCTTGATGTCAGGCGGCGGTTCGGGCGGCGGCTGGTCGGCTTCCTTGAGGCGCATGAAATCGGGCACGGGCGCGCGGCTGTCGGCAAAGCCACACGCGCCGAGCGCGAGCGCGCCGGCGAGCAGCGCCACATGAGCAACAATCCGCAACATTCGTGAAGGTCCCCTGCGGGCCAACAGATAGGCGCGAATTCGACCGGACGAAGTCCCGGCCAATCAACATTTGCTGAAGGGGTGGAAACCACCGCATTTGCTATTAGAGGATTGCAGGCTAGTTTGTACCCCGGATGAGGGGGATTGCAGCAATGAGAATTTTGGTCATGGCGGCTGCGGTGCTGGCACTGACGGTTGCGTCTGCGCAGGCGCAGATGGGCGGCGGCCGGCGCCAGCAGCAGGATAGCGGCCAGAAGGCGGACAACAAGCCCAAGGCCGACGAGAAGGCCTACAAGGCCGCGCTCGAGCGCATTCCGGAGTCCAAGGAAAAGTATGACCCGTGGGGCGGGGCGCGTCCGAGCGAGCCCGCCAAGAAGCCGAAATAGCGCGAGGCGCGCGGTGGCGGGCCGGCTGCGATATCTGGTTGGCCTCGTCGTTCTGCTTGTTGCGCGGCCGTGCGTCGCCTGGGAGAGTTGGGGCGGCGATCCCGGCGGTTCACGCTTCTCGCCATTGCGCCAGGTCCGACAATGTCGGCCAGCTTGTCCGCGCTTTCGAATTTCACACCGGCGGGCGATTCTTCGCGGCGTCGTCGGCGATCGCGCTCACGATTGTCGCGCTGGTTATCGCGGGGCTGCGCTGGCGTCGCCGACGTCGTATCAGGTCGACATGATGTTTGCGTGCATACGATGCGAACGGTCATTCACATCGTACGCGCTGTTGCACGAAGGCAAGGCCGATGCGCTTGTCGTTGCGCCACACCGTGCGGCAATTCCGCACGAAATTGTCGCGTGAAATCCACAACAATACTGGCGCTACTTGCACAGCGCTTCAGACTTCGTTTACGACGTTGAAGCGGCGAGTCACTTCCCGCCGAGTTTACCCCGCAAGCCTTTCTTTTATGGCGTTACACGCCGATGGAGATTTCGATGAAGACCACGCTTTCGCTTCTGTTCGCCGCAGCGCTCTCGCTGGCGTCCATGCCCGCCCATGCCACCAAGCTCGATCTTGCCACGATGAGCTGCAAGCAGTTCCTCGAGAGCGGCGACGACACCATCAAGATGGTGCTGACCTGGATGGACGGCTGGTACAAGGGCGACGAGGACAACGCGATCATCGACACCGACGTGTTCGTCGACAACGCCAAGAAGTTCGGCACCTATTGCGGCACCAATCCGAACGTCAGCATCGTCACTGCCGCCGACGAAGTGCTCGGCAAGTAATTTTGGAAGCGTCGCGGCGGGAGCGTGATTGCATCGTGCTTGCGTCCCTTGCGTCGTTATGATCGCCATCGAGAGCCGCGGTGCGTTTGCGCTCACGCGGCTCTCTTCGTTTCGGATCAGGCTCAGCCGGGCAGCATCGCGAATGCGCCCGACACCATCGCCACCTGCTTGTTGTCGGTGGCGGACAGCAGGGTGACGCGGCCAAAGCTCATGGTGCGCCCGAGCCGCACCACGCGCGCATCCGCCAGCACGTCGGACGAGGAGACCGCGCGCATGAAATGCGTGGTCTGGTCCACCGTGGTCATTGGACGATAGCCGCGATTGGCGGCGAGGTTCGCGATCACCATCGCGGTGTCGGCAAGCGCCATCAGCGCCTGGCCGCAGACCACGCCGCCGTTGCGGCACAGCCGCTCCGAGAACGGCATGCGGAGCAGTGCGCCCGGCTGCCAGTCCGGCGCGTCTGCGGGTGGGGTGTGCTCGATGCGCTCGACGGAGAGGTTGAGATCCTGGACCCAGGGGGCAAAGACCTCGGCGAGGATGCGTCTGGCCTCAGTGATGCCGAACTCGGCGTCTGGCTGCGGTGGCATGGCTGTCGTTCCCTCCTGTGTTGCCGGATGTTTCGCTCATTCTGCCCGCTCGGGCGCGGCAAAGTCACCGGGCCGCCGGCTTGAAAATGCCCGACTTCGCCCGGTATGATGCCACGCTTGGGAGCGGGTGGACGATGTTGCGTCGATGTGTCCTTGTCATTTGCCTGGCCGCGCTTGGTCTGGCGCTGAACGGTTGCACCAGGTGCGGCCCGATCTGGGACGACTGGCTCCACGGGCCGAAATCGTGCAAATCGGATCGGCTTTAGCGGAGCCGTGAAGAAGGTCAGGGTGCGGCATCCGTCCCCTCTATCGATGATCAAGGAGTGAGTGATGAAGCTTTTCCGTATGGCGGCGGTGTTGGCGCTGGTGGCTGGACCGGCCTTCGCGCAGGAGTCGCCCCATATCAATCTGATGGCGGACGGCCCCTCCAAGACCGAGGACGAGAAGGCCGCAGATGCCGCGCGCGACAAGGCCTACAAGGAGACGTTGAAGAAGATTCCGGACGCCAAGGCGTCCAGCGATCCCTGGGGCGGAATGCGCGCCGACCAGCCGAAGCAGCCCGCGCCGAAGGCCTCGGCCGCCACCAGCGCGCCCAAGAAGACCAAGGCCGGTACTGCCGCCAATTGACCATGGCTCCGGAGGCGGGTGACGCCTCCTTTCGGGACTCCCCTTGGCCTGGCCCTGATCCTACATTCCCTCGTAGTGTTGCGTTGAGGAGGCAGGAGATGGCGGATCGCCCGCGGGACCTCGCCGAGCGGATGGCGCGCCGGCACAAGCCGGCTGCTGGATCGGGCGACAAGGCCGGTGACGGCTATCTGCGCGAGAGTTTTACTCTGCCGCGTGCGGCCGCACGGGCAAGGGCGCAGGCCTTCTTCGCGCGCTATCCCAAGGCCGGCTACATGAGCGAAGTCGAGAGCTGGCGCGAGCTGCCCGGCGGGGACATCGAATTCACTATGCGGCGGCTGCCCAGCGCCGACTAGCCCTGGTCCAGCCTCTCAACCCGCCGGTTCAGGCCGTCTCGTTCAGGCCGTCTTGCGGCCGATCGCCTTCAGCTCCCGATCGATGCGCAGCTGCACGCGACGGATCGCCAGCAGGTCGATCTTCGTCTCGGTCTTGCCTGTCTTGGTCTCGTCGCCGATCCGGAACTGCCATTGCCAGACGCCCGGGATCGCCGTCTTTGCAACCGTGAACTCAACGCCCCTGTGATTCATGGTCACCTCCACGATTCACCTCGCCATGTCGGGTAACATGTTGGCCGTCGCAATATTCCAGCGACAAGCAAAATTTGCCGCCAAGTCGCAGGTGGCTCATCGGAATTCAGCAAGCGCGCGCCGTTCGAAACAAGCGAAATCGGATTCCGAAAATGGAACCGACGGATGCTTTTTCACGCGCGCGGCCACCCGGCCAGGAACTCCGTTCATGGTCGGAGAACCACGGAGGCATACGCGGAGCACGCGCGATGGATCCGTGCTCGCGCAAGAAAAAACCCCGCCAGGGGAGAGCCGGGCGGGGTAGAAGGTTATTGGAGGCTGAGGTGCTGGGCTGCAACACCATAGCCGGACGACCCTAGCCCGTTCAGCTTACGACAGCCTGACAGACCGGGGCTTGCGGCCACGTCGAGAGCCGCTCTCACGTCCCAATTCAGACATCCCCCCGCACAACTTCAGACACATCCGTTGGCGACACTTTGCGGGCACGGCGAAGCCATGGGGGAAACGTGGCGCGCTGCTAGCGGGGTGGCATCATGGACAAGGTAGAGCGGTCATTTGCCGCCGCGACGGCGGCTGGCTTCGTGGTGTTGGTCATCGGCATCGTGCTGCTGGCGTTGATGTAGCGGCGGCCTTGGCGGCACGTGCCGCCAAAAGCTGCGAAAACAACCCCATGCACAGTAGGCAACGGCCTGTTTCGGCTGGCGTTTCCTAATGCACCTTTCCTAATGCACCTTGATCTCGTCCAGCGGCAGGCGGAGGTCGGCGGCACGCTCCGCGCGGTCCTTTTTGCGGAACTCGATTTCCTTGCGCTCGAACTTCGCCATCTCCTCGAGCGCCGCCTCGAGCAGAGAATTGCGCCTGACAGCATGGTGCTGCGTGTCTTCCGTCATGATCCAATCCCCCATGGGTGGCGGCCCCCTTTTCAAGTCGGCAGCCACGGAAAGGTTCGGTGCCACAAGATTGCGGAATGATGACGGCGCGTGCGGCCCCGGAAAAATAAAACGCCGCCCGCTTAAATGAGACGCAGGCGGCGGCTTTCCAGCCCCGGGAGGGGAAATGTAAAATCCCGATACCGGTGTGTCTGTCGTGCCGTGCCAAGGTTCATCGTGGTTCATCGTGCCCGGACGGAACGCCCGCAGGGCGGCCGCGCGCGCCACCTCCGCCGCATCCCATGCCCCTGTCGTGAATGAGGCGGCCCTATTGCATCAGCACGTAAACGCAACCGATTGCCACAATGGCTAACCACACCAACGAAGCGCTGAAAATTAGGATTTCCCGGTTCATCGCCAGCGCTAGTGTTTGATAGGGGAGACAGTCTCAATCTTGAGGCCGTCCGCATCTCGAACAGTCACCATCCGGCCTGTTTTCAACGCCGTGACCTTCGCGACGCGCAAAACTTCGGCCTCATCATCCAAATCCGGAACCATAGTCGATGGGCAGCCTTTGGCGGGTTCGCTCATTGGCACTGCCTGCCTCAGTTGTCTTGCTGCACATCTGTTTTGGGAATCTGTAGAGCGGGTGAGGTCAGCCACGCATTCATATGCGAAGCCGTCTCGGCCTGGCGGGCCCTGCGCAAGAACAGTTCGCGAGCGGTGCTGCCTGGAGCCTCTTTTTCGGCCGCCTGTTTGAACCGTCTGGCTTCTTGTGCCAATCGTTCTTCAAAGGACGTCGTGTGCTTGATCCGCCTTCGTTGCATGGCGCGGTCCTCCATTTTCCGGCCCCACGAATCTAAAATCGGCCGTAGAGCTCCGTCTGTTCGGTGTCCGACAAAGCCAAATCAAGCCACTGTGATTTTCAAGCTAGCCAGGCCGCTGAGGCCGGGAGCAGGCCAGTACCAAATTCCGCAAAAGAACATATTGCGAACCTAGAACAAATGGGGTACATTACTTTTATCGACGACCCGCTGCGCCAATCGTTTGTCCCGCACCCGAATCCTCGCCATAAGGAGCACGACCCGATGTCCACCACTGCCCTGCGTATCGTCGAAGGATCCTCCATGGACAAGAGTAAAGCTCTCGCTGCCGCGCTCTCCCAGATCGAGCGCCAGTTCGGCAAGGGCTCGGTGATGAAGCTCGGCAAGAACGACCGCTCGATGGATGTCGAGGCGGTGTCCTCCGGCTCCCTCGGGCTCGACATTGCGCTCGGGATCGGCGGCCTGCCCAAGGGGCGCGTCGTCGAGATTTACGGGCCGGAATCCTCGGGCAAGACCACGCTGGCGCTGCACACGGTGGCGGAAGGGCAGAAGAAGGGCGGTATTTGCGCCTTCATCGACGCCGAGCACGCGCTCGACCCGGTCTATGCGCGCAAGCTGGGCGTCAATATCGACGAACTTCTGATCTCCCAGCCGGACACTGGCGAGCAGGCGCTGGAAATCTGCGACACGCTGGTGCGCTCGGGCGCGGTGGACGTGCTGGTGATCGATTCGGTTGCGGCGCTGGTGCCGAAGGCCGAGCTCGAGGGCGAGATGGGCGACGCGCTGCCGGGACTTCAGGCGCGGTTGATGAGCCAGGCGCTGCGCAAGCTCACGGCCTCGATCAACAAGTCCAACACCATGGTGATCTTCATCAACCAGATCCGTATGAAAATCGGTGTGATGTACGGCTCGCCGGAAACCACCACCGGCGGCAACGCGCTGAAATTCTACGCCTCGGTCCGCCTCGACATCCGCCGCATCGGCGCGATCAAGGAACGCGACGAAGTGGTCGGCAACACCACGCGCGTCAAGGTGGTGAAGAACAAGCTGGCGCCGCCGTTCAAGCAGGTCGAATTCGACATCATGTACGGCGAAGGCGTCTCCAAGATGGGCGAGATCCTCGATCTCGGCGTCAAGGCCGGCATCGTCGAAAAGTCCGGCGCATGGTTCTCCTATGACAGCCAGCGCCTCGGCCAGGGCCGCGAGAACTCGAAGGCGTTCCTGAAGGCCAATCCCGATATCACCGCCAAGATCGAGACCTCGATCCGCCAGAACTCCGGCCTGATCGCCGAGCAGATTCTGGCCGGCAGCCCCGAGCGCGACGCCGACGGCGAAGAGCCCGCGGACGAGTAAGCTTACCGCGAAGAACTTTTCGCGAGGAGCGGGCGCTGAGGACGTTGAGTTGCCGACGTCATCAGTGCCCGTTTCTTTTTGCGTTTCGTTGATCAGGTGGTTTGATGAGGCGTGTGATTTTGACGGGTTCATCCGGGAGCGATCTCATGCGCTCGGGCCTCGCCGAGGCCGTCATTCCGTTCATGTTCCGTCTTGTTGATGGGCCTTTGCCTCTCGACGAACTCGCAGTCTATGTCGCCGCCCGTTCGGAGCCAGCAAAGCCGGGCAGGCACTGGTCGGACTACGTCGGACGAAAGCCTCAAGCTGTCAAAGAGACTGGACATCTCTCTCTGGTCGCGTTCTGCCAGCCCTGCGACGTTGTGGAATTGTGGTTTGATCGGAATCCTAATGATCAGCTCCAGCTGATCTGGCTTCTCGATTACCTCCGCTCCCACCCAGAGATTCTGGCTAAGGCAAGACTACGCCTGATTGCCTTCGATCTCATCACAGAGGACGCAAATTCTATCGCCAAGTCGCTGCCCCATATCCCCACCATCGGCGTGACCGCAGATGAACTTGAAACAGCAAGTATGGCTTGGCAGGCCTACGCTGCGCCGACGCCCGAGACTTGCGCCGAACTCGTTCACAGGGATCTGAATGCGCTGCTGATGCTGAGGCCGGCCTTGATCGACCTCTTGGCTGAGCTTCCTTCAATTTCGACGGGCCTCGGTGCAACAGAGATCCGATTCCTTGAGCTCATCGCACGTGGTTATGAGGGGACGAATGCACTCTTCCATCTCCGCTCGCTTCGCCGCACGCGCGTCTTTAATGAATGGGAGCTTGGCTGGTTGCTCCAGGGGCTCGCACTCGGCCCGAGACCTGCCGTGGCAGGGGCTTGACGACGAACTCCGGACGATTGACCGGGAGAATCTGAGAGACCGCCATAAGGCTTATTTGCGCAGCAGACTATCGCTGACCGAGTTTGGTAAAGCGGTGCTGGCGGGTAGTGAAGATTTCACCCGTTACAATCCTATCGATCGCTGGTGGGGCGGCACGCACCTGACCAACGATTGCCTCTGGCGCTATGGCCCTGTTCTAACGAAATCCTGAGGCCACGGCATGACGCGGCTCATTGTCACGACGGACTCGTCCATTGCCGGCGCCCTTCAACAGGCAGGCCTGGCCGACCTCGTGATTGCGATCGAGCGCCGGCTGGTCTGGGAGCCGTTGCCGTCCAACGCAGAGCTCGATGCGTTCTTCGCGCCGCGCACGACGCAGCGTCGAGGGCTTCATTGGCTGGATGATACGCCGCCCTGGCGCCTCGAGGACTCGGGCGCGGAAGACCGAGGACTGATTGAATTGTTCGCGGAATACGACTCAGTCGAGTTTTGGCGAGGGCCGGAGCCAAATGCGCAATTGATCCTGCTCTGGCTGCTCGATCATTGGCACCGCAAATGCAATGCAAATCCCGACTTTGTCGTGCGCGCTCTGTTTTTGGGGGCCAGGGATGTCGACCCGCCGCGAGGGGAACTCTACCCGCCGGTTGTCGGGATCACACCTCGTCAACTCAAATCGGCCAGCCGTGTGTGGCGGGCCTATTGCGCGCCGAACCCGCAAAGTTGGCGCGGTCTCTTCAAGACGGATTTGCACTGGCTGCCGCAGCTCGGCCCTCACGTAAGGGCTCTCCTGGCGGAACTTCCGCGCCCCGCCTCGGGGCTTGGAGCCACCGAAGCCCGGATCCTCCGGCTCATCTCGCGAGGTGGCGCGCAGCCTTTCGATGTCTTTCCGGGCCATCAGAAGAGCTACGAGCTGCATGTATGCGGATATTGGGAAGCCGGAGCACTGCTTGACGGCCTCGCGCGATGCGAGAGGCCGGCCGTGTCAGGACTGGATGAAGGTCCGTTTTCGCTGGAAATGCACAATGATTCAACCCGCTTTGACCGGTACAAGCGGTCGCGATTGTCGTTGACCGAGTTCGGCAAGGCGGTGCTGGGAGGCGATGAGAATTTTCGGCGCTACAACCGGATCGATCGCTGGTGGGGCGGCACCCACCTGACCAACGAACGGCTCTGGCGGTGGGACCCTGAGACCCGCGAACTGATTGCGCCTGTCTGATGTGAGAGAGCCGCTGCTAGCACCCCTGAATTTCATGTTGTCTTGAGAGGCGACCGTGTCACATTTGATCCTGGCAACGAACGATCGCGCGGCAGATGCGCTCCGCCAGTCCCGTGTTGCGAATGTCGCGATCGGCTTTGGCCTGCGCTTCGTCTGGGGGAAATTGGCTTCCGGAGAGCAGCTCCTGATGGGCCTCGAGCGGCGATCGGCGAAGCATTGCAATCCCGGCGATCACTGGCTGGACGACGCGGGTTGCGGTGCGCTGGACGGTTTCGGCACGCGCGATGTTGGTTTATTCGAGCTATGTGCGAAGTTCGACTCGATCGAAATATGGGTTGATCCTTTGCCGAACGATCAGCTCGTGCTTGTCTGGCTGCTCGACCTGCTTCGCCCTTACAAGGAGATCACGACGAAGTTGAACCTGGTGTATGCGGACGACTCTATTGCGGATTATGCTGCGGAGGCGGTCGCAAAATGGAAGTTGCCGACCTTCAAGGTGGCCGACAATCATTTTGTGATGGCAAGCCGCGCGTGGCGCGCCTATCGGGCTGAAACGCCGGAATCCTGTTTCGATCTGCTGATGACGGATCTGATGATCTTTCCGAGACTTCGATCGGCGCTCATTGCGCTGCTTGAGGAGCTTCCGGACAAGGTTACGGGACTAGGTGCCAGCGAAATGGATATGCTGGGCTGTGTGAATGAAGGGCACACCGACCCAAAATACATCTCCGAAGCGAGATGGTATCGCGATGTGTTCGACGGACGCGACGCACAAGATGCCTTGATCGAACTGGCGGAGTATTCGGTCCCGCCCGTTCTGTTGGGCGATCCGTCGTTCAACAATGATGACCGCTACTTCGGCAGGAGCGAGTGGAAGGTCACGCTCACTGAACTCGGACGTTCCCTTGTCGCCCGAGAAGACGATATGTGGCGTCACAACCCGATCAAACGCTGGTGGGGCGGCACTGAATTGACCAACGAGCGGCTCTGGCGATGGGACCGCGAAAGCCGATCGTTGGTCGCGCCGTAGAGGCGCATTCGGGAACGCGGTGCCGTAGGGTGGGCAAAGGCGCGCAAGCGCCGTGCCCACCATATTTCAACGCACACAAAGGTGGTGGGCACGCTTCCGCTTTGCCCACCCTACGAAACCTCCGTCGAGCCTTACTCCGCGGCTTCCGCGTAATCGCTCACCGGCGGGCAGGAGCACACCAGATTGCGGTCGCCATAGACGTTGTCGACGCGTCCCACCGGGCTCCAGTACTTGTCGGTGCGCGAGGAGCCCGCGGGGAAGCAGCCCTCGGCGCGGGTGTAGGCGCGCTTCCAGTCGTCATCGGCGATGTCGTGCACGGTGTGCGGGGCGTGACGCAGAGGCGAGGCCTCGATCTTGAAGCGGCCGGCCTCGACCTCGGCGATCTCCTTCCGGATCGCGATCATGGCGTCGCAGAAGCGATCCAACTCGGCCTTGGATTCCGACTCCGTCGGCTCGATCATCAGCGTGCCCGGCACCGGAAAACTCATGGTCGGGGCGTGGAAGCCATAGTCGATCAGGCGCTTTGCGATGTCATCGACGGTGACGCCGGACGTCGTCTTCAGCGGACGGGGATCGACGATGCACTCATGGGCGACGCGGCCCTTCTCGTTCTTGTAGAGCACCGGGAAATGCGCATCGAGGCGTGCTGCGATGTAATTGGCATTGAGGATCGCGATCTCGGTCGCGCGCTTCAATCCTTCACCGCCCATCATCAGGATGTAGATGTAGGAGATGGTGAGGATCGACGCCGAGCCGAACGGCGCGGCCGAGACCGGGCCGACCGGAGCATCCGCGCTCGTCGCGGGATGGCGATTTTCAGGATGACTTGGCAGGAACGGCGCGAGATGCGCCTTGACGCCGATCGGGCCCATGCCCGGGCCGCCGCCGCCATGCGGGATGCAGAAGGTCTTGTGCAGATTGAGATGGCTGACATCGGCGCCGTAATCGCCGGGCCTGCTAAGGCCGACCTGCGCGTTGAGGTTGGCGCCGTCGAGATAGACCTGGCCGCCATGGCCATGCACGATGTCGCAGATCTCGCGAATGTGCTGCTCGAACACGCCATGCGTCGAGGGATAGGTGATCATGACCGCGGCAAGGTCGTTCGAATGTTTCTCCGCCTTGGCGCGGAGATCATTGACGTCGACGTCGCCGTTAGCCTCGCAGGCCACCACCACCACGTCCATGCCGACCATCGCGGCCGAGGCCGGGTTGGTGCCGTGGGCGGAGGAGGGGATCAGGCAGATCTTGCGATGCGTCTCGCCGCGCGCGGCGTGATAGCCGCGGATCGCGAGCAGGCCGGCATATTCGCCCTGCGCGCCGGAATTCGGCTGCAGCGAGATCGCGTCATAGCCGGTGATGTCGCACAGCCACTTCTCCAGCCGCGCGAACAGCGCGTGATAGCCGGCGGCCTGCTCGCGCGGCGCGAACGGGTGCAAGGAGGCGAATTCCGGCCAGGTCAGCGGCATCATCTCGGTGGTCGCATTCAGCTTCATGGTGCAGGATCCGAGCGGAATCATCGCGCGGTCGAGCGCGAGGTCGCGATCGCTGAGCTTGCGCATGTAGCGCAGCATCTCAGTCTCCGAGCGATGCGCATGGAACACGGGATGGGTGAGGAAGGCGGTGGTGCGCTTCAGCGCCTCCGGCAGCGCCTCGCGCGTGGTCGCGTCGATCTCGGCGTAGGACAGCTGGCCGCCGAACGCGCGCCAGACCGCTTCGACGGTGGCGGGCGTGGTGGTCTCGTCGAGTGCGATGCGGAGCGCGCTTTCACCGACGCCGAGATTGATCTTCTCCGCGGTCGCGCGCGCGATGACCTCGGCGCGCTTGGCGCCGGCATCGACGCTGAGCGTGTCGAAGAAGGCTTCGCTGGTCAGAGCAAAGCCGAGCTTGCGCAAGCCGGTGGCGAGCACGGCGGCACGGCGATGCACATTGCGCGCGATCTGCGCGAGGCCCTCGGGGCCGTGATAGACCGCATACATCGCGGCGATCACGGCGAGCAGCACCTGCGCGGTGCAGATGTTGGAGGTCGCCTTCTCGCGGCGAATGTGCTGCTCGCGTGTCTGCAGCGCAAGACGATAGGCAGGCATCCCGCGGGAGTCGACGGAGAGGCCGACGATGCGGCCGGGCAGCGAGCGCTTGAGCGCATCGCGCACCGCCATATAGGCCGCGTGCGGGCCACCATAGCCCATCGGCACGCCAAAGCGCTGCGCCGAGCCGATCGCGATGTCGGCCCCTAACTCGCCGGGCGAGGCAAGCAGCGTTAGCGCCAGCAGATCGGCGGCAACGATTGCGAGCGCGCCCTTGGCCTTCAGCGCCGCGATCGCGGGCCTGAGGTCGCGCACCGCGCCGGATGATCCCGGATATTGCAGCAGCGCACCGAGCACGTCACACTTCGCGAGATCCGTGAGGGGATCGCCGACCACCAGCGACCAGCCGAGCGGCTCGGCGCGGGTGCGCATCACCGCGAGTGTCTGCGGATGCACATCCTTGTCGACGAAGAAGGCTTTCGCCTCGACCCGCGAATGCCGTTCCGCAAGCGCCATGGCTTCGGCCGCGGCGGTCGCCTCGTCGAGCAGCGAGGCGTTGGCGACGTCGAGCGCGGTGAGATCGCAGATCATGGTCTGGAAGTTGAACAGCGCCTCCAGCCGGCCCTGGCTGATCTCGGGCTGGTAGGGCGTGTACGCCGTGTACCAGGCGGGATTTTCGAGGATGTTGCGCTGGATCACCGCAGGCAAAATCGTGCCGGAATAGCCCTGGCCGATCAGCGAGGTGAAGACCTGGTTCTGACGCGCGAGCTCGGCCATGTGCGCGATCGCCTCGGTCTCGCTCAAGGGCTTGCCGAGATCGAGCGGGGCGGCCTGCCGGATCGAGGCCGGCAGCGTCTCCGCCATCAGTGCGTCGACGCTCTTTGCGCTGACGGTCTCGAGCATTGCGCTGACATCGCGCGCCGACGGGCCGATGTGGCGGCGAACGAAACTGGCGGTATCGCCATTGGATTTGCGGTGCGCGGTCATCATGGGTCCTCGCTTTAGATTATCTGTCGTCGGCGTCATGCCCCGCGAAGGCGGGGCATCCAGTACACGCAGGCGTCACGGCTTGAGCAGAGGAGCCGCGGCGTACTGGATCGTCCGCCTCCGCGGACGATGACACCGAATATGAGGTCAAAGTTCTCGTCATCTCACGCCGTGTGTGCCTTGTAGGCGGCTTCATCCATGAGGCCGCCGAGCTCGCTCTTGTCGGCAATCCTGATCTTGAAAAACCAGGCTTTGCCTTGCGCATCCGAATTGACCAGCGCCGGCTCGCTTGCGAGATCGGGGTTGGTCTCCAGCACCTCGCCGGTCACAGGCGCGTAGACGTCGGAGGCGGCCTTCACCGATTCCACGACGGCTGCGGCTTCGGCCTTCTTGAGGACGCGGCCGAGCTTGGGCAGCTCGACGAACACGACGTCGCCGAGCTGCGACTGCGCGTAATCGGTGATGCCCACAGTGGCGATATCGCCGTCGATCGCGAGCCATTCATGGTCGGAGGTGTACAGCGTCGTGGTCATTTTCTTAAAGTCCTCAGCGTTTGTAGGTGTTTTTCATGAAGGGCATGGCGGCGACGGTGAGCGGCAGACGTTGCGCGCGCACCTCGGCAAAGAGTTTTGTGCCGAGCGCGCTCAGGCTTGTGGGCACATAGCCCATCGCGACCGGCGCATTCAGGCTCGGGCCGAAACCGCCCGAGGTGACCTTTCCGATCGGCTCGCCGCCAGCGCTATCGGCAAACAGCAGCGCGCCTTCGCGCACCGGCGCGCGGCCCTCAGTGCGCAGGCCGACGCGGCGGCGGGATGCGCCGTGATCGAAATGAGCGAGGATCTTTTCGGCTCCGGGAAAACCGCCGGCGCGGGCGCCGCCGCTGCGGCGGCTTTTCTGCACCGACCATTCCAGCGCGGCCTCGACCGGCGTGGTCGCAGTGTCGATGTCGTGGCCGTAGAGGCAGAGGCCGGCTTCCAGCCGCAGGCTGTCGCGGGCCCCTAAGCCGATCGGCATCACGTCAGGATTTTCCAGCAGCGTCCTGGCCAGGCGCTCGGCATCCGCAGCGGGCACCGAAATTTCAAAACCGTCCTCGCCGGTGTAGCCGGAACGCGAGACAAAGCAGGCAAGCCCGGCGACCTGATGCGGGCCGGCGTCCATGAACTTTATGGCGGGCGCCTCTGCACACAATTTCGCCAGTGCAGCCTCGGCCTTCGGGCCCTGTAAGGCGATCAGCGCGCGATCGGCGAGCGAATCGATGACGCAGGCGTCGGAGAGATTGGCGCGCAGATGCGCCTCGTCCTCGGCCTTGCAGGCGGCGTTGACGACCAGGAACAAATGATCGCCGAAATTGGCGACCATCAGGTCGTCGAGGAGGCCGCCATCGGCATTGGTGAACTGGGCGTAGCGCTGCCGGCCCGGTGCAATCGCCAGAATATCCTGCGGCACCAGCCGCTCCAGCGCACGGGCGGCGTCCTCGACCTTGCCCGACTTCGGCCGGAGCGCGATCTGGCCCATATGGGAGACGTCGAACAGGCCGGCCTGGTTGCGGGTCTGGAGGTGCTCTTTCAGGACGCCCGCGGGGTACTGCACGGGCATGTCATAGCCCGCGAACGGCACCATCTTGCCGCCGAGCGACACATGGAGGTCGTAGAGGGGGGTACGTCTCAGGGAGTCTCGGTCGTCGCGCACTGACATCACAGGGGCCCTCGGCGGTTCCCCGGGGACGATTCCCCTGAGGACACCAATCGAAGCCCCATCTGTCGCTGTGCCTGAGAGTATTATCCCGTCGGCGGACGCAGTCCGGGCCTTAAGCCCGTCGGCGCCTCTTTCCAGATGTCGTCAAAGCCACGCGGTCCTTTTGCCTGAGAGTTTCCGGGGCGGTTGCTCCTTCGGCGCCGGCTACCCAAAGCCGGTCTCTCCCGACGTGGCCGTACGATACAGATGGGTACAGACCACAGCCCGGCCAAGCCTGTCAACGCGCCCTTTGCGGCTTTCCAACGGGATTGCAACGGGATCGCAACGGGATTGCGCGACTGCGGCAACCCTCTGATCTCTCTGCACAGTTTCTGGACAGCGAAGCTGGCCTTGTCTAAAAGCGCTTTGGCCCGCAGATATCAGCCGAATCCCAGGTTTGGACGGCAAGGAAGCGGGTCCAAGCACACCCGATTGGATGAACATGAGCGGCGTCAACGAGATCAGGTCGACCTTTCTGAACTTCTTTGCCGAGAACGGCCACGAGATCGTGTCGTCCTCGCCATTGGTGCCGCGCAACGACCCGACGTTGATGTTCACCAATGCCGGCATGGTGCAGTTCAAGAACGTTTTTACAGGTGTCGAGAAGCGGCCGTATCAGCGCGCCACCACTTCGCAGAAATGCGTGCGCGCCGGCGGCAAGCACAACGACCTCGACAATGTCGGCTACACCGCGCGCCATCTCACCTTCTTCGAGATGCTCGGCAACTTCTCGTTCGGCGACTACTTCAAGGAGCGCGCGATCGAGCTGGCCTGGAAGCTCATCACGAAGGAGTTTGGGCTGAACAAGGACAAGCTGCTCGTCACCGTCTACCACACCGACGACGAGGCGCACGGGCTCTGGAAGAAGATCGCCGGCTTCTCCGACGACCGTATCATCCGCATCCCGACCTCGGACAATTTCTGGGCAATGGGCGACACCGGCCCGTGCGGCCCGTGCTCGGAGATCTTCATCGATCGCGGCGACCACATCTGGGGCGGCCCTCCGGGCTCTCCGGAGGAGGACGGCGATCGCTTCCTCGAATTCTGGAATCTCGTCTTCATGCAATACGAGCAGGTGACGAAGGAGGAGCGCGTGGATCTGCCGCGTCCCTCGATCGACACCGGCATGGGCCTGGAGCGCATGGCCAGCATCATGCAGGGCGTCGACAGCGTGTTCGAGACCGACCTGTTCCGTCACCTGATCGATGCGACGTCGTCCGCGCTGGGCCACGGGCCGAACGAGCAGACGGTGGCCTCGTTCCGCGTCATCGCCGACCATTTGCGCTCTTCCGCCTTCCTGGTCGCGGATGGCGTGCTGCCCTCCAACGAGGGCCGCGGTTACGTGCTGCGCCGGATCATGCGCCGCGCGATGCGCCATGCGCAGCTGCTCGGCGCGAAAGAGCCGCTGATGCATCGCCTGGTCTGGGCGCTGGTCCGCGAGATGGGCCAGGCCTATCCCGACCTGATGCGCGCCGAGAATCTGATCGAGGAAACGCTGCGGCTGGAAGAGACCCGCTTCCGCAAGACGCTGGTGCGCGGTCTCGCCATTCTCGACGAGAAGAGCGCGTCCTTGAAGAACGGCGACATGTTCGACGGCGACGTCGCCTTCACGCTCTACGACACCTACGGCTTCCCGCTGGACCTGACCCAGGACGCGCTGAAGTCGCGCGGCATCGGCGTCGACCAGTCCGCCTTCACCGACGCGATGGAGCGTCAAAAGGCCAAGGCGCGCGAGTCCTGGAAGGGATCCGGCGAGGCGGCCTCCGAGGCGATCTGGTTCCCGCTGCGCGAGAAGTTGGGTGCTACCGAATTTCTGGGCTACGAGACCGAGAGCGCCGAAGGCGTGGTGTCGGCGCTGGTGAAGGACGGCCGGGAAGTCGCGAGCCTCAAGGCCGGCGACACCGGCGCGCTGCTGCTCAACCAGACGCCGTTCTATGCGGAGTCCGGCGGCCAGGTCGGCGACACCGGCGTGCTGACCGGCGAGGGCGGCATCAAGTTCCGCGTCACCGACACGCAGAAGAAGCTCGGCGATTTCTTCGTTCACGTTGGCACGTTGGAGAGCGGCGAGCTGAAGGTCGGCACCGCGCTGCAGCTCGAGGTCGATCACGGCAGGCGCTCCTCGATCCGCGCGCATCACTCGGCGACGCATCTCATCCACGAGGCGCTGCGCCAGGTGCTCGGCGATCACATCGCCCAGCGCGGCTCGATGGTCGCGCCGGATCGTTTGCGCTTCGACTTCGTGCATCCGAAGCCGATCACGGCGGAGGAGCTCGCCCGCGTCGAGGACATCGCCAACGACGTGGTGCTGGAGAACGACGAGGTCACGACGCGCGTGATGGGCGTCGATGAAGCGCGCGAGGCCGGCGCGCGCGCGCTGTTCGGCGAGAAATATGGCGACGAGGTTCGTGTCGTCTCGATGGGCCGGACCGCGCGCGAGCGCGGTGTCAATGCGCTCGGCTGGTCGGTCGAGCTCTGCGGCGGCACGCATGTGCGGCGCACCGGCGATATCGGACTGATCACGCTGACCGGCGAGAGTGCGGTGGCCTCGGGCGTGCGCCGCATCGAGGCTTTAACCGGCAACTACGCGCGAAAACACGCCAACGAGACCATGGCGCTGGCGAAGGCTGCGGCCAACGAGCTGCGCACCTCGATCGACGACGTCCCGGCGCGGATCACCGCGCTGATGGAGGAGCGCAAGAAGCTCGAGCGCGAGCTCTCCGACGCCCGCAAGAAGCTCGCGATGGGCGGCGGCGCCTCCGCCGGCGGCAATGGCGCAGCCAGCGGCGTGCGCGAGGTCGGCAACGTCAAGCTGATGGCGCGAGCGGTCGAGGGCATCGAGATGAAGGATCTCAAGAGCCTTGCGGACGACGGCAAGAAGCAGATCGGCTCCGGCGTGGTCGCCATCATCGGCGTCACCGAGGACGGCAAGGCGGGCGTCGTGGTCGGTGTCACCGCCGACCTGACCGAACGCTTCAACGCCGTGAACCTTGTGCGCGTTGCGTCCGAGGCGCTCGGCGGCAAGGGCGGCGGCGGCCGGCCCGACATGGCGCAGGCCGGCGGCCCCGATGGGGCCAATGCGGCCGAGGCGCTTGCCGCGATCGAAAAAGCGATGGCGGGCGCGTAAGGCGCTACGCGCCGCGTTCCTCAGCCCTTGCGCAGGAAGACATATTCCGCAGAGTAGGGCGCGCTTCTGAACTCGCCGGCCTTGTCGCATGCGCCGTCGAGCTTGCCGCCATGGGTGTTGATGCGCTGGACCGTGGTGACCGGCGTCAGCACGCCGCTGCCGCGGCGGGCGGTGACGTCCAGCTTCAGCCAGGGGATATCGGCAGCCGTGGCGCCCGGCGCATTGCCGGTGGCCTCGCCTCCGACGGCGCTGCTGTCGGCAAGCTCCCAGTTCGGGCCGGCATAGTGACGGCCGATGGTCTTGCCGTCGGCGAAGAGCGTCGCGATCGGCTCGCGGAAAGCCCAGGCGAGCTTGCCGTCGGTGCCGGCCTTGCACTCATAGACCTGCGCGCCCTCAGCGTGGACGCTGAGCACGACGCTCTCGCCGGGCACGGCGATGGCGTCGGGGAGGGCATCGGCGGCGAACGCGGACGCGCTGGTCAGCGCTAGGATCGCAAGCACAACGCTCTTGAATGTCGGCATGATGTTTCCGCAGGCAAAAGTCTCGTCATTGCGAGGAGCCCGCGACAAAATTGCGAAGCAATTTTGCGCTGGTGCGACGAAGCAATCCAGTCTGCCTCCATGGAAGGATTCTGGATTGCTTCGCTGCGCTCGCAATGACGGTGTGGTTGGCAGCTTACGCCGCCAACGCCTTCGCGAGATTCTCCGCGACCTTGTCGAGGAAGCCGGTGGTCGAGAGCCAGCGCTGGTCGGCGCCGACCAGGAGCGCGAGGTCCTTGGTCATGTAGCCTTCCTCGACGGTGTCGACGCAGACCTTCTCAAGGGTGTTCGCGAACTTGGCGAGCTCGGCATTGTTGTCGAGCTTGGCGCGGTGCGACAGGCCACGGGTCCAGGCGAAGATCGACGCGATCGAGTTGGTCGAGGTCTCCTTGCCCTTCTGGTGCTCGCGGTAGTGGCGGGTCACCGTGCCGTGGGCGGCTTCGGCTTCGACCGTCTTGCCATCGGGGGTGAGCAGCACCGAGGTCATCAGGCCGAGCGAGCCGTAGCCCTGCGCGACCGTGTCGGACTGCACGTCGCCGTCGTAGTTCTTGCAGGCCCAGACATAGCCACCGGACCATTTCAGCGCCGAGGCGACCATGTCGTCGATCAGGCGGTGCTCGTAGGTCAGGCCCTTGGCCTCGAATTCGGTCTTGAACTCGCGGTCGTAGATGTCCTGGAAGATGTCCTTGAAGCGGCCGTCATAGACCTTGAGAATGGTGTTCTTGGTCGAGAGGTAGACCGGGTAGTTGCGCAGCAGGCCGTAGTTCAGCGAGGCGCGGGCGAAGTCGATGATGGAATCGTCGAGATTGTACATCTCCATGGCGACGCCGGCGCCGGGCGCCTTGAACACCTCCTTCTCGATCACGGTGCCGTCCTCGCCGACGAACTTCATCGACAGGGTGCCCTTGCCCGGGAACTTGATGTCGGTGGCGCGGTACTGGTCGCCATAGGCGTGGCGGCCGATGATGATCGGCTTGGTCCAGCCGGGAACCAGGCGCGGCACGTTCTTGCAGATGATCGGCTCGCGGAAGATCACGCCGCCGAGGATGTTGCGGATGGTGCCGTTCGGCGACTTCCACATCTGCTTGAGGTTGAACTCCTTCACCCGGGCCTCGTCCGGGGTGATGGTGGCGCACTTGACGCCGACGCCGACCTTCTTGATGGCTTCGGCGGCGTCGATGGTCACCTGATCGTTGGTGTGGTCGCGGTACTCCATGCCCAGGTCGAAATACTGCAGCTCGACATCCAGGAACGGGTTGATCAGCTTGTCCTTGATGTACTGCCAGATGATCCGGGTCATCTCGTCGCCATCGAGCTCGACGACGGGATTGGATACCTTGATTTTTGCCATGATCGGGGAAGCCCTCTTGGGAACGGCGCCGCTGGCGCCGACGTGAATATCCGCCGCCTCTTAGCACCGGACCGCGGCGGGCGAAAGCCAAGTGATTATGCAGTTTTAGCTCATCCAGTTTCCACGGATGGGGGGCGGGAGCCGACCTGCCGCCGGCCGCGGGCGAGCTGAAGTTTCGGGCGAGATTCAAAAGTCGAATCCAACCCGTTATTTCCCCTTGAGAATTCTGTCAGGACAGGCAAACGACAGGCGGACGAGGCCGTGCCGGTCGGCGGCCGGCCTTGAATCTATTCCTGAAGAACGTCTCTCCAAGGCCTTGGAGAGACAATGTGAAAGCGAAACGAGATGTCGGGCACTGACAAGACCAAGGCGGGCCTCGCCCTCGACGGTCCCATCGTGATCCTGGTCGAGCCGCAGCTTGGCGAAAACATCGGCATGGCCGCGCGCGCCATGGGCAATTTTGCGCTGAGCGCTTTACGTATCGTCAACCCCCGCGACGGCTGGCCCAACATCGCGGCCCAGCGGGCCGCCGCCGGCGCCGACTACATTCTGGAAAAGGTCGAATTGTTCGAGACCGTCGGCGAGGCCGTCGCCGATCTCGACCTGCTGTTCGCCACCACCGCGCGCCCCCATGACCAGGCCAAGCCGGTGGTGGGGCCGGAAGCCGCAGCTAGCGAGATCTCGGGGCACGTCGCCACCGGGGGCAAGGCCGGCATCCTGTTCGGCCGGGAGCGCTGGGGCCTGACCAACGAGGAGGTCGGGCTCGCCAACCGCATCATCACCTTCCCGGTCAATCCGGGCTTCGCCTCGCTCAACCTCGCCCAGGCCGTGCTGCTGGTCGGCTACGAATGGTTCAAGCGGGCGACATCCGGCGAGCTGCCGCACGCCATGCCGGAGCGCTCCGAGCGCGTCTCGCAGCACCAGATGCAGGCCTTCTTCGACAACCTCATCCGCGAGCTCGACCGGGTCGAGTTTTTGCGACCCGCCGAGAAGCGCGACACCATGCTGGTCAATTTGCGCAACATCTTCACCCGCATGGAGCCGACCAAGCAGGACATGCACACCCTCCATGGGGTGGTGATGGCAATCGCGGAAGGTCGCAAGGGCCCGGCCAAGGGCGGCGTGCTCGACGGCGAGCAGGCCACGCGCCTGCGCGCGCTGCTGGCCGAGCACGGGCAGGGCGGCGGCGTGCCCGACAGCGGCTCGACGGTGCGCGGTCTTGCGCGCCTGCTCCGCCGCAATCCGACCGATGCCGAACGCCTGCTCTGGCAGGCGCTGACCCGCGATCGCCGTTTCGCAGGAGGGTTCAAGCGCCAGACCCCGGTCGGCCGCCACATCCCGGACTTCGTCTCGTTCCCGCACCGGATCGCGATCGAGCTGGTCAACCCGGGCGAGGGCGAGACCATCGCGGCGGATCGCGCCTCGCGGCGGGCGTGGCTGGAGGCGCGCGATTATCGCGTGCTGGAGATCCGGGCCGCTGATGTGGAGCGGGATCTCGAGGCGGAGCTGGTGCGGCTCGAGAGCATGATCGCTGAAGGATCGAGCGCCTCGTAGGTGGTAGCCTAGGCTTTGTCCGCTCTACCCCCCTCGGGAGGCAGGGCTATCGCATATGAAGAAAAACGTGGCTGGAAACTCGCGTGCGGCCATCCTTCGAGACGCCCGCCTGCGGCGGGCCCTCAGGATGAGGTCGCGTTTTGCGGCGCGATATCTGACCCTCATGGTGAGGAGCCCGCCAAAGCGGGCGTCTCGAACCATGCAGGCCGAGCTCGTGCGGCAGCCTCCCGCTGTCATATGCGATAGCTTTGCCTCGGAAGGGGAGAGGGACGACTTGCATTGCAGGGCCTGCGAGAGATCAACAACTGACATGAATGCGGTTACGGTTGCTTAACTGACAAAGCTCTTCGAGTTGTATTCGCGCTCGACAATTATTATTGATTGTCCGTTGGGCAGCTGATTTGTCTCTCGTATGCCTCCGCACGCTAGGTCCAAGGATGCCGAAAACACGCATCATGTACATCGAGGATAAATCTAGTTCGCTGAATGGACTGGCACGGATCGGCCGCGTCACATTCTCGAAGACGGGCAAGTCTATCAGCTATGGAGGACGCACTTTCCAAAGCCTGAAAGGTAGCGGCTTCAAGGCAAACTACTTTGACGTTGAAACCGGAGAGAGGTTTTGGATTTCAGGTCCGCGAAAAGACGGCAAGGATCGCCTCGATCCTGAAAGCTCCGCGCCAATCGAAATCGACCCCGACGTTGCCGAAGAATACTGGCGCCAAATCAGGGGAGAGCGATTTCACCACGCCGCCGAGAATTAGATGAGCTATGCGTCAAGGGTCATTCTCCAACTGCCAATATCGAACGAAGACCTATTGGATGCCTTCGTCGAGCAGTGCCTTTGCGACAACGTCGCTCTTATCGCAGTCGCTGGAGAAGGCGCGGCGCGGATAGAGAACATCATCGATGAACTCGTGGTAGGCGACGGGTCGGATGACACGCGCTTTGTTACGACCACCTCTCACGCGAATGAGACGGTGGAAGAGGTTTTGGAGTTCGCCGGTTGCTGGCCTGACGAGCGAAACCAGCCCGTTCAAATAGTAAGTTTATAGCCTTGTAGGGTGGGCAAAGCGAAGCGTGCCCACCAATCCTCGACCGATCAACCGAGGCAGAAATGGTGGGCACGGCGCTTTGCGCCTTTGCCCACCCTACGAAGATCACACCGCCTCTAACTGATCCGCCGCGCGCTTCTTCTTCGGTTTCGACTGGCCGAGCAGGGGACCTGCCGTGAGCGCTGCCGTATCCGCGACGCCCGGATCGCGCGAGATCATGGCCGCGACGATGGCGCCGTCGATCAAGAGCCCTAGCTGATGCGCCAGCACGGCTGGCTCGCTCGAGCCGAGCTCGCCGGCGAGCTTCTCGATATGGCCGAGCACGATCTTCTTGTGCTTCATCGCGATGTTGCGGAATTGCTTGGCGTCCTTGTCGTGCTCGCCGACGGCGTTGATGAAGGGGCAGCCGTAGAAGCGCTCTTCCGCGAACCAGCTCTTCAGCGCCGGGAAGATGCGCGTCAGTTTCGCCCGCGCGTCGCCACCGCCTTCTTCCATGGCGCCGATGAACCATTCGCGCCACTGCTTGCCTTCGCTCTCCAGCACCGCGTTGACGAGATTGGTTTTCGAGCCGAACAGCTTGTAGAGCGTGGTCTTCGCCGTGCCAGCTTCCTCGATGATCGCATCGATGCCGGTGGCGTTGATTCCGTTCTTGCAGAACAGATGCGTCGCGGCGCTGAGCAGCCGCCCGCGCGCTGATTCGTCTTCGCCCGCGCCGGCGTGAGGCGAGGTCTTCTTCGAGGACGTCTTGTTGAGTAAGGACTTGGCCATGAGTCCAAACTTACCTGCAGCGACGCCGCGTCAGCAAGGCGCATCTGTTCCGCGCTGAAAAGATTCGCACGGGAAAGCTCATCTGCATCGCCTTTAAGCAAAGGGCGGCTGATCAATCCACGGGCAGCGTCGGCTAAGCGGCTCCAATGCTTCGCGTTTCGGTTTGGCCCAGCTGTGGCACGCTCCATGCAAGGAAACAGACCGTTCGGTATCCAACCGATTTCCACTTCTGCCAGGGAGAAGATGATGACTGCCGTCGTTCAGAAGACAGTGCTGACGGGGTGCCTCGCGCCCATCGACAAGAATGGCCTCGAGCAATTGATTGCGAGCGGCAAGGCCAATCCGAAGGTCGTCAAGACCTTGAAGTGCAAGACGGTCGCGGAAGGAAAATTCCGCCACGCCAACTATATCCGTAATCTGCCGCCCTATATCGTCGACGAGCCGCCGGGCCTTTTGGGTGACGACACCGCGCCCAATCCGTCGGAAGCCTCGCTCGCCGCGCTCGGCTCCTGCCTCGCTGTCGGCCTGCACGCCAATGCCGTGCATCGTGGCTGGATCGTCAACAAGCTCGAGCTCGAGCTCGAGGGCGACCTTAACATCACCGCGGTGTGGGGCACCGGCGATGTCTCCGACAAGCCAGTCGGCTTCACTGATGTCCGCGTCAAGGTCGACATGGAGTGCGAGGGTATCGCGCAGGAGGAGATCAACGCCCTGGTGGCCCATGTGAAGCAATGGTCCCCGGTCGCCAACACCTTCACCCGCCCGGTCAATCTCGAGGTCGGTCTTTAGCTGACGGCAATAGGACATCAGGTGCGGGAGACGATCATGGGTTCACTGGCACTATCGCGGGTCGAAGCTTCAGATCAGCCCGCACCGTCCATTGCGGGAGAGGTGGCGCGGATTGCGCGGGAGCAGCTCGCCCCGCTCGCCATGGGTATCGACGACGGTTCGGTCTATCCGGCCGACGTGATGCGCAAATTCGGCGAGGTCGGCGCGTGGGGCAGTCACATGCCCCCCGAGGGACCTGCGGACTTACGCTGCGCCATCCAGGCGATGGCGGCGATCGGCGAGGTCTGCGGTGCCACGGCGTTCATGGCCTGGTGCCAGAACACGCTGGTCTGGTACGCCGCCAACTCGACCAATCTGAAGCTGGCAAAACGTTTTGGCGACGGCTTCTCCACCGGCCGCGTGCTCGGCGGCACCGGGCTCTCCAATCCGATGAAGAGCTTTTTCGGCATCGAGAGATTGAAGCTGAAAGGGCGCAAGGTCGATGGCGGCTATATCGTGCGCGGCGCGCTGCCTTGGGTCTCCAATCTCGGCCCCGATCATTATTTCGGGACCATCTTCGAGCGCGAGGGCGAGCCGGGCATCGCGAGTGGCGAGCCCGGCATCGCAAGTGGCGAGCCGGGCCAGGTGATGTTTTTGGCGGACTGCTCCGATCCTGCGATCACGCTGACGCCGTGCAAGCCGTTTCTCGCGATGGACGGCACCGGCACCTATGGCGTGCAGTTCCGCGACGTCTTCGTGCCGGACGAGCTGATCCTCGCCGATCCCGCCGCGCCTTTCGTGAAGAAGATCCGCGCCGGCTTCATTTTGCTCCAGGCCGGCATGGCGCTCGGCCTCATCAGGGACTGCATCAAGATCATGGATGAGGTCGGTGGCCCGCTCGGCCACATCAACCGCTATCTGCCGCAGCAGCCGGTGCAGTTCGGCGAGCTCGCCGCCGAGCTCGAGGCGGAGACCATGGCGCTGGCGCGCGATCCCTACAACGAGGAGGAGACCTACTGGCGCAAGGTGATCGCGCTGCGCTTGCGCGCGGGCGACGCCAGTGTCGCGGCTGCGCATGCCGCGATGCTGCATTGTGGCGCGCGCGGCTACCTCAAGAGCCACCGCGCGCAGCGGCGCCTGCGCGAGGCCTATTTCGTCGCGATCGTCACGCCTGCCACCAAGCAGCTGCGCAAGATGCTCGCCGATTCCTGAGTCTCACGAGTCCACCCCCACGTCCACTGAACCTCAACGGAGAGGCTACCATGACTGACGTTCTGATGAGTGCCGTCGAACTTGCCGATCTCTTGAAGCTAGAGCCGTGTGTCATCGTCGACACGCGCAATCCCGACGCCTATGCCGCCGGGCATCTTCCCAACGCCGTCAATGTACATGAGATCTTCACGTTTCTTGCGACCTCGACCCCTGAAGGCATGGCCGAGCTGAAGACGAAATTCGCCGACGCCTTCGGAGCTGCCGGTTTGTCTGGCAAAGAGACGGCGGTCATCTACGAGCAGTCGATGAACTCCGGCTTCGGCCAGTCCTGTCGCGGCTATTATCTTCTCACCATGCTCGGCTATCCCAAGGTGAAGGTGCTGCATGGCGGCTTCGACGCGTGGTCGGCCGCGGGCTTCCCGGTGACGAAGGATGTGCCGACGCCGGCGAAAGCTTCGTTCTCGATCGTACCGGAAGCCGGCGAGATCCTGATCGACGCGAAGACCATGCTTGGCGCCGTCGGGAAGCCCGGCATCGCCATCCTGGACGTGCGTGACGTCGACGAGTGGATCGGCGACAGCTCCTCGCCCTACGGCAAGGATTTTTGCCCGCGCAAGGGCCGCATTCCCGGCGCTGTCTGGCTGGAATGGTACCGCATGATGAAGCCGACCGCCGAGGGACCGCGCTTCAAGTCCAAGGACGAGATCCTCGCGGAATGCGCCACCGTCGGCATCGCGCAGACGACGCCGGTCTATCTCTATTGCTTCAAGGGCGCCCGCGCCTCGAACACGTTCCTGGCGCTGAAGAACGCCGGCGTGAAGGACGTACGGATGTATTTCGGCTCCTGGAACGAATGGTCGCGCGATCCGTCGCTGCCGATCGAGCAGGGCCTGCCGATTGCAGCGGAGGTCACGACCAAGGCGGCGTGAGAGCCTGCGATCACATGGCTCGCGGACGGGGCGCGATCCCCAGCGCCTTGATCCGCGAGGCCAACGTGGTCGGCTTGAGGTCGAGCAGCTCGGCCGCGCCGCCGGAGCCGAAGACTTTTCCGGCGCAGGCTTCGAGCGCGGCGAGGATATTGGTGCGCTCGTGGTCGCGCATCTCCGAGGAGGTCATGACCGCCGGCCGGGCATCGGTCTTCTGGCGCGCCGCACCGGGCGTGGGCGGTGCGCCGGAAGGATCGGGCAGGTCGATGCGCAGGCGTCCGTTCTGCGACAGGATCGCGGCGCGCTCGATCACGTTCTGCAATTCGCGGACGTTGCCGGGCCAGTCGTAGCGGGTCAGGCGCCTTGCATCGCCCTCCGACAAGCGCAAATTGGATTTCAGCGCCTTGCTCTCGCGCGTCAGGAAGTGCTGGGCGAGCAGGGGAATGTCCTCGCGCCGCTCGCGCAGCGGCACGGTCTCGATCGGGAATACGTTGAGGCGGAAATAGAGGTCCTCGCGGAAACGGCCGCGTTGCACCTCCTGCTTCAAGTCACGATTGGTCGCGGCGATCACGCGGACGTCGACCGCGCGCGTGCGTTCCTGGCCGACGCGCTCGAAATTGCCTTCCTGCAACACCCGCAGCAGCTTGCCTTGCAATTCGAGCGGGATCTCGCCGACCTCGTCGAGAAACAGCGTACCGCCATCGGCAAGCTCGAAGCGGCCGATGCGGTCGCGGGTTGCGCCGGTGAAGGCGCCGCGGACGTGGCCGAAAAACTCGCTCTCGAACAATTCGCGCGGGATCGCGGCACAGTTGACCCGGATCAGCGGCCGGTCGCTGCGGGTGGAATCCTCGTGGATGGCGCGCGCGATCAGCTCCTTGCCGGTGCCGGACTCACCGGTGATCATCACAGCAGCCGTGGTCGGCGCTACCAGCTTGACCTGGCGCAACGTCTTCTGGATCGCCCCGCTTCCACCGATGATGCCGCGCGGATTGGTCTCGATGCGGATTTCTTCCTGGAGATAGGCATTTTCCAGCTCGAGCCGCTCGCGCAGGCGATCGACCTCGGTGAGCGCGGCGTGCAGCTTCTCGTCGGCTTCGCGCCGCTGGCTGACGTCGCGAAATACCACGACAGCGCCGACCACCACGCCGCGGTCCCGGATCGGGGTCGAGGTGTATTCGACCCAGGCCGGCGAGCCGTCCTTGCGCCAGAACACCTCGCCGTCGACCTGGTGGACCGCGCCGTCGCGGAACGCCGCGTAGATCGGGCAGTCGTGGTCGTGATAGTGCCGGCCATCATGGTGGGTGTGATGCACGATCGGGTGGATCTCCTTGCCGACCAGCTCCTCGGCGGTCCAGCCCAGCATCCGCTCGGCCGCCGGGTTGACGAAGGTGGTCTTTCCTTCCGCGTTCACGCCATAGATGCCTTCGCCGGCGGCGCGCAGGATCAGCTGGTTCTCGCGCTCGATGTCCTGGAAGACGCGCTCGACCCGCTGCCAGCTCGCAATGCCGCTGCGCATGTGGTCTTCGGCGGCGGCGTCCACGTTGCGCCGCCGGCGCGCTTCGAGATCGTTGAGGGTGAACAGCAGCAGGATACGGTCATCATGGCTGACGAGGCAGCCGGAATATTCCAGCCGGAGCTCCTGACCCGTGGCGTGACGCGGGGTCAGTGCGGTGGTCCAGTACGCGCCCTTGTGCAGCACCGCCTGGGTGAACACGGTCAGCGCCGGAAGCTGGCCCGCATGTAGCGCGCTGGCCCGGGTTTGCCGCAGCAGAGCGCGGTCGTAGCCGAGCAGGGCGCAGGCGGCCGGATTGGCATCGATGATCTGGTCGCCATAGGGATCGACCAGCAGCGTTGCCTCGATGGACGATTCGAAGGCTGCGGCACGCAGATCGAGGTTTTGGGCCGCTTCGTCGGCGCCATGCGCTGGCGTCGTTGCCATTACGAAATCTCGTTATTTGATTACGAGTTTTCGTATATCACGAGTTTTCGTAGCGACCAAGCGCGAGCGAAATCCCTGTGTCATCAAGGCGGTGGCCCGAACGATCGCGGTGGCACGCGCCTTGCGTAGTTCATCCTGCAATGACGCGCAGGAGGTCCGATGTCCACTTTCGACAATCCGTTTGATCCCGATCGCAACCTCCGGGCCGGCTGTGCCTGTGGCCAGCACGGTTCGGCCGCCGAGCATGATCAGGCCTCGCTGGCGCTGCGCTGCGAGCCGACGGAGAGCGAGGAGAGACGTTACGAAGGCGTCGTCGCCTCCGCCGTGATGCGCGCGATGTTTCCGCAGGATGTGGCGCGGCGCGCCTTCCTGAAATCGGTCGGCGCCTCGACCGCACTTGCCGCGTTGTCGCAATTCTTCCCGCTGAAGACGGCGACCGAGGTCTTTGCGCAGGCCGGCACGCCCGAGAAGAAGGACCTCAAGGTCGGCTTCATCCCGATCACCTGCGCGACGCCGATCATCATGGCGGCGCCGCTCGGCTTCTATGCCAGGCACGGCCTCAACGTCGATGTGGTCAAGACCGCCGGCTGGGCGGTGATCCGCGACAAGACCATCAACAAGGAATACGACGCCGCCCACATGCTGGCACCGATGCCGATCGCGATCTCGCTGGGCTTGGGTGCCAACGCCATTCCCTTCGCCGTCCCCGCGATCGAGAACATCAACGGGCAGGGCATCGTGCTGGCGACCAAGCACAAGGACAAGCGCGACCCGAAGGACTGGAAGGGCATGAAGTTCGCCATCCCCTTCGACTACTCCATGCACAATTACCTGCTGCGCTACTATCTCGCCGAGCATGGCCTCGATCCCGATACCGACGTGCAGCTGCGCTCGGTGCCGCCGCCGGAAATGGTGGCGAACCTGCGCGCGGACAACATCGACGGCTTCCTTGCGCCCGACAACGTCTGCCAGCGCGCGATCTATGACGGCGTCGGCTTCATGCACCTGCTGTCGAAGGAGATCTGGGACGGCCATCCCTGCTGCAGCTTCGCCGCCAGCCGCGAGTTCATCACGACGGCGCCGAACAGCTTTGCCGCGCTGACCCGCGCCATCGTCGATGCCACCGCCTACGCGTCGAAGGCGGAGAACCGCAAGCAGATCGCCGAAGCCATCGCGCCGGCCAACTACATCAACGCGCCGGTCACGGTGTTGGAGCAGGTCCTGACCGGCACCTATGCCGACGGTCTTGGTGGCGTGAAGACCGATGCCAAGCGCGTCGATTTCGATCCGTTCCCCTGGCAGTCATTTGCGGTGTGGATGCTGACGCAGATGAAGCGCTGGGGCCAGATCAAGGGCGATGTCGACTACAAGGCGGTCGCCGAGCAGGTGTATCTGGCCACCGACACCAGGAAGCTGATGACCGAGATGGGCCTCACGCCGCCCGCCGGCAGCTACAAATCGTTCGCGGTGATGGGCAAGACGTTCGATCCGGCCAAGCCGGAGGATTATGTCGCTAGCTTCAAGATCAGGAAGGCGTCGTGAGGGGTGTCGCTCTCGTGTCCCGGACGCGATGCAGCACACAGTGGTGCATCGCTGAGCCGGGACCCAGTGAAGCCGCATGGGTCCCGGTTCTGCGGCGCGTCACTTCGCGCCGCACCGCGCCCGGGACACGGCGGAGTGCGAGATGACCACATCCTCCCTTCGCCTGCGCGCCGGCGTTGTCTCGATCGTGCTGCTCGCTGCGTTCCTCGGCATCTGGCATCTCGCCACGCGCTCGACCGGCACCACCGCAGCGATGAGCCCGGAATACGCCAAGCTGATGGGCCTCATGGCGACACAGGGCAAATCCGCGATGCCCGGGCCAGTCGACGTTGGCGCCCAGCTCTGGGAGCATCTGAAGCGGCCGTTCTACGACAACGGGCCGAACGACAAGGGGCTCGGTATCCAGCTCGGCTATTCGATCGCGCGCGTCGGCACCGGCTATCTCCTGGCCGTGCTCGTCGCCATTCCGCTCGGCTTCCTGATCGGCATGTCGCCGCTGCTCAGCAAGGCGCTCGATCCCTTCATCCAGGTGTTGAAGCCGATCTCGCCGCTGGCCTGGATGCCGCTCGCGCTCTACACCATCAAGGATTCCTCGATCTCCGCGATCTTCGTGATCTTCATCTGCTCGATCTGGCCGATGCTGCTCAACACCGTGTTCGGCGTTGCGGGTGTGCGCAAGGAGTGGATCAACGTCGCGCGCACGTTGGAAGTCGGCACCTTCAGGCGCGCCTTCACCGTGATCCTGCCGGCGGCGGCACCGACGATCCTGACCGGCATGCGCATCTCGATCGGCATCGCCTGGCTCGTGATCGTCGCCGCCGAAATGCTCGTCGGCGGCACCGGCATCGGCTACTTCGTCTGGAACGAGTGGAACAACCTCTCGATCACCAACGTCATCATCGCGATCCTGCTGATCGGGATCATCGGCATGCTGCTCGACCAGATCCTCGCGCGCTTCACGCGCATGGTCACGTTTCCGGAGTAGGGCCGTGACCGACAAGTTCATCTCCATCGAAGGCATCGCCAAGCGCTATCCGGGCGCGGGTGGGGCTACGACCACCGTGTTCGAGAACCTCTGGCTGTCGATGCCGCGCGGCGAGTTCGCTTGCGTGATCGGCCATTCCGGCTGCGGCAAGACCACAGTGCTCAACGTCCTCGCCGGCCTCGATGCGCCGAGCGAAGGCGCCGTCATCGTCGACGGCCAGGCGATTTCGGGCACCAGCCTCGACCGCGCCGTGATCTTCCAGAGCCATGCGCTGCTGCCCTGGCGCACGGTGCTCGGCAACGTCGCCTATGCCGTGAGCTCGAAATGGTGGCGCTGGGATCGCGCCAGGGTCAAGGCGCATGCGCAGACCTTCATCGATCTCGTCGGCCTGACCGGTTCCGAGCACAAGCGCCCGTCGGAGCTGTCAGGCGGCATGAAGCAGCGCGTCGGCATCGCGCGTGCGCTGTCGATCACGCCGAAGATGATGCTGATGGACGAGCCGTTCTCGGCGCTCGACGCGCTGACGCGCGGAACGCTCCAGGACGAGGTGCGGCGGATTTGCCTGGAGACCGGGCAGACCGCGTTCATGATCACCCATGACGTCGACGAGGCGATCTATCTCGCCGACAAGATCTTCCTGATGACCAACGGTCCGGGCGCGGTGCTGGCGGAAGTGGTCGAAAACCCCTTGCCGAAGGATCGCGGCCGCACCGACCTCCACCGCCATCCGCTCTACTATGCGCTGCGCAACCACATCATCGACTTCCTGGTGACGCGCAGCAGGACCTTTACGACCGAGAAGCCCGATCACGATCCGCGCAACGTGCCGGTGGTGCAGATCGGCAAGCCCGGACTGACGATCGCGGCGAGCGATGAGCAACAACAGACACGGACCCCCGGGACCAGTCCCGGACTGACTGCCTAAGAAGGAGACCCTGACATGAAACGCGAAGACCTCACCGAAAAGCTGCTCGACATCAAGCGCGAGAAGGGCTGGAGCTGGAAATACATCTGCGAGAAGATCGGCGGCTATTCCGAGGTGCTGATAACAGGCGCGATCCTCGGCCAGATGAAATTGACAAAGCCGCAAGCCGCGAACGCCGCTGAACTGTTCGGCCTGTCGAAGTCCGAGACCACCATGCTCAACGAGACGCCGATGCGCGGCATGCCGATGCCGCCGACCGATCCCTTGATCTATCGCTTCTACGAACTGGTCATGGTGAACGGGCCGGCGTGGAAGGCGCTGATCGAGGAGGAGTACGGCGACGGCATCATGTCGGCGATCGACTTCGACATGGTGATGGAGCGCGTGGCGAACCCGAAGGGCGACCGCGTCAAGATCACGATGTCGGGCAAGTTTCTGCCGTACAAATATTACGGCGCCAGCGGCAATGTGCCGGAATATGGCTTCAAGGAGGAATAGAGGGCGAATGGCGAATTGCGAGTAGCGAATGGAATCTTCCACTCGCTATTCGCCATTCACCATTCGCTACAAGATCGCGCCCGGCGTGTACTTGGCCGCTTCAGGCTTTGCCTTCGCCAGCGCATCAACCTGCTCGGCGAAGTAGTCGACCTGGGCGCCGGCATCGCCGGAATTGGCGCGGCCGTGATCGAGCACGCGCTGCAGCTCGGCTTCGCTCAAGCCGAGGCGCTGATCGGCGGCAAGGCGCTGCAGCAGGTCGTTCTGCACGATCGTGCCGGTGCGCAGGTCGCGGATGGCCGCGACCGCGTGCTCCTTGATCGCCTCGTGTGCGCCTTCGCGGCCGGCCCCCTTCTTCACCGCTTCCATCATGACCGTGGTGGTCAGCAGGAAGGGCAGATAGCGGTTGAGCTCGGTCGCGACGACGGCGTCGAACACTTCCATCTGGTCGAGCACGGAGAGCAGGGTCTCGAGCAGGCCGTCCATGGCGAGGAAGGCGTCCGGAAGCATGACGCGGCGGACGACCGAGCAGGAAACGTCGCCTTCGTTCCATTGATCGCCGGCGAGGCCGGCGGCCATGGCGAGATAGCCCTTCAGCACGACATGCAGGCCGTTGATGCGCTCGCAGGAGCGGCTGTTCATCTTGTGCGGCATCGCGGACGAGCCGACCTGGCCCTTGGCAAAACCTTCGCTGGCGAGCTCGTGGCCCGCCATGAGGCGAATGGTCTTCGCGAAATTGCCGGGACCGCTGGCGAGCTCGACGAGCACGCTGACCGCGCGAAAGTCGAGGCTGCGCGGATAGACCTGGCCGACCGCATCAAAGCTCCTGGGCAGGCCGAGGTGCTTGAGGATTTGCTGTTCGAGCGCGCGGGCCTTGCCGGCATCGCCGTTGAATAGCGTGATCTGATCGAGCCGGGTGCCGACCGCGCCCTTCAGGCCCCGCGCGGGATAGGTGTCGAGCACGTTGACCAGGCTCTGATGCCCAATCAGCATCTCCTCGCCGAACATCGCGATGCGCTTGCCGAGCGTCGTGACCTGCGCGGCCACGTTGTGCGTGCGCGCCGTGAACGGCATGTCGCGCAATTGCTTTGCATGCCCGGCAAAGCGGATGAGCGCGGCGATGCTCTTGGTCTCGATGAGCTGCAGCCCGCGGTAGACCTGCAGCTGCTCCACGTTCTCGGTGAGGTCGCGGCTGGTCATGCCCTTGTGCAGGTGCTCATGACCGGCCAGTTCGCAGAACTCCTCGATCCGCGCCTTCACGTCGTGGCGGGTGATGCGCTCGCGCCGCATGATAGAGGCCAGGTCGACCTGGTCCTTGACGCGCTCGTAAGCCTCGATCACGCCATCGGGCACGGGAATGCCGAGATCGCGCTGGCCTTTCAGCACGGCGATCCAGTAGTCGCGTTCGAGGCGAACCTTGCCTTCGCCGCTCCAGATGGCGCGCATCGCGGGCGAGGCATAGCGTTGGGCGAGGACGTTGGAGATGTGATCTTGGGCGTGATCCTGGGACATGCCGCTCATTTGGCATTGCCCGGGGCTCGCCGCAAGCTGTTATGGAGCGAGCGGCCAACGGGGTTTACCTCGCCATTCGCCGCTCCCAGCGGGCCTATTTTCCAGCCTTCACCTCGGCGGCCGCGACCGCAATCAGCTCACTCATCTTGGCGCGAATCGCCTGCTCGGTGACGGCGACGTTCCCGGCGGCGAAATCGGCCATGACCTTGCGCAGGACGTCGCCGTCGCCGGCCTCCTCGAAATCGGCCGCGACCACCTCCTTGGCATAGGCGGTAGCGGCTTCGCCTGATATTCCGAGCTTTTCGGCCGCCCACAGCCCCAGCAGCCGGTTACGGCGGGCTTCCGCCCTGAATTTCTGCTCCTCGTCGAGGGCAAACTTCTTCTCAAAGCCTTCCTCGCGCTTGTTGAATTCGCTCATGCGTCTTCCAATTCCTTAAGCTCGCCGGACGAGGCGCCCTCGTTGCGAGGGGCCCTGCGCATGCCTACATAGGGGGCAGGAATCGGTGAAACAACGAGCCGTAAAGCCGCAGGCAAGGTGGTATAAGTCAGCGTCGGACGGGCCGGATCGATTGTGCTGGGACAGCCAATCGGATAGGTTGCCTAAAGGCTTGGTTCCCGTTCTGTTTCCAAGGATTCGGATGGGGTTCCAGGCCGTTCACGGCAGCTCCGCTGTGGGTCGTAACCTGGTAACCGGAGCACACCAAACACATGGATTTCAACAAAACACGGTACATCCCAATGAGCCGTCGGCGTCGCATTTATGAAGGCAAGGCAAAGGTTCTCTATGAAGGTCCGGAGCCTGGTACCCTGATCCAGCACTTCAAGGATGACGCCACCGCGTTCAATGCGAAGAAGCATCAGGTGATCGAGGGCAAGGGTGTCCTCAACAACCGGATCTCGGAGTACCTGTTTCAGCACCTCAACGACATCGGGGTGCCGACCCACTTCATCCGTCGGCTCAACATGCGCGAGCAGTTGATTCGCGAGGTCGAGATCGTGCCGCTCGAGGTGGTGGTGCGGAACGTTGCCGCCGGCTCGCTGTCGCAGCGCCTCGGCATCGAGGAGGGCACCCAGCTGCCCCGTTCGATCATCGAATTCTATTACAAGAACGACCAGCTCAACGACCCCATGGTGTCGGAAGAGCACATCACTGCCTTCGGCTGGGCCACGCCGCAGGAGATCGACGACATCATGGCGCTCGCCATCCGCGTCAACGACTTCCTCACCGGCCTCTTCCTCGGCATCGGCATCCGCCTCGTCGACTTCAAGATGGAATGCGGCCGGTTGTTCGAGAACGAGATGATGCGCATCATCGTCGCCGACGAGATCTCGCCGGATAGCTGCCGTCTGTGGGACATCAAGTCGAACGAGAAGCTCGACAAGGACCGTTTCCGCAGGGATCTCGGCGGCCTGCTCGAGGCCTATACCGAAGTCGCCAAGCGCCTCGGCATCCTCATGGAGAACGAGCGTCCGCAGGGCTCAGGCCCGGTGCTGGTGAAGAGCTAAGGGGTTTTCGACGTGAAGGCACGTGTCACCGTTACCTTGAAGACGGGTATCCTCGATCCGCAGGGCAAGGCCATCGAAGGCGCGCTGAAATCGCTCGGCGTCGATGGCGTCGCCAGCGTGCGGCAGGGCAAGGTGTTCGACATCGAGCTCGCCGGCGCCGACAAGGCCAAGGCGGAAGCCGCGCTGAAGGACGCTGCCGACAAGCTGCTCGCCAACACCGTGATCGAGAACTACCGGGTCGAGATCGTGTAACTCGTGCGGGCGCGTCACAGCCATCCGACGCGGCGGAAGCGCCAGTACAATCCGAGGCAGGCGAGCGCCATCAATCCCAACACGATGAAGTAGCCGTATTCCAGCTGTAGCTCCGGGATGTACTTGAAGTTCATCCCATAGATGCCGGCGACTGCGGTCGGGACGGCCAGGATCGCAAGCCAGGAGGCGAGCTTCTTCGACACCGCCGTCTCCTGCGCCTGGCCGACCAGCAGGCTCGCCTCAAAAGCGAAGGCCAGCACCTCGCGCATGGAATCGATGCGCTCCTGGATGTTGCGGACGTGGTCGGTGACGTCGCGGAACAGGGTCTGCATCGCCGGGCGCACCATCGACAGCTCGTCATGCTCCAGCCGGCGGCAGACTTCGACCAGGGGCCCGACGGCATTGCGCAGCCGCAACAGGTCGCGGCGCAGCATGTACAGCCGTTCGATCTGCGCCTTGGTGATCGCGTTCGAGAGCACGTAGTCCTCGATCTCCTCGACCTCCTCGTGAATGCTCTCGAGCACAGGGGAGTAGTTGTCGACGATGAAATCGAGGATCGCATAGAGGATATAGTCCTCGCCTCGCGCCAGCGCCCGCGGACAGCTCTCGCAGCGTTCGCGCACCGCCGTGTAGGAGGTCGAGGCGCCGTGACGGACCGTCACGAGATAACCGTCGCCGATGAAGATGTGGGTCTCGCCGAAGGCGATCCGGCCCTCGATCAATTGCGCCGTGCGCGCGACGATGAACAGGGCCTCGCCATATTGCTCGATCTTGGGCCGCTGATGGGCGTTGTTGGCGTCCTCGATGGCGAGCTCGTGCAGGTCGAATTGCTTCTGCACCGCGCCGAGCAGCGCCATGTCGGGCTCGTGCAGCCCGATCCAGACCACATGGCCGGGCTTGGCCCGCCAGCTCGACGCCTCGCTGATGGCGATGTTGGCGACGCGCCGGCCATCGACATAGGCGCCGGCGGCGACGACGCCCTCTGCGGAGACCGGTTCGGACTCGGATGTGGGCAGTGACGGGACATTCATGGCTTCAATCCCGGGCAAAATACTTGGGCAGACGCGCCGTGGTCATGGCCTGTGCACAAGGCCGTCCGGCGAGGCTAGCACTGGTAAAATCCCCGTCAAATGGCTATGTCTCTTCACGATTTGGCCCGCGGGCCAACCCGATTCCCACCCTCGTTGGAACCTGAATCATGAAAGCCGCCATCCTCGTCTTTCCCGGAATCAACCGCGAGCGCGACATGGCGCGCGCGCTGAGGCTGATCTCGGGCCACGAGCCTGCGATGGTGTGGCACGCCGAGACGTCGCTGCCTGATGGCACCGATCTCGTGGTGGTGCCCGGCGGCTTCTCCTACGGCGATTATCTGCGCTGTGGTGCGATTGCGGCGCGGGCGCCGGTGATGGATGCGGTGCGCGACTATGCGGCCAAGGGCGGGCTCGTGCTCGGCGTCTGCAACGGTTTCCAGATCCTCTGCGAATCCGGCCTGCTGCCGGGCGTGCTGATGCGCAATGCTCGGCTGAAATTCATCTGCAAGGACGTGCATCTGCGCGTCGAGCGCTCTGATACGCCGTTCACCCGCGGCTACAATGCCGGCCAGGTGATCCGCGTGCCGGTCGCGCACGGCGAGGGCAATTACGAGGCGGACGAAGAGACCATCAAGCGCATCGAGGGCGAGGGGCGGGTGCTCTATCGCTACTGCTCGGCCGACGGTGCGGTCGACGAGAACCACAACATCAACGGCGCGGCGCATTCCATCGCCGGCCTCGTCAACGACAAGGGCAACGTGCTCGGCATGATGCCGCACCCGGAAAACCACGTCGAAGACATCATGGGCTGCACCGATGGCCGCGGCCTGTTCGCAGGTCTCACCGCGCATCTGGAAAAGGCCGCGTGATTTCCTTCGTGGTGAAGCGTGCACTCGCCGCGTTCGCGGTGCTCTTGTTCGCGACGGCTGCGTTCGCGCAGGATTTTCCAAAACATCCGATCACCATGATCGTGCCGTTCGCGGCCGGCGGCACCTCGGACGTGATCGCGCGCACGGTGGCCGAACAGATGGGCGTGGCGCTCGGCCAGTCCATCGTGATCGAGAACGTTGCGGGGGCCGGCGGCTCGACCGCGCTGGCACGCGCTTCGCGTGCCGAGCCTGATGGTTACACCATCGCGATCGGCAATGCCGGCACCAATGCCGCGACCTACACGATCTATCCCAAGCTGCCGTTCACGCCGGAGTCTTTTGCGCCGATCGGCATGGTGGCCAAGACCTTCGGCATCATCGCGCTACGCAAGGATTTTCCGGCGAAAGATCTGAAGGAGTTCATCGCCTACGCCAAGGCCAACCCGGGCAAGATCAATCTCGGCCATGCCGGCGTCGGCTCGTCGAACTACCTCATCTGCAAGAGTTTCGTGACGGCCGCCGGGATCGACGCGACGCTGGTCGGCTATCGCGGCGCGTCGCCCGCGCTGACCGATGCGATCGGCAGCCAGATCGACGGCGTCTGTGACGCAGCGGCCTCGGTCTCGCAGTCGATCAACGAAAAGCTGGTGAAAGGGCTCGTGGTCGGCTCGACGGTGCGGCTCGCGACGCTGCCCGATCTGCCGACATCAGCCGAAGCCGGCCTGCCCGAATTCGAGGCGCAGGGCTGGAACGGCCTGTTCGCGCCCAAGGGCACGCCGCCGACCATCATCGCCAGGCTGAACGCGGCTGCGCGCGCGGCCGTGGAAACCGACGCGGTGAAGAAGCGTTTTGCCGAGCTGTCGACCGTCGCGCCCGATCCCGACGAGCACACGCCCGAGGTGCTGCAAAAGCTCGTGACGCGCGACGTGGAGAAATACCGGAAGATGCTGGCCGACGAGGGCAAGCAGTAGAGGTTCGCGCTAGCGGTGCGAAAATGAAAAGTGCGGCGCTATGCGTTTGCCTGCAGTGCCGGCTTCCGCTTCACGCGTTTGATCGTGCCGGAGAACGTGAACAGCGGCCGGTCGGCTGAGCTCAGCTTGCCGCGCAGGAAGATCAGCGAGCCGCCGGCCCGGGACACTTCGCCTGTGCATTCGACCAGCTCGCCCTCGCGCGCCGCGTCGAGGAAATCGCAGGCGAAATTGGTGGTCACGGCCGGGCCATCCAGCTCGTGGGTGGCGATTGCGAACAGGCAATAGTCCGCGAAGGCCATGAAGCAGCCGCCGTGGACATTTCCGGAGCCGTTGAGGTGCTTTTTCTCGACCCGGAAGGCGCAGCGAATGCTGCCGTCGTCGTCGATCTTGTGCCAGAACGGCCCGATATGGCTCTCAAAACTGTCGCGAATCCAGGTCCGCCACCCTCTGAACTCGCCCTCGGTGGCGACGTGCAGGTCGGGACGGCGGGACGGGGTCACTTTGGTCAATTCGTGCAAGGAAATGGGCCTTCAATTGCGGGTCTTTAGCCCTTAAATCCGATCCGCCAGCGCCTTGCAATTCCCGTTCCCGCCGACCCTCCTTGCAAAACGTGGGACAGCGGGAAAATGCGTCATAAAGGGCTTTTCGTGAGGCCCCGATGTTCCTAAGAACGGCCAAACGCCCGCCGAAAGCCCAGAATCCATGAAGAACGAACCCAAGATCACCCCCGAACTGGTTGCCGCCCACGGGCTCAAGCCCGACGAGTATGAGCGCATCCTGAAGCTGATCGGGCGGGAGCCGACCTTCACCGAGCTCGGCATTTTCTCGGCAATGTGGAACGAGCACTGCTCGTACAAATCCTCGCGCATCCATCTGAAGGGCCTGCCGACCAAGGCGCCCTGGGTGATTCAGGGGCCCGGCGAGAACGCCGGCGTGATCGACATCGGCGATGGCCAGGCCGTGGTATTCAAGATGGAGAGCCACAACCACCCGAGCTACATCGAGCCCTATCAAGGCGCGACCACCGGCGTCGGCGGCATTTTGCGCGACGTCTTCACCATGGGCGCGCGCCCGATCGCCTGCCTCAACGCGCTAAGCTTCGGCGCGCCCGAGCACGCCAAGACCCGGCATCTCGTGTCCGGCGTCGTTGCCGGTGTCGGCGGCTACGGCAATTCCTTCGGCGTGCCCACGGTCGGCGGCCAGGTGCGTTTCCACACGCGTTATGATGGCAACATCCTCGTCAACGCGATGGCGGTCGGTCTCGCCGATGCCGACAAGATCTTCTATGCGGCCGCCTCCGGCGTGAACATGCCGATCGTGTATCTCGGCTCCAAAACGGGCCGCGACGGCATCCACGGCGCCTCGATGGCGTCGGCCGAGTTCGACGACAAGTCCGAGGAGAAGCGCCCGACGGTGCAGGTCGGCGATCCCTTCGCCGAGAAACTTCTGCTCGAGGCCTGCCTCGAGATCATGGAGAAGGGCTGCGTCATCGCGATCCAGGACATGGGTGCGGCGGGCCTGACCTGCTCGGCGGTCGAGATGGGCGCCAAGGGCGACCTCGGCGTCGACCTCGATCTCGACGCGGTGCCGACCCGCGAGACCGGCATGAGCGCCTACGAGATGATGCTCTCGGAGAGCCAGGAGCGCATGCTCATGGTGCTCAAGCCCGAGAAGGAACAGGAAGCCGAGGCGATCTTCAGGAAATGGGGCCTCGACTTTGCCGTCGTCGGCTACACCACGCCGAGCAAGCGCTTCGTGGTCAAGCATGGCGGCGACGTCATGGCCGATCTGCCGATCAAGGAGCTCGGCGACGAGGCGCCGCTCTACGACCGTCCGCATGTTCCCTCCGCCGCGCTGCCGATCGTGCATGCGCGCGAAGTGCCGGCGCCGATGGCGCTCGGTGCGGCGCTGGAGAAGCTGATCGGCACGCCCGACATGTGCAGCAAGCGCTGGGTCTGGGAGCAGTACGACCACGTCATCCTCGGTAACACCATGCAGCGCCCCGGCGGCGACGCCGCGGTCGTGCGCGTGCAGGACGGGCCGAAGGGCCTGGCGCTTACCGTCGACGTCACGCCGCGCTATTGCGAAGCCGATCCTTACCAGGGCGGCATGCAGGCGGTGGCGGAGGCCTGGCGCAACATCACGGCCGTCGGCGGCAAGCCGCTCGCGATCACCGACAATCTCAATTTCGGCAATCCCGAGCGCCCTGAGATCATGGGCCAGCTCGTCGGTTGCCTGAAGGGCATCTCGGAAGCCTGCCGCACGCTCGACTTCCCGGTCGTCTCCGGCAACGTCTCGCTCTACAACGAGACCAACGGCCGCGCGATCCTGCCGACGCCCTCGATCGGCGGCGTCGGCCTGCTCGACGATTTCACCAAGTCTTCGTCGCTCGCCTTCAAGGCGGAGGGCGAGGCGATCCTCCTGATCGGCGACACCCATGGCTGGCTCGGCCAGTCCGTTTATCTGAGCGACATCTGCGGTCGGGAGGAGGGCGCGCCGCCGCCGGTCGACCTTGCTGCCGAGAAGCGCAACGGCGACTGCGTGCGCGGCATGATCCATGCGGGCACTGCAACCGCCGTGCACGATCTTTCCGACGGTGGCCTGCTGATCGCGCTCGCCGAAATGGCGATGGCGGGTGGCATCGGCGCGAAGCTGCTGGCAGCACCGGCGGCGCTCGTGCCGCAGGCCTACTGGTTCGGCGAGGACCAGGCGCGCTATCTCGTCACCGTGCCGGAAACCGAAGCCGGCCGCGTACTCGCCAAGATGCGCGGCTGTGAGGTGCCCTGCGTGCGGATCGGCACCACAGGTGGCGATGCGATAGCGATCGCGGGCGAGGCGCCGGTTGCGATCGACACGCTGCTGACGTCGCACGAGCGCTGGTTGCCGGATTATATGGCCGGGAAGGCGGCGTAAGCCGCCCTCCCCAAACTCACAGCACCTTCGTTGCCCCGGGGATTTGGCGCAAGGCGCGCGTCAGCGCCCAACTGAACGCGACCGTCAGCACGAATCCCATCGTCGCCTTGACGATCGCTGGCAGGTCATAGTCGAACAGCCAGTATTGCAGCCAAAGCGCGATCGGGTAGTGCACCAAAAATATGCCAAAGGCGTCCGCCTGCATCGGATCGAGTAGTCTGGCCGAACCCGATTGTTTGAACCTCTGGAAGAAGGCCAGGATGAGAAACATGATGGCCACGCTGAAGACAGCGAAGCAGATAGCATAGAGCCCCTCATACCAGTTCGGCAGCGGTGACGGATTTCCCAGTATTTCGCGCTTGATGAAGATCAGTACCCAGAGCAGGCAATACGGAACGATCGCCAAGACCATCCAGTCCCAACTGACCTTCGCCATCCGGCCGTCAGCCGCGAGCAGTCCGCGGTCCATATTCGCGACGCCGATGCCGGCACCGAAAAAGAAGTAGCTCGCATAGAGCATCACGCGCCCGTGCTGCACCGAGAAGGGCCCGAACTCGAACCAGCTGCTTGGCCCAAAATACATCAGCCCGGGAACATAGAACGCTGCGGTGACGGCAAGCATGACCGCGAAGAACACCGCCGGCCGGCGGCGGCCGTGCAGCGACAGGCGATTGATCGGATCGAGCAGGTTGGGTGACAGTCGATGCAGGATGCAGGCAACCACGTCGAAGGCGAACAGGACCCAGAGGAACCAGATCGGCCCGCTCGGCCACGGGCCCTTCGTGACCATATTCCACCAGTACTCCGAGAAGCCGATCTCGGGATTGTGCCGGAGCGAGATCGCGTAGTAGGCGAGCGGAATGATCGTGAATGCGCAAATCACGAACGGCAGCCCAAGCCGCAGCAGGCGATCTGCCAAATAGCTCGGCGCCCCCTTGCGGGCGATGCCTGACCACGCAAACAAGCCCGACAGAAAAAAGAACATCGCCATGAAGAAGCTATCGGTAGCGAGCACGATCATGTCGAAGCCGAAGAAGGACTTCGGGTCGGTATGACCGAAATAGGTATAGGGGATGACAGCGTGATGCAGCAGCACCACCAGCGTCAGGAAGGTGCGGGCGCGGTCGAGCGACAGATTGCGCGTCTTGCTTTTTGGCGCAGCATGCGCTTCGGCGCCAATCGTCGCTGACTGTGAGATCGTGCTCATGGTTGCCCCGGTTGTGCCTCTGTCCCTACACGACTCTGCCGCCGGGAACCCGATTCAGCAAGGGCAGTTTGTGCCGCGACGACCTTCTGTCGTGCGTCTAGGAACCAGCTCCGCGCAACGCGGTTAGCGTTTCCGAAACCGGTGAGGGCCGCCGATTGCAGTGGCCACTGTCGCGGAGCTGGCGATGACGATCTTGAAATGGGCGCTGATCTTCCTGCTGATCTCGATCGTGGCAGGTGTGCTCGGCTTCACCGGCATCTCGGCCGCCTCCGCCGACGTCGCCCGCTTCCTGTTCTATGTCTTCGTCGTGATCTTCCTGGTGCTGCTGATACTCGGGCTCACGATCTTCAGGGCGTAGCGGCGCTGCTCCCACACGCCCAGTCGTCGTGCCCGGGCTTGTCCCGGGCATCCACGTCTTCGTTCTGACTGCCAAGAACCTGGATGGCCGGGACAAGCCCGGCCATGACGACGGCACAGAACGTGGACTACCCCACTTCCTCGATCTTCACCTTGTCCGGATAGAAGGCGAGATGGCCAGTGATCTCGGTCATCGCGGGGAAGGGCGTCTCATAGGTCCAGATGGCGTTATCGAGCGTCTTGCCGTCGGCCTTGATGCTGTAATAACTGGCGTCCCCCTTGTAGGGGCAGTGGGTGGTGCGCTCGGTGCGCTCCAGCAGCGCCATGTTGGCATCCTCGCGCGGCACATATTGCACCGCCGGATATTTGGCCTCTTTCAGCGTCAGCGCCTTGGCGCTCTCGGCAATCACGACATCACCCGCCGTGACGCGGACGCGCCGGGGGTTTTGGGTGATGGTGATGGGGTGGTCGGGGCCTGGAAGCTTCATGATTTCACGCCTTTTCGATCAATCTGCCACGCGCGGCACTTTGTCGTGCCTTTATCCTGTTGGGATCAGGGATATAGTGCCTGAAGGCGTGACGTAGAAGGCCGTTCACGCTAAGTTTGGCCCTGCCGGCAAGTTTGGCTTTGCAGGGCCGGACCCCGGCAAGGCGATTCGACGCCGAGGCTGTAAGCCGACACAAGGAGCAAGACCCGAATGCCCATGGACGCCCACGATATCGAGGCGATGATCAAGGCCGCAATCCCCGATGCCGAGGTGACCATCCGTGACCTCGCCGGCGATGGCGACCATTATGCCGCGACCGTGATCTCGGAATCCTTCCGCGGCAAATCCCGCGTCCAGCAGCACCAGATCGTCTATCGGTCCCTGCAGGGTCAGATGGGCGGCGTGCTGCATGCGCTGGCGCTGCAAACCGGCGTACCAAGTACTTGAATAATTTGTACCTGATCTGATCGCGCGACGGGGACGATGATGGCGGCCGATAACCCGCGCGGCACGATGTTTCGCGTGGTCGTGCCGAACCAGCCCAGCCGCGTCACCAATGCCGAGCTGTTCTTCGACCTCGTCTTCGTCTTCGCCGTCACGCAGATCTCGCACACGCTGCTGCACCACTTCACGCCGCTCGGGGCGGTCGAGGTCACGCTGCTGTTCCTGGCGGTGTGGTGGGTGTGGGTCTACACCGCCTGGGTCACCAACTGGCTCAACCCCGAGCTGACGCCGGTCCGCATCCTGATCTTCCTGATGATGCTGGGCGGCCTCGTGCTGTCGACGACCATCCCGGGCGCGTTCGAGGGGCGCGGGCTGTGGTTTGCGATCGCCTATGCGGTCATGCAGGTTGGACGCACTGCCTTCTGGCTGTTTGCGACCCCGCGCCATCGCACCGCCGTGCGGCTCAATGCGATCCGCATCCTGGTCTGGCTCTCCTGCTCCGCGGTGTTCTGGGTCCTCGGCGGTCTGGCCCATGGCGAGGAGAGGCTGTGGTTCTGGATCGTGGCGCTGACGATCGAATACGTCTCGCCCGCGGTGCGCTTCTGGGTGCCGAAGCTGGGCTTCTCGTCGGTCGAGGCCTGGGCGGTCGAGGGCAACCACATGGCCGAGCGCTGCGCCGGCTTCATCATTATCGCCCTCGGTGAAGCCGTCGTCGTCAACGGCGCGACCTTTGCCGAGCTGGACTGGACCGCAGACAACATCCTGGCCTTCCTCTCGTGCCTGGTCGGCAGCATCGCGATGTGGTGGGTGTATTTCCACAAGGGCGCCGAGGCCGGCTCCGAGCGGATCTCGAAGAGCGCGGAATCCGGCCGGCTGGCGCGGCTCGCCTACACCTATCTGCACATGCCGATCGTCGCCGGCATCATCCTGACCGCGGTTTCGGACGAGCTGGTGCTGAAGCACCCGACCGGACATTCCGACGTCCGCACCATCGTGAGCACGATCGGTGGCCCCTTGGTGTTTCTGGTCGGCACCATCCTGTTCAAGCACACGATCCGCGGCTTTCTCCAGCTCTCGCACGGCATCGGCATCATCCTGCTGATGGCGCTGTGGTGGTTCGCCGCCGATCTCTCGCCCTTATGGCTGTCGGTTGCGACCAGCGCGATCATGATCGTCGTCGCGGTGTGGGAGTCGGTGTCGCTGGGATCGAAGCCGGAGGAGGCCGAGGAGCATTGAGCGCCGGCCGCCGGTAGCTCCGGAACGTTTAATCCGCCGCCTCCAGCGCGTGCACCGAGAACATCTTCGCGGCATCCGTCCAGCTCTCTCGCACTCGCCAGCCGGCGCTCTGCGCCAGCGCGGCGAAACGCTCGAGGCTGTATTTGTAGCTGTTCTCGGTGTGAATGCTCTCGCCGGGCTTGAACGAGAAGCTGGTCCCGAGCAGGCGCACCGTCTGGCTCTTCCGGCTGATCAGGTGCATCTCGATGCGGTGCCGCTCGTGATTGTAGATCGCGCCATGGCTGAAGGCGGAGAGGTCGAAATTGCCGCCGAGCTCGCGGTTGATCCGCACCAGCACATTGAGGTTGAAACGCGCGGTGACGCCGGCCGCGTCGTTATAGGCAGCGTGGAGCACGCGCTCCTCTTTCTCCAGGTCGGCGCCGATGATCATCTGCGCGCCCTTCCCCAGGATCTGACGGGCACTCTTCAGGAAGGCCTGCGCCTCATGCGGCTCGAAATTGCCGATGGTCGAGCCGGGGAAGAAGCCGACCTTGGGCATGGACGCGACCGCCTTGGGCAGCTCGAACGGCGTGGTGAAGTCGGCGGCCACCGGATAGATGCTGAGCGAGGGGAAATCCCGCTTCAGCCCGTTGGCCTGTGCCTTCAGGAAATCGCCGGAGATATCGACGGGCACATAGGCTGCGAACTTGCAGTGGTTGAGCAGCAGGCGGACTTTCGTGGTCGCGCCTGCTCCGAACTCGACCAGCGCGGCATGTTCGGGAATGATCTTAGCGATCTCGCTGCCGCGCTCCTTCAGGATCGCAAGCTCGGTGCGCGTCGGATAATATTCCGGCAGGCGCGTGATCGCCTCGAACAGCTCCGATCCGGTCGCGTCATAAAAATATTTCGGCGACAGTTTTTTCGGCTGCTGCGAGAGGTCCCCGATGGCCTCGCGGGCGAAGGCAGTCGTCTGCTCGTCGGGGAGATGGGCTTCGGCCAAAGCGCTGGCATGCACATTCATGATACTCTCCTGAACGCGCTGTCCGGCGCGCATTTGTCGTCGGATGAGACTTCAAAGACTTCAGACGTAATCGGCGAGCCGCAACCCCGTGAACTGCCAGCGGTGGTGCGGATAGAAGAAGTTGCGGTATGTGACACGGCTGTGACCGTCCGGCGTCGCGAGCGAGGAGCCGCGCAGCACCAGCTGGTTGACCATGAACTTGCCGTTGTACTCGCCGAGTGCGCCCTCAATGGCGCGGTAGCCGGGGTAGGGTGAATACGAAGAACGCGTCCACTGCCAGACGATGCCGAAGGCGTCGTTGAGCTGGCCGGCCCGCGCGGCGACCTCCCATTCCATCTCGGTCGGCAGGTGTTTTCCGGCCCAGCGCGCAAACGCATCGGCCTCGTAATAGCTGATGTGGCAGACCGGCGCGTCGGGATCGACCGGCGTGACGCCGGCGAGCGTCATCAGCTGCCATCCGCCGTCGACCTCGCGCCAATGGCCCGGAGCCTGCCAGTCTTCCTTGCTGGCCGCGGCGAAGCCGTCCATCAGCCACAGCGTTGCGGTCCGGTAGCCGCCGTCGCGCATGAAGGCGAGCCATTCGCCATTGGTGACGAGATTGCGGGCGATCTTGACCGGGCCGACGAGAGCGCGGTGCGCCGGCTTCTCGTTATCGAAATGGAAGCTGTCCTCGACATGGCCGACGGTGTGGATGCCTTCGTTGAGCGTCAGCCAATCGTCGCCGGTGCGCGTCGCGGCTGGAAAGCGCCAGTCCTTGTCATAGGACGGATAGACCGGATTCTGCGCGAAGGCGTGCAGGATGTCGGTGAACATCAATTCCTGATGCTGCTGCTCGTGGTTCAGCCCGACCTCGACCAGTGGCGCCAGGGCGCGGAGCTCGTCTTCGCCAGCTTCGCGGAAGAATTTGACGACCGCCGCATCGACATAACGGCGATAGGCGCCGACCTCGTCGGCACTGGGACGGGTGATGTCGCCGCGATGATTGCGGGCGTGACGGGGACCGGCGCTGACGTAATAGGAATTGAACAGGAAGGCGAAGTCGGGGTGGAAGGGACGGTAGCCGGCGGCGTGCTCGCCGAGCAAGAACTGCTCCCAGAACCAGGTGGTATGCGCCCGGTGCCATTTGATGGGGCTCGCGTCCGCCATGGACTGGATCTGCTGGTCCTCGGGCGAGAGCGGCGCGGCTCGGCGCTCCGTCTCGTTGCGGACGGCAAGAAACGCGGTCTCCAGCCCCTGCGCGAGGCCGTCCGGGGCGGCCGACCGTGACGAAAGCGGTGAGGTGGCCGTGGCGGAGGCTTGTTTCGTCACGTTTTTCTCCAGACAGGACAAGAGAACGTTGTTGGCGGGACCCGGTTCCAAAACCGAGGTTCGTCCTAGATAGGGGCTCTGTTACGGTATGAAAGTCCTCCCCGCTGATGATATTCGTGCCGTCATGCAATGGGGCCGGGGCCGTCAGGCCTGGCCCCGGGGGGCCGTTCGCCGCCATTTTACTTTGGATGCACAACGGTTTGGGCTACATATATAGCCAGGTATCGGGTTAGATCGGCTGAGCCGGCCCGGATTGATAGGTGAGGGCTCTGCCCCAGAAGGACACGGATATGAGCATCGCGGAATTCATCGACAACGAAGTGAAGTCGAACGACGTGGTTCTGTTCATGAAGGGTACGCCGCAATTTCCGCAGTGCGGTTTCTCCGGCCAGGTCGTCCAGATCCTCGACCATATCGGCGTCGGCTATAAGGGCCTCAACGTCCTCGAATCGGCCGAACTGCGTAACGGCATCAAGGACTACTCGAACTGGCCGACGATCCCGCAGCTCTACGTGAAGGGCGAGTTCGTCGGCGGTTGCGACATCGTCCGCGAGATGTTCCAGGCCGGCGAATTGCAGCAGCTCTTGTCCGAGAAGGGCGTTGCGGTCGCGGCCTGATCCGTGACGGTGCTGACGCGCCGGATCGGCGCCGTCCAGCTCGAAATCATCGTGGCTGACATCACGACTCTCGGCGTTGACGCCATCGTCAACGCCGCCAACACGTCGCTCCTTGGCGGGGGCGGCGTGGACGGCGCGATCCATCGGGCGGCCGGACCCGAGCTCGTCGCCGAATGCCGCACGCTCCATGGCTGCAACACCGGCGATGCCAGGATCACCAAGGGATATCGGCTCAAGGCCGCGCATGTGATCCACACCGTCGGACCGGTCTGGACCGGCGGCACAAGCGGCGAGGACGATCTGCTCGCCTCCTGCTATCGCCGCGCGATGGAGCTGTGCGGAAAGCACAAGCTGACCTCGGTGGCGTTCCCCGCGATTTCGACCGGCATTTATCGTTTTCCAGCTGACCGGGCGGCCGAGATCGCTGTCCGCACGATTGTCGAAATGCTGCCCGGCGCGCCATCCGTTGGTCGGGTCGTGTTCTGCTGCTTCTCCGAGCCAAGCGCCAAACTCCATGCCGAGGCGCTCGCGCGACACGGCGGCCCTTGTGCCTGATGACGCCGTCAGTACACTCCGCCCGGCCATGTTCCGGGGAGGGGATATGATTTTACGTTTTGGACTACGCGCGTTCGTTTGCGGCGCGCTCGTCTCGTTTGGCACGATGTCGCTCGCGCGCGCGGAGGGCACTTACGAGATTCCAGCCGGCGCGCATTTCAATCAGGACAAGCTCGCCAAGGTCACCGAGTTCTTCAAGAACGAGGTCGCGACCGGCAAGATTGCGGGTGCAACCGTGCTGATCAAGCAGCACGGCAAGCCGGTCTACCACGAAGCCTTCGGCGTGCAGGACGTGGTCAGCAAGGCGCCGATCACCGACAAGACGATCTTCCGACTGTTCTCGATGAGCAAGGCCATCACCGCGGTTGCCGCGATGAAAATGCTCGAGGACGGCAAGATCAAGCTCGGCGATCCGGTCTCGAAATACATCCCGTCCTTCGCGAATGTGAAGGTCGGCGTCGAGAAGAAGGCCGAGGACGGCACCAAGTCGCTCGAGCTGGTGCCGCCGAACCGGCCGATGACGGTGAAGGATCTGATGACGCACACCTCAGGCGTCACCTACGGCTTTTATGGCGACAGCCTGGTCCGCAAGGCCTATCGAGACGCCAATATCTATGCCGGCGATTTCGACCTCGCCGAGTTCGCCGAGCGCATCGCAAAGCTGCCGCTGCATAACCAGCCGGGCGCGCTCTGGCAATACGGCCATTCCACCGACATTCTTGCGCGCGTGATGGAAGTCGCGGCGGGCAAGCCGCTGCTCGATATCGAGCGGGAGACGCTGCTCGGTCCGCTCGGCATGGTCGACACCGGCTTCCTCGTCACGGACCCCGAGAAGCAGAAGCTGCTGGCGCAGCCGGTGCTGAATGACAGCGATTTCCGGGTCGGCCGGATCAACGATCCGACGGTCGTCAAGAAGATCCAGTTCGCCAGCGGCGGCATGGTGACGACCATGGCGGACTATGAGCGCTTTGCGCAGATGCTGCTCAACGGCGGCAGCCTCGACGGCAAGACCATCCTCAAGCCCGAGACGTTCAAGCAGATGGTGAGCGATCAGGTCGGCCCGAATTCCGGCGTCGGTCGTGACTATTTCTACTTTCCCGGCGACGGTTTCGGCTTCGGACTCGGTCTTGCCGTCCGCACCGATCCCGGCAACGCAAAACCGCCGCCGCCCGGCGATCTCGGGGAATTGAAGTGGGACGGCGCCTCCGGCTGCTATTTCGTGATCGACCCCAAGCAGGACATGTTTTTTGTGCTGCTGGAACAGACCCCGACCGAGCGCCAGCGCATCCAACGGACATTGAAGCAACTCGTCTATGAATCCATGGAGAACTGACATGCACGGGCGCCGCGGGCTGATGGCGGCGCTCGTCGTTTTATTCGGCCTTGTCAGTGCGCAAGCGGGCTCCGAAGGCCGCGCGCACAAGCTCACGCCCGAGGGCCTCTCAAAAGTCTCTGACTACATCAGGAACGAGATCGCGACCGGCAAGTTTCCGGGCGCGATCCTGCTGCTCCAGCAGCACGGCAAGCCGGTCTATTACGAGAATTTCGGCGTCCGCGACGTCGCAACCGAGATCTCGATGAGCGCGGACACGATCTTCCGGCTCTATTCGATGTCGAAGCCGATCACCTCTGTCCTTGCGATGATGCTGGTCGAGGAGGGCAGGCTCGCGATCAACGATCCCGTCTCGAAATACATTCCGGCCTTTGCCGGCATGAAGGTCGGCGTCGAGAAGAAGGCCGAGGACGACAAGATCTCGCTGGAGCTGGAGCCGCTCAATCGTCCGGTGACGATCGAGGATTTGATGCGCCACACCGCCGGGATTCCATACGGCTATTATGGCGGGGGCCTGGTGAACAAGCTGTATGCCGATGCCGGTCTGTTCGCCAACAAGGATTCGACCAATGCCGAACTCGTCGCGAAGATCACCACACTGCCGCTCGCCGAACAGCCCGGCACGATCTGGGATTACGGCCACTCCACCGACGTGCTCGGCCGCATCATCGAGGTGATATCCGGGAAATCGCTGTTTCAGTTCGCAAGGGAGCGGCTGCTTGATCCTCTCGGAATGAAGGACACCGCGTTCTATGTCGCCGATCCCGCCAAGTGGCCGCGTATCGCCGAGCCGATGCCGGAGGATCGCGCGATCAGTCCGATGACGCAGGTCCGCGATATCAGGAAACCACTGAAATGGGAATCGGGCGGCGGCGGCCTCGTCGGCACCGTCGGCGACTATGCGCGCTTCTCGCAGATGCTGCTCAATGGCGGCAGCTATGAAGGCCGGCGCTATCTCAAGCCTGATACCATCGCCTTGATGGCGTCGGATCACGTCGGTCCCGAAACCCGCGTCGAACGCGACAGGAACTATTACCCGGGGGAGAGCTCCGGCTATGGTCTCGGCGTCGCCGTGCGCACCTCGGTGCCGCCGGGCACCGCGTGGCCGCTCGGCGAATATCGCTGGGATGGCGTCGGCGGCACCTTCTTCTTCATCGATCCCGAAGACGACCTGTTCGGGATTTTCATGGTGCAGACCCCGTCGCAGCGCGGCCGGATTCAGCTGGCGCTGAAGACGCTGATCTATCAGGCGATGGGGCGGTAGATTTTTACGCCTCGCGCACGATCTCTCTGACGTATCCGATCGTTTCCTCGATCTGGCTCGCATCGACGTCGAGATGGGTGCAGGCGCGGATGCGGCCGTCCATCATCGCGAGCGTCACGCCGCGCTGGCGCAGTGCGGCGACCATCTTGTCGCCGGGCACGCCGGCGCCATCGGGCTTGAAGAACACGAGATTGGTTTCTGGCTCCTGAACCTCGACGCCCGATATCTGCGACAGGCCGCGGGCCAGAGCTCGTGCATTGGCGTGATCGTCGGCGAGGCGCTCGACGTGATGGTCGAGTGCGTAGATGCAGGCCGCAGCGCAGACGCCGGCCTGCCGCATCGAGCCGCCGAGGCGCTGCTTCCACTGCCACACCGCGTCGATGAAGGCGCGGGAGCCAGCGAGCACGCCACCGATCGGCGCGCCCAGGCCCTTGGAGAAATCGATCCAGGCCGAATCCCAACCCGCGGTCATGTCACGCGGCGAGATACCGCTCGCCGCTGTCGCGTTGAGCAGGCGCGCACCGTCCATGTGGGTGACGAGGCCGTGTTGCTTGGCGATCGCGACGATCTCGTCGAGCGCGGCCTTCTTCCAGATCGTGCCGCCACCGATATTGGCGGTCTGCTCGACGCTGACGACCGTCTGGGTTGGCTGGTAGCGCGTGCGCGGATGCAGGGCCTTGCGGAACGTCTCCGGCGTGAACTGGCCGTCGGCGCCCTTGAGCTGCGTCACCTGGAAGCCGCCGATCGCGGCATGCGCGCCGCCTTCGCGGGCGATGATGTGCGCGGTCTCGTGCGCAAGGATCTCGTCGCCGGGACGGCAATGCACCAGCGTCGCGGTGACGTTGCACATCGTGCCCGAGGGCATGTAGACGGCCGCCTCCTTGCCCATCAGCTCGGCCACGCGCTCGCACAGGGCATTCACGGTCGGGTCGTCGCCGACCTGCTCGTCGCCGACTTCCGCCCGCGCCATCGCCTCGCGCATCGCAGATGTCGGCTTGGTCTGCGTGTCCGAGAGCAGATTGATACGTACCGGCGGCGCCTTGGGATCGATGGGGGGAGGGGTGTAGAGCATAGCGAGTCTCATTCTCTAATCGAACAACGATAGTCAGCCATGACCGCGCTGGGCAACGCGTTGCCGCGCGGTGGCGAGGATGTCGTCTGGAGTTTCTGAAGTGAAGTTGTTGCAGTTGGGCTGTGCGAACAGCTTTTGATATCGGCGGACCTGCTCGTCACGTGACAACGTGGCCCATACCTCGCGCTCCGCTTCGGTCGGAATTGCCGACGGTCCAATGTTGGCGAGTTGGTCAATGATCTGAGACATTCAGATTGCCCATACCACAACAAAAAGGCCCCGGAAACCGGGGCCTTTGAGCGATGAATTGTTGGTCTATCAGCGCGAATAGAATTCGACGACCAGATGGGGCTCCATCTGCACCGGGAACGGCACGTCGGAAAGGTGGGGGATGCGCACGTACTTTGCGGTCATCTTGCCGTGGTCGACTTCGAGATAGTCGGGGGTGTCGCGCTCAGGGAGCTGGCTCGCTTCGAGAACGTGGGCGAGCTGCTTGGAGGCTTCCTTGACCTCGATCACGTCGCCGACCTTGACCTGGTAGCTCGAGATGTTGACCTTGCGGCCGTTCACTCTGATGTGGCCGTGGTTGATGAACTGGCGCGCGGCGAAGATCGTCGAGACGAACTTGGCGCGGTAGACCACCGCGTCGAGACGACGCTCGAGCAGGCCGATCAGGTTCTCACCGGTGTCGCCCTTGAGGCGGCTCGCCTCGACATAGACGCCGTGGAACTGACGCTCGCTGATGTTGGCGTAGTAGCCCTTCAGCTTCTGCTTGGCGCGCAGCTGCACGCCGAAATCGGAGAGCTTGCCCTTGCGGCGCTGGCCGTGCTGGCCAGGGCCGTATTCCCTGCGGTTGACGGGGCTCTTTGGGCGGCCCCAGATATTCTGGCCCATACGGCGATCGAGTTTGTACTTCGCCTCACTGCGCTTAGTCATCGCGTCCTCTTCAGGTACATGGTTTGAGGAAACGCGCCCTCCTGGGTGACGGGCTAGCCCGGCACTGACAGGTCCGATCCCCAAAGCTTAAGGGAGAGGACCACGGGTCGCGAAACGCTTCGCGGGCCGAAATCGGCCCGCGAGCAGGGGGCTTTTAGGAGAGTTTGGGCCGCTTTGTCAATGCGAATGGCCCTGGAATCAGGTTCCGACAGCCCGGATTGGTTTGGAGCCGGCCGCCCGCAATTCGGCAGCGATTTCAGTGTTCAGCACCTGTTCCAGCCGGGTCAGGACCCGGGCAATCGGGGCGGCGTCGGTGACCCGGTGATCCCAGCGGATCACGACATCGATGGTCTGGTCGGGCTCGACGAGGCCATAGCTTACGATGAACGGGCCAGGCGTCACAGGATGGAGCTCGCCGCCGCCATAGGCGGCCACCGAGCTCACCGCGAAACTGCCGAACCAATTGCCCCGCTGCCGGCCGAAATTTAAGCCCACCGCCCAGGACAGCCGCCGCAGCGGCAGCGGCAGGCGGGTCGCCCGCATGATCTTGCGGAACATCGGGACGTCGTCGATCGGCGCGGTCTTGGCGCGCCGGATCTCGGCGTCGACTGCGGCCAGCGCCATGGCCTCCGGGGCCGCGATCCGCTGCGGCATCACGCATTCCTCGCCGTTCTCGACCCGGGCGACGGCCACCAGCGCCACGCTCTTCGGCAGCTCGTAGAGCGATGGCCAGGGCCATTTGGCATAGACGGTGCGCAGCACCGGCTCGTCCTTGGCGACCAGGGCGAAGGCCTTGACGAACATCGCGGCCCAGCCGACCGGCGCCACCGCGCTCGCGCGGGCCTCCAGCAGGGGTCGAATATTGAGCGAGCGGGACAATGAGACGAACGGCACGCCCATCGAGGCGCGCATGAGGTCGATAATCAGGCGGCGCGGCAGTGAAATGTTCTTGGGTTGACCGCGCATCGTTCTCCGGTTCCCGCGGACTGACAGGGGATTGACTTGGGGGCGGCGAGGGGGCGCCCGTTCGCCGCTTGCTCTAGCACGAACTAACCCGCTTTGGGCAGATCGGTTCGGCCCGATCAAGGCGCTGGCGAGGCCAGCGGCCTGGTCTTGTCGACGACGTAAACTCCAAGCACTTTCAATGATTTGTCGCCTTTGGCTGGAGTGTCATACACACGACACCTGGCCATCGATAGCGCGACCTTCGGCCTGTTCAGCGCTTGATCCCGTCGAACGCCGCCATGATGCCGCGCTGGAACAGCGACCAGTCGAAGCCGAGCGCGATCGCGCGGTAGCCGCGGTCGACCAGGGCGTTGGCCTGGTCTGCGGTGCGCGCCACGCCGCCGATTGGCACGCCGCTTCTGAGGATGCCGGCTTCCGCGCGGGCGACCAGCTCGAGCAGCTCGGGATCGTCCATCTGTCCGCGCTTGTTGATGGAGGTCGCGAGATCGCCGGGGCCGATGACGGCGACGTCGATGCCCGGCGTCGCCATGATCTCGTCGATGCGGTTGACGGCGTCGACATGCTCGATGGTGATCATGCAGAGCATTTCGTCGTCGGCTGACGCCATGTAGTCCGGCATCGTCTGGCCCCAGCGGAACGGCGCGTGGAACGGACCCCAGAGCCGGTCGCCGCGCGGCGGGTAGCGCACGCTGCGCACCGCCTTCTCCGCCTCGCTGCGGTTCGTGATCATCGGGAAATTGATGCCGAAGGCGCCGATGTCCATCGGCGCTTTCGCAAGCCACGGCTCGTTCGCCGCGATCCGCACCAGCGGCGTGCACGGCGTGCCCGTCGTCGCGGCAATCATCGCATGCGCTTCGGTCAATCCAATCGGGCCGTGCTCGAGATCGACGATGATCCAGTCGAGCGAGCGCGCCATGATCTGCACCGTCTGCACGCTCGGGATCGTTGCGATCGCGCCGAAGGCGGGGCGGCCTTCGCTCCACAATTGGCGGAGGCGATTGAGCGGCGTGGCGGGGACCGGCATGTGATGACCTTGCGCGATGACAACGGCGAAGCCTAGCAGCGCGCCGTGTCCGCGAAAAGTCAGACCAGAGCGCGGCCGCCGAAGAATGGCGTCAGGGTCGCCCCGAGCCCATGGGCGCGGTTCGACGTAAAGATCATCGCGGCGCCGGATTGCACGATGTCCCCACCTTGCGGGCCGAGCAGATCCGAGACGCGGCGGGCGATGGCAGGTGCAGGATCGATCCATTCGACCGGCCAGGGCGCCAGCCGCTCCAGCCGGTCGAGCAGCAGCGGATAATGCGTGCAGGCGAGGACAATTGTGTCGGTGCGTGCACCCGCGTCTGCCGCGTCGCCGACGAAGCAGGGGGTGAGCTCGGCGAGGATATCGCCGTCGCTGATCGCCTGCCCCCTGAGCTCGCGCTCGGCAAGCGAGGCCAACTCGGGCGAGCCGACCAGCGTCACCTCGCAGCCTAGCGCGAAATCGCGGATCAGCGCCTTGGTGTATTCGCGCTTCACGGTGCCCTTGGTGCCGAGCACCGAGACGCGGCGGGTCTTCGACCGGGCGCAGGCCGGCTTGATCGCCGGCACCGTGCCGACGAACGGTACGGAATAAGCGGCCCGCAGATGCGATAGGACCAGGGTGGAGGCGGTGTTGCAGGCGATGACGACGAGGTCAGGATCATGGGTGCCGATCAGCTCCCCCATCAGCGGCACCACGCGCGCGATGATCTCTTCCTCGCTGTGATGGCCATAGGGGAAGAAGGCGTCGTCGGCGACATAGACGTAATGCGCCTCGGGGCGCACGGCCACGACCTCGCGCAGCACGGTGAGGCCGCCAAGGCCGGAATCGAATACCAGGATCGTCGGAGAATTGGTCACGTCACCACCCTAGCCCGTCATGGTTACCATTGGGTTTTTTGGGCGGTTTTGCGGCGGGGGGCGGCCGGCGCCCGGTTTGGAACGATTCAATTTCACCTTTGCCGCACGTTCCCGCTATTTGCAGCCGTGCTGCGCTGCGGTTGGGACATCCGCAAATTTTCGGGAATCGACATGATCAGAAACACGAGGACCGGCTGGGGGAGCGTTGCCCGGTGGCTTCACTGGGGCTTGGCGCTGGCGATCCTCGGCATGATCGGCTTCGGCTGGTGGATGAACCACATTCCGGCGCGCGCCGATAAGTTCTTCTATCGCTCGATCCATGCCGACATCGGCTATGTGATCCTGCTGCTCACGGTGCTGCGGATCGTCTGGCGCGCCCTCAACCCGACGCCGGCGCTGCCGGCCGAGACCTGGCGCTGGCAGAAGATCGCGGCCCGTGTCAGCCATGGCGCACTCTATCTCGTCGTCATCCTGGTCGCGATGCTGGGCTGGGCACACTCGGGCGCGCGCACGCCCAATTATTCGGACTTCTTCGGCCTGTTCAACGTGCCGCAATTCACCTCTCCGGACAAAGCGGCGGCGGACGCCTATGAGGACCGCCACATCTTTTTTGCCTATGCGTTGCTGGCCCTGATCGCGATCCACGTGATCGCAGCCCTCTGGCACCACTTTGTCCGCCGCGACCGCGTCGTGGCGCGCATGGTGACCGACGAGGCGGGGTAGGGGACGGTCTCTCCATATCGTCATTGCGAGCGCAGCGAAGCAATCCAGAATCTTTTCCGCGGTGGCAGTCTGGATTGCTTCGCTGCGCTCGCAATGACGGAGTATGATGCAACGTCACGACAAACACTCGCGGCGCAATCGCTGGAGTCATCTGCACAGGAAATGCCCATGCTCACCGTTCACCATCTCGGCAAATCGCAGTCCGAACGCATCGTCTGGCTCTGCGAGGAGCTCGAGATCCCCTATGAGCTGAAGCGCTATGCGCGCGATTCCGTCACCATGCTGGCGCCGCCCGACTACAAGGCGCTGCATCCGATCGGGGCGGCGCCCGTCATCGTCGACGGTGATCTCGTGCTCGCCGAATCCGGCGCCATCGTCGACTACATCATGGTCAAATACGGCAAGGGCCGCCTCGTGCTTGGCCCGGACGCGCCCGACTTCGCGCAATTCCTGTACTGGTTTCACTTCGCCAATGGCACGCTGCAAGCCGGCATGGGCCGCCTGATGCTGCTGAACCGGCTCAAGCTCGCAGAGGACAATCCGATGCTGGTCGCGACCAAAGCGCGGGTCGATCGCGCATTCGACCTGGTCGATACGCGCGTGTGCGATGCGGAATATCTGGCGGGCAGCAGCTTCACCACGGCCGACATCATGATGGGTTTCTCGCTCACCACGATGCGCTATTTCCAGCCCTACGATCTCGCGCGCTGCCCGAACCTGGTCAAATATCTCGGCCGCATCGGCGCGCGTCCGGCGTACCGGCGCGCGATGGAGAAGGGCGATCCCGGCATGGCGCTGCTGCTGAGCTGAGCGGTGATCAGGCGATCCTGTTCGTGGTCGCCGCCTGTGCTGCGGCCAGCTGCTTCTGCAGGCGATCGATGTTTTGCAGCAGGCGCTGGCTGGTCAGCACCAGGAAGTAGTAGCCGAATTGCGGATCCTGAAAGTAGATCTCGAGCAGGCGGTCATAGGTGATCGTCAGCACCTGGCCGTCTTCGGTGCATTCGATCGTTCCGGTGCGCCGGTTGTCCGGCGTGAGGAAGCCGAGCTCACCCATCAGCGCGCCGGGCCCGATCTCGACGTTGATCTCCTTGACCAGGAACTTGCCGGTGACCGTGAGGAGCATCTCCTTGGCCGGATCGCCCAGCTTGAAGAGCGTGTCGCCGTGGCGATATTTGCGCTCGGTCATGAACGGCTTGAGCCACTCGATCGACATGTCGCCTTCGGCCGCATGGCGCGCCTTCTTGACCAGCTTGAGCATCTGCCGCAGGCGCAAGGCGTTGATCGGAAGCAGCAGCAGATACAGCAGGAACGTCGAGACATTGGCCGAGAGCGCGCCGAAGATGGCGAAGAAGGCGCAGCCGACCATGTTGGCGACGCGGAGCGGCACCATCGTCCGCATCAGCAGGGTGGCGACGAAGAAGCCGGCGCCGACTGCGGCGAACATGTTGGCCAGCGTGATGTTGTGGACGAAGATCTCGAGCAGCCGGTTGAAGATTGCGTCGTAGGTGACGTTGTTGGGATCGAGGCCCATCTGGACCAGGATCTTCGCGATCCTCAGATTGTCCGTGGCCGCGTCGAGAATGCGGTCGAGGATCGAGGAAATGTCTGCACTGCCGGACGGCATGGTACTATCCCTGCGTAAGGCTTTCTGTCCTGCTTGGTATTCGTATAGCCGAAATCGAATGACGACGGATTGAATGAAGCCTTCGGCCGTCATGCTGCAAGAGGCAAATTTTAGCCTGAACGGGCATTTCGGCAATTGCCCGTTGGTTGCGCGTATGACCTCGGTGCGGCCCGTGATTCGGGGCCACCGGGGCGCGGGCTTGGGCGTCGCGAACGCACTTTGGACGGACCTGGGCGCCCTGGCGGCGGGGGCGCGGGGCTATCTCCGCCTCAGGGCTTGGCGGTCGGCTGGATGACCTGCTGCTCGACGAGCGTGAGGTGCCCGGGCAGCGCGCCGGCGCGGAGCAGCATGGCGACGCTGTTGGCCTCCTCGAGGGTGAAATTACCGGAGATCTGGACCGAGCCGCCGGTGATGGGCTCGCGGATCACGGGGGCGGAGATCACCTTGTCGTCGAGCACGATGGCGAAGGATCTGCCGACGTCCTCTTCCGTTACGTGGGCGAGGCGCCGCGTGCCGCGTCCGTTGAAGCGGAACGAGGCGACCGGGTCCTTGGTGCCGGCTGCAAAGCCGGGCGCCGCATAGTTGATGTCCTCGCCGTCGAGCACACTGTCCTTGGCGACCAGATAGGGCTGCTTGTCCTTGAAGCCGAGCAGGACTTCCGAGCCTTCGGGCGGCGTGCCGGATTGCGCCTGCTCCGGTGACATCGAGGCATCGATCAGGCGGAAGCTGACCTTGACCTTCCGGGCGAAGATCGCGGTGACGTGCTCGGGTTCGGTCACGCCAGGCAGAAAGATGCGGATGCGGTCGGCCCCGTCAGGGGCGACACTGGCAAGCTTGACGCCGGAATCCTTGAGGCGCTGCTCGATCATGGCGATGGACTCTTCGACGAGTTCATTCAGCCGTGCAACGGATACGGCATCGGTCGGCGCGAGCCTGACCGCTCCGTTGCCGCCATCGGTCACGGCGAGCGCATGCGAGGGCAGTCCGTCCGCGGCTGCGGCGAGCTTGCGCGCGAGCTGATCGCGGCCTTTGGCGTCCGCGATCTTGACGTCGACGCCGCCGTCGCGGATCGCAAGATTGGAGAAGGCGATATGGCCGTCGTGCAGGTTCTTGTAGACGTCGTCGCGCAGATCCGTGACGACGCTCTCGCGCAGGGCGAAGCTGTCCACCCTGTAGATGATGCGCGACCCGCCCTGCTTTTCCATCTTGTCGCCGACGAAGGCCACGATCCTGGCGCGCATCTTGTCGAACTGGTCATCGGCGAGCGCGGCGCGAGGCAGGGCGATCGCCGCTGCGATGATCGCCGACGTCATGGCGAGTGCGACGATCGGCCGTGCGGCGCGGCCCCGCGGTGGCGTGGTCATGATCACCTCAAGTCTTGCGGCAGGACGCTGGCAGGCGAATCCGACCCATGTTCTTGGTCCCCGGATCGGGCACGGAGGTTCAAACGCCGCGCACCCCAGTGCTACGGCCGTAGCCGTTAGGTCATGGACGAACGCCAAATCATCCATCATTCTGTCTGCGCTCGGCCGGCCAATCGGTCGAGGCCTTGCCAAACCAAATGTCAAAAGACAGGGGCGAGGACATGCATCTGAGGGAGGACGGAATTCCATGGCGGGCATCCACGCGCTCGATCGGCTCATCGGCAACGACTATCCGGAGCTTTTGACGGACGAGGAGGTCCGGGCCTTCGAGCAGGTCCCTTACGTGGACCGTGTCGCGGCCGAGAGCACCTATGATGCGATCAAGCTCGGGGCTGCGCGCAACCCCGACGGGGCGGCGATCCAGTTTCTGCAAAATGCCGATCCGGCCGATACGCCGCTCGTGGTCACCTTCCGCGATTTCATCGCGCGCGCGACGCAAGCCGCCAACATGTTTCACGCGCTCGGCGCGGAAAAGGGCGACGTCATCAGTTTCATGTTGCCGCTGCTGCCCGATGCCTTCGTGACGCTGTTCGGTGCGGAGGCTGCCGGCATCGCCAATCCCGTCAACCCGCTGCTCGAGCCGCACCAGATCGCGGAGATTCTGGAAGCGGCCAACACGAAAATCCTGGTGGCACTCGGGCCGATGCCGGGCACCGACATCTGGCAGAAGGTCGAGCAGATCCGCCCGCAGCTCAAGCACCTCAAGGCGATCGTGCAGGTGGCCGGCGGCGGCGATCCCACCAACGGAATTTTTGCGTTCAACGACCTGATCAAGCAGCAGCCGTCCGACCGGCTTGTCAGCGGGCGCAAGATCGCGGGCCGCGACATCGCGGCGTATTTCCACACCGGCGGCACCACCGGCACACCGAAGCTGGTGCGGCACACCCATGCCAATCAGGTCTATCAAGCCTGGGCGCTCAATCTGCTGCTGAAGCCGAAGCCGGGCTCCAACCTTCTGTTCGGCATGCCGCTGTTCCATGTCGGCGGATCGTTGACGCAAGTCTTGTTGACGCTGTCGAGCGGCGGCTCGCTGGTCGTGCTGTCGCCGAGCGGCTGGCGCAATCCGAACGCGGTGAAGAACATCTGGGGCCTGGTTGAGCGCTTCAAGCCGGAAGCGCTGTCGAGCGTGCCGACGGTGCTCGCCGCTACGCTCGCGGTGCCGCCCGGCAATGCCGACATCTCCAGCCTGAAATATGCAGCCGGCGGCGGCTCGGCGATCCCGGTTGCCGTCGGCTCGGCGATCCAGGAAAAGCTCAAGCTGCCGGTGGTCGAGGTCTACGGCATGACCGAGACCTCGAGCGTGCATACGCTCGCCTATCCGTCACGGCCGATCCGGCTCGGCTCGGTCGGCCTGCCCATGCCTTATTCGCGGGTGCGCATCGTGCAGCTCGACGCCGATGGCCGCCTGATCCGCGACTGCAAGCCGGACGAGATCGGCGTCGTCATCATGGCCGGGCCCGGCGTGTTCGGCGGCTATCTCAACGACGCCCACAACAAGGGCGCCTTTGTCGATGAGGTCTGGGTCAATTCCGGCGATCTCGGCCGGCTCGATGCCGATGGCTATCTCTGGATCACCGGCCGCGCCAAGGACCTCGTGATCCGCGGCGGTCACAACATCGATCCGGCGCCGATCGAGGAGATCATGTTCCGCCATCCCGCGGTCGGCTTCGCCGCGGTGGTCGGCCAACCCGACGCATATGCCGGCGAGCTGCCTGTGGGCTATGTGCAGTTGAAGCCCGGCGCGTCCGTCGAGCCCGGCGAGCTCGAGTCGTGGGTGCGCGAGCGCACGCCGGAGCGCGCCGCCGTTCCGGTGCAGGTCATCCCGATCGACCCGATGCCGGTGACCGGCGTCGGCAAGGTGTTCAAGCCGCAACTGCGCTGGGATGCGGCGCAGCGCGTGTTCACCAAGGTGCTGGCGCCGCTGATCGCGCGCGGCATCGACTGCAAGGTGAAGGTCGGCGCCCATGGCAGCCACGGCTCGATCGCAACCGTCACGCTTGCGGGGCTTCCGGCGGACCAGCGCGAAATCGTTGCCGGCGAGGTGCACACACTGCTTGCACCGTTCGTGATGCGGCACGAGGTGGTGTTCGGCTAAGTGCGGCCGTGCATGGCACGGCCCCAACACTTCCGATTGGACAATGCCTCGCCACTAGCCGCGGATCGCCGCGTTGGCCCTTTCGGCCGCGCCCGTCATCGCATCCTTCGCCGGTTTTGCCCCGTTGACCACTTCATTCACGCCGATCATGAAGGCGTCCAGGATCGGTCGCGATTGCGCATGGAAAAGGATCGCCTTGGCACGGTCGACATCGGCATTCTGCAGATTGGTCAACGCCGCCTCGGCGGCTTGCGAGCCGAACGCCTTCTTGAAGCCATCGCTCGACCAGGCCGACACGCGCGTCGTCGCCAGTCCCGCTGCAGCAGTCCGCAGCGAGGTCGCCTTGCTCGTCGCCCAGAGCAGGAACAGGAAAGCCGCGCGCTTGTTTCGGGATTTGGAATTGATGCACGCCTGCCAGTGCGACATGAAGGGAACGGGTTCGCGACCGGCGAGATGCGGAAAGCTTGCAAAGCCGGCCTGCTTAGCGACACGGCTTTTCGCAGGATTGGAGATGTCGGTCGCGAAGTTGCTGCTGTCGATGGCCATGGCCGTCCGTCCCTGGAGGAAGTCATCCAGCACGTTGTACCACTCATAGCTGCCAACGCCGGCGGGCCCGGCCTGACTGAGCAGCTGACCGTACATCTCGACGGCCGCGATCGCCTCCGGGCTCGCGAAGGCGACCCTGTTGTGCTCGACCATGGCCCCACCGTAGGAGAACACGAAGCCCATGGCCGGCGGGGAGGAATTGCCGCCGGCCTGGGCCCGCATGGCGATCCCCGAGATCCCGTTGGCCTTGACCGCCTTGGCGGTGGTAAGCAGCTCTTCGAAAGTCTGGGGAACAGGCAGATCCTTCGCTGCCATCGCATCTCGGTTGATGAACAGGGTCATCGCCTCTGAGGTAATCGGAACGGCGTACCGTTCGCCGTCCGACCACAGCGGGAAGGCTCGGGCCGTCTTGAGCAGGTCGCTCTCGTCATACCAGGCGGGATCGGTCAGCGACTTCTGGGAATAATAGCCGTTCAGCGGCTCCAGCCATCCATTCGAGATGCCCTGGCCATAGGTCGTGAACATGAAGACGTCAGGCGTGCTGCTGCCGCGGGCGAGCCTGATCGGCAGCGCGCCGAGATACGTGGTTTCCAGTTGGAAATCGATGGTGACATTGATGCCGGTGAGTATGGTGAACTCCGGCAACAGCGGCGTGATCGCATTCGACCACGGATGGATCGCGCCCGAAAGCGCGACCGTCTGTCCCGCAAATTGCTTCCAGTCGATCGCGGCGCCGGCATCGGCCGGGGGGGCATCCTCCGCCAGGCCCCGCCCTGGCAACAGCCCGACTGCCGGTAAGACGGCTCCCGCCGCGCCCAATCCCTTGACGAAGCTCCGACGGCTGGTTGGCACCCCACCGCTCCCTGAGTTTCCGGCCGGCACCATGTTGGCGCTCCTAATTGCGGGCAGTCAATTACAACAAGGGAGACGTCACCCGTGACATTGTGCTCCGCCAACTGGCGGATTTCGGCGCCAGTGGAGTGTCCAGCGAATGGCTGGTTCCCCTCACCTGCGCGGAGCGCCCATGCTATCGTTCCAGCAACGCTCCGGTCCGACGCGCGTCGAAGATCCACGGCCAATGTCAGTCCTTGCTCCGGGCTATTATCTGCGGTGGTTTGCTCGTCCGCTGATCCTTGCGGTCGCAGTGCTTTTGACCCTGTTTGTCGCGACCGGCTTCCTTGGCCTGCAATATTGGCAGGAGCGGCAAGCAGCTCATCACTTCACCGAGCATAGCCGCCAGGTACTCGAAACGCTCGATCGGCTGCGGGCGATCGTCGCGGAGCTCGAGACCGAAAGGCGCGGGTATCTCATGACCCTCGACCCCGCCTATCTCAAGGCCTACGGCGTCTCTGACGAAAGTGTACGACGGGAAGCTCAGGCGCTGCAGACGCTGGTCGCGGACGATCCGTTGCAGGGCCTTCGGGCCGGACATCTGGCACTGACAGTTGCAGCCACGCTGCGCGAGATCGACGAGCTGCTGAAGACGGCCGGCACGTCCGGGCAGGCCGCGTTGGCAATGATCCGCAGCATGGACGAGATCCGCTCGCAAATCGACCAGATGGTGGATCACGAGCGCTTTCGGCTCGCCAACCGGGAGGCGCGTGCCGAAGCATTCGAGCGACGCTGGACCTGGCTGATCGCCGGCGCCGTTGTCCTCGTCGTCGCGCTGGCCGGAGCGGCGCTGGCGCTCGCGCGGCTCGAAGCGAAGCGGCGGAGAAAGGCGACCGAGGAGAACATCCAGCTCCAGAGTGATCTTGCAGCACGAGATATCAAGATCAGGCGCCTGTTCGATGCCAACATCATCGGCATCATCATCTGGGAAGTCCAGGGGCGCATTCTCGAGGCGAATGATGCGTTCCTGCGCATCGTGGGATACGACCGGGAGGATCTCGCCTCAGGACGCTTGCATCGGACCGATCTCACACCGCCGGAATGGCGCGACCGCGACTTGCAGACCGTGGCGGAATTGAAGCGGGTCGGGACGGCCCACCCATTCGAGAAGGAGTATGTGCGGAAGGACGGAAGCCGTGTGCCGGTGCTGATCGGCGGGACCATGTTTGGAGAAGGTACGGATAATGGCGTCGGTTTTGTCCTCGATCTGACGGCTCTCAAGCGGGCTGAAGCCGAAGGCCGCGAACACGAGCGGCGCTACCGTGAAGCCTTGATGGAGCTCGCGCACGCCAATCGCGTCACTACGATGGGGCAACTCACCGCTTCGATTGCCCACGAAGTCAACCAGCCGATCGCCGCGATCGTGGCGAACGCCGAGGCCGGGTTGAACTGGTTGGAGGCTCAACCGCCAAATCTGGAGCGGGTGCGACAGACGCTCGACTGGATCACCAATGACGGCATGCGAGCCGGCGACATCATCGGTCGGATCCGGGCGCTCATCAGGAATGCTCCCCCGCAAAAGGAGAATCTGGAGATCAACCAGGCGGTGCTTGAGGTCATCGCGCTGACACGCAGTGAAGCGTTCAAGAACGGCGTCTCGGTGCGAACGCAATTTGACGAGGGCTTGCCACCCATTCAGGCAGATCGGGTTCAACTTCAGCAAGTGGTGCTCAACCTGATCGTCAACGCGATCGAGGCGATGGCCGCGGTCGGCGAGGGAGGACGCGAGTTGCTGATCAGCACCGGCAGAGATGGATCGGACGGCGTGCACGTCACCTTGCGGGATTCCGGTCCGGGGCTGGATCCGCAGAACATGGAGCGCCTGTTCGACGCCTTCTACACCACCAAGCCCACAGGTATGGGGATGGGCCTGGCCATCTGCCGCTCGATCATCGAGGCGCATGGCGGGCGGATGTGGGCCGGCCCAAACGAGCCTCGGGGCGCCGTCTTCCAGTTCACCCTGCCTCTTGCGTCAGACCAGACCGCATCTCGCGCGATGAGCGCGGGTGAGCCGATGGGCCTACGCTCGGTGGTCCGATGATGGGCTCCGCGGTGCGCGTGTTCAAGGTGCACACGCTGCTCGCGCCGTTAGTGATGCGGCACGAGGTCGTGCAGGCGTAGGAGCGCGCAAGGCTTGCATGCCTCGCCACGAGCGCGCATCATCCCCAAAAAAACACTGGGGGAAACCGATGTGCCAAGTCTCTCGCCGCCGCCACCTTCAACAATTGTCGGGCGTGTTCGGAGCCGCTGCGCTCTCCGGGTGGTCGAGCCAGGCGCGGGCTGCAGAGCCGGATATTCCCCCTGAAGGCATCGGTAAGGGCATCCAGCACATCTCCTACAGCGACATCGGCGGACGGCCCGACAGCGTCCAGGTGATGTTAAACCGGCAGCACATCTATGTCGGGCACATGTTCAGCGACGGCGTGACGATTTTGGACGCCTCCGATCCGCGTGCGCTGAAGCCGGTCAATTTCTTCACGGCGGGACAATACACCCGCACCCACCATCTCCAGGTGGCCGAAGACATGCTGCTGCTTGCAAACGGCGCCAATATCGTCGCGATGCAGTCCTACGACAATATGCGCGGCTATTTCGAGAACACGCTGGTCGACAGCATCACCAAGGCGAAGAAATTCCGCTCGGGCCTCTCCATTCACGACATCTCCAAACCCGGCAAGATGCGCGAGATCGCATTCCTCGAAATACCCGGCTTTGGCATCAACCGTCTCTGGTGGCCGGGCGGCCGCTATGCCTATGTGTCGGCGCATTTCGATGGATTCACCGACCACATCCTCTGCGTGGTCGACCTCAAGACCATCACCAAGCCGGAGATCGTCGCAAAATGGTGGCTGCCGGGCATGAACCGCGCGGCCGGCGAGCCGGCGACGCCGAAGGGCAAGCGCTTCGCGCTCCATCACATGATCACGGCGGGTGATCGCGGCTATGCCGCCTGGCGCGATGGTGGCTTCACCATCCACGACATCAGCGATCCCACAAATCCAAAACTGCTGTCCCACATCAACTGGTCGCCGCCCTTTGCCGGCGGCACGCACACGCCGCTGCCGCTGCCGAAGCGTCAGCTTGCGATCGTCGCGGATGAAGCGAACGCGGATCAATGCGCCAAGGGCCTGTTCCATACATTCGTGCTCGACGTCCGCGCGCCGGAAAACCCGGTGCCGATCGCAACCCTGCCGACGCCGCGCGACCGCGATTTCTGCACGAACGGTACCTTCGGCCCGCATAATCTGCACGAGAACCGTCCGGGCTCATTCCAGAGCGAGGAGACGATTTTCGCGACCTATAACAATGCCGGCGTGAGAGTGTTCGATGTCAGGGATGCCTTTGCGCCGAAGGAGATCGCGTACTGGGTGCCGCCGACGCCGAACAAGCTCGTCGACCCTCGCCCGAACGTCGCGCTCGCGGCGAAGACCTGTGACGCCTATGTCCGGCCCGACGGCATGATGTTCGTCAGCGACTGGAACGCCGGCATGCACGTGCTGCAATATCAGGGGTGAGAAGCAGGTAGTCGTAAGGTGGGCAAAGGCGCGAAGCGCCGTGCCCACCATTCGCAGCGGAGCACAGTGGTGGGCACGCTTACGCTTTGCCCACCCGACGAGACCGACGCTACCCCACCGGCATCGCGGTTTCGATCAGGCGCACCCAGAACGATGCGCCGTGGCCGAGGATGTTGTCGTTGAAGACGTAGGCCGGGTGGTGGCACGCCGGGCTGTCACCCATGCCGACCAGCACCATTGCGCCGGGCCGCTCTTCGAGCATGAACGAGAAATCCTCCGCGCCCATCATCGGAATGATTTTGTCGTTGACGCGGTCGGCACCGACGATGCCGCGGGCGACGTCGGCGGCGACGCCGGCTTCGCGCGCATGATTGAAGGTCACCGGATACATCCGCGTGTATTTCGTTTCCGCCGAGCCGCCATAGGCGCGGGCGACGCTTTCGGCGACTTCGCCGATCCGGCGCTCGACGAGATCACGTACGTCGGGGTCGAGCGTGCGCACGGTGCCGCTGAGCTCGGCGGTCTCGGGGATGATGTTGAAGGCGGTGCCGGCGTGGAATTGCGTGACCGAGATCACCGCCGATTTCAGCGGATCGACGTTGCGCGCGACGATCGATTGCAGCGCGTTGACGATCTGCGAGCCGATCAAGACGCTGTCGATCGCCTGGTGCGGGGTGGCGCCGGCATGGCCGCCCTTGCCGTGCACGGTGATGCGGATGTTGTCGGAAGAGGCGAGCAGCGGACCGGGCGTGGTCGCGAAATGCCCCTCGGCGAGGCCCGGCATGTTGTGCATGCCGTAGACCTGGTCGATGTTCCAGCGCGTCATCAGCCCGTCCTCGACCATGGCCTTGCCGCCGCCGCCACCTTCCTCGGCGGGCTGAAAGATCACGACCGCCGTGCCGTCGAAATTGCGCGTCTCGGCGAGGTACTTTGCGGCGCCCAGCAGCATCGCGGTGTGGCCGTCATGGCCGCAGGCGTGCATCTTGCCCGGGATCTTCGAGGCGTAGGGCACATCGGCGGTTTCCACGATCGGCAGCGCGTCCATGTCGGCGCGCAGGCCGATAGCCTTCCCGGAGCCGGACTTGCGGCCGCGGATCACGCCGACCACGCCGGTGCGGCCGATCCCCGTGACCACCTCGTCGCAGCCGAACTCGCGAAGCTTGTCGGCGACGATGCCGGCGGTGCGGTGGACTTCGTAGAGCAGCTCCGGATTCTCGTGGAAGTCATGGCGCCAGGCGGCCATTTCGTCGGAGAGGGCGGCGATGCGGTTGACGATGGGCATGGGGAGGATCCGTTTCTTCTTCGTAGGGCGGGTGAGCGCAGGGTAACCCGCCGAGGAGGTGGGCGGCGGCTTTAGGGGGTGGCGCTGGTCAAAATGCTTTTTACGCCGTGATTTGGCAGAGGGGGAGGGCCAAACAAAGGGTACGGCAAGGTGGCGGGGGATGATGGGTGTTTTCGGCTCCCGATGCGGCAGGCGGCGGGCGGCGGCCCGGGCTGGGTCGGCTGGCAGGGCGACCCGCAAATATTAACTGTCAATCACGGATCATTGACTGACAGATATTGAAATCTGTCATAGAGACGTGTATATCCGTTCTCGGACGCTCCGATTGGGCGTCTGGCGGCATCCCGGAAGCCCAGAGTCCCAACAAATGAGGATCGAGGGTCGAAATTGAATAATGGGGACCGCCAATGATTGGAGACTTGCGACAATGACGACCGAAATCATCAATCTCACCGGGACGATTGGGCATTGGCTCAATTTACTGGTAGCGCGCCAGATCGCGGCGCAGGCTGCAAAACTGCCTCATTAAAGCGAGAGCTTTCCGAACCGACCGGTGTGGGCGCTTCGGTAAGCATCCATCGCCGGGTAACTGGACCCTGAACGGGGAATATGGTGCTGGCATGAACGAAGCCGTTATCTTGACGCCGGAGCGAATCCTCGAAGTCACCGAGGACGTCTTGCGGCGCTACGGACTTGCCAAGGCCACAGTGGTCGACGTTGCCCGTGCGCTCGATGTGAGCCACGGCAGCGTCTATCGCCATTTCCCGAGCAAGGCCTCGCTGCGTGAGGCCGTAGCCAAGCGCTGGCTCGACCGTATTGACGCGCCGCTCCTGGCCATCGCCGAGGAGCAGGGCCCTGCGCCGGCGCGGCTCGACCGCTGGCTTCGCACGCTGTTCGCGGCCAAGCGTTCACGCGTGCTCGAGGACCCCGAGATGTTCGAGACCTATCTGACGCTGGCCCGCGAGGCCTGCGCGGCGGTCAAGTGTCACAAGGACACCATGATCGACCAGATCGCAGCGATCCTGTCCGATGGCGTGAAGCAGGGCGTGTTCGAAGTGACCGACGTCAAGACCACCGCACGTGCCCTGTTCGATGCGACCTGCCGCTTCCACCATCCGGCCCATGCCGACGAATGGAAGGATGCCGAGCTGCCCGCGCGCGTCGATACGACGCTCGCCCTGTTGCTGCGTGGGCTGAAGGCGGCCTAGAAGCGCTCCTCCTAGCTTACCCTCTTGGCTTGAAGCGCTCCGCCGTTGCGGGGCGCGGACGAGGATGTGGCGTGCCTTCGCGGGTGGAATGTGCCGTCGGACGACGGGACGACCGGCGGGCTCTCCGGATATGCACTGACCGCGATTTCGACGACGTCCTTCGACTGCTTTCGGAGGCGGTAGAATGTCAGCTCCTGATCGAGCATAGGACAGCGGAACTGGACAACAGCCGTGTCCGGCAAGCGGCAAAGCTGGTCGATCAGCTCGCCTACGGTGATGACGGTGGGATGGTCGACTGCCTTGTGATGAGCTTTACTCATGGCGTGTTACTCCTCCGCTCCGCTACTAACCGGGGTTGGATGGCCTGCGTTCCATTGCGTTCAGCAGATTGAAGGACCCGGAAATCCGGCAGTCCCGCTGCTAGATCTTCGTCAGCCCGCAAGCTGCCGCCAGCCGGACGAGCTGCGCATCCGTGCGTGTGCCAGTCTTGGTCTTGATCAAGTAGTGATAATTCTGGACCGTCTTGACGCTGAGATTGAGATGCGTCGCGATCTCTTCGGTGGTGGCGCCGCCGGCGAACTGGCGCAAAATCTCGATCTCGCGCTCGCCCAGCTGATCCAGCGCTGAGCCTGTCGACAGGCTGTCCTCGGCCAGCACATGCGCGATGTCGTCGCTCATGGCCCGCTCGCCGCGGGCGACGCTGCGGATGGCGTTGACGACGGCGGAGGGGGCGCTGCTCTTGGTGACGAAGCCGGAAGCGCCGGCACTGAACGCGGCTTTCACCAGCACGGCCTCGTTGTGCATGGTGAAGACGAGGATCCGCGCCCGCGGATTGCGCGCGCGGATGTTGCGGATCGCCTCGAGGCCGCTGGCACCGGGCATCGAGATGTCCATCACGACGACGTCGGGATCATGCGTCTTGAAGGCGCCATAGGCATCCGCGGCGTTGTCGGCTTCCGCCACGACGTGGAGATCGCCCTGGCTCTCCAGCACGCACCGATAGCCTTGGCGGACGATCGGATGGTCGTCGACCAGCAGCACCGAGATGCCTGTTGCTGCGACCTCGCTCATGGCCGCCTCATGCAGCGAGCGGGATTGTCGCGGCGACGCTGAGACCGTGCCTCGCGGGCAGGATCGACAGCGAGCCGCCGGCGGCCGTCACGCGCTCGCGGATGCCGGTGAGTCCGAAGCCGGCCGACCGCGCCACGCGTGCCGCATCGCCGCCGCCGTCGTCCTCGACGCGGATCAGAAGCGCATCGTCCTCGCCCGCGCACCGTTCGACGTGCAACAAGATCTCGCGGGCCGCACCGTGGCGCAGCGCGTTGGTCAGGCATTCCTGGGCGACGCGATAGGCGGTCGTGGCAGCCGGACCGCTGATGTCGGTGAGGTCGCCCTTGAGGTCGAGCTGGATCGTCGGCTGCGTCGCGCTCTGCGAGCGCCAGCTGTCGACGAGGTTGACGAGGCTCGCTTCCAGCCCGAGCTCCTCGGGCAGGGGATTGCGCAGGCGCTTCAGCGCATCGCGCAGCGAAGCCATCAAATGGTGCGTAGCCTGCGAGATCATGTGCGCGTCCTGCGCGATGCCATGATCCCCGTCTTTCGGACTCGCGGTCTCGATCGTGTTGGCGAAGGCGAGGATCGCAGAAAGATTTTGTCCGAACTCGTCGTGCAGCTCGCGGGCGAGCGCGCGACGTTCATCGTCGCGGATCTCGATCAGGCGCCGCGTCAGCGCCGCCCGTTGCTCGACGGATTCTTCCAGCCGGCTGCCGAGTTTCTCGACGGCGCCGCCGATCATCCCAAGCTCCATGGAGCGGAAGCGCGGCAGCTTGGTGCGGTACTGGCCGCGCGCCATGCGTTGCAGGGCCGTCACGATGGCGCGCGCCGGAGCCAGCGTGTGTGCGATCGCAAGCGAAGCGAGCAGCGCGATCGCCGCCGCCATCAGCAGCGCGACGTCGATCACGTTGAGGATGTACTCCCAGGCGAGCAAGATTGCGGCTGCTTCGTCCGGCGTCGCGACGACCGTTCCGGCGGCAGCGGCGCGCGGGCTGACGGGCCGCACCACCTCGGCGTGGCTGCCGAGGAAGGTCGGCACGATCGACGCGAACCAGCGCGGCGGCGCCCTGCCGATGCCCTGGCTCTGGCCGCACAGTGGCTTTTCGAATGCGGTCGCCGGTTGGAACTCGACGCAGACGCCGGGCGAGATCAGCTTCATCGTCTCCAGCGTCCGCCACTCCGGAACCGGCACGAGATGCTCGCGCATTCTGCTGCTGCGCAGCAAGAGCTCATGCCAGTACAGTGCCTGAAGCGCCTGCGCGACCCGCTGCGCGGAGGCCGCAGTCGCCCGGTCGATGCTGCGATAGGCATCGAACGTGGCCCATATGGTCGCGGCGCCCAGGCAGAGCGCAACGATGAGGAGCAGGCGGGCGACAAGCTGAAGCACGAGGCGCATGCGATCACCCCAAAGTTTGGTAAGCTCAGCCTAACAACGTCGCCGCGCCTTGCCAATTGCGGGGTTTGGGCCGGAGCGCGGCTCGGGCAAATTTCCCAAGCCGGATTGGGCATGGGTCTTTGGACCTGGTGCGGCGGCTTTGATCTAATCGGCAAGGATTCTTTACAAGCCAATCGTCGCAGGCCAATCCCTGCAGGTCAGGAGCAGTGCAGCATGAGTTCGATGACGATTGGACCGATCGCGAACACCGCGACTGACCCATCCGAGCGCAGCGCGCTGCTGTTCTGGATGATCTTCACAGGGCTGTCGATCTTTGCCGTCGTGCTGCTGTGGCGGTTCGGCCTGATCCATCTGATGCTGACCTCGGACCGGACCTACATTTCGAGCGTGATCGCGGTGCTCTATGTCCTGACCTGCGGTCACTGCTTCCTGCGCACACGGGCGATTGCCCGTGAAGGTGCTGCGGCGCGGCGCTGCCGCGCGGTGCTGGCGGCGCCCGACGGCAGCAAGGTGCTCGACGCGAGCACGCCTGTGCTGCCGCGCGGGCTGGTGCGGGACCACATCGACAGTCTCGTGACCAAGGCCGCCGCGCAGGACTACCGCCCGGTCGACCAGACGCTGCTGTTGCGGACGCTTGCCGACCGCCTGCGCGGCTCCAACGGGTTCGGTGCCTTCGTCTCCGATACGCTGATGAAGCTCGGCCTGCTCGGCACCATCATCGGCTTCATCATCATGCTGGCGCCGATTGCCGGACTGGATGCCGCGGACAAGGTCGCGATGCGCTCCTCGATGGGGCTGATGAGCGACGGCATGGCGGTTGCGATGTACACGACTCTCGCCGGCCTCGTCGGCTCGATCCTGGTCCGCATCCAGTACTACATGCTCGATTCCGCGACCCAGCGGGTGTTCTCGGATGCCGTGGTGCTGACGGAGACCTATGTGACGCCTGTCCTGGAGCGCAAAGGCGCTGGAACGCCGTCATGATGGATGATTTCGGCCTCTATCCGCGCGAGGAGCCGTTCGATCCGCTGGGCGTGATGCTGTTCAAGGCGCTCCAGGTGGTCGCCTTCCTGTTCTTCCTCGCGCTGCTCGCGGTCTCGCCCGATGCCAAGGAGGGCAAGATCGACTCCAAGGCCGAGTTCATGATCACGCTGGACTGGCCGGACAATCACCCTGACGATCTCGACCTGTTCGTGCAGGACCCCGCCGGCAACATCGCCTGGTATCGCCACCGCGAGGCCGGCTTCCTCACGCTCGATCGCGACGATCGCGGCGGGGCCAACGACTTCATCATGGTCAACGGCAAGAAGATCGCCTCGCCCATCCGCGAGGAGATCGTGACGGTGCGCGGCATCGTCGCCGGCGAATACACCGTCAACGTCTCGCATTTCGTCGCCACGACCGGCGAGCCTGTTACGGCCAATGTGAAGGTGCAGAAGCTCAATCCGACCGCGCAGGTGGTCTTCGACAACAAGTTCACGCTCGACCACACCGGTGACGAGAAGACCGCGGTGCGGTTCCGGCTCGATGCCGAAGGCAAGGTGGTCAATGTGGACCAGCGGCCGAAATCGCTGCTGGAAACCTTCCGCAGCACCTGGCGCAACGGCGCTGACGTCGACCCCAAGACCGGTGTGAGGATACGCCGTGATTAATTTGCCGACGGTCATCCTCACGCTGTCGGTCGCCTATGCCGTGATCGGCGCGTTGTTGCTGGTCGTGCTGGTCTATGCGCGGCTGCACTGGTCGCTGAAGGCGGTCGCGGTGGTCGTGACCAGCGCCTTCTATGTCGTCAGCTTCTCGGAAATGCGCGGGCTGCTCGGCTGGGCCAGCACGGACAGGCTGCCCACCGCGTTCAAGCTGCTCAAGGCGCGGATCGTCGAGCCGCATTCGCTGGAGGGCGATCCCGGCTCGATCTATCTGTGGGTCGAGGAGCTCGACGAGGATCACCGTCCGAGCGGCATTCCGCGCGCCTTCCGTGTCCCCTACAACGACACTCTGGCCGACAAGACCCATGCAGCCGAGAACGAGATCGCTGCGGGCCACCCGCAAGGCGGGCGCGCGGCCGATTTTGGCGGCGGCGAGGGCAGCCTGATCGACATGGTCCGGGAATATGTGACGCCCAAAGCTATTCTCGAGACCAGCGGCGGCGATTCCTCCACCGGCGAGTTCAGTGCCCCGCCGGCCGGCGCGCAAGGAGCGGTGTTCACGCCGCTGCCGCCACCCCGGATGCCGCCCAAGGACGAGCAATAGCCTCTTCACCATTGCGCTGCGCGGCACTGGTAAACCGCCCGGCGCTGGCGCATCTTGTTGACCTCCCTCAAATCGGCTTTATCGGCCTCAAGAATTTGAGGGTGGAGGGTGCGTGCTTCTCGCTGTCTTCTCGGATATCCACGGCAACCGGCAGGCGTTCGAGGCGTGCCTGAAGGTGGCCCGCGCGAAGGGCGCAGAGCGGTTTGTCATGCTCGGCGATTTCGTCGGCTATGGTGCCGATCCGGAATGGGTCGTGGATACCGCGATGGAGCTGGTCGCCCAGGGCGCCGTCGCCGTTCGCGGCAATCACGACCAGGCCGTGAACTCCTCGTCCGAGACCATGAACAATGAGGCGCAGATCGCGATCGAATGGACGCGCGGGCGGCTCGACATCGCGCAGCGCCGGTTTCTTGCCGAGCTGCCGATGCTCGTCGAGGACGGCGACCGTCTGTTCGTGCACTCGGAAGCCTCTCATCCCCAGCGCTGGCACTACATTCGCTCGACGGCGGACGCTGCCAAGAGCCTGATATCGACCCCCGCCCACGTGACCTTCTGCGGCCACATTCACCGTCCCGCGCTCTATTCGATGTCGGTCACGGCGAAGATGACGGGCCTCGTGCCCAAGACCGATATTTCCATGCCGCTCCTGCGCGGGCGGCAATGGCTCGCCGTGCTTGGTGCGGTCGGTCAGCCGCGCGACGGTGATCCATCGGCGGCGTTCGTGCTGTTCGATACGACCTCATGCCAGATCACGTATTGCCGCGCCCCCTACGACGTGGCGAGCGCGGCGAACCGGATTCGGGAGAACGGCCTGCCGCACTGGCTCGCAGACCGGCTATCGGAGGGGCGCTAAAGGCCGATGCCGAAACCCATGGTCAAACCCGGCGCCGTGATCGACGGCTACACGATTGGCGAATGCGTTCATGCCGGCGGCATGGCGACGCTCTGGACCGTCACCCATGCCGGCATTGACGCCCGGCTGCTGATGAAGATCCCAAGGGCGTCCGAGGGCGAGGACCCGGCGGCGATCGTCTCCTTCGAGATGGAGATGATGATCCTGCCCCGGCTGACAGGGCCGCATGTGCCGCACTGCTACGGCACCGGCGATTTCGCGCATCAGGCCTACGCCGTGATCGAGCGAATTTCGGGGACAACGCTCTACAAGCGGTTGCCCGACCTGCCGCTGCCTTACGACGAAGTTCGGCTGCTCGTCGCCAAGATCGCGACCGCGCTCGCTGATTTGCACCGGCAGAACGTGATCCATCACGACATCAAGCCGAGCAGCATCATGTTCCGCGATAATGGTGAGGCCGTGCTGATCGACTTTGGCCTGTCGCATCATAATCATCTGCCCGATCTGATGCAGGCGGAGTTCCGCCTGCCTTACGGCACCGCGCCCTATATGGCGCCGGAACGGCTGTTGGGGGTGCGCGACGATCCCCGCAGCGATCTGTTTTCGCTCGGCGTGCTGCTCTATTTCTTCACCACCGGCGAACGTCCATTCGGCGAGGGTGAGACGCTGCGCGCGATGCGGCGCCGGCTGTGGCGCGATCCTTATCCGCCGCGTGCGCTACGCAGCGACTATCCGCCCTGGCTCCAGGAGGTGGTGCTGCGGTGTCTCGAGATCGAGCCGGATTGGCGCTATCCGACAGCGGCCCAGCTCGCCTTCGATCTGACCCATCCGGACCAGGTCAAGCTCACCGCGCGCGCGGAGCGGATGAAGCGCGACCCCCTCAGTGTCGCCTGGCGGCGCCGTTTCAATCCCGACGTCAAGCCGTCGGGTGCGAGATCGGATCTTGCGACGCAAATTGCGATGAGCCCGATCGTTACGGTCGCGCTCGACACGGCGGAGGGTGCGCCGGAATTGAACGAGTCGCTGCGAGTCACCACAGAGCGCATCCTGGCGACGCTGCCGTCAGCCCGGCTCGCCTGTGTCAATGTGTTGAAGCTCAATCGCATTGCCGTCGACAAGACGCTGGACGAACAGGGCTCCAACAAGCACATCGACCGCCTTGTCGCGCTGCGGCACTGGGCGACGCCCCTGAAGCTGGACGAGAGCCGGCTGTCGGTTCATGTGCTTGAGGCCGTCGATCCCGCGGCTGCATTGCTGGAGTTCGCCGAGGTCAACCAGGTCGACCATGTCATCATCGGCGCGCGACAGGGCTCGTTTCGGCGCACGTTGCTCGGCAGCGTCTCGGCCAAGGTGGCTGCGGAGGCCAGCTGCACCGTCACCGTGGTGCGGCCGCCGCGGATGGCTGCGGATGCCGGCGAGGCTGATGCGGACGAGGCCGCGGGTTAGATGGATCAGGCCGCGTGGGCGGCTTGGCCCGAGCGCTTGCGGCGGATCGGCCAGGTGAAGTGCGGGCCAGCCTCGCCGTGATCCGCGCTGCCGCCGAAATACTGAATGATCTCGCGGCAGGGTTCGCAGGTGAAGAGGTCACGCGACGCCGACGCTTTGGTCATTTCCTTCAGGCAGTTCGGGCAGTGCGGTTTCATCAGACTGGTCCAGGAGAAGATTTCAATGCCGGAACGGTGACCGGAACGGGTGGTCCAGGTCCGCCGTCTCGGCGCGGGGATCGTCGACCATCTTGCCCTCGGTGCGTTCAAGCCGGCCGAAGAAATAATCGAGATTTGGATGCGGACGGCGCGGGATGCGGCACCTGCGTTTCGGCTGACGCTTGACGAGGGCGATCTGCATGGCATCAGGCCCGATAGCCGTTGCGGCCGATGATGCGGGTCGAACGCGCCGGGGCCCTTACCGGTCCGGCCGACGGGCCGAACACAACGAACGCGCAAAAACCGATCCACAACGCCACGCCAGTCCAAACCAGGGTCGTCGTCATGATGTGCTCCTGTCCAATCAGGCAGGAATCACTAGCGGTGATTTGCGCGAATCAGGGAAGCCCGGAGGAGTACGGGTCGTGGTTGCAATTTTAGGCATTGCGCGTCGCAACACCCGCAAGGACCGCAGGTTTGCGGGCGCGTAGCGGTGCTTCAGATCGCTTCGCCGCGGGCCCCGAGCGCCGCGTTGCGGATCGCTGCGATGTTGGTCTTGTAGGCGTCCTGCGTGCCGCCTTTGAACACGGAGGTGCCGGCGACGAGGGCATTGGCGCCGGCGGCTGCGAGCGCGCCCGCGTTGTCGGGGCCGACGCCGCCGTCGACCTCGATGTCGATCGGCCGGCCGGCCATCATCGCGCGGATGTCGCTGATCTTGCCGATCGCCGAATGGATGAAGGCCTGGCCGCCGAAGCCCGGATTGACCGACATCACCAGCACGAGGTCGACCAGGTCGAGCACATATTCGAGCACGCTGATCGGCGTGCCAGGATTGAGCGAGACGCCGGCCTTCTTGCCGAGCGCGCGGATCGCTTGGAGCGAGCGGTGCAAGTGCGGGCCCGCCTCGGCATGCACGGTGATGTGGTCGCAGCCGGCCTTGGCAAAGGCCTCGAGATAGGGATCACAGGGCGAGATCATCAGATGCGCGTCGAACACCTTCTTGGTGTGCGGGCGCATCGCCTTGATAACGTCGGGGCCGTAGGAGATGTTGGGCACGAAGTGGCCGTCCATCACGTCGAGATGGATCCAGTCGGCGCCTGCGGCGTCGACCGCGCGAACCTCCTCGCCGAGCTTCGAGAAATCCGAGGCCAGGATCGAGGGCGCGATAGCCAGGGGGCGGCGGGCGAAGGCTTGGGTCATGGCGCGGTTTCCCGTGGCGGCCGAAGGGCGAATGGCCTCGCCTAACATGGGCCCCTCGGCGCGGCAATGCAGGGGGATGGGCTTCCTGTGGGCGGGAAAATTCTGCCCTCGGCGGCATGAATTGCCGATGTTCCCCGATCCCGGAGAGTGCGGCGGATACGGATTTCATTGAGCTTTTCGCGCTGGCACGACGCTTGCTGACCTGACGGCCAGAACATTGGCCGCGGCATGCCGCATGGGTTGGAGTTGTGCAATGTTGTTTGCGCTTGGCGCCGTCTCGAGTGCGCTCGATGCCATTCAATCGCTGACGAGCTCGAAATCCTCGTCGTCGACCCAGAAGACCGGATCGTCGCGAGCTGCGACCGATCCATTCGCAATCGACACCAGCAGCAACAGCACGAGCAGTGGCGCGACGTCATCGGTCAATTCCGGCAATTGCGCGCAGATCTCGCCGGAGACGATGAGCGCGCTGATTGCCGCGCAAAGCCAGTCGTCGGACGGCACGAGCAGCTCGACCGGCTCCACATCGGCGAGCTCGACGTCCTCGACATCGACGAGCCGGGATGATGCGTTGAAGGATCTGTTCTCGCAGCTCGACGCCAATGGCGACGGCCAGATCAGCAAGTCCGAATTCGAGAACGCGCTGGGCGCCGGCGGCACCAACCTGGCACAGGCCGACGACGTGTTCTCCAAGCTCGATGGCAATTCCGACGGCAGCGCCAGCCTCGACGAGATGTCGAAGGCGCTGAAGGGCAGCGGACATCATGGCGGCCACCACCATGCGCAGGCCGCGAGCGGCTCGGGCGATGCGTCCGGCAGCAACTCCGATTCCTCGTCGTCATCGTCGAGCGGCGGGTCGACCTCGACCACGTCGACCGGCGCCGACGGCTCGACCACCACCACCGTCACCTATGCCGATGGCTTCAAGATGACGACGACCGTGCCGGGCGCCTCCAGCTCTTCAAGCGCGTCGGGGGGCGGCAATTCGCCCTATGACTGGTTCGGCCAGATGATGCAGCGCCAGGCGCAGACCGCAGCGGGATCCGCGGCTTCATCGATGTCGATGAGCGTGTAAGCGCGCTCTGAAGCCCTAGCCAAACCGATCCTTCCACGCCGGCTGCGCGCCGGGGAACGGCAGCGCGGTCGCGCTGTAGACGCCGCGGGCGATCGCGCGCGCAACCACGTTGGCTGCGACCATGCCGAGCTCGGTGAGGCCTGCGACCGGATCGATCGGCTTCGCACAGGTCGCGGCGGCAAACAGCACGTCACCGTCCGTCGGGGCATGCACCGGATAGATCGCGCGCGCAAAGCCGGTATGCGCGATCATCGCCAGCCGCTTGGCCTGCGGCTTGGTCAGCGCCGCTTCGGTGACGACGATGCCGATCGTCGTGTTCTCGCGCTCGGTTGCGGCGGGGCCGCCCTTGATGCGCATCTTGAGCATGTCGTCGGTAAATTTGTCAGGCAGCCCGCGGCCGCCGAACTCGCCGTCGACCTCGAACGGCGCCGCCCAGAACCACGGTCCGTCGCCGACGGTGGCGCTGCCGACCGCATTGACGGCGATGAGCGCCGCGACCATCACGCCATTGCTGGTGACGGCGGAGGCCGAGCCGAGCCCGCCCTTGAATGTCGCGGTGGTGGCACCAAAGCCGGCGCCGACGCTGCCGAGCGCAAAATCCATCCCGGCGGCAACTGCTGCGGCATAGCCGAGATCGCGATAGGGCGCGAAGCGACCCCACGCCTTATCGCCGCCGTTGAGCAGATCGAACAGGATCGCGCCCGGCACGATCGGGATCAGCGCCTCGCGCACGCGGAAACCGCGGCCCTGCTCGGCAAGCCAGGCCTGGATGCCGCCGCCGGCCTCGATCCCGAAGGCGGAGCCGCCGGACAGTGCGATCGCGTCAACGCGTTCGACCGTGCCGGCAGGATCGAGCAACGCGGCCTCGCGTGTCCCGGGTCCGCCGCCACGGATGTCGATCGCCGCCACCGCCGGCTGGTCGAACACGATCGCCGTCGCGCCTGAAGCGAGTCTTGCATCATGGGCGTGGCCGACGCGGACGCCGGCGATATCGGTGAGGAGGTTTTTCAAGGATGGCACTCCGCTGCGTCGCCTTCAGCGATAGCGCAGGCGAGCGGCCCGCTCAACTCGCCAGCGCCGTCCTGAGCATCTTGGCAAGCTCCGATTTGCGGTAGGGCTTTGCCAGCAGCAGCACGCCGGAATCGAGCCGGCCGTGATGGACGATGGCGTTTTCCGTATAGCCTGAGGTGAACAGCGTCTTCAGGTCGGGGCGCCGCCGCGCCGCCTCGTCGGCGAGCTGGCGGCCATTCATGTTGCCCGGCATGATGATGTCGGTGAAGAGCAGGTCGACGTCCTTGTCGGCATCGATGATGGCGAGGGCTTCGGCGGCGTTCGCCGCTTCGAGCGCGGTATAGCCGAGGCTCTTGACCTGGGTCATGACATACTGCCGCACCAGCGCGTCGTCCTCGACGACCAGGATTCTCTCGTTGCCGCCGGTGATGGGCACGTTCTGGAGCGACTCGTACTCGGTCTCCTGCACGCCGGTGGAACGCGGCAGGTAGATCTTCACGCTCGTGCCGTGGCCTTCCTCGCTGTAGATCTTGATGTGGCCGCCGGATTGCTTGACGAAGCCGAACACCATGCTCAGGCCGAGGCCGGTGCCCTTGCCGACTTCCTTGGTGGTGAAGAAGGGGTCGAACACCCGCTCGATCAGGTCCGCCGGTATGCCCGAGCCGGTGTCGCTCACCGCGATCATCACGTAATTGCCGGCGACGACGTCGGGGTTCATGCTGGCATAGCCGTCGTCGAGGAAGATGTTGCGGGTCTCCAGCACCAGCGTGCCGCCGTCGGGCATCGCATCGCGCGCGTTCAGCGCCAGATTGAGGATCGCGGTGGAGAGCTGGCCCGGATCGACCAGAGCGGGCCAGGCATCCTCGGTGAGCTGCGGCAGGATGGTGATCTGCTCGCCCAGCGTCGGGTGCAGCAGCTTGGCGGCCTCGAGCGTCAGCGCGTTGACGTCGATCTCGCGCGGCTGAAGCGGCTGCTTGCGGGCGAAGGCGAGCAGATGCTTGGTCAGTTGCGCGCCGCGCTCGGCGGCATCGTCGATCAGCTTGGTGATGGCGGCGAGCTCGGGTCGATCGGCCACCGCGTCCGCCAGGATACCGATCGTGCCGGTGATGACAGTGAGCACGTTGTTGAAATCGTGGGCGACGCCGCCGGTCAGCTGGCCGATCGAATCCATCTTCTGCACTTGCCGGAACTGGGCTTCCGCAGCCTGCTTCTCGGTCAGGTCGCGACCGATGAAGAAATGGCGCTTCACAGGCTCCGACCAGGTTCCCATCCAGTTCAGTGAGACCTCGTGACCGTCATAGTGGTAGTAGCGCGCCTCGAAGCTGCGCTTGGTCTGGCCGCGGCGCGCCGCGCGCATCTCGGCCCGCGTCTTCTCGAGGTCGTCGGGATGGATGAAGTCGGTCGCGCTATGCCCGATCATGTCCTCCGGGCTCAAGCCGAGAATGTCCTTCACGCTCGGGCTGACCTGGATGAAATTACCAAAACCGTCGGTGACAAGGATCAGGTCGCGCGAGGTTTCGAAGATGCGCTCACGCTCCTCGATCTCGCGCCGCAGCTTCTCGCGCGATTGCTTTTCCTCGGTGATGTCATGGGCAATCTTGGATGCACCGATGATTTGCCCGCTGTCCGATCGCAGCGGCGAGACATTCAGGACGACGTGAAGTAGACGGCCGTCCTTGCGGAGGCGGACCGTCTCGTGCTGGGCGATCGACTCGTTGCTGCTGATGCGGTTGAGAATTCCCCTGGCTTCGGCCCTGCGGTCCTCGGGCACCATGAGGTCGATCGACTGGCCGACGGCCTCGGCGGCAGAATAGCCGAACAGGTGCTCGGCAGCCTTGTTCCAACCGGTGATGATGCCGTCGAGCGACTCGGTGATGATCGCATCGTTGGAGGACTCGACGACGGCGCCATACAGCGCGAGGCGTTTGCCGTAGAAGTCGCGATCCGACGCCGACTGTTCGCGCAACCGGCCGACGAGGCCCACCGTGTGGGCCTGAAGGCGGACATTCTCGATCAGTAGCACCGCGAGCACAAAGATTGCGGCGCAGAGCCCGTAGAGGCGGCCCGCGTAGAAACCGAGATCGTAGCGGGCGCTGTTGAATATCCCCGATAGGGCAATATCAAATAGCCAGGCGCACATCACCGCCATGAGCCAGACGTCGATCACCGCATGTGGCCGCTTGAACCACAGACCGATCAGGGCAGCAAAGCTCAAAGACCACACGAACGAGATCACGCCTACCTGCACGGTCGTGAAGCCGCCGCCTGCCTTCAACAGCGGCGGAAGCAGACCGTGCCCGGCGGTCACGATCCAGGTGAGGGCCGCCACTGCTGCGCCGACACCGAGCAAGCTGCCGATGATCGCGTTTCGCGTCGAACCGGAGATTTCGACTCCGCCGTTCACCCCCTTGCACCAGACATAAGCCAGCACGAACCCTGGAAAGCCGCCGTGCCAGATCATGTAGAGCCAGGCGGTTGTCTGCGGCCCGGCGCCAAACAGCCCATTCGGAGCGAAAAGGCCGGGAAAGCTGAGCGCGTGGACCAGGGCGGCTGTTGCCGTGAACAGATAGCCGCTTGAAAGCCACAACAGGGCGCGGGTCCGCAACACCGCAAATTGCGAGAACAACAGCACTGCAGTGATGATGTCGCAGACAGCGAGAGCGGATTGATAGCTCCCGATGAAGGCCGGCACCTGTATCAGCGGCGTAGGCGCGAATGGGACGGCCAGCGCGAACAGGATCGCGGAGATGCCGACGATCGCCAATGCTGCAGTACGATCGCTCTGCGTGGCCGGCAAGGTCGAAAGGAATGTGCTTCGGTCGTTCTTTGCGTGCACGTTGACCTCTCGCTGGGTCGGCATGGTAGTCCGCATGACTTCGTTGGCCGGCTGCCTTGGTCTTCTGTCTTGATTCTTCTGTCTTGGCCCCCATGGTAGCCCGCTCAGGGCACGTGTCCCGACGGAACCCGCCCGCGACTCAACCGAAGGTTACAGCTTACTTAACTTGAACAGAGAATCGGAATAGGGAATCGGTAAGGTTGGCTTTACCCGATCGACCCATACTGCCTTGGCGCACGTTGCCGTTGAATTGAAGCAATTCATGGTACGAATCCGGGAGTTGTTCCCATGCCCTGTGTCCTTGTTATCGACGACCAGAAGGACGTCCGCGCCATGGTCTCGATCGTGCTTCGGGTCAATCGTTATGACGTTGTTGAAGCGGAGAGCGGCGCGGGCGGCCTGAAGGCCTTCGACGAGAACGTTTTCGACGCAGCGATTGTCGACATTTTCCTGACCGATACCAGTGGTATCGAGGTCATGGCCGCTATTCGCGAGCGGGTTCCCGGATTTCCGATCGTGGCGGTATCAGGCATGACGGCGCTGGACTTCATCGGCGAGGCGCCCGGCCTTGACGGCGTGGTCTGCCTGCAAAAGCCGTTTCGGCCGAACGACCTGCTGCAAGCGCTCCGGAAGGCGCAAGAGGCTGCGGGCGGCGAATTGTCCGCAGCCGTCTGACCGGACTGCAAAGGAAAACGCCCCGGCGAACCGGGGCGTTGACGTCGTCTGGCTATAAGGTCAGGCGTCCTGTCTCAGGTGCCATTGCCCTTGATCTGGGCGTAGCCGCCCTTCGCGTCCCACCTGTAGACAACGTAGTCGAGCTGCTTGATGTCGCCCTTGGCGTCATACTCGATCGGGCCGATCACGGTGTCCCACTTGCCGGCCTTCATCGCTTCCATGACCTTCTTGGCGTCGGTGGTGCCGGCCTTCTTGGCCGCCTGCGACCAGACCTGCATCGCCGCGTAGGTGTAGAGCGTGTAGCCTTCGGGATCGATGTTCTTGGCCTTGAAGGCGTCGACGATCTTCTTTGCGGTCGGCTTGTCGCGCGGATCGGGACCGAAGGTGAACAGCGTGCCTTCGCCGGCAGGGCCGGTGATGGAGGCGTATTCCTTGTCGGCAAGCGCGTCGCCGGCCATCAGGATCGTCTTGAGGCCCTGGTCACGCATCTGACGCAGGATCAAGCCGCTTTCCTGGTGGTAGCCACCGACATAAACGAGATCGATGTTGTCGCGCTTCAGGCGCGAGACGATCGCGTTGAAGTCCTTGTCGCCCTTGTTGTAGGACTCGTACATCTTCTCGGTGACGCCGGCCTTGTTGAGCGCCTTCTTGGTCTCGTCCGCAAGACCCTTGCCGTAGGTGGTCTTGTCGTTGAGGATCGCGATGTTCTTGCCCTTGAAGTTCTTGGCGATGTACTGCGCCGCGATCAGGCCCTGCTGATCGTCACGGCCGCAGACGCGCGCCACGTTCCAGAGCTTGCGCTCGGTGAAGAGCGGGTTGGTCGAGGCCGGCGTGATCTCAAGCACATTGCCGTCGGCATAGGCTTCGGAGGCGGGGATCGACGACGACGAGCAGTAATGCCCGGTGACGAACGGGATCTTGGCGCCGGCGATCTTTTCCGCGATCGAGCGCGCCTGTTTGGGATCGCAGGCATCGTCCTCGACGTTGAGTGCGAGCTTCTTGCCGTTGACGCCGCCGGCGGCGTTGATATCAGCCACGGCCATCTCGGCGCCGTTCTTCATCTGGCGGCCGAATGCGGACTCCGTGCCTGTCATCGGGCCTGCGACTGCGATGGTGACATCCTGCGCGAATGCCGCGCTCGACAGCGCGATCGAAGCGCCGAATGCCAGACCGATGAGCTTCAGTGATTTCATGAGATACCTCGTGGGTGATCGTCTGTGGAAGTTGCCGGGTTGGCCCGGTTCAAACCGGCGCCATTCTTGAATGAATCCCGGGAGAAGTCACCGGCAAAATACGGGCACAACCGCAGATATTTCGGCGCATTCCACCGCACTGGGCCCGGGCCGGGCTCGGCCAGGACCTGGGCGGCCTCAGCCGTGCCGGCCGCCTTCCAGATAGGCGGCGCGAATCTCGGGGCGCTGCAGCAACTCGGCGCCGGTTCCGGCAAGCGTGATCAGGCCATTGACCATGACGTAGCCGCGATGGGCAAGCTTGAGTGCATGGTTGGCGTTCTGCTCGACGATCAGGACGGTCAGGCCGTCCTGCCGGTTCAGGGTCCGGATCGCGTCAAAAATCTGCCGGGCGATCAGCGGTGCAAGCCCGAGCGAGGGTTCGTCGAGCAGGAGCAGGCGCGGGCGGCTCATCAGGGCGCGCCCGATCGCCAGCATCTGCTGCTCGCCGCCGGACAGCGTGCCGCCGCGCTGGACGTAGCGCTCCTTCAGCCGCGGAAACAGCGTGAACACCCGATCCAGCGTCGCCTCGCGCTCCGCATCGGTGCATTCGGTGGCGTCCGCGCCCATCTGGAGGTTTTCCGCCACACTCATGCGCGGAAAGATGCGGCGGCCTTCCGGCGACTGCGCGATGCGCAGATGCGCGATCTCGTGGGTGGCGACGTCGGTGATGTCGCGGCCTTCGTACAGGATCTGTCCGGCGCGGGCGCGCGGCTTGCCGAAGATCGTCATCATCAGTGTCGATTTGCCGGCGCCGTTGGCGCCGATCAGCGCCACGATCTCGCCTGCATCGATCTGGACGTCGACGCCCTTCAGGGCCTCGATCTTACCGTAGGCGGCGTGCAAGCCGCGGATCGCGAGCAGGGGAGTGGGGGCGGACGTCACGACCCGCTCTCCATCACGGCTACAGCCTCTTCCTCGTCGGTGCCGAGATAGGCGGCGATCACCTTGGGATCGTCCCGGACCTCTCGCGGCGTGCCCTGAGCGATCTTCACGCCATGGTCCATCACCACGATGTGGTCGGAGATCTCCATGACCACAGACATGTCGTGCTCGATCAGGAGGATCGAGGTGCCGAGCTCGTTGCGGATCGACAGCAAGAGCTCGCTGAGCGCGGCGCTCTCGCGCGCATTGAGGCCCGCGGCCGGCTCGTCCAGGCAGAGGAGCGCAGGCTCGGTGCACATCGCGCGCGCGATTTCGAGCCGGCGCTGGTCGCCATAAGCGAGGTTGCCGGCGGCGTCATCGGCGCGGTCGAACAGTTTGATCCGCTTGAGCCAGTCGGTGGCGAGCGCGATCGCCCGCTTCTCGGCGGCGCGATAGGTGGGGACGCCGATCAGGCCGAGCAACGTAAAGCCGGAGGCGAGCATCAAGGCATTGTGCTGCGCCACCATCAGGTTCTCGAGCGCCGTCATGCCGGGAAACAGCCGGATGTTCTGGAAGGTGCGGGCAACCTTGGCCTGCTTGGCGATGCGGAAATCGTTGAGCCGTTCCAGCGCGATTTGCCGGCCGTCGTCATGGGTGAGGCGAATGGCGCCGTCGCTCGGCTTGTAGAAACCGGTGATGCAGTTGAAAACGGTGGTCTTGCCGGCGCCGTTCGGCCCGATCAACGCGGTGATCTTTTTCCGTTCGGCTTCGAACGACAGCTCCTGCACCGCGACGATGCCGCCGAAACGCATGGTGAGCCGGTCGACGCTGAGAATTGGCTCGCCGCTCATCCATGCCCCTCCTTGACGAGGTCGGACGAGATGACTTGCGCCTTGGTGAGATACACGGTCGGCGCGCGATGGCCGATGATGCCGCGCGGCCGCCAGATCATGATCAGCACCATCGCCATGCCGAACACCAGCATGCGGTAGTTCTCGAGGCTGCGGAACAGCTCGAAGCCGCCGATCATTGTGAGCGCCGCGAGCGCGACGCCGAGCTGTGAGCCCATGCCGCCGAGCACGACGATGGCGAGCACCAGTGCCGATTCCTGGAAGGTGAAGGATTCCGGGCTGATGAAGCCCTGGCGGGTCGCGAAGAACGCGCCGGCAAAGCCGCCGAACATGGCGCCTGTTGCGAACGCAGTGAGCTTGGTGGTCGTGGTGTTGATGCCGAGAGCGCGGCAAGCGACCTCGTCCTCGCGCAGCGCCTCCCAGGCGCGGCCGATCGGCAGGCGGCGCAGCCGGATCGTAACCCAATTGGTCAGCAGCGCCAGCGCCAGGATCAAATAGAACAGGAAGACGATGCGATGGGTCGGCGAGTATTCGATGCCGAGTTTTGCCGCCAGCCCGTCGTCGCTGTTGTCGAGCGGAATGCCGAAGAAGGATGGGCGGGGAATGCCGGAGACGCCGTTCGGACCACCGGTCAGACTCTGCCAGTTGATGATGACGAGACGGATGATCTCGCCGAAGGCGAGCGTCACGATCGCAAGATAGTCGCCGCGCAGGCGCAACACGGGAAAGCCGAGCAGCACGCCCCAGAACGCGGCAAGGATGCCGGCGAGCGGCAGGCAGATCCAGAACGACCAGCCGAAACTGGTGGCGAGCAGCCCGTAGGAATAGGCGCCGACCGCGTAGAAGGCGACGTAGCCGAGATCGAGCAGGCCGGCGAGCCCGACCACGACGTTGAGGCCCCAGCCCAGCATCACATAGGTCAGCACGAGGATCGCGAGGTCGAGGATGTAGCGCTGGTTGTAGAAGATCACGGGCACCAGCAGCGTGAAGATCAGGAGTGCCGGTGCAAGGTAGCGGCCAATGAACGACATCCCGCTCTGCACGCTAGGTGGCACCAGCTTCTCGGCGCCGGTCGGGCCAATCCATTGCCTGAGCAGCTCGATCACGATCGAGCCGCCGAACACCGCACCGACGAGCGCGGCGACGTCGCCGAAGCGCGCCCAATAGGTGAGCTGGCCGTCGGAGCCCGCTTCGGTACGGATGCCGACCATCAGCGAGAACAACACCAGCGCGATCAGCGCGTTGATGAAGGCGGTCTTCAGAAGGAAGGGGATGCCGGCGGTGCGACTTGCTTTGGTGGTCTCGTGCGGGGTGGCTGTCACGCGGGGCGGTCCGTCAGACTTTTTCGACTTCGGGACGGCCAAGCAGGCCGGTCGGCATGAAAATCAGCACGACGATCAGGATCGAGAACGCGGCGACGTCCTTGTACTCGACCGAGAAATAGGCCGACCAGAACGTCTCGATCAGGCCGATCGCGAGTCCGCCGAGCATGGCGCCGGGCAGTGAACCGATGCCCCCGAGCACAGCGGCGGTGAAGGCCTTGATGCCGGCGACGAAGCCCATGAAGAAATCGACCAGGCCATAATAGAGCAGGTACATCAGGCCGGCGACCGCGGCGAGCGCAGCGCCGATCACGAAGGTCATGGAGATGGTGCGGTCGACGTCGACGCCGAGAAGCGCAGCCATGGTCTGGTCCTGCTCGCAGGCGCGCATGTCGCGCCCGAGCCGTGTGCGCGAGACCAGCCAGGTGAAGATTCCAAGCAGCACGATGGTGGTGATGACCACCATGATCTGGATGTTGGAGAGCTGGATCACGAAGCCGTCGGCGCTCTCATGCAGCGTGTAGCCGCCGGTGATGAAGGGCGGGATCGGCTTGACGCGCGCGCCCTGCGCTATCTGCGAGTAATTGGTCAGCACGAAGGACATGCCGATCGCCGACAGCATCGGCGCGAGGCGGAAGGAATGGCGCAGCGGCCGGTAGGCGATGCGCTCGATGGTCCAGCCATAGAGCGCCGTGATCGCCATCGAGACCAGCAGCACGACCAGCAGGATCACCGGGATCGCGGTCAGGCCGAGCGAGATCAGGATCAGGAAGGTGATTAGCGCAATGAAGCCGCCGATCATGAAGATGTCGCCATGGGCGAAATTGATCATGCCGACGATGCCGTAGACCATCGTGTAGCCGATCGCGATCAGGCCGTAGATGGAGCCGAGCACGAGGCCGTTGATGAGCTGCTGGGCGAAATAATCCATAGGCTGCCGTTACCCAAACCTGACGCGACTCAAAGGGAGGTCTTCGAGAGAGTGCTTAAGTTTCTTCTCGGGCCCCGGCAGCCCTTGAGCGTTCTTCCCGTTTTGTAACAGCAGGGAACTGGTGGCTGCAACTGGCCATTGCCTCGGCATAAAGGCTTGTACAGAGATCATTTTGGCTACGGCTGTTATATCCCGGTTCCCCGCACTGCGAGGAACCAGGTTCCGCGCGGCAACTAAATCGGCTGCCGCTTGTTGTCACGCACTGACGTCCAACAAGGGAGTTTCCCCCCAATGACGAAGCAGCAGAACCAGAATCCGGGCCAGCAGAACCAGAGTCCCGGCCAGCAGCGCCCAAGCCAGCAACCAGGGCAGCAGCAAGGCGGTGGGCAGAAACCCGGACAGCAGCAGCAGAACGACCCGATGCGCCAGGGCGACAAGCCCGGCCACCAGCAGGGTGGCCAGCACGGTCAGGACAATTAGGGAGCCGAGAGCCAAGGCTAATGAAGCGAACAGGGCTAATGAAGTGAAGCGGGCCCCGCCGAAAGGCGGGGCCTTTTTTGAATGAACTGGCCAGCCGGGCGATTAAGGTAAACAAAGGGTTTAAATTGCCGCCACGGTCCGATGCGAGTTAGCTCCCCGGCAAAGCCTTCCGTCCGAAGGCGTGGTGCAGGCGAAGCGGGAAGCGGCATGTTCAGGAATTGGCGGATCGGCTCGGTCAACGGCGTGCTGCTGGCGGCTTATTTCATTCCGGCCTGGACGATGGTCGCCTTCAACATCATGGTGGCGCCGGTGCACGGCCTCTACGAGCGGCCGAGCGTTGCCGTGGCGCTGTTCCTCAGCGACCAGCTTCAGATGTCCGGCCTGAGCACGGTGCGCGCCGCCTGGCTGCTGGCGCTCGGGCGCCTGACCGTGGTGGCGTTCTTCGCGATCTATCTTGCGCTGCTCGCCATTCCGCGCACCCGCAAGAGCGGAGCCAGCGACGAGACGCTTGGCATTGCGCTCGCGATCGGCAGCCTGATCTCGTTTGTGAGCATGGTGATGGCCTCGAAGGTCGGCGAGATGGCCGCGCTTCGGCTGCACGCCACCGAGCTTCTTCTGCTGCTCGGTGCGGCGGTCGTGCTGGTGATCGAGCGGCCGGCTGCTGCGCCGAAGACCGTCGACGTCGCGGACACCGCGCCGCTAGGTATCGAGCAGGCCGAGCTCCTGCACAATCGCTGAGGCTTCCTTGACGGCGTGGTTCGCCGCCGGAACGCCGCAATAGATCGCCTGCTGCAGCAAAATTTCCTTGATGTCGTCGGGGGTGAAGCCGCCCTCGGCGAGCGCCGCGCGCACGTGCAGGCGGAATTCGTCCCATTGCCCAAGCGCGACCATGGTGCCGATCACCAGAACCCGCCGCGTGCGCTCATCGAAATGCGGCCGCGTCCAGATCTCGCCCCAGGCGTAGCGGGTGATCATGTCCTGGAAGTCGGTGTTGAAGGCGTTGCGGTTGGCGATCGACTTGTCGACCCAGGCATTGCCCAGCACTTTTCGGCGCACGTTCATGCCGGCATCGCGGCGCTTCTGGTCGTCCATGTTGTTTCCTCCTTCGTCATTGCGAGCGTAGCGAAGCAATCCAGTCTGCCGCTGCGGAGGGATTTCTGGATTGCTTCGCTGCGCTCGCAATGACGGCGTTGCGAGATCAGCGTTGCGTCAGGAAGCCCACGACCGCGTCGGTGAACGCGTGCGGCTGCTCGACGTTGGAAATGTGAGCGGCGTCGATGATGGTCATGCTCGCGCCGGGAATGTTCGAGCGGATCAGCTCGCCCGCAGAAATCGGGGTTGCCTGATCGTGGCGGCCGGCGATCACCAGCGTCGGGTTCTTGATGGCAGGCAGCAGCGCGCGCTGGTCGAGGGTCGACAGCGCTTCGCAGCAGGCGAGATAGCCCTCGACCGGGGTCGCGAGCAGCATCGCCTTCATCCTGGCGGCGACGTCAGGTTCGCGCTCGCGGAAATCCTGGGTGAGCCAGCCGGCGATCACGCCGTCGGCGACCGCGGCGATGCCGCCCTTCTTCACGGCGTCGATACGCTCCAGCCATTTGGTCGGCTCGGCGTAATAGCAGGAGGTATTGGCGAGGATGAGCTTGCCGAAGCGCTCCGGCGCGTTGGCGCCCAGCCATTGCCCGACCATTCCGCCCATCGACAGGCCGCACCAATGCACCTTTTCGATGTTGAGATCGTCGAGGATCGCAAGCACGTCGCGGCCGAAACGCTCCATCGAATAGGGAGCGGGCGGCACCTTGGACTTGCCGTGGCCGCGGCGGTCGTAGCGGATGACGCGGAACACCTGCGTCAGCGCCTTCATCTGCGGCTCCCACATCTGCAGCGTACAGCCGAGCGAGTTGGAGAGCATCAAGGTCGGCCCGCCGTCGCGGCCCTCGACGGAGACGTTGATCAGGCAACCGTCGGCATCGATCATGGGCATGCGGCGTCTCCGTTTTTATTTCCGCTCAGGGCTGCTCTATTCGCGGTCGAGGCTGTCGAGCAGCCGGTCGATCAAGACCTGCGACATCCCTTGATAGGCCATCGGCTCAAACAATGCCGTTATTTTCTCGGGCGTCAGATGCGCAGCGACCTGCGAATCGGCGGCGAGAATTTCGCGCAGATGTTTGTTCTCGGCAACCGCGCGCTTGCTCGCGGCCTCGATCAGATGATGCGCGTCGCTCTTGCCGATCTTGTCGGCGAGCGCAAAGGTGACGGCTTCCGCCATGATCAGCCCGTGCGTCGCGTCGAGATTGCTGCGCATGCGCGCGGCATCGACATCCAGCCCCTCGGCGATGTCGACGATGGCCGCAAGCGCGCCCGAGGTGACCAGCATCAATTGCGGCAGCGTCGGCCATTCCGCATGCCAGGGCCCGGCGCTGCGCTCGTGGTCCTGCACCTGGGCTGCAAAGATCGTCGCGGCGAGCTGCGGGGCCATGGTCGCGCAGCCGAGCGCGCTTGCGGCTGCGACCGGGTTGCGCTTGTGCGGCATGGTCGAGGACCCGCCGCGGCCCTCGCCAGCGGGCTCGAACGCTTCGCCGACGTCGGTCTGCATCATCAGCGAGACGTCGCGCGCGATCTTGCCGCAGCTTCCGGCGAGAATCGCGAAGCTTGAAGCGGCCTCCGCGATGCGGTCGCGATGGGTATGCCAGGGCGCTTCCGGCAGCGGCAGGTTCAGCTCCTGCGCCAGCCGTTCGGCCACCGCGAGCCCGTTGTCGCCGAGGGCTGCGAGCGTGCCGGCGGCGCCGCCGAATTGTAGCGCGAGGCCCTCGCGGCGGAGCCGCCGCAGCCGGCAGCGGGCGCGGGCGAGGCTCGAGGCGTATTCGGCGGCCTTCAGCCCGAACGGCATCGGCAGCGCGTGCTGAAGCCAGGTCCGTGCCACCATCGCGGTGTTGCGATGGGCGCGGGCAAGTGTCGCAAAGCCCTTGATGGCGCGGTTGAGATCAGCGTCCAACGCATCGATGGCAGCGCGCAAGCCGAGCATGGTTGCGGTATCGATGACGTCCTGGCTGGTGGCACCCCAATGCACGTAGCGCGCAGCCTCGCCGTCGGCCTTGCCGACATTGGCGGTCAGCGCCTTGACCAGGGGGATCGCGAGATTGCCCGACCGGGTCGCGGCCTCGGCCAGCGCAGCCATGTCGAAGGCGTCAGCCTTGCAGGCGGCTTCGATCGGGCTTACCGCGGATACGGGAATCACACCCGCGGCGGCCTCGGCCCGGGCCAGGGCTGCCTCGAAATCGAGCATGTTCTGGAGCGTGGACCGGTCGTCGCAGACGGCGCGCATGGCTGCGCTCGACAGCATCGGCGCAAGCAGGGGGGAAAGGGCTGTGCTCATGTTGCGCCGGACCTAATCACCATGCTTCGGCTCTGCCAATCCCTGACCGACCGCACAAGGCATTTTGCAGGTGCGAATATGCATTGCACGTGACCGGGGGCTGCCCTTTCCTTTGCGGCCTCCGTGCGTTACTTGAGCAATATTATTCAGATGCGATCCAGCTTCGATATCCCCGGAGACGCCCCATGGCCATGACAATGAACGGCGAAGTCCAGCTTGCGGCGCCGCGCGAGGCCGTGTGGGAGAAGCTCAACGACCCCTCGGTGCTCAAGGCCTGCATCCCCGGCTGCGAGGAGCTGGAGAAGACCGACGACGGCGGCTTTCGCGCAACGGCGAAGATGAAGGTCGGTCCGGTCTCGGCGCGCTTCAAGGGCAAGGTCACGCTGAGCGATCTCGACCCGCCGAACGGCTACAAGATCTCAGGCGAAGGCGAGGGCGGGGTGGCCGGCTTTGCCAAGGGCGGCGCGGTGGTCAAGCTCGCGGAGAAGGACGGCGGCACGCTGCTGTCTTACGACGTTGAGGCGCAGATCGGCGGCAAGTTGGCGCAGCTCGGGCAGCGCCTGATCAACGGCACCGCCAAGAAGCTGGCCGACGAGTTTTTCGCGAATTTCGCCAAGGCGGTACAGGGCTGAAGGCTATCGTCTTTCGGCATGGCGCCTTGCGTCCGGGGTGATGTTGCCCCAGGGCATAATGGCCCATATGATGGGTTGGAATAATTATAAGAACCGCTTCGACGGGACCCGTCGGGGCGCTGATAGAGAGTGCTTATGGCAAAAATCTCCCTCATCGTGAATGGCAATCCTGTTACCGGCAATGTCGACCCGCGTACGCTTCTGGTGCAGTTCCTGCGCGAGAATCTGCGGCTGACGGGTACCCATGTCGGCTGCGACACCTCGCAGTGCGGCGCCTGTGTGGTGCATCTCGACGGCAAGGCCGTGAAGTCCTGCACCACGCTGGCCGTGATGGCCGACGGCCACGAGGTCAAGACCATCGAGGGCCTGGCGGCCGATGGCGCGCCGCTGCATCCGATGCAGGAAGCCTTCCGCGAGCATCATGGCCTGCAGTGCGGCTTCTGCACACCCGGCATGATCATGACCGCGATCGATATCGTGCATCGCAAGGGCCACGAGGTCGACGACCACACCATCCGCGAGGAGCTGGAAGGCAATCTCTGCCGCTGCACCGGCTACCAGAACATCGTCGCCTCGATCGCCGCCGGCGCGAAGGCGATGGCGAAATCCGATCTCGCGTAACCGCGCGCCCTCCGCGATCAGGACACCCTCATGTACGAATTCAAATACCATCGCCCCGGGACCGTGCGGCAGGCTGCCAACCTCCTGGTGAAGAACGAAGACGCCAAGGTGATCGCCGGCGGTCACACGCTGATTCCGGTCATGAAGCAGCGGCTCGCAAGCCCCCCGCATCTGGTCGACCTCTCCCACATCGAGGGGCTGAACACGATCGAGATGAAGGGCCGTTCGCTGGTGATCGGCGCGACCGCCAGGCACGCCGAGGTCGCGACCTCCGCCATCGTCGGCGAGGCAATCCCGGCACTGGCCGATCTCGCCGGCGGAATCGGCGATCCCGCCGTGCGCCACAAGGGCACGATCGGCGGCTCGCTCGCCAACAACGATCCGACCGCGGATTATCCGGCCGCCGTGCTCGCACTCGGCGCGACCATCGTCACCAACAAGCGCCGCCTCAAGGCCGAGGAGTATTTCCAGGGTCTGTTCACGACCGCGCTGGAAGCCGACGAGATCATCACTAAGGTGATGTTCCCGCTGCCGAAGAAGGCGGCCTATATCAAGTTCCGCAACCAGGCCTCGCGCTATGCGCTGGTCGGCGTGTTCGTGGCACGGCGGCCCTCGGACGTGCGAGTCGCCGTGACCGGTGCCGGCTCGGACGGCGTGTTTCGCATCGAGGCTTTTGAGGAAGCGCTGAAGAAGCGGTTCTCGTCGAAGGTGCTCGAGGGCATCGAGGTGCCGGCGGAAGGGCTGAACAGCGACATCCACGGCAGCGCCGAATACCGCGCCCATCTCATCGGCGTGCTGACGCGGCGCGCCCTCGACGCCGCCAACGCCAAGGAATGAGTGGGCCTCACGATCTGGCCCAATACTTGCCCCTTGTAAGGGCGTAGCGAGACTGGCTCTTTCATGACTTCAGCGACCTTGCCGGCATCGGTCGATGCGATGCTCGAACTTTTGACCTCGCGCGGCTATCTCGCCGAGCGGTCGCTGGCGACGGTGACGTATCTCTCGCTACGCATGGGGCGGCCGCTGTTTCTCGAAGGCGAGGCCGGTGTCGGCAAGACCGAGATCGCAAAGGTGCTGTCGGCGGCGCTGGGGCGGAAGCTGATTCGCCTGCAGTGCTACGAAGGCCTCGACGTCTCCTCGGCGGTCTATGAGTGGAACAGCGCCGCGCAGATGATCGCGATCCGGATGGCGGAAGCCGCCGGCGATACCGATCGCGATCAGCTCTCGAGCGATATTTTTGCCGACCGCTACATGATCAAGCGGCCGCTGCTGCAGGCGCTGGAGCCCGACGTTGCCGGTCCGCCGGTGCTGCTGATCGACGAGCTCGACCGTGCCGACGAAGCATTCGAAGCCTATCTCCTGGAAATCCTCAGCGACTTCCAGGTGACGATCCCCGAATTCGGCACCGTGAAGGCGCCGCATCCGCCGATCGTCATCATCACCTCCAACCGCACCCGCGAGATTCACGACGCGCTGAAGCGGCGCTGTCTCTATCACTGGGTCGATTATCCCGCCGCCGATCGCGAGCTCGCGATCGTCAAGTCGCGCGTGCCGGGCATCTCGGCAAAGCTGTCGCAGCAGGTCGTGCGCTTCGTGCAGGCGCTGCGCAACCAGGACTTCTACAAGTCGCCTGGTGTCGCCGAGACCATCGACTGGGCCACCGCGCTGTCCGAGCTCGACGCCCGCTCGCTGACCCCGCAAGTGGTCGGTGACACGCTGGGCGCGCTGCTCAAATACCAGGACGACATCACGCGGATGCAGGGCGACACCCTACAGAAGGTGCTGAAGGAAGCGACGAGCGACTAGCTCGTCATTCCGGGGCGCGCGTGGCGCGAACCCGGAATCCATGGTGCAGCGGTGACGGCGGATGAATGGATTCCGGGTTCGATGCTGCGCATCGCCCCGGAATGACGGCAGGGACACAGCAGACCATGGCCATCAACCACCTCGCGCCTGAGCAGACCGAGCAGTTCGCCGACAATATCGTCGGCTTTGCGCGTGCGCTGCGGGCGACCGGCATGCCGGTTGGTCCGGGCGCGGTGATCGATGCCATGAACGCGCTGCAGGTGATCGACATCGGCAGCCGCGCCGACGTCTTCACCACGCTGGAGGCGATCTTCGTCAAGCGCCACGAGCATGCACTGATCTTCAAGCAGGCCTTCAACCTGTTCTTCCGCGCCTCCGAAGAGTGGAAGCACATGCTGGATTCGGTGCCGCTGCCGGATGGCGCCAAGAAAAAACCGCCGGCCGCCTCGCGCCGCGTCCAGGAGGCGATGTCGCAACCGCGGATGACGGAGACGCAGCAGCACCAGGAGCAGGATCTGCGCCTGTCGGTCTCCGACAAGGAGATCCTTCAGAAGAAGGATTTTGCGCAGATGAGCGCAGCCGAGATCGTCGAGGCGCTCCGTGCCATCGAGATGATGCGGCTGCCGCAGGCGGAGCTGTTGACGCGCCGGCACCAGCCCGATCCGCGCGGCCTGCGGCTCGACATGCGCCGGACGCTGCGCGCGTCGTTACGCACCGGCGGCGATATCATCGACCTCCATCGCCTCGGGCGGATCGAGAAGCCGGCCCCGATCGTGGCGCTGCTCGATATCTCGGGATCGATGAGCGAGTATACCCGCCTGTTCCTGCACTTCCTGCACGCTGTCGGGGACGCGCGAAAACGCGTCTCGGTGTTCCTGTTCGGCACGCGGCTCACCAATGTGACACGCGCGTTACGCCAGCGCGATCCGGACGAGGCGCTGGCAAGCTGCTCGGCGGCAGTCGAGGACTGGGCCGGCGGTACGCGGATCTCGGCCTCGCTGCACAACTTCAACAAATTGTGGGCGCGGCGGGTGCTGAGCCAGGGCGCCATCGTGCTGCTGATTTCCGACGGGCTGGAGCGGGAGGCCGATTCCAGGCTGGCCTTCGAGATGGACCGGCTGCACCGGTCCTGCCGGCGGCTGATCTGGCTGAACCCGCTGCTGCGGTTCGGCGGCTTCGAGGCCAAGGCCCAGGGCATCAAAATGATGCTCCCGCACGTTGACGAATTTCGTCCCGTGCATAATTTGAGCTCTATCCAGGAGCTGATCACCACGCTGTCCCGGCCGTTGCCGCCGCATCACCGCAGCCTGATCCGCCCCGCAGCCTGAGAGGCAAAGCCATGCTCGATCGCGACGAGGATATTCTGAAAGCGGCGGAGGACTGGCAGAAGGCCGGCCGTGGCGTTGCGCTGGCAACCGTGGTCGAGACCTGGGGGTCGGCCCCGCGCCCGGCGGGCTCGAGCCTCGTCATCAACGACGAGGGCACGTTCCTGGGCTCGGTCTCCGGTGGCTGCGTCGAAGGCGCCGTGGTCACCGAAGCCATGGACGTGATCGAGAGCGGCAAGCCCAGGATGCTCGAGTTCGGCGTCGCGGACGAGACCGCCTGGAATGTCGGTCTGTCCTGCGGCGGCACCATCCGCGTCTTCGTCGAGAAGGTCGGCTAGCCGTGCAGCTCGCAATCCTGCACGAACTCAATGCCGAGCGCGCCGCGCGCCGGCCCGTGATTTTGGTGACCGACACCGAAAGCGGCGAGCAGCGCCTGGTGAAGGCTGCGGATTTCACCAAGGATCCACTGCGCGCCGAGCTGGGCAAGCAGCTTCGCATGGGCAAAAGCGCCAACGTCGAGGCCGGCGGCAAGAAGCTGTTCCTCAACGTCTACGCGCCGACCGCAAAGCTCGTCATCGTCGGCGCGGTCCATATCAGCCAGGCGCTGGCGCCGCTGGCGCGCTCGCTCGGCTACGACGTCACCGTGGTCGATCCGCGCACCGCCTTTGCGAGCCCCGAGCGCTTCCCCGATATTCCCCTGGTCGCGGAGTGGCCGGATACGGCGCTGCCGCCGCTCAACGTCGATGCCTACACCGCCTTCGTCGCGGTGACGCACGATCCGAAGATCGACGACCCAGCACTGCTGCACGCGTTCGAGCGCAACTGCTTCTATATCGGCGCGCTCGGCTCGCGGAAGACGCACGCCAAGCGCGGCGACCGGCTGCGGGCGCAGGGCGCCAGGGACACCGACATCGCGCGCATCCACGCGCCCATTGGGCTTGCGATCGGCGCGGTCTCGCCGTCCGAGATCGCGGTGTCGATCATGGCCGAGATCACCGCGGTGCTCCGGCTGCCGCCAAAAGAAAAAGAAGAAGCGGCATGAAGTTCGGACCGGCGAGCCCCAGGGAAGCGATCGGCGGGGTGACCGTCCACACCCTGCGCCAGGGTCCGCTGGTGCTGAAGAAGGGCACGACGATCGGGCCTGTCGAGGTCGAGGCGCTGACGCGCGCCGGCATCAAGGACGTCGTGGTGGTCCGGATGGAGGAGGGCGACGTCACCGAGGACGTCGCGGCCGCCAGCATTGCACTTGCGATCGGCGGCGAGGGCATTCATGTCGAGCGCGCCTTCACCGGCCGCGCCAATCTGTTTGCCGCGCGCCCGGGTCTGCTGGTGATCGACCGCGCCGCGGTCGACCGCATCAACAATATCGACGAGGCTATCACCTTCGCCACGCTCGCCGCCTACAAGCCGGTGGTCGAAGGCGAGATGGTCGGCACCGTCAAGATCATCCCGTTCGGCGTTGAAGGAGACTTGCGCGATGCCGCGGTGAAGGCCGCCGGCAAGGACGTGCTGAAAATCGCGCCCTACGTCATCAAGCGCGTCGGCGTGGTCTCGACTCTGTTGCCGGGCTTGTCCTCCAAAGTGGTCGACAAGACGCTGCGCGTCACCGCCGAGCGCCTCGCGCCGGCCGGCGCCGGCATCATTGCCGAGCGTCGTGTGCAGCATGACGAGCGCGCGCTGTCGGCGGCAATCAAGGAATTGCTCGCCCTCGGCGCCGAGCTCGTGATCGTGTTCGGCGCGTCGGCGATCGCCGACCGCCGCGACGTGATCCCGGCCGCGGTCACCGAGATCGGCGGCGAGATTGAGCATTTCGGCATGCCTGTCGATCCCGGCAATCTGCTTCTGATCGCGCGCGCCGGCCGCGTGCCGGTGCTGGGAGCGCCGGGCTGCGCACGTTCGCCGGTCGAGAACGGTTTTGACTGGGTGCTGATGCGACTGCTCGCCGGCATCAAGGTGACGCGCTCCGAGCTGATGGGCATGGGCGTCGGCGGCCTCCTGATGGAGATCGTGACTCGGCCGCAGCCGCGCGCCAAGCCGGAGATCGAGGGCAACAGCCGGGTCGCCGCCATCATGCTCGCCGCCGGGCGCTCGACCCGCATGGGCGGGCCGAACAAGCTGCTGGCCGAGCTCGACGGCAAGAAGCTGGTGCGGATCGCAACCGAGCAGGCGCTGGCCTCGAGAGCATCCGAGGTGATCGTCGTCACCGGCCATCAGACCGAGCTGGTCGAGCAGGCGCTCGAGGGCCTGAAGGTGCGTTTCGCCAGGAATCCGGATTTCGCCGGTGGCATTGCGAGCTCGGTCAAGGCCGGTATCGCGGCCGTGTCTGACGCGAGCGACGGCGCCGTGGTCTGCCTCGGCGACATGCCACTGATCGACGCCGGCCTGATCGACCGTCTCATCGACGGCTTTGCGCCGGACCGCGGCAATCTCATCGTCGTGCCCGTCAGCGACGGCCGCCGCGGCAATCCCGTGCTGTGGTCGCGCCGCTTCTTTGGGGAGCTGATGACGCTCGACGGCGACGTCGGCGCGCGGCATTTGATTGCCAAGCACTCCGAAGCAGTGACCGAGGTGCCCGTCGACGGCGAGGGCGCCTTCCTCGACATCGACACGCCGCAGGCGCTGGAGGCAGCAAGACGGGGATGACGGTGCAGTAGGGTGGGCAAAGGCGCGCCGCGCCGTGCCCACCATCCCTCCGCGCTGAGCCGTTGAATTGGTGGGCACACTACGCTTTGCCCACCCTACGGCACCTCGCAATCGTCCCGTTTCGACCACTCGTTCACCATCTGGAAACGGTCCGCCGCTTAGAGTCCTCCGCACCTGCCTTGGGGGGAGGGGCTTTTCCATGGTTTCGAACGTCGTCGCGCGCCGCTGCGCGATGTTTTTCTTTGCGCTGTCGGTTTGTGTCGCCGGTGCCCGTCATATCACCGAAGCCCATGCCGCCGGCGCGTTTGCCGTCGGCAAGTGCGGCGCCTTTGGCCAGGCCTATGATTATGGTGTCGAGCACGAGGCGCGTGCCGCGGCACAAAAGCAGTGCAAGGGCGACTGCACGACGGTGACGATGAAGCGCGCCTGTGCGGCGATGTCGGTCGACATGGCCAATCCCTGCGGCGCCTATGGCTACGCCGTGAAGCCGAAGATCTCAGCCACGCTCAATGCCGCCACGCGCGAATGCTACAAATATGGCGGCAAGGAATGCGTGATCCGCGCCTGGGCCTGCGACGCCAAGGGTTGAGCACGGGCTAAGCGCAGCCATCAAGGGCTAGCGCAGCCAGCCCGCGTTGGCTTGCACCGGTTTTGCCGATTGCTCCTGCGCATCCACCGACCAGGGCACCTTGGCCCGCGTGAATTCCGACCAGGCCTTGAGCAGGCGCGCTTCGATGCCGACCATGGCATGGGCCTGCCAGCCGGCGATCGCCGCCGCCGCCATGCCGATGCCGGTCGAGCCCGCGTCGACATCCGCAAGCAGCGATGTCGTCGTCGCCATGTCGTTGTAGACCCCGAGCTCCTGTTGGAGGTCGGCGAGCCTGCGCGCGAAGCGCCGCGCGGATTTGCGTTGCCCGCAGAGCGGGAGCAGAAAATCGGCGATGTAGCGTAACTTCTTCGCGGCGAGACGGACCCGGTGCCGTTCCTCCATCGGCAGCGACTTGAAGCGACGGCCGCGCTTCAGCACCTTCGCATGCTGTGCCGACAGGATGTTTCGTGCAAAATTGATCGCCGGCTCCGCCAGTTGCGCCAGACCTTCGGGAGCAACCTCGATGCGCCAGCCACGAGCTTCGATCCAGGCGCCGAGCCCAATGACGAAATACTGACATCGCCGGTCGGCGAGGGCGAGGCGGGCCTTGTCGTAGCAGGCCGCGCGACGCTCGTCGGCGAACTCACCCAGCGTGTCGAAGCCGGCGACCGACGGACAGCCATCCGCGACGGTCCGCAACGTGTCCTGCCGAAACACGTCCCAATCACGTGCGCCGGAGAGACTCCCCGCAAGCCACTTCGCCTCGGCGCGCAGCAGGTCGAGCTTGTTCAACGACACCACCGACCGCATCAGGTCGAGCGCCGATCGCAGGCGCCGTAGCGCGACGCGAAGCTGATGCATTCCCTCGGGATCGCGACCGTCCTCGGCGGCGGGCAACGACTGCAGCAGATGCAAAAGACAGGACCGCAGAATCTCGGAAAATGCCTCATCGAGCGATGTCGATGGATCGAGACGAAGCTTTGGCGGCTTCGGTGCCCGCGGCGGTGTATCGGCCGCGAGGTCAAAGCCCCGTGCCGATTTGGTCCGGATCGAAGGTTTCACCGAACCATGCTCGGCGAGCCGCAGCGCCAACTCCCAGATGGCGGACGGACTACCGCTCTTGAGCTCCAGCTCGATCTCGCTCACCGGCAGCGAACGATCGCCCGAGGTCAGATAGCCCTGATCGAAGGCGACCTCGATGGTACCGGACGGCAAGTCGACGAGGCGCTGATGCCGGTGAACGTCGCTACTGAAGACGGCCTCGACCGGGTGACGTTCGAGATCTACTCGCAACTTGTCTGAAACCAGCGGCATGGCCAGTGCGATGTCCGGCGCCATCGACGGGACGGCTGCCTCCCACTCGCCACGGCGCAGCGGATCGTTGCCGAATTCGGCTTTCACCGTCTGCGTGAATCGCGCGCCGCTCTGGCGAACCCTGAAGCTGAACCCGTCGCGCCGGAGCGCGCGCTTGGGCGTGTCATAATACACGGCCTTGAGATGCTTGCGCGTCCCCTTGTTGCGCATATTCGTCGCGATGATCGGCGCATCGTTGAAACCCGCGAGGCGATCGGGAGCCACGATCAGCTTGAGTTCGATTTCGGTGGTGGGTGGCCCGGCGTCGCGGGAAGGCGGGGGTTCCGATGCAGGCGTCTTCGCTCGAGCTTCATCACCGGAGAGGCCAGCCAGCAAAGACTCGGTGTGCAAAGACTCGGTGTGCGAAGATGCGTTGTCAGGAAGCACGGAACCGGGCGCCTTACCAATGGCGGGAACAACGAAGCTGGATTTCCTCCCTTCCTCGGCGATCGGATGACCGCTGGCTTTCGCAAGCCGTTGTACTGGTTCGAGGGCTCGCTTGATTGCGCCAGTTTCGGACATGCACGCTTTATGACAGTTCGGTGACAGGGCGCCGACATATACCCGAGTTGACGCGCGGGGAGAAGCGCAGCCGTCGCATCTCCATTGAAATTTCCGAGCTGTGATCGATGGGTCAATCCGGGTTACGTTCATGTCCGCCGCCGGGCGCACGAGGAATCTTCTTTTCTTTCCCGGCGCTTGGTTGTGTGTTGGGAGAATTCATGCAGTTCGACACCAAGATTGCCGTTGTCATTCGCAACGACCTCCAGACCTGGCAGAAGCTCAATGTCGCATCGTTCCTGACGAGCGGCGTTGCGGCCGCCTTTCCGGAGTGCATCGGCGATGCCTATGAGGACGCCTCGGCGACGAAATATCTTGCGCTAATCGGCCAGCCGATCCTGATCTATGGTGCCGATGGTCCGGCGTTGTCGCGTGCACTCGATCGTGCACTCACGCGCAACGTTACGCCGGCGGTCTATACCGACGAGATGTTCAAGACCGCGCATGATGCCGCCAATCGCGAGGCGGTGAAGGCGGTTGCGCGTGCCGATCTCAATCTCGTCGGCATCGCGATGCGCGCCGATCGCAAGGTGATCGACAAGATCGTCGATGGATTGAAGTTTCATAGTTGAGATAGAAGCTGCTGGCCGCAAACCTCTCCCGCAAGCAAGCGGGAGAGGGAGCGCACCAAACGTCTTAACCGGGGGGCATCGTCTCGAACTTCGTCAACCCCGCATCGAGATGATCCCAGGCATACGCGCGCGCAGCGTAAGTAACCGCTTGCGGCTGGTAGCGGGCGGGCTCGTCGAGGCTCGCGGCGCGGATCGTGAAAATGTCGGGCATCGCTGCGAAGGTCATGTAAACGGCCAGGCCGCATGTGGGGCAGAAGCCGCGAGTCTTCACATTGCCGCTGTCGCCGACCATGTCCCATCTCCTGGCCTCGCCTGTCACGGTGACACCGGCGCGCGCGAAAGTGGCGTACGAGCCGTGGCCGCTGCCGCTTTCACGCTGGCAGTCCCGGCACTGGCAATGGTTCGCGAACAGGGGCTCGCCGGCGATCGAATAGCGGATCGCGCCGCAGGCGCAGCCGCCGGTATAGGGCTTGTCCATCGTGATAACTCCTCAGCTGTCCTGTTACTTGCCTTCGCCGCTGATCTCGTCGAGCTGCCGGACCACCTTCTTCCAGCCGCCGCTCATGACGGTGTAGGCATTCTCGTTCCTTGGCATCACGAAGCCCGAGTGAATCAGCTGGATTCGCGTGCCGGCTTCGACCGGGGTGAGGGACCACGTCACGACGGTGTCGAGCGGGGCGCCGTAGCCGGTATTGCGCTCATCGCCGCCCTTCCAGGCGTAGACGAGGCGTCTGTGAGCCACGACCTCCAGGACGCGGCAATGGATGACGCCGTCCCAATTGCCGCCCGGCGTGGTCTGGAACGTGAAGGCCTTGCCTTCGACGGCTTCAAAGCCGGTCGGCTTCATCAGCCAGCGCGCGATCAGTTGCGCACTGGTCAGCACCTTCCAGACCGTCTCCGGCGCATGAGGGAGTACCTCATCGATGACGATGTCCCGGATGTTTTCTTGAATGTTTTCTTGGGTCTCGGCTTTCAGCTCGGCTGCACTCACGAGTCGATCTCCTTCAAGAGGTCACGCAGATTCTGGAAGCGCTCGCGCCAGAAGACGCCGTAATGATCCATCCAGGTCACCAGCGGCTCGAGGCCTTGCGGAGCGGCGCGGTAATAGACGTTGCGGCCCTCGGCGCGCTCGGCGACGAGGCCCGCCTGCTTCAACGATTTCAGGTGCTGCGAGATCGCGCCCTGCGTCACGCCGCTGCCGCGCGTCAGCTCGGCGACGCTGATCTCCTTGCTGTCGAACACGCGCTCGAACACCGCGCGGCGGGTCGGATCGGCGAGGGCACGCATCACGGCGGTGACAGGATTTGGGGCGGCTTCGATCATATCCATAAATTAGCAATTACTAATGCATTAGTCAACGCTAATTCGTTTGTCCATCTCAGATCCAAAACTCGATTGACTGTGACTGACTAGTCAGTCATATATGGAGAATGACGAATAGGTCTACCAAAGCAGCAAGTCGCAAACCCGAAGCTGACGGGGAAGCCCCTCCGGCATCGAACCGCGCCACACGCGCGGCGGAGCGGCGCGCGGCCATCGTCGAGGCGGCGATGGAGGAGTTCATCGTACGCGGGTTTGCCGCGACGCGGCTCGACGATATTGCCAAGCGCGCAGGCGTCGCGAAGGGCACGATTTACCTGCACTTCAAAGACAAGGAATCGATGTTCGAGGAGCTCGTGCGCACCGTGATCGTGCCGGTGGTGGCGCGGCTCAACGCACTGCCGCCGCCGACGGGCTCGGTGCGCGATCTGATCGAAACCTTTGCCGGCAACTTCCTCAAAGAGGTGATCGGTACACGGCGCGGCGATCTCGTCCGCCTGATCGTGGCCGAAGGGCCGCGCTTCCCTGCGGTGGCCGACTTCTACTACCGCGAGGTCGTCTCGCGCGGGATGGCCGGCATGCGGGCGCTGATCGAGCTTGGCATTGCCCGCGGCGAGATCCGCGAAAGAGACCTCGCACACTATCCGCAGATCCTGGTCGCGCCGGCGATGATCGCAGTGATCTGGCAGAGCCTGTTTGCACGGCACGCGCCGCTCGATGCGCAGGACATGCTGCGCGTTCATCTCGATTTGATTTTTGGCGAACGGAGGACGACATGAGGTCGTCGCAAAGAATTTTCAGATTTGCATTGGTCGCCGCGCTCGCCATCGGGCTTGCCGGCTGCAACGAGAAACACGACCCCGGCTTTCAGGGCTGGGTCGAGGCCGACATGATCTTCGTCAGCCCCGACGAAGCGGGGCGGGTGACGAAGCTCGACGTCCGCGAGGGCGACGCGGTGAAGGTCGGCGACGCCCTTTATGACGTCGACGACGATCTCCAGCTTGCCGATCTCAACCAGACCAAGGCGACGCTGGCCAATGCACAGCAGGTGTTTGATCGCGCGGATTCCCTGCGCAAGACCGGCTCCGGCACGCAAGCCGCGCTCGATTCCGCCGTCTCGGATCTGCGGGTCGCACAGGCGCGGGTAGTGACCTCGCAGACGCGGCTGGCGCGGCGCAAGGGCTTTGCGCCGGTCGCCGGCACCATCCAGCAGATCTACTTTCGCGAGGGCGAGATGGTGGCGGCGCAGCGGCCGGTGCTGTCGATCATGCCGCCCGGCAATATGAAGCTGCGCTTCTTCGTGCCGGAGGCGGAATTGCCGAAGCTGTCGATCGGCGACGAGGTCCGCGTCGCCTGCGACAATTGCGCCGCCGATCTCACCGCAAAGATCTATTTCATCGCGACCTCGGCCGAATACACCCCGCCGGTGATCTATAGCCTCGATGAGCGCAACAAGCTCGTCTATCTGATCCAGGCGCGGCCGTCGCGGCCGGATGCGTTGCGCGTCGGACAACCGATCAACGTCTATCTCAATCCCAAAACGCCGGTGGCGGAAAAGCGATGAACGCCAGCAACGACATCGCGATCGACGTCAAGGGCCTGACCAAATCGTTCGGCGGCCGCGAGGTCGTGCACGATCTGTCGATGCAGGTGAAGCGCGGCTCGATCTACGGCTTTCTCGGGCCGAACGGTTCGGGCAAGACCACGACCATCCGCATCCTCTGCGGCCTGCTCACGCCCGACAGCGGCGAGGGTACCTGTCTCGGCTACGACATCTTGCGCGACGCCGAAAAGATCAAGCGCCAGGTCGGCTACATGACCCAGCGCTTCAGCCTGTACCAGGACCTGTCCGTGCGCGAGAATCTCGAATTCGTCGCGCGGCTCTATGGCCTCGCCGACGCACGCGGTGCGGCACGTGACATGATCAAGCGGCTCGGGCTCTCGGGCCGGGAGGAGCAACTGGCCGGCGAGCTCTCCGGCGGCTGGAAGCAGCGGCTGGCGTTGGGCGCCTGCACGCTGCCCAGCCCAAAGCTGTTGCTGCTGGACGAGCCGACGGCCGGCGTCGATCCCAAGGCGCGGCGCGATTTCTGGAACGAGATCCACGCGCTCGCAGCCGATGGGCTCACCGTGCTGGTTTCGACCCACTACATGGACGAGGCCGAGCGCTGCCACGAGATCGCCTACATCGCCTACGGCCATTTGCTGACCCACGGCACGGTGGAGGAGGTGATCGCGGGATCTGCGCTGACGACCTACACCGTAACAGGCGAGGATTTGAACGGCCTCACGGCCGCGCTCACCGGCAAGCCCGGGGTAGACATGGTGGCACCGTTCGGCACGTCGCTGCATGTTTCGGGGCGCGACGTTGCCGCGCTCGAAGCTAGCATCGCGCCGTGGCGCGACAAGAGCGGTCTGCACTGGCACAAATCGGCGCCGTCACTGGAAGACGTGTTCATCGAGCTAATGGGCCGCTCCAAGGACAATTTCCAATGAGCACCATCGATCATCCGACCCCCGCGCACGAGATCCGCGAGCGCTTCGGCTTCTGGAAGCGCTCCTATGCGATGCTGGTCAAGGAGTTCATCCAGCTCAGGCGCGACCGCGTCTCGTTCGCGATGATCGTGATGCTGCCGGTGATGCAGCTTCTGCTGTTCGGCTATGCCATCAACACCACGCCGCACAATCTGCCGAGCGCGGTGCTGCTCCAGGAGGATTCCGATCTTGCCCGCTCGGTCCTGAAGGCGCTGGAGAATACCGCCTATTACCGCTTCATCTACGAGGTGCACGACGTCGACGAGTTCGACAACCTCCTGAAGTCAGGCAAGGTGCTGTTCGGCGTGGAGATCCCGCGCGGTTTCGAGCGCGCGGTGCGGCGCGGCGACAAGCCGGCGCTGCTGGTTGCTGCCGATGCCACCGATCCGGTTGCGGCGAGCGCCGCACTCGGCTCGCTCGGCATGATCGTGCAGACCGCGCTGGCGCACGATCTCTATATCGGCAATCCCCCGGAAATGCCGTTCGAGATCCGCGCGCACGCCCGCTACAATCCGGCTGCGAACTCCAGCCTCAACATCGTGCCGGGCCTGGTCGGCACCATCCTCACCATGACCATGCTGATTTTCACCGCGCTCTCGGTGACGCGAGAGGTCGAGCGCGGCACCATGGAGAGCCTCTTGTCGATGCCGATCAAGCCGGTCGAGGTGATGTTCGGCAAGATCATCCCTTACGTGCTGGTCGGTTTCGTCCAGGCCTTCCTGATCATCGGCATCGGCGTGTTCCTGTTCGGCGTGCCCGTGCTCGGCAATCTGTTCCTGCTGGCGCTGCTGTCGACGCTGTTCATCACCACCAATCTGTCGATCGGCTACACGATCTCGACGCTGGTGCAGAACCAGCTCCAGGCCATGCAGATGTCGATGATGTTCTTCCTGCCGAGCATCCTGCTGTCCGGCTTCATGTTCCCGTTCGCGGGCATGCCGAATTGGGCGCAATATGTCGGCGAAAGCCTGCCGCTGACGCATTACTTGCGTATCGTTCGCGCCATCATGCTGAAGGGCGCGTCCATGCCAAATCTGCGCTTCGATGCGGCCGCGCTCGTCATCCTGATGCTGGTCGCCATGACTATCGCCGTGACGCGCTTCCGCCGCACGCTGGATTGAGGCAGACTGCCCCGGAATCGAGGGGGTAGAATGGTCAGCTTGGTCAGTGGGAAAGCCCGGCAGAAAGCCGTCTTGTCGGAGGCGTTCGAGCGCGAGCTGACGCGCGAGGTGCTGCGTACCGAGCTGGTGCGGGTGAAGGCGCTGATCGCCACCGGCTTGGTCATGATGGTCTTGCTCACGGCAACTTTCGTGATCGACCCTGCCATCGTGAACCGGATCTGGCGCGGGACGGAGGGCATATTCCGCGAATACGTCCTCCTGGTGGGCTTCCTGCTCTTCGAGGTCTGGGTCCACGGCCAGATCAGGCGAAATCTCAAGCTCGATCGCGACCTGCCGGTGATCAGGCGCTATATCGGTGCAACAATCGAAACGTCGCTGCCGACGCTCATTCTGATCCTCCAGATCCGCAGCATGGGTGCAAGCCAGGCACTCGGCTTCGTGTTGCCGTTGGCCTATTTCATCTTCGTCATTCTTTCGACCCTGCGGCTCGATTTCTGGCTGTCCACCTTCACGGGATTTGTCGCCGCAGCCGGGCTGCTGGCCGTCGCGCTGTATTACAATTCAGCCAGCGACGCCGGCGAACCGCTGATCTATTTCCACGCCGTGCGTAGCCTTGTGATCCTGGTCTGCGGCGTGCTGGCGGGCTCCGTCGGCGCACAGTTGCGGCGGCAGTTTGCCGCGAGCATCGCGGCGGCCACCGCGCGCGACCGGGTCACCAATCTGTTCGGCCAGCACGTCTCGCCGCAGGTGGTCGAGCGGCTGATGGCGGAAGGCACCAGCGCTGCGGGCGATCTTCGCCGTGTCGCCGTGATGTTCGTCGATTTCCGCGGCTTTACCGCCGGCGCGCAGTCGCGCTCGCCGCAGGAGGTCGTCGACCGGCTCGACGGCGCTTTCGCGGTGCTGGTCGATGTTCTCGACCGCCACGGCGGCATCGTGAACAAGTTTCTCGGCGACGGCTTTCTCGCTCTGTTCGGCGCGCCGCTGGAGGCGTCCGATGCAGCGCATCGTGCGGTCGCCGCAGGCCGCGAGATGCTGACCGCGATGGACCACATCAATGCGCAGACGAGCTGGCTGCTGCGTATCGGCATCGGCATCCATTTCGGCGAGGTCGTCGCCGGCAATATCGGCTCGCCCCGGCGCAAGGAATACACTGTGATCGGCGACACCGTAAACTTCGCCTCGCGGCTGGAGGCGCTCAACAAGGAGTTCGGCTCGCAGCTCCTAATCTCCGCGTCCGTGCGCGAGGCGCTGGGCGACGACGGCGAGGATGCGGTCGCGCTCGGCGAGGTCACGGTGCGCGGTTACGAGCAGCCGGTCGCGGTGTTTCAACTGGGATGAGGGACGCTGCTCGCGTTTCTTTGAACGCGCGGCTGAAATATTTCACGTGACATTCCGCTCTTGCACTCAGGACGTCGAAAACCTGTCGATGTCCGTTTGTCACGCGGAGGAAATCCATGACTCGACTGACCTTCGTCTCAGCCGCCCTGATTGCCGCTTCCGTCTATCAAACCCAGGCCGCAGCCGCCCGCGATGTCGCGCCCGTGCGGCGTGCGTCAACCCACGCAACGGCGGATTGCGTCAGGGCTCCCGCAGTGGGCGCCTATGCCACGGCGCCCTACAAGGAGCCGCCCTGCATGCCCAAGACCACGAACTGACGATCGACACAGGCGAGGCCGGGTTGGCGAAGTCCGCAACCCGGCCTCGCGCTCGTTCCGCGAGGACTCCAGCCTTGCGGTATCAAGGTAGCGCTTGACTCCACTTTCATCTAGTCATCTATATGACTATATGAATTCAGTCCCGCGCGACGACCGCCTGCCACGCTACCAGCGCCTGCGCGACGACCTCGCGGCGCGGATCAACCGCAATGAATGGCGGCCGGGCGAGCCGATTCCGTCGGAGGCCGAGCTTGGCGCCCATTACGGCGTCGCCATCGGCACCGTGCGCAAGGCAATCGACCAGCTCGTCGGGGACGCCGTGCTGGAGCGGCAGCAGGGCCGCGGCACCTTCGTGCGCCGCGCGCGCTTCAACTCCTCGCTGTTCCGTTTCTTCCGCTTCCAGTCCGAAAGCGGCGAGCGGCGCGTGCCGAAGAGCCGCATCATCCGGCGCAAAAGCGTAGCGGCGACATCGGCCGTGGCATCGGCTTTGCGTATTCCGGTCGGCGAAGCCGTGATCAGTCTGTCGCGCCTGCGGCTGATCGACGACGTGCCGCTGCTTGCCGAAGAAATCTGGCTCCAGCAATCGCGTTTCGCAAAAATCCTCGAAATCGACACGGCCGAGTTCGGTGACTTGCTGTATCCGCTCTACGAGGAGCGTTGCGGCGAGGTCGTGGTCTCCGCCGAGGAAATCCTGACGGTCGAGGCCGCCAACGAGATGCAGGCGCGATTGTTGCGGCTCGAGGCCCACGCGCCGCTGATCGTGATCGAGCGCCTCGCGCTCGATCTGGAGCGGCGGCCGATCGAATGGCGCCGCTCGCGCGGGCCCGCGGATCGCTTCCGCTACCACGCCGAGATCCGGTGACAACGACTTTCAACGACACCAAGCAATAAACGATTACAGGGGAAACAATGTCAAACTGGTACAGCGAATGCTCGCCGCTCGAGAAGCGGACCTTTTGGGCAAGCTTTGGCGGCTGGGCGCTGGATGCGCTCGACGTCCAGATGTTCGGCCTTGCCATCCCCGCGCTGATCGCGGCCTTCGGCATCAGCAAGGCCGATGCCGGCCTGCTCGGCTCGGTCACGCTGTTCTTCGGCGCATTCGGCGGCTGGCTCGGTGGCGCGCTCGGCGATCGCTACGGCCGCGTCAAGGCGCTCCAGATCACGGTTCTGACCTTTGCGCTGGCGACGTTCGCCTGCGCGTTTGCGATGAGCTACACCCAGCTTCTGATCCTCAAGGCCGTCCAGGGCCTCGGCTTCGGCGCCGAATGGGCCGTCGGCGCGGTGTTGATGGCCGAAATCATTCGTCCCGAGCATCGTGGCAAGGCGCTCGGCTCGGTGCAGAGCGCCTGGGCGATCGGATGGGGCGCGGCGGTGCTGTTGTCGGCGCTGGTCTTCACCTACGCGCCGGCGGACATCGCCTGGCGCATCCTGTTTGCGATCGGTTTGTTGCCGGCGCTCCTCATCATCTTCATCCGCCGCGGGCTGAAGGAGCCGCCGCGCGCTGTTGCAAGGGACGCAGAAACACGGTTCCTCGCCACGCTCGCCGGCATCTTCCACCGCGACGTGCTGCGCTCGACCCTGGTCGGCGGCCTGTTCGGCATCGGCGCCCATGGTGGCTATGCCGCGCTGACGACGTTCCTGCCGACTTACCTGCGCGAGGTGCGCCACCTGTCGGTGCTCGGCTCCAGCTTCTATCTCGCCGTCATCATCGTCGCCTTCTTCTGCGGCTGCGTCGCCAGCGGGATCATCAGCGACCGGATCGGCCGCAGGGCCAATGTCGCGTTCTTTGCCAGCGCCTGCATCGCCACCGTGCTGGTCTACATCTTTGCGCCACTGACCAATGGCGAGATGCTGGTGCTCGGCTTTCCGCTCGGCTTCTTCTCGGCCGGTATTCCCGCTAGCATGGCGGCGCTGTTCAGCGAGCTCTATCCGGCCGGCGTGCGCGGCACCGGCGTCGGCTTCTGCTACAATTTCGGCCGCGTCGTCTCCGCCGCGTTTCCTTTCCTGGTCGGCTTCCTCAGTGATCGCATCGGTCTCGGGCCCGCGATCGGCATCGACGCGGCGTTTGCCTATGCGTTGGTGCTGATCGCGGTGCTGCTCCTGCCCGAGACCCGCGGCAAGGTGTTCGAGCAAACCGCGCCGGCGCGCGTCTGACGGGAATGGGGAGGAACGACCATGACATTGCCCCAACACGGCCTGACGCGCCGCCAGTTTGGTGCGGGCCTCGCATCGCTTGCCACCGCGGTCGCGACCACAGCAAGGAGTGAGGCGGCCTTGCCCGTTATCGACACCCACGCTCATGTGTTCCATCGCGAGCTCAAGCTCGCGCCGGGCCGGCGTTATGCGCCGGACTACGACGCGCCGCTGTCGCTTTATCTCGAGCAGCTCGACCATAACGGCATCACCAATGGCGTGCTGGTGCAGCCGAGCTTTCTCGGCACCGACAATTCCTATCTCGTCGACTGCCTGAAGCAGGCCAACGGCCGCCTGCGCGGCATTGCCGTCGTCGATCCCAAGGTCTCTGCAGACGAGCTGAGCGAGCTCGATCGCGCCGGCATCGTCGGCATTCGCCTCAATCTCGTCGGTCAGCCCTTGCCCGATCTCGCCGCGGGCGAATGGAAGGGGTTGCTCGCGAAGGTGAAATCGATGGGCTGGCAGGTCGAGATCCAGCGCAATGCCTCCGATCTCGCCGTGCTCGCGCCGCAGTTGCTCGATCGCGGCGTCACCGTCGTGCTCGATCACTACGCGCTGCCTGATCCAAAACTCGGCGTCACCGATCCCGGCTTTCAATCCGTGCTGAAGTTAGGGGCGACGAAGAACATCTGGGTCAAGATCTCAGCGCCGTATCGCAACGGTGCTGCGGGCGAGAGTTTTGCGAAGGAGGCCTATCCGCTGCTGCGCAGTGCCTACGGCCTCGATCGCCTGCTGTGGGGCAGCGACTGGCCGCACACGCAGTTCGAGGCGACGCAGAGCTACGCGAAAAACCGGCAATTCCTCGACACGCTGATTGTCGACAAGAGCGAGCGCGCGCAAGTTCTGGCATCACCGCGACCTCTCTTTCGCTTCTGATCTCTCATCGGCGATTGCTCCGATTGCACCGAATTTTGGGGCATGACGGGCGATGTTGAGGGCTTGTAGAGTGTTGCGCGAGGCGGCCGGAGGCGGCCGCCATTTGCGTGAGGATTTTGCATGCAGCGCCGCTACATCACCGTCGACGTGTTCACCGACCGCGCCTTCGGCGGCAACCAGCTTGCCGTGGTGCTCGACGCCGCTGGGCTTTCCACGCAGCAGATGCAAGCGATCGCGACCGAGTTCAACTATTCCGAGACGACCTTCGTGCTGCCGCCGCGCGACAAGGCCAACGACGCCGAGGTGCGCATCTTCACGCCGGTAAGGGAGATGCCGTTCGCCGGCCATCCGAATGTCGGCACCTCCTTCGTGCTGGCGAGCCTCGCGAAAGATCCGAAGCCGCGATTGCTGTTCGAGGAGATAGCCGGGTTGGTCCCGGTTGATATCGTGCGGGAGCAAGGAAGGGTGGTCAGCACCGAGCTCACCGCGCCGCAGCCGCTGTCGCGACTGGCGGAGGTTTCCGCCGCCGACGTTGCAGCCTGCATCTCCTTGACTGCCGATGACATCAGGACCGATCACCATGCGCCGCAAGTCGTCGGCGTCGGAACGCCGTTCCTGGTGGCGGAGCTGCATTCGCGCGATGCGCTCAAGCGAGCGAGGCCCGACGCGGCCGCGTTCGGCAGGGTCTTGCCGCGCGACGAGGCCCGCTCGGTGTGGTTCTACACCCGCGATGTGCCGGCATCGGAGGCGCCCAGCGAGCGTCAGGCGCGCATGTTCATGCGCGGCGCCGGCGGTCTCGCCGAGGACCCCGCCACCGGCAGCGCCACGGTCGCGGCCGCCGCGCTGTTCGCCGATCTCGATCCCACGCGCGACGGTGAATTGAAGCTCACGGTCGGCCAGGGCTTTGACATGGGCCGGCCCAGCATCCTCCAAACGCGCGTGCGCAAGCAGGACGGCAAGATCGTCTCCGCCCATGTCGGCGGCAGCTGCGTGCAGATGATGGAGGGGTCGTTCAAGCTGGCGGGAGCGAGGTAGGCTGTCATTCCGGGGCGCGCGCGAGCTGTCTCCGCTCGTCATTCCGGGGCGCGACGAAGTCGTGAGCCCGGAATCCATTTATCCACCAACTCTGAGGCTCGATGGATTCCGGGCTCGTGCTGCGCACGCCCCGGAATGACAGCGCAGCTACACCTGCCGCCCCGCCAGATTCTTCACCGCCACCCCATCGCGCTCCTCGATGATCTCCGCGATCATCTGGCGGTGGCAGTGGGTGTGGTCGCGCTCGTAGCAGAGCAGGCAGACGGGACCGGCCTTCTTCACCAGCGCCGAGAGCTCGTCCATCGCTTCTCTCGCCTCAGGCGCCTTCAAGTGCTTTGAGTAGACCTTCTCCAGCGCATCGTATTGCCCGCTGCGCGCGGCGAGGCGGCCTTCCCTGGGTGTGCCCAGCGCTGCAAGATGGACATAGGCGATGCCGCGTTCGTCCAAGCCTGCGGCAAGCTGCTTCTTGGAAAAGCCCGGCCGCCGCGACGATGTTACCGCGCGCACGTCGACCACAAGCTTGACGCCGGCCTGCTCAAGCTCGTCCAGCACGGCCTTGGGCGGCGTCTGCTCATAGCCGATGGTGAAGAGCTTTTTAGCTCTGGCCATGAATGATCCTCAGCTCACCCGCGCGATCAGCTCCATGGCGCCGTGCGGCGCGCGCACCTTGCCCTCGTGAATGACATAGGCGAACACGTCGCGCGGCTCCTTGTTCGGCTTCGCCTTGTCGACCTTCGGCAAATCGTCGGGTTCACCTCCCGCGGCCCAGGCCTGAAGGCGCTCGGCCCAGGCATCGAGTTGCTTCGGCGGATAACAGGTCTTGATCTCGTCATTGCCCTTCTGCAGCCGGGCATAGACGAAATCGCCGGCGACGTCGGCGATGGCAGGATATTTGCCGTGCTCGGCGAACACCACGGGCGTCCCGAATTCGCGGATCAGCGCGATGAAATCAGGCGTGCAGAAACTGTCGTGGCGCACCTCCACCACGTGGCGCAGCGCGCGGCCCTCGAGCTTGCGCGGCAACAGCTCCAGAAACTTGCCGAAATCGGCGCCGTCGAATTTCTTGGTCGGCGCGAATTGCCAGAGCACGGGCCCGAGATGGTCGCCGAGCTCCAGCACGCCGGAATCATAGAACCGCTTGACGGAATCGCCGGCCTCGGCGAGCACGCGGCGGTTGGTGGCAAAGCGGGGCCCCTTCACCGAGAACACAAAACCATCCGGCACGTCGGCTGCCCATTTGCGAAAGCTCTCCGGCTTCTGCGAGCCGTAATAGGTGCCGTTGATCTCGATCGAGGTCAGCTTCGAGGCCGCATAGGATAGCTCCTTCGCCTGCGTCAGCTTCTCCGGATAGAACACGCCGCGCCAGGGCTCGAAGGTCCAGCCGCCGATGCCGATGAAGATGTTGCCGGATTTTTTGGTCGCGGTTTTTGCTTTGGCCACGGAGGGATCTCGCATCGACGGGGAGGGGAGGTCTGCATCCTAGTCAAACCAGAAGTGATTGGCCAGTTGTCGTGTCCCGTCTAAGCTCGCGAAGAAATCTGCGCAAAAAGGAGAACAAGATGCGGACGCTGATGCTGGGAGCGGCACTCGTCATGATGACATCTGCGGCTTTGGCTGACGATGACGATGCGAAGGGCGCGCAGAAGCTCGCTATGCAGGGCCGCGACGATTACTGGCATTGCCTGGCGCGGGAATATTCGCGCGACAGCAATCAGGGACTGTCGGAACAGGATTTTGGCCGGTCGGTTGCGGGGGCCTGTCCGTCGGAGCGGCAATATTACCGGGTGGCGCTGCTCGACTACCTCACCTCCCAATATCCGAACATCGAATCCGGCGCCCATCTCGCGACCGCGAACAGGGCGGTGGAGGCGGCGCAGAAGGACATCGTGACCGCCTTCGTCAAGCACCGGCCGCCGCAGAAATAGGGGAGTGGCGAATGGCCAATAGGGAATAGGGACAGAAGACCGCCTTGCCTTATTCGCTACTCACCATTCGCTATTCGCCCTTCCGCTATTCGCCCCCTTCGCCAAGCCCTTCCGGCCGCGTGTTCATCCGTGGTATGACTGGCTGCATCTGGAACGGGGACGGGCTGGCATGTCGTCTGAGTCGGTAGGTGGCATCTGTGGCGTGATCGTCGCGGCGATTGTGCTTGCGGCCGCCATCGTCTTCGGGCCGATCGGGCAGTACGGCAAGCCGCCGAAGCCGGCCAAGGTCGAGCCGGCCCCTTCCGCCATGGCGCCCGCAGCCCCTGCGGCGCCGGCGCCGCGGGGCCCCGTGATCCGGGAAGTCCCGAACCAGTAGCGGCCCGAAAAAGAGCGCTTCAGCCCCTTGCGAAGCGGCAGTGTCGTCCCCATTTAGTTGATAACGGCAACGTTGAGTGACATTCTCCGTTGCTGGGACGACCTTGGAATAGCTTGGGCTCGCGCCGGATGTACGCGCGGTCCGCCGTTCCGGGGTCGTTGGCATTTTAGGGCCCCTTTGGGCCGTTCCCCCAGACCCCCGGCTTGGCATCACACGACGCGGCGGTTATACGCTGCCGTCATGAACGAAGCGATCAGACCGGGCGTCGACAGCCAGGCTCAAGAGGGGCCCGAACTGTCGGTCATCGTCCCGACCTTCAACGAGCGCGATAACGTCACGGTGCTGTACCGGCGGCTGGAGGCGACGCTCGTCAACGTCGCCTGGGAGGTCGTGTTCGTCGACGACAATTCGCCCGACGGCACCTCGGATGTGGTGCGGGCGCTGGCGCTGCAGGACAGCCGCGTGCGCTGCATCCGCCGTATCGGCCGCCGCGGCCTGTCGGGCGCCTGCATCGAGGGCATCCTGGCCTCCAGCGCGCCTTACGCCGCCGTGATCGACGCCGACCTCCAGCACGACGAGACGCAGCTGCCGAAGATGCTGTTGCTGCTTGCAAGCGATCAGGCCGACCTCGTCGTCGGCAGCCGCTACATCGAGGGCTACAAGAGCGAAGGTTTCAACAAGCAGCGTGCCGGCGCCAGTGCGCTGGCGACCGAGGTCGCGAGGAAGATGCTCCGGGTCGAGATCGCGGATCCCATGAGCGGCTTCTTCATGGTTCGCCGCGACCGTTTCGAGCAATTGGCGCCAAAACTGTCGGTGCACGGCTTCAAGATCCTGCTCGATCTCGTCGCAAGCGCGCAGGGCAGTTTGCGCGCGGTCGAGATTCCCTACACCTTCGGCGCCCGCCAGCATGGCGAGAGCAAGCTCGATTCCATGGTGGCGCTCGACTTCCTTGGCCTGGTGCTGGCCAAGCTGACCAACGATATCGTCTCGCTGCGTTTCATCCTGTTCGCGATGGTGGGTGGCATCGGCCTCGTGGTGCATCTCACCACGCTGTTCATCGCGCTCCAGCTGATCAAGGTGCCGTTCGCGGAGGCGCAGGCCGCCGGCGCCATCGTCGCCATGACCACCAACTTCGTCCTCAACAACTTCCTCACCTATCGCGACCAGCGGCTGAAGGGCTTTGCGATCCTGCGCGGCCTGATCATGTTCTATATCGTCTGCAGCGTCGGCCTGCTCGCCAATGTCGGCGTTGCTTTCTCGGTCTACGACCAGGAGCCGATCTGGTGGCTGGCGGGCCTCGCCGGCGCGCTGATGGGCGTAGTGTGGAATTACGCGATGTCCGGACTGTTCGTCTGGCGCAAGAAATAGCGCGTCAAGGCTTGCAAGGAAGCTTGTATGGGCGGGGCTGACGCGCGGATCGTCCGCAATACGGCGCTGGTGATTCTTGCGCTGGTCGCACTGCGGCTGGTCGCGGCCGCCTTCACCCCGATCACCTTCGACGAAGCCTATTACTGGATGTGGTCGAAGAACCTGGCGGGCGGATACTACGACCATCCGCCGATGGTGGCTTACGTCATCCGCGCCGGCACCATGATCGCCGGCGACACCGAGCTCGGTGTTCGTCTGGTCTCGATCCTGCTCGCGCTGCCGATGAGCTATGCGATCTATCGTTCGGCCGCGATCCTGTTCGGCGGTGCCCGCGTGGCGGCGACCAGCGCGATCCTGCTCAACGTGACGATGATGGCCTCGGTCGGCACGCTGATCGTGACGCCGGATGCGCCGCTGCTGGTCGCCTCCAGCTTCGTGCTGTTCTTCCTCGCAAAAGTGCTGGAGACCGGTCGCGGTGTCTGGTGGCTTGCGGTCGGCGCCGCAATCGGCGCGGCGCTGCTGTCGAAGTACACCGCGATGTTCTTTGGTGCCGCGATCCTGATCTGGCTCGCCTCCGTGCCGAAACTGCGGCGCTGGTTCCTCTCGCCCTGGCCCTATCTCGGCGGCCTCGTTGCGCTCGCGCTGTTCTCACCGGTGATCCTCTGGAATGCGGATCATCAATGGGTCTCGTTCGTCAAGCAGCTCGGGCGCGCCAGGATCGAGGATTTTCGCCCGGTCTTCATTGCCGAGCTGATCCCGACCCAGATTGCATTTGCGACCCCGCTGGTCTTCATCCTTGGCGCGATGGGGCTGCATGCGCTGACCTGGCGCCGGGCAGGCGCGCTCGCCTCGCGCGTGCTGATCGAGACGATGTTCTGGACCATCGTCGCCTATTTCGTCTGGCACTCGCTGCACGCCCGCGTCGAGGCCAACTGGTTTGCGCCGGTCTATCCGCCGTTCGTCGTTGCCGCCGCTGCCGCAGCCAATCTCGTACAGTGGAAACCGCGTGCGCGACGCCTGGTGGATTTTTGCCTGCGCTGGGCCGCGCCCACCGGCATCGTGATGTTTGCCGCACTGATCCTGCAGGCCAATACGGGGCTGCTGTCCGGCTATCGCCGCGATGCGACCGTGCGCAGCGTCGGCGTCGGCTGGCGCGAGCTCGCAGCTAACGTCGAAGCGGCGCGTGTCCGCAGCGGTGCGCCTTGCGTGCTCACGCCGGATTACGGCACCACTGGCTGGCTCGCCTTCTATCTGCCGCGCGGCACCTGCGTGGTGCAGCAAAACCAGCGCATCCGCTGGGTCAACATGCCCGAGCCCGATCCAAAGCTGCTCGCGGGCAAGCTGATCTATGTCGACGAGCTGCGCCCCGGCGGCCATCCGTTCCTGAACGACCTCTTCACGCAGGTGACGCGTGTCGCCGAGCTGCAGCGCAAGCGCGGCCCGCTCGTGGTCGAGACCTACGGCGTCGATCTGCTTGAGGGCGCCAAGGGCGATGTGCTGGACCGCTCGCCGCCGCCCGAACTTCTGCCCTGAACCGGGCGCACCTCGCGGCACTCACCAGCGGGGAATTTCACCGGTCGGAACGGTTGTCGAGACGGCGTTGTTGTTTTTGGGAATGACAAGCGGGCTGAGGCAGGCGAAGGCCTCGATCGAATTGTAGATGAAGTTCATCATGCCATCGACCCCCATGACCGGGATCGTGCGACCAAGCGCTGCAACCCGAAGAAACCGGTTTTCCATCGGAAAGCAGAGCTCCAGAAGTCTCTTCGCGCCTCGGGGCGAAACCGCATAACCTGCCGTGCCGAAGCAATTGACGAGCCGAAACGCGGCGACCTCTGCGCTTGACCTCCGAAAAACCGCCGCGCTTTCGTCGCTTGGCTGCTTGGGCGTGAACACCATCTCGGACTTGAAGCCGGGCGTCAGCTCAAGTTCGAGAACGGAGTCCGTATTGTAGCCGAGCGCGACGTAATCCCAGTCTTTGAGACGGCGAAGGAAATCCAGACGCTCGGTGATGTCATCGCGGACAATCGCATCGTCCTCGAACACGAGCGCCGGCACTTCGGATTGAGCCGTCTGTTGCCAGATCCGGAGATGTGAGGCCGCGCAGCCGACGGCACCGGGCGTGAACTGTGCTCCGGGCACAACCAGGTTCATCCCAAGCGCATCCTGCGATGAGAACGATGCGCCATCGCACGCCTCAAATCGTTCGAAGGCGATCTTCGACCCGGCATTCAGTCTCAAGAAGCTTTCGTACTTCTCCGGCTGACGGTTGAGGTTGACGACAAAGTTCTTCATGCAAGGGCCAGCTTCAAAGATCGGATAAAGCGCCGATCGCTGGTTGAGGCATATCAACCGCTCCCTTGATTCGCCACGCGCCGGCGCGCCGAGGCGAAGGCGGCGCCCAGCTTCGAGCAAGCTCCAGGGAATAATTGAGAATCGGCAACCTTCCTGCAGGCTCGGGAATCGGGTTGCTGCCCGCTCTCCCTTGATCCGGAAGGTCCCCGATGAATTATCACGACGGCACTCTCGCAAGAGCAAACGAGATCTCGACAGAGCCGTCTTCGCCGACGCGGGATGAATACTACAAGATCTGCCTTCAACACTTGAAAACGGGTGAGCTTGAGCAAGCCGAAGCCCGTTGCCGGGAAGGGCTGGCCTCAGACGCGAACCATGCCGGCTTGCTTCATCTGATGGCTGGCGTGTCCCTGCTCAACGGGAATTACGACGCCGCCGTGGAATGGGCTTGCCGCGCTCTCACGAGCGAGATGAAGGCGACCTATCTCGCTACGCTCGGGACCGCCCTGCAAGGCAAGGGACTTCAGGAACAGGCGTTCGAGGCGTTTCAGCGGGCAGTCGCGCTTGATCCCCTTGACCCGACTGTCTGGGAGAATTTTGGCAACGCCTTGAACAGGGCGGGGCACGTCAACCAGGCGAGCCTTTGCTTTCTGATCGCTCGCGCTTATCAGAAATTGCCATTCCTTGCGGAGTGCCGTTCTGTCCCTCGCAACGGGTGGAATGCGCTCACAAGGCAATTCAATCCGCATCTTCAAAGCCGCCCGGGGTCGGGAGAAGCCCGCGACCCCATTCACTGCTTCTGGTCGAATGCGCCGCTGAGCGAGATGTCGCGTCTCTCGCTTCAATCGATGGTCCGGCAGGGCCATCCGGTGAAGCTGTACACTTACGACAATGTCGGCGCCATGCAGGCACGTGTGCCGCCCGGCGTCATGGTGGTCGACGCCGGAGATCTCGTGCCGGGTGCGATCTACCAGCATGCCGTCCTGAACAGCGAGATCCGCTACTTCAGCGACATTTTCCGCTATGCCGTCCTTCATGAATTCGGGGGCTGGTGGCTCGATACGGACATCGTGCTCGTGAAGCCCCTGGATTTTGGCAGGGAACACGTGTTTTCTGCGCAATGGTCGGGAGTCGAGAACGGGCATGTGTGCGTCGGCGACGTGATGCGCGCGCCCAAGGGCTCGCCTCACATGGCCAATCTGTATGCGCTGTCCCTGCAGCGGCTGTTCAGCGAAAAGCGCGTCGAATACGGCGCGGTGGGGCCGCTGTTGCTGAGCGAATATCTGCTCGTGGCAGGCGATGAGGAACTCCAGTCGTCGATTCTCCCGCCGACGACCTTCAACGCGATCGACTGGCGCGAAGTGGATCTGTTTGCCGCCGAAGGCCGGGCCGGCTTCGATCTCTTGAGCGATCCCCGTGTAACGGGTGTCCATCTCTGGGGAAAAATGTGGGCCGAGAGAGGGCTGCGCTTCGATGCGGTCCCCGAGCAGAGCGTGGCGGGCTATCTCAAGAAGCTGGTGCTCGAGCCGAACTGGTTGACGCAGCTTGCGGCGAAATACGATTCCGACAAGGGCGCGGTCTACAAGGGCCAGCTCGCCCATCACTATACGCGAATCTATCACGAGCTGTTCCGATCGAAGGCCCTTGAACCCATTCGCATCCTGGAAATCGGTCTGTGCCGGGGGCGGGCCGAAGGCTGGACTCAGGATCAGGTGCCGTCGCTGCAGATGTGGCTGGACTATTTCCCGAATGCCGAGGTCATCGGTGCCGACATCGAGGACTTCAGCTGGTTCTCCCATCCGCGGGTCAGGATCCATCGCGTCGATCAGGGCGATCGCAGCATGCTGGAGCAGCTGGCGGCCAAGGAAAAGCCGCTGGACATCGTCATCGACGACGGCTCTCACGCCTCGGTGCACCAGCACCTGACGCTCGGCGTGCTGTTTCCCTCGCTGAAGCCGGGCGGCTTGTTCGTGATCGAGGATCTCGATTGGCAGCCGCCGGAGATCCCGTCCAACGGCGCGCCCCTGGTCAAGGATGTGCTCAACGCCATGAAGGTGAGCGGCTCGTTGACGTCCATCGTCATGACCGAGGCCGAAGCGAAGTTGATCTCGGACGAGGTCGACGAGATCCTCCTCAACGACAGTTTCCGCGAGTTGATGTCGCGCGGCAAGCTGGGCGGCCTGGGCGTGCTGAGGCGCAAGGGGCAATAGGCGGACGCGCCAGCCGCCTCAGTCGATCATCTCGACCTTGGCCGCGGCCTGGCTCGGCCTGTCCTGGTCGCGCCAGAACCAGACGGTCACGACGCCGGAGCGGCCACGGATCTGCGTGTGCAGGGGGCCCGACAGGACACCGTCGGGGGCCCCGTGAAAGTCGGCCGCATCGAGCAGCGCGTCGGTCAATGCGAGCCGCGCATGGTTTTGCGCGGCGACCTCCATCAGCCGGCTCGCGAGATTGACGGTGTCGCCGTTTGCCGTGATGTGCTGGTGGCTCTCGCCGAGACGGGAGGCGACGATCGGGCCGAAATGCGCTCCGATCTTGAACCCGAGCCGGCCGCCGATCGCTGATGGCAGCGACGCCATCCAGCGCTCGACGCCGCGATGCAGGTCGATCGCACATTTCAGCGCACGCGCCGCGTCATCCGGCATCGCGCTCGGCAGGCCGAACAGGATCATGGCGCCGTCACCGAGAAAGCTGGTGATCATGCCGCCGCAATCGACCGCGGCCCGGTCGATCAGCGCGTGGAACGCTTGCAGGATGTCCTGGAGTTCGTCCGGATCGATCTGCTGGCTCAGTGCGGTGAAATCGGAGAGATCGATGAAGACGATGGCCGCATCCTGCCGGACCGGCTTCGCCAGGAAATTGGGATCGCGTGCGAGCCACGCTTGCACGGCCGGTGCCTGGAATTGCGCCAGCGACCGGCTCTTGGCGGCGAGATATTGCGTGCGGCGGCCTCCTGCCCACAATTGTACGCCAACGAACAGTGCGACCGGTGGCACCGCGGCCGCGAGCGTGGTCGCGGCATCGAGCCAGACGCCGCGCGTGAACGCGAACAGATTGAGCCCGGCCCAGGCGACCATCACCGCGGCTGCCACGATGAAGCCGACCGCGCTCCGTCGCCAGGCAAGCAGGCCCACCAGCAGCATCGGCAGCAGGATCGCGGTGAGCGCGTCGACGATGTGAACCCTGCGGTCGCGCACGATGCCGTCGCCGGCGACGAGATGCGTGATCGCGGTCGAGATCACCTCGACGCCGGGCATCAGGGAATCGAACGGCGTCGGGAAGAAGTCGCCGCCGCCGGCAACGGCGGCGCCGATCACGACGATCCGGTTCTCGATCGCCTTGCGGTCGAGCGTGCCGTCGAAAATGCTCTGTGCGCTCACGGTGCGGATGGTGCGACGCGGCCCGTAATAGGTGATCGGCAGCGCAAAGCCGGTGTCGGTCGGCACTGTGCGATCGCCGAGCATGAGATGATCGGGCGCGATCGTCAGTGGCTTGTCGAGTGCGCGGCTTGCGACCCGCAGCGGAAACGACAGCTCGACCTTGTCGACTGTCCGGAACAGCATCGGCACCGAGAGCGGCGAGCCCGATTGCCCAGTCGAGACGTTGACGATTCCGACATCGGCATGATCGGCGAACGCCGGCAATGGCAGCAGGAAGCGCTCGGCCTGGGGCAGGGCGGCGAGCGGGCCTGCGCTTCCGGGCGCCACGGTCTCGCTCGCGCTCGGGAAGATCGCGGCGGCTGCGAGCACCACGGGACCGGTGGCAAGCGTGTGAGCCAGCGTGGCGTCGCCGATCGCGGCGCTGCGGTCGACCAGCAGCAGGTCGATCGCGACGACCTTCGGCTTGAACTGCACGATGGTGTCGACGACGCGGGCGAGGTCGGCGCGCGGCAGCGGATAGCTGCCGCCGCGTTTCACCACGGTATCGTCGACGGCGACGATGGTGACGAGGTCAGGCGGAGCCTGCACGCCGCGGACCTGTGTTCGCCAATCCGTCAGCGTTGCCTCGAGCCGATCGAGAAAGCGTAGATGACCATTGGCGTGGCCCGCATAGATGCCCGCGCCCCACAGCGCGGTGAGGACAAGTGCCACCAGAATTTGAACGCGTCGCTTCATGCCGTCGTACTGCAATCTTCTTTGCTATCCCGGCCTGACCGGGCAGGCCTATTGGCCGAGTCTTGCCATCAGCGCGTCGACGCGCGGCTGGCCCCATGTCTTGACGGTCAGCGTCTTGACGGTCAGCGGACCCGCCGCTTCCACGTCGACGCCTTGGCCGGGGCCCAGCACCACGCCGCGTCCACGCGCCGCCCTGCGGGCCACGCCGACACGGCCGTTGGCGACGAACACGGAGGTCTTGGCCTCGGCGACATCGACCGCCCATTTGGTGCCGCGGACGGCGGCGATCGCCTGCGGCGTCAGCACCTTGAAGGGATTGCCGCCGGGCTTCTTGGGCACCTCGACCAGCAGCGCCTTGCTGCTCAACTCCACGGAGTCAATATGTCCGTCGCGGTTGGCGTCGTTCAGTTCAAATCTGGCGCCACTTTCTGCGACGATCGTGATGCCGTTGTTGCAGCGCCAGGTCTGCGTCCCCGCGGCCGATGGTGTTGCCGTGCAGCCCGCATTGGCGGCCGGCTGTGCAATTGCAGATCCGATCAACACAAATGACCACGCCAGGGCGCAAAACCCGCCGCGCGAAATCCCTCTCATGCCAGCCTCCCTTTGCGTAGCTATTTTGTCGCTGCGTCCATTTCCAGAGCGGCGCGATCAACTTTCAGTCAGGGCGCGCCGTGCCGCGAGCGATCGTCGCGCGATGTGTGATGTGCGTGATCTTCTGCCGCCGTTGTGCTGACATCTGCAGTTGAACGCACCAGCCTCGCGCAACGTATCCCCGCTATCTTCCGGATATTGATGACCACGAAAACGACTTGGTTGGTGCGTCCAAAGATGCGGCCGGAGACGTCCGCCGACCGTGCCGAACCGGCCGAGAAGTATGGTTAACAGCTTCGTCTAAGTCCGTAGTTCTGCGGACTTTTTTCTCGAAATGGCACAGCGTTAACGACCTGCCCTACATACGCCCGAACTTAATCCGCATTTAACTAAAAGTCGCCTTAATGACGCTCCGACCCTCTGCGAGATGCTGTTCCCGGAACGTGACCAGCGGCACTTCGAAGGGGGACTGAGTGACACCGTCCTGGACGCAAGGCGAATGAGTACGAGTATCGCTGCGCAAAGTTACGCGGCACGGAAGCCCAAGAATCCGAACAAGAATCCGAACAAGCATTCTCATCGGAAGTCTTCCCGGAAAATGACCACCCAAAACGTGCTCGGCGCGGCCGTGATCGGCTGCGTCGTGCTTGCCGGCTGGACCGTCTACAACAACATCTTCGCCGCCAGCGTCTATCCGACCGTCGGCAGCTCCGGCTACGACGAGCCCGTGGTCAAGCGTGCGCCCAAGGTCACGCTGCGCGAGGCGGGCGAGGCCATCCGGGACACCTTTGCGCTGCTGCCCGACCGGCTGCAGGTGGCTGCACCGATTTCACGCGAGATGTTCAACGAGCGCTTTGCCGCCGCGGCGACGCAGGGCGTCGAGTCCAACGCGGCGAGCGCTGCGCCTGCGACGAAGGTCGCCGACGCCAAGGAAGCGGCGAAGCCGACCGTCGTCGCCAGGGTCGCGGACGTGCTGAAGAGCCCGGCCAAGGCTGTCGAGAAGATCGCGGACGCCGCGAAGACCAAGCGCGCCGAGGCACCGGTGCAGCTCGCGTCGGCCGATCCGGCCGAGATCGTGCCGGCGCCCGAAGCGAAGCCAAAGTCGTTTGCCGATCGCGCCAAGGCCGCGGTGATGTCGATCACCGGTCCGCGCCAGTCGATGGTGGAGAAGCTCTGGGGCAAGCGCGAGCCGTCCGGCGGCTTGCTTGCTTATGCTTCGGCCGATGCCAGCGTGACCGCTTCCATCGCGCCGAAGGAGCAGAACCCGATGCTGGGCGGCTCGCCGCCCTATGACCGCTCGACCGCGGTCTACGACATCACGGCGAAGACTGTGTATCTGCCCGATGGCACCAGGCTCGAGGCCCATTCCGGCCTGGGCTCCAACCTCGATGATCCCCGTTCCTCGCGCGTGCGCATGCGCGGCGTGACCCCGCCGCACATCTACGAGCTGAAGCCGCGCGAAGCGCTGTTCCACGGCGTGCCGGCGCTGCGGCTGACCCCGGTCGGCGGCGAGAACGCGATCTACGGCCGCGACGGTCTGCTCGCGCACACCTTCATGCTCGGGCCGAACGGCGATTCCAACGGCTGCGTCTCGTTCAAGGACTATTACGCGTTCCTCGACGCCTATCGCAACAAGGGCATCCGCAGGCTCGCGGTGCTGGCGCGGGTCGACTGAGGCGCGCTCAAACCGCCATGGCCTTGCGCAGCGCCGTCTCGGTGGCGATCGCTTCCCGCACCATGGGCCGCGCCCGCATGCGTTCGAGATAGGCCGACAATGACGGCCATTGCGCGATGTCGACGCCTGCGGCACGGAGCAGCAGCAAAGCCCAGGTGAGATGTGCATCGGCAACGGTGAAGCTGTTGCCGACGAGGAATTCACGATCGGCAAGATGTGCTGCCGGCACCGACAAGGTCTGAGCGATCCTCGCGCGCGGCTTGGCGAGCGAGCCCTCGTCCTTGTACCAGAAGGTCGGAAACAGGAACGCCTTGTGGATCTCGGCGCCGGTGAAGCTCAGCCATTCCTGCAGGCGGTAGCGATCCGCTTCGCCCGGCCGCGGAGCAAGGCCGCGCTCAGGGTTGAGGTCGGCGATGTATTGCAGCACCGCCGCGCATTCCGTCAGCCGCTCGCCGTTCTCCAGCACCAGGACCGGCACCGCGCCCTTCGGCGAGATGCCGCGAAAATCGCTGTCGTCGTCCGCGACTGTCTTGGTCGCGAGATGCACCAGGTGATAGCGCGCATCGAGGCCGGCTTCCATCAGCGCGATGCGGCTCGCAAGCGAGCAGGCCATCGGCGAGAAATAGAGTTGCAGCATTGCGTTGCTCGTTTAGGTCAGCGCATCGCCGCGCGCGATGATCGCGAAGCGGTCCGATAGCTCGGCGAGTGCAACCTCGTGGACGGTCCGGGCGTCCAGCGTGCCGCCGCGCCCGTCAGGCAGATCGCGCGTGGCGCAGGCGTCGGCATCGATCGTGGTGCGAAAGCCGAGGTCGAGCGCGGCGCGCGCGGTAGAGCTGACGCACATATGCGTCATGAAGCCGGCTAGCACGATGTTCTTCCTGTCGGTTGCGGCAAGGCGCGCCTGCAAATCGGTGCCGGCAAACGCATTCGGCAACTCCTTCTCGATCACCAGCTCGCCGGCACGGGGGCTGAGCTCGACGACGATGGCGCCGCGGTCGGCGCCGCGATCGAACAGGCTGCCGGCCTTGCCGCGATGGGCGATATGGATGATCGCGGCTCCGCTCTCGCGGGCCCGTGCCAGGAGTGCAGCCGCCCGCGCGATTGCGGGCCGGGCGTCGGGCAAGGCGAGCGGGCCTGCGAGATATTCGTTCTGGATATCGATCAGCACCAGCGCGGCGTCGCCGAGACGCGGCGGGTTGAGATCGGCACCGGCGAGCTGCAGCAGGGTCTTTGCGGTCGTCATGGTCTTTGACATCTCCGGGGCAAGAGGCGCGGCAAACATAGCTCCGGGAATACCTGCCGATATGCAGGGATATTGCAGCGGGTGGCTGCGATATTGCAGGCTGCTCCCGGCCGGTATAGCCTCGGTCGATGAACTGGGACGATCTGCGCATCATCGCTGCGGTCAGGGACGAGGGCACCTATGCGGGCGCCAGCGCGCGGCTGCGCATCGACGAGACCACGGTCGGGCGCAGGCTGTCGCGCATCGAGCGTGCGCTCGGTTTGCGTCTGTTCGAGGCCGCCGACGGCGTCCGCAGGCCGACGCGGCAATGCGAGGCGGTGCTGGCCCATGTCGAGGCGATGGCCGCACATGCCACCGAGATCGGTCGCCTCAGTGAGAGCCTGGCAGGTCCGGTGGGACGCCTGCGCATCGCCTCCACCAACACGGTCGCCGAGGAGGTGCTGGCGCCGCGCGCGAGCGACTTCCTGCGCGCCAATCCCGGCCTGACGCTGCAATTCCTCACCTCGAGCGAGAACGTCAACTTCTCGCGCTGGGAAGCCGATCTCGCCATCCGGCTGCGCAAGCCCGACAAAGGTGACTTTGCGATCTCCAGGCTCGGCGATATCAGCATCTATTATTTCGAGCCTGTTACGACCGAGGGTGAGCCGGTGCTGTGCGCCTATCCGGACGAGCTCGGTGACATTCCCGAGATGCAATTCCTGCGCACGAGGCAAGCCCGCGCGCGCTGCGTCACCGACAACGTCCGGGTCATCCGTAACCTGATCCGCTCGTATCAGGTCGCCGGCGTGTTGCCGGAGTATGTTTGCGCGGATCTGCTCGGTGATCGCCGCCTGCGCGCGACGCTGCTGCCGAAGCGCCGCGACGTCTGGCTGCTCGTGCAGAACCACCTCAAGCGCGATGCCGCAACGCGCGTGACGATCGACTGGGTGAGAACGTGTTTCCAGGACATGTCGCGCAGTTGATCGCCTGCAGGCGGCCCTTTGAACGCAGCTTGGCAAATTGACGACCAACTCAAGCAGGCCTGGGATTGCGCGCGCCCATAGGTTGCGCAATCCTGTGGCGACGACGATCCCGGGCAGGGCAGGCGATGACTACTCTTGAGAGCACCAACCGGCCGCGCGCCAGATCCAGCGAATGGAAGGCGATCGTCATCCTGATCCTGCTCGTCCCCGTGCTGTGGTCGCCACCCTTTCTGTTTCGCATCTTCCTGTATCAGCCGTTCAACATCCCGTCCGGCTCGATGACGCCCACGCTGGTGGTCGGCGACTACGTCTTCGCCGCCAAATATGCCTACGGCTACGGCCGCTACTCGTTTCCCTTCGCGCCGTCATGGATCTCCGGCCGTTTCCGCGCCGCCGATCCCGCCTACGGCGATATCGTCGTATTCCGGTCGCCGAAAGATACGTCGGTCGATTATGTGAAGCGCGTGGTCGGGCTGCCCGGCGATCGCATCCAGATGCGGCAGGGGCAGCTCTTCCTCAACGACCAGCCGGTGACGCGCGTTGCGCTCAAGGACGTGTCCGCCGGCGCCGCCTGCGGCGGCGAGGTCGGTGCAAAGGTGAAGCGCTGGCGCGAGACGATGCCGAACGGCGCGAGCTACGTCACGTATGACTGTGTCGACAATGGCTTCGTCGACAACACCGAAGTCTACGCCGTGCCTCCAGGCCATTTCTTCGCGCTCGGCGACAACCGCGACAACTCGACCGACAGCCGCTTCAAGTCGGCGATGGGTTTTATTCCGATGGACAATCTGGTCGGCAAGGTGACGCGGATCTTCTGGTCGCTCGATTCCAGAGGCGAGCTGCGCCCGGAACGGATGGGGAAGGTGGGGTAAGGGGCCGTCATTCCGGGCTCGCGCCCAAGCGGGCGCGCTCCGGAATGACGGGCCCAAAACAAAAACCCCGGCATCGCTGCCGGGGTTTCGTAGTCCTCGAGGTCGTTGGGCTTAGAAGTCCATGCCGCCCATGCCGCCGCCCGGGGGCATCGCCGGACCGGCGCCGCCCTTCTTGGGCAGCTCGGCGACCATGGCTTCCGTGGTGATCAGCAGCGCAGCAACCGAGGCTGCGTTCTGGATCGCGGTGCGGACCACCTTGGTCGGGTCGATGATGCCCTTGGTGACCAGGTTGACGTACTCGCCGGTCTGGGAGTCGAAGCCGTAAGCGTAGGTCTTGTTCTCCAGGATCTTGCCGACGATCACCGAGCCGTCTTCACCGGCGTTGATCGCGATCTGGCGAGCGGGCGCGGAGAGCGCCTTGCGCACGATCTCGACGCCGGTCTTCTGGTCGTCGTTCTTGGTGCGCAGGCCCTTGAGCTGCTCGGAAGCACGGAGCAGGGCGACGCCGCCGCCCGGGACGATGCCTTCCTCGACAGCCGCGCGGGTCGCATGCATCGCGTCATCAACGCGATCCTTGCGCTCCTTCACCTCGACCTCGGTCGCGCCGCCGACGCGGATCACCGCGACGCCGCCTGCGAGCTTGGCGAGACGCTCCTGGAGCTTCTCACGGTCGTAGTCCGAGGTGGTTTCCTCGATCTGCGCCTTGATCTGGGCCACGCGCGCCTCGATGTCGGCCTTCTTGCCGGCGCCGTTGACGATCGTGGTGTTCTCCTTGTCGATCATCACCTTCTTGGCGCGACCGAGCATGTTGAGCGTGACGTTCTCGAGCTTGATGCCGAGATCTTCCGAGATCGCCTGGCCGCCGGTCAGGATCGCGATGTCCTGCAGCATGGCCTTGCGGCGATCGCCGAAGCCCGGAGCCTTGACGGCCGCGACCTTCAGGCCGCCGCGCAGACGGTTCACGACCAGGGTCGCGAGCGCTTCGCCTTCGACGTCCTCGGCGACGATGATCAGCGGCTTGCCGGTCTGCACCACGGCCTCGAGCAGCGGGAGCAGCTCGTTCAGCGAGGAGAGCTTCTTCTCGTTGATGAGGATGTAGGCGTCGTCCATCTCAACGCGCATCTTGTCGGCGTTGGTGACGAAGTAGGGCGAGATGTAGCCGCGGTCGAACTGCATGCCCTCGACGACGTCGAGCTCGGTCTCGAGCGACTTGGCTTCCTCGACGGTGATGACCCCCTCGTTGCCGACCTTCTTCATGGCATCGGAGAGGAACTTGCCGATCTCTGCGTCACCGTTGGCCGAGATGGTGCCGACCTGGGCGATCTCGTCGTTCGAGGTGACCTTCTTGGAGTTCTTGACGAGGTCGGCGACCACGGCTTCCACGGCCAGGTCGATACCACGCTTCAGGTCCATCGGGTTCATGCCGGCGGCAACCGACTTGGCGCCTTCGCGAACGATCGCAGCCGCGAGAACGGTTGCGGTGGTGGTGCCGTCGCCGGCCGCATCGGCGGACTTGGAGGCGACTTCGCGCACCATCTGCGCGCCCATGTTCTCGAACTTGTCGTCGAGCTCGATCTCCTTGGCGACGGTGACGCCGTCCTTGGTGATGCGGGGAGCGCCGAACGACTTGTCGAGGACGACGTTGCGACCCTTGGGACCGAGCGTGACCTTCACCGCGTTGGCGAGGATGTCGACGCCGCGCAGCATCTTGTCGCGCGCATCTACGCCGAATTTGACTTCTTTAGCTGACATCTGGATTTTTCCTTGAGGGGTTTAGCTGGGGGAGAGAGGGGGGCTGTTAGGCCGCCTTCTTCTTGGAAGCGGGGACGTCGAGGACGCCCATGATGTCGCTTTCCTTCATGATCAGCAGGTCGACATTGTCGATCTTGACCTCGGTGCCGGACCACTTGCCGAACAGCACGCGGTCGCCGACCTTCAGGTCGATCGGGATCAGCTTGCCGGCTTCGTCGCGGCCACCAGGGCCGACGGCGACGATTTCGCCCTGCGAGGGCTTTTCCTTGGCAGTGTCGGGAATGATGATGCCGCCGGCGGTCTTCTCTTCTGCGTCGATGCGCTTGACCACGACGCGGTCGTGAAGCGGACGGAATTTCATGCAGTCCTCCTAAGTAGTTGCACGGTATGGGAATTTTTAGGCGTTAGCAGTCTGTGCCCACGAGTGCTAGCACAGGTGAGGCTGAAATAGGACAGGAATTTTGCGGGGGCAAGGGCTTCTAGCAGAAAAATCGGCACTCAGAAGGCCTGTCTGCCAGAATCCCTTTACCATCGTTAACCGGTCTTGGAGGGCCCTTGGGGCCGTATTAGCACGGAGCCGCGTCTGCTGCTAACGCATTGAATTTCAACAGCTTGTTAAACTTTTGGGCTTGAGATGGATTGTCAGTTTGCGTCACATTTCTCTCATGTGAGCGCATCTCCACCGGGTGGCTCGTCAGCAGCGTACCGGCAAGCCATCCCTGAATATGCGCTCCTGCAAAGGAGGTTGGCATGGGCTTGCGGGCGGGCGCCGTTTCCGACGATTTCCGGAAACAGCTATTGGGTTACGGGCTGACGACGGCACAGATTCTCTATCGGATGCCGGATCATCCTTCGCTGCTTCAGACCTATGTCTGGCAGAACTACGACATGTTTCCGAAATTCCCGGCGCTGAAGGATTTCCTGGCGTTCTGGGAAGAGAAGCTCGACGGCCCGCTTCACTCGGTGACGGTCGCGCATTCCAAGCTGATCAAGCCCGCCGAGCTGCGCGCCGTGGATGGCGTGTTCCGGCTGAATTGAGGGCTTGGACGGTGCGGTAGGGTGGGCAAAGGCGCGCGCACTTCGCGCGCCGTGCCCACCATCTCTCCGCGCTTCCATTTGCAATGGTGGGCACGCTTCCCGCTTTGCCCACCCTACGAGATATGTTTCCGTGCTAGCCTTTCCCGATAACACCAGGGGAGGCCGGCCCATGGCCAAGAAGACAAGCAAGAAAACAAGCAAGAAAACAAAATCGCGCAGCGCAGCCCAGACTGCGGTGAAGAAGCGGAGCGGCGCCAAATCCGCCGCGCGATCCTCCGCGCGCAAAGCCGTGAAAGCGAAGGCGCGCACGACGCCCGCCAAGACAACAACCAAGGCCGCAACGAAGAAACCCGCGCGCCCGAAGCAGCGCATCGCCATCAGCCACCATCGCGAGGAAGATTTCAAAGCCGACGGCCTGCGCGCCTACGCAAAATACCGCGACCTCGGCATCGCCGCTGCAAGCCATGGCCTCGCGCAAGCCCATGTGATCCGCCTGCAAGGCCCCTGCGATCCTGCCGAGGTCTCAAAACTGCACTTCCACGACGTCGACTTCCAGATGGTCTACGTGCTCAAGGGCTGGGTGAAGACCTACATGGACGGGCAGGGCGAGACCTTGATGAAGGAAGGCAGCGCCTGGACCCAGCCGCCGAAGATCAAGCACATGATCTTGGATTATTCTGACGACGTGGAGTTACTGGAGGTGATTTTGCCTGCGGAGTTCAAGACGGTGGAGTTGAAGGCGTAGCGGCCCGACTCGCTCCGTCGTCATTGCGAGGAGCCCTTGCGACGAAGCAATCCAGACCGCCGCCGCGGAAAGATTCTGGATTGCTTCGCTGCGCTCGCAATGACGGGCCCCCCGACTACCGCTCGAGATAGCCCAGTTCTTCGCTCATGATCTTGCGCGCATATTCGCCGAAGACATCGATCAACCGGCCGCGCGCGGCATAGGGCGGATAGAGCAGCGCGATCGTGACGGGGACAGCAGGGTTGAAGGGACGCGCAATCAGGGCCGCGCCAGAGCTCTCGTCATGCGCGGCAATCGGATTGATGATGCTGATGCCGAGACCCGCCGCGACCAGGGCACAGACGGATGCGCCCAGATCGGTCTCGGCAACGACGCGGCGCGTGACGCCGGCCTGCGCAAAGATCATATCGATGCGATCGTGGAGCGGGCTCCCCGTGGCGAAGGAGATGAAGGCCTCATTGGCGAAATCGGCAGGGCGCAGCGTCTTCTTCTGCGCAAGACGATGCGCCTTCGGCATGATCGCGACGCAACGGGTCTTGAGCACCGGCTCGACATGCACCCCCGCAACCTCGCCGTAAAGCATTGCGAGCCCGGTGTCGCAAAGCCCGGAACTGACCCAGTCGTGCACGGCGCTCGCCGTGCCTGACCGGATCGAGATCATCACATGCGGATAGTCGACCTTGAAGCGCGCCGCGATGCGCGTCAGCAGACCGCCGGCCAGGCGCGGCATCGCCGCAACGCTTAGCCGACCCATGCCGAACGAGCGGATGCTTGCTGCGCTGGTCTCCAGTCCCGCCAGGCCGATGAAAGTCTTCTCGACCTCCTGGAAAAAGCGCGATCCGTCCACGGTCGGACGGAGGCGGCCGCCGCTGCGGTCGAACAGCGGGAATTGCGTGATCGCCTCCAACTGTCCGATCAGGCGGCTGATCTGGGGTTGCGAGGTATGCATGCGCTGAGCCGCCTGCGTCATCGATCCCGTCACGAAGACCGCCCGAAAAGCCTCCACATGCTTCAAGCCCATGCGTCTGGTGGCCATATCAAATCCGTATAAGGGAGTGTGAAACTGGAATTTCATCAGATCGGTCTTTTGGACGATAGTCCAGAGCGTGACGCCGTTCGCACGGAGCTGCCCTATCGTTGCTCACCGAGCGCGGACGGCGTCACGAACATTCGCCAAGAGAGGGACGACATGAAAGCGACAACGATCAAGGCACTTGCCGCGGCGAGCGTCGCTGCAGGTCTTCTTTCCGGCGAGGCCATCGCTCAGGGTGCGGGCAGGCTGGACAAGATCCGTGAGACCGGCTCGATCACATTGGGGTATCCCGAGACCTCGGTGCCCTTCGCCTATCTCGACGGTAACCAGAAGCCGATCGGCTATACCGTGGAAATCTGTGAACAGGTGGTGCAGGCGATCAAGACGGCCCTCAAGCTCCCCAAGCTCGAGACTCGCTATAACCCGATAACCTCGGCGACACGCATTCAGCTGCTCGCCAACGGGACGATCGATCTCGAATGCGGCAACACGACCAATAATGTCGAGCGGCATAAACTTGCCGCCTTTGCTCCCACCACCTTCGTTGCGCAGGTCGTCCTCGTCGCGCGCAGGGATGGTGGGGTCGATGTCAACGACCCCACTTCGTTTCGCGGCAAGGCCATCTCCGCCCAGGCCGGCGGCCAGACTTTCAAGGTGATTACGCTGATCAACGCCAGGAACAATCTCGGCATCACGGTCGTGCCAGCCAAGGACACCGCCGAGACCTTCTTGTTGGTGTCGACGGGCCGGGTGGCCGGCTCAGCCAACGATGACGGTCTCGCTTATGCCACGGTCGCCTCGTCCAGGACGCCGGATGACTACCTGATCGGTAGCAAGGGTCTCGAGATGGCGCCTTACGGTATCGTCGAACCCAAGGACGATCCTGCTTTCAAGAAGGTGGTCGACGACGCCGTGATCGACCTGATGAAGAGCGGACAGGTTGCGGCGCTCTACGACAAATATTTCAATTCACCAATCCCGCCGCATGGCCTCAACCTGAAATTTCCGATGAGCGCCGCCCTCAAGCGGGTGCTGGCCAACCCGACCGATTCCGGCGATCCGGCAGCCTACGAATGACGCGCCAAGCGCTCTAGAGGTCCCGCAATGGCACATCGACACGACACGAGTCCGGCGGACGCTGGGTTGCCACCGATCGACCTGCGCAGCGATACGGTCACCAGGCCGACCGATGCGATGTATGCCCGCATGGCCTCGGCGCCGCTCGGTGATGACGGGCTGGATGGCGACCCCACGGTGCAGGAGCTGGAGGCCGTCGCAGCGGCGGCGTTGGGCAAGGACGCCGGCCTGTTTGTGCCGAGCTGCACCATGGCCAATCTGTTGGCGACGCTGGCGCAGTCGCAGCGCAGCGAGCAGATTGCGTTGGAAGCGAATGCCCATATGTACACCTCCGAACGAGGGGCGGCGACGTTTACAGGACAGTTCTACCTCGCCATTGCCGGCACCGACGGCGCGATGGACCTGAATTTGCTGGAAGACGCGCTACAGGGCGAAGGGCTCAAGCTCAGGACCGCCCTTGTCGCGATGGAAACCTCGCACAACAACGCGAGCGGCGCCGTGCTGCCGCTGGAGCATATGCAGGCCGTGCACGCCATGGCCTCGGCCCGCGGCGTTCCGGTGCATCTCGACGGCGCGCGGCTCTTCAACGCCGCGGTCGCGCTCGAAACGGCACCGGGCGAGGTTGCGAGCCATTGCGACACGGTCTCTCTGTGCCTGTCGAAGGGCCTGAGCGCGCCGGCCGGCGCTGTGCTCGCCGGGCCGCGCGCCGTGATCGACCGGAGTCGCAGGTTTCGCCGGATGCTGGGAGGCACGCAGCGCCAGATCGGCATCCTGGCTGCCGCCGGCCTCGAGGCGGTTCAAGTCATGGGTACGCGTCTGGGCGAGGACCACCGGCGTGCGCGAGCCCTGAGTGTTGCGCTGAACGCGATCAACCCAAAGCTCAGCGCGACAATCCCGCAGACGAATATCGTGCAGGTCGATGTCTCTCTCTCCGGGCGCGACAGTGCCGCGTGGTCAGGGGCTCTCGAGAAGGCGGGGCTGAGGGCGAGGCCCTGGGGGCGGCGTCGCTTGCGCTGTGTGACCCATCGCCATATCGACGACGCCGATATTGATCGCGCGGTCGCGGCATTTCGCACCGTGGCTGGAGTTTTGGCTTAGACTCTCTCCGCCGTCATTGCGAGGAGCCCGCGACAAAATCGCGAAGCGATTTTGCGCTGGTGCGACGAAGCAATCCAGACTATCTCCAAGGATGCATTTCTGGATTGCTTCGCTTCGCTCGCAATGACGGCGGAGAGACCTACGTCAACACCCCCACGATCGCGCCCATCAGACACGTCGTCAGCGTGCCTGACACGATCGATTTGAGCCCTAGCGCATTGATTTCGTCGCGCCGCTCCGGCGCCATGACGCCGAGGCCGCCGATCATGATGCCGAGGCTGGCGAAATTGGCGAAGCCGCACATCGCGTAGAGCATGATCAGGCGCGAGCGCGGATCGAGCGTGCCCGGCGGCAGCTTCGAGAAGTCGACATAGGCGATCAGCTCGTTGAGCACGGTCTTGGTGCCCATCAGGCTGCCGGCGGTGACGGCCTGATCCCAGGGCAGCCCCATCAGCCAGCACACTGGCGCCATCACGAGGCCGAGCAGGCGCTGCAACGAGATTGCGGCGCCGCCGATGTTTGGCAGCAGGCCAAGGATGGCGTTGACGAGGTAGACCAGCGCCACCAGCACCAGCAGCATCGCGACGATGTTGATCAGCAGCTCGATCCCCGCGCCCGTGCCCTTCACGATCGCATCCATCGTGCTGGAGACTTCCATCTCGGGATCTTCCAGCGCGCCGCCGGTGCGCTTGCCGGATGTCTCCGGCACCATGATCAGGCTGACGAGGATCGCGGCCGGTGCGCCCAGCACGGAGGCAATAACGAAATGCGCGGCCGCGTCGGGGATCAGCGGCGCCAGCAGCGTCGCATAGAGCACCAGCACGGTACCAGCGATGCCGGCCATGCCGCCGGTCATCACCAGAAACAATTCGCTCCGGCTCATCTGCGCTAGGTACGGCCGCACGAACAGCGGCGCCTCGACCATGCCGAGGAAGATGTTGGCGGCGGTCGAGAGCCCGACCGCGCCGCCGACGCCGAGCGTGCGCTCGAGCAGCCAGGCCATGCCGCGCACGATCGGGGGCAGCACGCGCCAATAGAACAGCAGCGTCGTCAGCACGCTCATCACCAGCACGATCGGCAGCGCCTGGAACGCCAGGATGAAATCGGCGCCCGGCGTCTTCAGGTCGAAGGGCAGGGGACCGCCGCCGACATAGCCGAACACGAAGGAGGAGCCGGCGCGCGAGGCCGCGGAGATGGCGCCGACCGCGTCGTTGATGGCGCCGAAGGCATGCGCGACGACCGGCACCTTCAGCAGCACGATCGCGGTGACGAAGGTCACGACAAGGCCGATCAGCGCCTGCCGAAGCGAGACCGCGCGGCGATTCTCCGCCAGTGCGAACGCGATCAGCAGCAATGCGAAAACGCCGATTGTCGATTGCAGCCGCAGCATGATGTCCCCAAACCCCCGTGATTATGGCCGCGCCTGCGTTGCAAACGCAATGCCGGATGGCTCCAGGTGCCGCCCGCTGTTGACAAGCAGGCCCGCGTCAGCCACGCGAGGCACCTCGATACCAGGGGCGGACCAGCCGAGCGTGACCGAAGGGGCGATGCCAGAACAGCCAGTTTCAGCCAGTCCGGCGGTCAGCGCCGGTGAGCTCCTCCGCCACCGCGCCTTCCTGTTCTTCCTGCTCTCCCGCAGCCTGTCACGCTTTTCCAGCCAGATCGCGGCGGTCGCAATCGGCTGGCAGATTTACGACCTCACCGGCTCGGCCTTCGACCTCGGCATGGTCGGCCTCGTGCAATTTGCGCCCACCGCACTGCTCGTCTTTGTCGCCGGCCACGCCGCCGACCGTTTTGAGCGCAAGCGCGTGGTCCAGCTCTGCCAGCTCGTGGAAGCCGCGACCGCGCTTTATCTCGCAGGGATCACCTATCTCGGTGCGGTCAGCGAGGTGCAGATTTTCGTCGCGACCTTCGTGCTTGGCATCGCCGGCGCCTTCGAGAGCCCGACCACGGCGGCGCTCTTGCCGCTGATCGCGCCGCAGGGATCGCTCCAGCGCGCAACGGCAGTCGCAAGTGGCGCAGGGCAGGTCGCGACCATCACGGGGCCGGCGCTCGGCGGCTTTGCCTATGCGATCGCACCGCATCTGGCCTATGCGGTGATGCTGCTGTTCTGGATTTTTGGGATGATCCTCACCGGCTTCATCCAGCCGCGCCCGCAGGCCGTCGCCAAGGAGGGCACGAGCTCGGACAATATCTTTGCCGGCGTCCGCTTCATCCGCAGCAATCCGGCGATCCTCGGCACCATCTCGCTCGACCTGTTCGCCGTGCTGTTCGGCGGCGTCACCGCGCTGCTGCCGATCTACGCCCGCGACATTCTCCAGACCGGCCCGATGGGACTCGGCGTGTTGCGGGCGGCGCCAGCCGTCGGCGCACTGCTGATGACCATGGTGCTGGCGCGCCATGCCATCACGCGGCATGTGGGCCTGCGCATGTTCCAGGCGGTGATCGTGTTCGGGGTCGCCACGATCGTGTTCGCGCTGTCGTCCTGGATGTGGCTGTCGGTGCTGTCGCTCGCGATCCTGGGTGCGGCCGACACCATCAGCGTCGTGATCCGCTTCTCGCTGGTGCAGCTCGCCACCCCCGACGAGATGCGAGGCCGTGTCGGCGCGGTCAATTTCCTCTTCATCAACGCATCGAACCAGCTCGGCCAGTTCGAGAGCGGACTGACGGCCGCGCTGTTCGGCGCCATGCCCGCCGCCGTGCTCGGCGGCGTCTGCACCGTCGCGGTGGCGCTGCTCTGGATGAAGCTGTTCCCCACCCTGCGGCAGGTGGAAAGTTTGGAGTAGGACCTCCACTCTCTCCCCGTCATTGCGAGGAGCCCTTGCGACGAAGCAATCCAGACTGCTTCCGCGGACGCATTTCTGGATTGCTTCGCTGCGCTCGCAATGACGATTGTTGAAGCGGTACGCGAACTTACTTCGCATCACCCCCGCTGCTAACGCCCCACGCTTCCTACTGTGCATGGGGTTGTTTTCGCGTTTTGAGTTCAGCCGCGTCCCACGAACGGCATCTTGGTGGCCATGACGGTCATGGTCAGCACGTTGGCGTCGAGCGGCAGGCCGGCCATGTAGGCGACGGCATCGCCGACCGCTTTCGCATCCATGCGCGGCTCGTGCTTGGTGGTGCCGTCCGGCTGCAGCACGCCCGGGCCGTTGACCATGCGGTCGGTCATGGGCGTGGCGGCATTGCCGATGTCGACCTGGCCGACCGCGATGTCATACATTCGGCCGTCGAGGTTGGAGGCCTTGGTGAGGCCGGTGATGGCGTGCTTGGTCGAGGTGTAGGCTGCCGAGAACGGCCGCGGCGCATGCGCCGAGATCGAGCCGTTGTTGATGATGCGGCCGCCGCGCGGGCTCTGGTCCTTCATGATGCGGAAGGCGTGCTGGGTGCACAGGAACGGGCCGGTGAGGTTGGTGTTCACGACCGCCTGCCACTGCTCGAGGCTGAGGTCCTCGAAGTTGACGGCGGGTGCGCCCATGCCGGCGTTGTTGAACAGCACGTCGAGCCGGCCGCAGGTCGCCTTCACCTTGTCGAACAGCGCGGCGATCGAGTCCGGCTTGGTCATGTCGGCGGTGATGCACAGGCTCTTGCCTGCTGGGCCGAGCTTCGCGGTCTCCTCGAGCATGTCGAGCCGGCGCCCGACCAACACCACGGTGAAGCCGATGTTCATCAGCGCCAGCGACGCGGCGCGCCCGACGCCGGTGCCCGCACCCGTCACCAATGCGATCTTTTTTGCTTCGCTCATCGTTTCCTGCCTTTTCTTCAGTTGTCAGGTTTTCGGTTCTTTTTCGTTCTTGTAGGGCGGACGCGGAATATTCTGATGCGCCGCGCGCAACGCCGCCGACCAGCGCGAGCGCAGGTCGTGGAAGTAGGGCTCGCCCGCCTCGATGCGATGGTTGAGATCGGCGTCGCATGCATCCGCGCGCACCACCAGCACGTCGATGGGGAGGCCGACGCCGAGGTTCGAGCGCATGGTCGAATCCATCGAGATCAGGCCGGTCTTCAGCGCCTCGTAGAGCTCGACGTCGTAATGCATGGCGCGGTCGAGCACCGGCTTGCCGTATTTGTGCTCGCCGATCTGCAGGTAGGGTGTATCGGTGGTGCACTCGATGAAATTGCCGGCGGTGTAGACCATGAACAGGCGCATGCGCGCACCCTTGATCTGGCCGCCGAACAGGAAGGAGACGTCGAAGGAGACGTCCTCGGATTTCAGCGCCGGCCCTTCGGTCGCGTGCACCGCCCGGATCGCCCGGCCGATGCGCTGGGCGGCCTGGAACATGGTCGGCGCGTTCATCAGCGTCTCGATCTCACCCGTGTCGGGGTCTTCCAGGCCCTCGGTCAGGGTGGAGAGCACCGACTGGCTGATGGCGAGGTTGCCGGCGCTGGCGATCGCCATGATGCGGTCGCCGGGCTTGGAGAAGATATGCAGCTTGCGGAAGGTCGAGACATTGTCGAGGCCGGCATTGGTGCGGGTGTCGGCGATCATGACCAGCCCGTCCCGAACCAGGATTCCACAACAATAGGTCATTTCCAGTCCCCGACGCGTTTTGGCTCAAGCAACAGCTAGTTGCGTGGAATTACTAGCCAATTTCAAAGGGCCGGTCCAATCCCAATGCGCCCCTGAATGAAGCTAGCTCTGCCGCTGCGACTGCGACTGCGATTGGCCGCCGCGGCCGGCCTGCTCGACCTTGACCGCGACCGTCAGCGTCTCCGCGCCGCCGCCATAGCGGGTCCCGCGCACCGGTGCTGCGCCGAGATAATCGAGCCCGATCGCGACGCGGACATGGGCGTCGGTGGTGCAGATGCTGTTGGCGGGATCGAAGCCGACCCAGCCGAGATCGGGAACATAGGCTTCCGCCCAGGCATGGCCGGCGTCCTGATGCACGGTGCCGTCGGAGCGCAGGAAGTGTCCGGAGACGAAGCGCGCCGGCACGCCGCCGGTGCGGGCGCAGGCGATGAAGATATGCGCGTAGTCCTGGCAGACGCCGCGCTTGAGCGTGAACGCCTCGGTCGCCGACGTGCCGCTGTTGGTTGGATCTTCGTCGAAGGTCATGTGGTCGCCGATTTGCGACATCAGCGTGTGCAGGAAGCCGAGCCTGTCGGTCTCGGCCTCGCTGCGCAACTGCCGCGCGACCGCTGCCATCGCCGGATTGACAGTAGTGAGATCGGTGGTGCGCAGAAACATGTCGGCGGGAAAGCGCTCGTCGGCGCCGCGCAGCACACCGCCGGTATCGTGGGTCTCGATCAGTCCTTCGGCGGTGATCTTGATGTCGGAGACCGGCCCGCAGGACAGCACATGGGTGACATTGCCGAAGGCGTCCTCATGGATGTCGAGCTTGGTGTCGGTCGAGACGTCGATCTGCCATTCCGCCACATATTGCCCGTCATGACTGCCCGGCGTCATGCGCAGGATCTGGATCACGCTCGTCGCCGGCGGTTCGTAGCGATAGGTCGTGGTATGCAAAATTCGCAGGCGCATGGTGGACCATGGTTTCTATGCGTCATTCCGGGACGATGCGATAGCATCGCTCGAGATTCCGGGTCTGGTCCTTCGGACCACCCCGGAATGACGAAGGTCAGATCAGATACTGCTTCGTGATGATTTCGCCCAGCCTGGAATTGTCGGTGATGAATTCCTGAATGAATTCATGCACGCCATGCTGGAAAATGTCGTTCATGTTGCTGTGTTCCAGCCGGTTGCGGATGCCGCGGGCGTGGCGTTGCGCCGGGCCCTGGCGGCCATAGTCGACGCCAATCTGGTCGAGGTTGCGAACGAGATTGTCGTAGCAGCTGGCAAGCGAGCGCGGCAGCGTGCCGTTGAGAATCAGCAGATCGGCGACCAGCCAAGGTTTCAGCGTCTCGCGGTAGACCCAGTGATAGGCCGTCAGTGCCGACACCGAGCGCAGGATCGAGCTCCACTGATAGAAGTCGAGCGGACCGCCGACGTGCTCCTCTTCGGGCAGCAGCACGTGATACTTGACGTCGAGGATGCGTGCGGTGTTGTCGGCGCGCTCCAGATGCAGGCCGAGGCGCGAGAACCAGTAGGCGTCGTTGCGCAGCATGGTCCGGTAGGCCGAGCCGTCGAAGCGCAGCGAGGTCTCCTGCACGAAGCGCAGGAATTTTGCGAGGTCCTCGCGGGTGGAGGTGCCTTTGCTCCAGACCTCCTGAAGCTCGATCCAGGCCGAGTTGATGGTGTCCCACATCTCGCTGGTCAGCGCCGTGCGCACCGAACGCGAGTTCAGTCGCGCCGCCTCGATGCAGTTCCTGATCGAGGACGGGTTGTCGGCCGAGAACGAAAGGTAGTCGACGACGTTGTGCTCGTTGGCTTCCTCGTGGGTCTGATAGAAGCTTTCCGCGACGCCGGCGGTGAGCAACGCGGAGTCCCACTCGTTGGTCTTGCCGATATAGGCGGCGGGAAGCGCGGTGACGCGTAGGGTCGCATCGATGGTGCGCGCGAGGTATTCGGCCCGTTCGACATAGCGGGCGAGCCAGTAGAGGTTTTCGGCGGTACGCGACAGCATCTCTCTACTCGTCCAAAATCCAGGTGTCTTTGGTGCCGCCGCCCTGGCTCGAATTCACCACGAGCGAGCCTTCCTTCAGCGCAACACGTGTCAGCCCGCCCGGCACGATCGTCGTGCTCTTGCTGCCGGTGAGCACGAAGGGCCGCAGATCGACGTGGCGCGGGGCGAGGCCGGAGGCCGTGCAGGTCGGGCAGGTCGAGAGCGCCAGCGTCGGCTGGGCGATGAAGCCTTCCGGTTCGCGCTTGAGCTTCTCGCGGAAGGCTTCGATCGTCGCTTTGGTCGCGGCAGGGCCGATCAGCATGCCGTAGCCGCCGGAGCCGTGTACTTCCTTCACGACGAGCTCGCTCAAATTATCCAGCACGTAGGCGAGATCCTTCGGCTCGCGGCAGCGCCAGGTCTGCACGTTCTTCAGGATCGGCTCCTCGCCGAGGTAGAATTTCACGATCTCCGGCATGTAGGAATAGATAGCCTTGTCATCGGCGATGCCGGTGCCGACCGCGTTGGCGAGCGTGATGTTGCCGGCCGCGTAGGCCGACATCAGCCCGGGCACGCCGAGCGCCGAGTCGGGCCGGAAGGTGAGGGGATCGAGGAAATCGTCGTCGACGCGGCGATAGATCACATCGACCCGTTTCACCCCTTCCGTCGTCCGCATGAACACTTCGTTGTTCTTGACGATGAGGTCGCGGCCCTCGACCAGCTCGATGCCGAGCTTGTCGGCGAGGAAGGAGTGCTCGTAATAGGCGGAGTTGTAGACGCCGGGCGTGAGCAGCGCGACCGTCGGCTCGCCTGAGGCACTGTTCGGCGCGACCGAGCGAAGAGCGGAGAGCAGCTCGTCCGGATAGCGCTCGACCGGCGCCACCCTGTGGCGGGCGAACAGATCCGGAAACAACCGCATCATGATCTCGCGGTTTTCCAGCATGTAGGACACGCCGGACGGTGTGCGCGCATTGTCCTCCAGCACGATGAAGTCCTCGGCATCGACCCTGATGATGTCGATGCCGGCAATGTGCACGTAGACGTCGTGCGGCACCTGCTGGCCGTTCATCTCGGGGCGGAAGACCGGGTTCTGGAAGATCAGATCTTCAGGCACGATTTCGGCGCGGAGGATGTCGCGGCCGTGATAGATATCGCGCAGGAACATGTTGAGCGCGCGCACGCGCTGCTTCAGGCCCCTCTCCAGCAGCGACCATTCCTTGCCGGACATGATGCGCGGGATCACGTCGAAGGGGATCAGGCGCTCGGTGGATTCGGAATCGCCATAGACGGCAAAGGTGATGCCGATGCGGCGGAACAGGAGCTCGGCCTCCTGGCGGCGATATTCGAGCGCCTCGGGAGGCGTCTCCTTGAGCCAGCGGGCCAGCTCCTGATAGGCGGGGCGAAGGTCCCCGCCGGGAATGTTCATTTCGTCAAACGCGACTGCCATAGATCCCGACTTGTCCCCGCAAGGCGTTGCGCCATTTGGCAGGTCGTCAGGCCTTGGTGAAGACCGCAACGTCCTGGCCATGCGGCAAGAGTGCATGACTCTGAGGAGGTAGCAAGGGGCGGGCCAGCGCGATAAGCATGGAGAAAGGGCATTTGCCGGATATGGCCGGGAAGGTGCCTGAAAAAATGGCTGAGGACTGCTTATTTCGGCAGCAAAACCGCGTGACTTCAACGCGTTACCCCGGCAAATTCGGTGGGACAGCGAGGGACTTTAGGTATGAGCGAGATCGTCACGGCGGGTATTCTGGTCATCGGGGATGAAATCCTGTCCGGCCGGACCAAGGACAAGAATATCGGCTTCATCGCCGAATACCTGACCAATATCGGCATCGACCTGAAGGAAGTCCGGATTGTTTCCGACGACGAGGACGATATCATTGCCGCGTTGAATGCACTGCGGCATCGTTACAACTACGTATTCACCACCGGCGGCATCGGACCGACCCATGACGACATCACCGCCGACAGCGTCGCCAAGGCCTTTGGCGTCGGCATCGACCACCACCCCGAGGTGGTTGCCCGTTTCCGCGAGCGCTGGAGCGAGCAGGACCTCAACGAGGCCCGCCTGCGCATGGCCCGCATCCCCGACGGCGCCGAGCTGATCCAGAGCGCGACCATCCTCGCCCCCGGCTTCAAGATCGGCAATGTCATCGTGATGGCCGGTGTGCCTTCGATCATGCAGGCGATGATGGACATCGTCTCGCCCAAGCTGAAATCCGGCGTCCGCATGCTGTCCGAATCGGTCCGCGCCAATGCGCGGGAAGGCGACATAGGCAGCCCGCTGCGGGCGATCGCCGCCGCGCACCCCGACACCATCATCGGCAGCTATCCCTTCATGGACGAGGAGCAAAAGCCGAACACCAATCTGGTGGTGCGCTCGCGTGATGCGGATAAGCTGGCATCCGCGATGGCGGCGGTGAAGGAAATGCTGGCGGGGTTGAACATCACCCGGTAGCAAATGAACTGCCGACAGACGAATGCAGGAGATGATGATGGCTGGTGAAGCACCGGAACTGAGCGCGCAGGAGCGCGCGGGCAAGGCCTTCCCCGTTTCGTGGGACCAGTTCCACCGGGATTGCCGGGCGCTGACCTGGCGGCTCAACGAGGTTGGCCCCTTTCACGCGGTGATCGCGATCACCCGCGGCGGTCTGGTGCCGGCGGCGATCGTAGCGCGCGAGCTTGGGGTACGCGTGATCGATACGGTCTGTATCGCCAGTTACGATCACACCAAGCAGGGCGATCTCCAGGTCCTCAAGGGCATCTCGGATCAGGCGATGAAGCTCGGGGGCGGTACCGGCAAGGGGCTGTTGATCGTCGACGACCTCGTCGACACCGGCAAGACCGGCAAGCTGGTGCGCGAGATGCTGCCCGACGCGCATTTCGCCACAGTCTACGCCAAGCCGAAGGGGCGCCCGCTGGTCGACACCTTCATCACGGAAGTCTCGCAGGACACCTGGATCTTCTTCCCCTGGGACACCGCGCTCTCCTACCACCCGCCGCTCCGCGACGGGGCGGCGTAAGTATCGCCGTCATTGCGAGCGAAGCGAAGCAATCCAGACTGCTTCCGCGGAGACATTTCTGGATTGCCTCGCTTCGCTCGCAATGACGGGCGGAGCCAGCCATGCCCCTGCAAAACCGCGTCACGCCGACCGGCAACATCATCGCCACCCCGCATCGCGGCCTGTTCACCGGTAATCGCGGCATCATCCATGATCCCGCGACGAAGACGCTTCTGAAGAAGCGCTGGTCGTCGCCGGCCTGGCTCACCTGCACCTGCGAATTCCGCGGCCGCCGTCGCGAGGTGATGGCGCAACGGAGCTGGACCGAGCTGTTCTTTCTCGATGAAGCCACCGCGCTCGCCGCCGGGCATCGTCCCTGCTTCTATTGTCGACGCGACGATGCCAATCGCTTCCGCGCCGCGTGGGAGAAGGGCAACCGCGTGCACGACGTCCGCATGCACGACATCGACACGGTGCTGCACCACGAGCGGCTCGATCACGGCAAGAAGCGGCTTCACACTCTGCTGGTGCCGGTCGCTCAGCTTCCCGACGGCGCGATGCTGCAGCAGGGCAAGGAAAGCTTTCTGGTCACGCGGGGCAGAGTGCTGCTGTGGTCGGCTGCCGGCTATGTTGCGGTGGAGCAGCATCCGGACGAAGCAACGCTGCTGACGCCGCCATCGACGCTACGCACGATGAATGCCGGCTACCGGCCCGTGCTGCATCCGACCGCGTTGCCTTAGCGCAGCGGCTTACCCTCTTCATCCACCGTCGTCCGCGCATCGCGCAGTGCCCATTCGCGGATCACCTGGCGACAGCGGGCGAGCTCGGCCTCGCTCGCCGCATCCGGAACCTTCAAAGCGCGTTCCACCATCGCCTTGCAGATCAGCAGAACGGAGCGGTCCTCCGCGTGCGTCGGCGGCGCAACCGCTGCCAGAGTGGCGGCGACGAGCACAGGTCGGATCACCACCATCACCCGAGCTTGTCGCGCGCGAGCGCGGCGCCGGCGCCGAGCGCCATCAGCTTGGCTTCCGCGATCTCGCGGCGCATCGGCGCCATGCCGCAATTGGTGGTGGCGATGATGTTGCTCTTGGGCACGAACTTCGAGACCGCGTCGATCACCTTGACGACGTCCTCGGCCGTCTCCACCGTATCGCTGGCGACATCGATCACCCCGGCCTGCACGATCTTGTTTTTCAGCAGCGCGAGCAGATCAAGCGGCACTTTGGAATTGCGGCACTCGATCGCAACCTGCTGGATCGGGCTCGCATCGATCGCCGGAAAAATCTGCTCATACTGCCGCCACTGCGCGCCGAGCATCTCCTTCCAGTCGGTGTTGGCCTTGATGCCGTAACCGTAGCAGATGTGCACGGCGGTGGCGCAGGTGAGCCCCAGCGCGGCGCGCTCCAGCGCCTTGATGCCCCAGTCGTTGACCTCGTCCATGTAGACGTTGAAGGCGGGCTCGTCGAACTGCACGAGATCGACACCGTCGGCTTGCAACGCCTTGGCTTCCTCGTTCAAAAGCTCGGCGAAGGCGAACGCCATTTTCACCCGATCGCCATAGTAACGATCGGCGATGGTGTCGATGATGGTCATCGGGCCGGGCAGAGTGAATTTCAGTTTCTTCCTCGTGTGCGTGCGCGCCACACGCGCCTCGTCGGCATGGACGCGGCCCTTCAACCGAAGCGGCGCGACCACCTGCGGCACCATCGCCTTGTAGCGATCTTTCCGGATGCCCATCTCGACCTTGTGGGCGAAATCGATGCCCTCGATCTTCTCCAGAAAACCGTGCACGAAATGCTGCCGGGCCTGCTCGCCCTCGGTGACGATGTCGATCCCGGCGTCCTCCTGGACCTTCACCGCAAGCATCGTCGCGTCGCGCTTGGCGCGTGCAAGCTCGTCACCTTGCGACTTCCAGGGCGCCCAGAGCATGTTGGGCTCGGCGAGCCATTCCGGCTTGGGCAAGGAGCCCGCGATCGTCGTTGGAAACAGCATGGGTCCCTCCCGGCGGGTTGTGATTGCGCCTCTGTCTGCCATGTCTTAACGTCGAGGTACAGAACAACAAAAGTCGCCCCCACCGTGCGTCATTGCGAGCGCAGCGAAGCAATCCAGAAACTTTCCGCGGCGGCAGTCTGGAGTGCTTCGCTGCGCTCGCAATGACGGAGGAGAGAGCGTACCGAATACAAACAAAGGAAACGCCATGATCGAATTCTTCTTCGACTGCTCCAGCCCGTGGACCTATCTCGCCTTCCACAATATCCAGCCGCTGGCCAAGGAGCTAGGCGCCGAGATCATCTGGCGGCCGATCCTGGTCGGCGGCATCTTCAACACCGTCAATCCGAGCGTCTACGCGCAGCGGGAGACGCCGGTGCCGCTGAAGGCGCGCTACATGAAGAAGGACCTTCAGGACTGGGCGCGCTCGGCGGGCCTAGCGATCAAGATGCCGCCGACGGTGTTTCCGGTGAACAGCGTCAAGGCGATGCGCGGCTGCATCTGGTTGGGCAAGGCGATGGTGCCGTTCGCAACCGCCTTGTTCGAGACCTATTGGGGCGACGACAAGGACATCTCGCAGGACGCGGTGCTGGCCGAGATCTGCAGGAAGGTCGGCGTCGACGAGCAGAAATTCTTTGCTGGCATCTCGGAGCAGGCGATCAAGGACCAGCTCAAAACCAATACGGAAGAGGTCGTCGCGCGCGGCGGGTTCGGTTCGCCGACGATTTTCGTCAACAAGACCGGCATGTATTTTGGCAATGATCGCCTGCCGCTGATCCGCGAGGCGCTGCTGCGTAACAAGGCGAGCGCGGCCTGATGGTGCGGGCCGTCGTCTGCCGCGCGCTCGGCGCACCCGAAATGTTGCGGTTGGAAGAGTTTCCCTCGCGCGCCCTGAAGCCGGGCGAGGTTCGGGTCGCGATCCGCGCCGCCGGGTTGAACTTTCCGGATGTACTGATGGCGGCCGGCGAGTACCAGCTCAAGCCCGAGCTGCCGTTCACGCCTGGCATGGAAGCCGCCGGCGACGTGACCGAACTCGGCGCAGAGGTGAAGGGCGTCGCTGTCGGCGACAAGGTCATCGTCAGGATGCGCCACGGTGCCTTCACCGATGAAGCGGTCGTGACGCCGTCACAGCTCACGCCACTGCCATCGAACTTTGATTACGCCGAGGGCGCGACCTATCTCGCCGGCCACGGCACCGCCTATCACGCGCTGATCGATCGCGGCAGGGTCCAGCCGGGCGAGGTGCTCTTGGTGCATGGCGCTGGTGGCGGCGTCGGCCTTGCCGCCGTCGAGATCGGCAAGATGCTGGGCGCGACCGTGATCGCGACGGCGTCCAGCGACGAGAAGCTGGCGATCGCCGAGGCACGCGGCGCCGACCATCTCGTGCGCTACGACCGCGAGCCGTTTCGCGACGCCGTCAAGCGCATCACCGATGGCCGTGGCGCCGACGTGGTGTTCGACCCCGTCGGCGGCGAGGTGTTCGAGAACTCGATGCGCTGCATTGCCTGGGGTGCGCGGCTGCTGGTCATCGGATTCACCGGGGGCATCGGCTCGGCGAAAACCAATCTGCTGCTGATCAAGGGCGCCAGCGTGCTCGGCGTGCGCGCGGGAGAAGCGGTGCGGAAAAATCCGGCGCTCGGCGAGTCGCGCCTGAAGGCGCTGCTGCAATGGGCGGAGGAGGGTAAGCTGCGCCCGAATATCTCGCACCGCCTTCAGCTGGAAGATTGCGCCAAGGCGATGCGGCTGTTGCTCGACCGCAAGGCGATCGGGCGGGTGGCACTGGTGATGGAGTGACGTGCCGTGGTGACGGTGCCGTAGGGTGGGCAAAGGCGCTCGTGCGCCGTGCCCACCACCTATCTGCGAGTGAAACGAAATGGTGGGCACGCTTCGCTTTGCCCACCCTACGATCCCTCACTTGTATTCCCGCTCTGTCCACCACGGAAAATAATCCGGCATATCGCTGGACACCTTGTTCTTGAACTGCGCCGGCCGCTTCTCCAGGAACGACACCACGCCTTCCTTCACGTCCTCCGAGCGGCCGCGGGCGTAGATGCCGCGGCTGTCGACCTTGTGGGCTTCCATGGGATCGTCGGCGCCCATCATGCGCCACATCATCTGGCGGATCAGCGCCACCGACACCGGCGCGGTCTTGGCCGCGAATTCCTTGGCGAGCGCGCGGGCGGTCGGCAGCAGATCATCGGGGGCGACGACCTTGCTGACGAGGCGGCCGGCGAGCGCTTCCTGCGCCGGGAAGACGCGGCCCGAATAGCACCATTCCAGCGCCTGCGAGATGCCGACGATGCGGGGCAGGAACCAGCTCGATGCCGCCTCCGGCACGATGCCGCGCTGGGAGAACACGAAGCCGAAACGCGCGGCGTCCGATGCGATGCGGACGTCCATCGCGAGCTGCATGGTGACGCCGATGCCGACGGCAGGACCGTTCACCGCGGCGATCACGGGCTTCAGGCACTTGAATATGCGCAAGGTCACCTGACCGCCGCCGTCGCGGACCTGCGGATCGCTGTAGTCGACCTTGCCGTCGGCAAAACGCTTCACCGGGCCGCGACGCGCGTCGCGATCAAACGTGTCTGCACCGGAGGAAAGGTCCGCGCCCGCGCAAAAGCCGCGGCCTGCGCCGGTGACGATGATGGCGCGGACGTTGTCGTCCTTGTCGGCGGCGTCGAACGCGTCGATCAGCTCGGCCTGCATCTGCGCGTTGAAGGCGTTGAGCTTGTCGGGCCGGTTCAGCGTGATGGTGAGGATCTGCTCGGCGACCTCGTATTTGATCGTCTCATACGCCATGGGTGGTTTCCTTCCCTTGTCTCTTTGACGTTCTCTCTAGCACGTCATTCCGGGGCGCGCGAAGCGCGAAGCCGGAATCCATTTCTCCACACCACTTGTGCGGATGAATGGATTCCGGGCTTGCGCCAAGAGGGCGCAACCCGGAATGACGAGAGTGTGTTTACTTCGCCGGCGGCTTGGGCCAGGGCTTCTGCGCGCCGCGCAGGCTCTCAAACGCCTTGGCTATGCCGAGCACGCCGATATCGTCGAAGCGGCGCCCGACGATCTGCACGCCGACGGGAAAACCCTTGGCGTCGAAGCCGCCATTTATCGAGACCGCCGGGTTCTCCGACATATTCCACGGCACGGTATAGCAGATGTGCTCGAACGGCTTCATCGGATCGTTGGTGGGCGAGGCCCAGTCCGCCGCATAGTTCACATTCGGCGCGGTCGGCGAGATCACGTAATCAATCTCGCAGAACAGCTTTGACGCCGCCGCACGGATCGCCATGGTCTGATTGAAGCCACGGATGACATCGACGCCCGACAACTTTGCGCCGGACTCGCCCCATCTAAAAATATACGGCAGCACCTTTGCCTGTTCGGCCGCCGTCAGCTTCGACAGATCGTCCCACATTCGTGCGCGCCAAAAGTTGTTGAGGCCGTCGAGCATCTCGCGCGTGAGGATGCCGTCGACTTCGGTGACGACGCTGCCTGCGGATTCGAACGCCTTTGCGGCCTTCACCGCGACCTCTCGCACCGGCTTCTCCAGCGCCATGCCGGTGCCGGGATCGAGCATCAGGCCGATGCGCAGCTTGCGCGGGGATTTCTCCAGACCCTTCCAGTTGAGCGGCTCGGCGGGCAGGCTCGTGCCGTCGCGCCGGTCGGGCTTTGCGATCACGCTCATCATCAGCGCGCAATCATCGACCGTGCGGGTCATGGGGCCGGCGACGCGGCCGACATAAGCGGGATCGATCGGCACGCGGCCAAAGCTTGGTTTCAACCCGACGAGACCGCACCAGCCCGCGGGCAGGCGCACCGAGCCGCCGATATCGGTGCCGAGATGCAGCGGGCCATAGCCGGCTGCAGCTGCGGCGCCCGCACCGGCGCTGGAGCCGCCGGGATTCTTGGAGAGGTCCCAGGGATTGCGCGCGAGCGCGTGGAAGGAGGAGAGCCCCGAGGACAGCATGCCGTAATCGGGCATGGTGGTTTTCGCGAACATGATTGCGCCGGCCTCACGCAGCCGCGCGGCGGGCGGAGCGTCCTTCTCGGCCGGGACGAGCTTGACACTGGCAGCCCCCAGCGGCACCGGCACTCCCTTGGTCGCGATGTTGTCCTTCACCGTAACAGGCACGCCGTCGAGCGCGCCTGACGGCTCACCGCCGTTCCAGCGCGCGGTCGAGGCCTTGGCAGCCTCTCGCGCGCTGTCGGGATCGAATGCATAGAGCGCCCTGAGGTGTGGTTCCCACGCAGCGACATGCGCGAGCACGTCCTCCAGCACCTCGCTCGGCGAGAACTGCTTGGCGCGATAGCCTGCGATCAGATCGACCGCGGAGAGATCGTGCAGCGAGGTGACCGCCTCTTCGACGCCCTTCTTGTGCATCGTTAAACCACCGGCATGCGCGTTTCGATGATCCGGGCGAACATGCTGGCGCCGATCGGCAGGATCTTGTCGTCGAGCACGTAGCCGGGATTGTGCACCGGCACGGAGCCCTCATGCCCGACCCAGAAATAGGCGCCGGGAATGGTTTGCAGCATGTCGGCAAAGTCCTCGCTGCCCATCTTCGGCTGGCTGCGGGTGATCACCTTGGCGGGATCGACGATGGTGCGCGCAACGTCCTCGACCACCTTGGACTGCTCGACCTGGTTGACCAGCACACCAAAGGTGTCGCGGATGTCGACGTCGATCTCGCACTGATAGGCGCTGGCGATGCCAGCGCAGATCGTGCGGACGCGTTGACTGATCAGGGCGCGGACTTCATCCGAGAAGGTGCGGATGGTGCCGCAAAGATGCGCTTCGCCGGGAATGACATTGTAAGCGGAGCCGGCATGGATCTGGGTGATCGACACCACGGCGGCCTGGAGCGGCTCGACATTGCGGCTGACGATGGTCTGGATCGCCTGCGCCAGCGTGGTCGCGATGATCACCGCGTCCTTGGAGCGCTCCGGCATTGCGCCATGCGCGCCATAGCCGGTGATGCGGAGGTCGAAGAAGTCGGCGCCGGCCATCGCCGGGCCGGGCAGGATCGCAATCTCGCCGAGATTGAGGTCGGGCGCGTTGTGCAGGCCGTAGAGCTCGTCGCAGGGGAATTTCTCGAACAGGCCGTCCTTGATCATCGCGCGGGCGCCGCCGAGGCCTTCCTCGGCCGGCTGGAAGATCAGGTGCACGGTGCCGTCGAAGTTCCTCGTTTCCGCGAGGTAGCGCGCGGTGCCGAGCAGCATGGTGGTGTGGCCGTCATGGCCGCAGCCGTGGAAGCGGCCGGGGATTTTCGAGCTCCATTTCAGATTGGTGTTCTCTTCCATCGGCAGCGCGTCCATGTCGGCGCGCAAGCCGATGCGTTTGCCGCTCGCGCCCTTGCCCTTGATGACGCCGATCACGCCGGTGCCGCCGAGGCCGCGATGCACCTCGATGCCCCAGCCCTTCAGCTTGTCGGCGACGATGCCGGAGGTGCGGACCTCCTCGAAGCCGATCTCGGGATGGGCGTGGAGGTCGCGGCGGATGGCGGTGAGTTCGTCGGCATAGCCGTCGATGCGGTCAATGGTGGGCATGTGTCCTGTCCGGTTGGCGTGATAGGGCTTAGCGAGATTTGGGCATGAAAACGGGGCCGTTCGGCTTGATGCGGATACCCGGCCGCAGGCGCGTCCAGGGCAGCGAGGCGGTATCGGCCGGCATCGCGCCGGGCGCGGCGCAGATCATCAGCTTTTCCGCGATCGGCTCGAAATCGGCGCGGAAATGCACCGAGCTCTTGTTGACCAGAATCTTCTCCGCCGTCGGCTCGATGCCGACATAGCGGTACATCGCCTGATCGGCGAGCTGCGCCTTGTGCGAGGAGACGACGACACGGACGTCGCCGATGCGCAAGGCCGCGGACGGGCCCATCTCCATCTCGCGGCCGCCGTAATAGGGGCCGGGCGCGATGAAGCGGCCGTCGGAGAGCTTCTCGACGACAAAGGTCTCGGTATAGGGCTCGTCGCCGGGAATGCCGGACTTGCCGCCGAGCGAGAGCGTGATGGTGGCGCCGACGCCGGCCGCATGCGCGGCCTTGGCCGACGCCGGATCGTAGATCGCGCCGGTCGCGGCGCTCGCCTTGTTGCGCACCAGCGCGCGCAGCATGCCGGTGGTGTCGGAATCGCCGCCGGCGCCGGGATTGTCCTGGGTATCGGCGATGATGATCGGCTTGCTCGCGCTCTTCGAAAGCTCCATGGCGTGGCGGACGCCATCATCGGGCGACCAGATCTTGCCGTCGAAATCGTTCTCGTGGCTTTCGATCAGCTTGACGATCGCATCCGCCGCACGGTCGGCATCTCCTTGCGTCTTGCCATAGGCGAACACGCTCGGCCCGCAATCGCGGAAATCGGCCGCGGGGAAGCCCGGCGCGAAAGAGAGCGTCGGAACCGCATCGCTTTCGAGAGCGGCGAGCTTTTCGTAGATGCCCTTGGTGGGAAAGTCGTTGGTGCATTGCCAGCTGATCGCGATCAGGAAGGGCAATTGGCGGAACGACTTTGCAAAGGGCTGCTTGGTCTTCAGCAGCAATGCGAGGTGCCTTGCAGAGGCGCGGCCGGTCTCTGCCATGTCGACATGCGGATAGGTGCGGTAGGCAATCAGCGCGTCCGCATGCTCCATCATCTCGGGCGTGACGTTGGCGTGGAGGTCGAGGCTCGCGACCAGCGGAACATCCTTGCCGATGACGCGGCGCACGCGCGCCAAAATCTCGCCTTCGCCGTCGTCGAGATGCTCGGTGACCATCGCGCCATGCAGATCGAGATAGACCGCGTCGATCGGGCCGGCGGCCGCGATGCCGTCGACCATCACCTTCACGATGCGCTCGAAGGCCTCCTTGGTGACATGCGCCGAGGGGCTTGCACCACAGGCGATCGTCGGAACGAGTTCCCAGCCATGGGCCTCAGTGCTGTCGACGAAGCCGGCAAGGCCGACATTGATGCGCCGCATCACCTTCAGCACGTCGGCACCTTCCGTCATCGCCGGCCAGCCGCCGCCATGCTGGAAGTCCGCGAACGTCGCCTTCGTCGGAGCGAAGGTGTTGGTCTCGTGCAGGAAGCCGCCGACGGCGATACGTGTCATCAATACAAGTCCAGCGATTGAAAGTTCGCGACGTTAGCCTTGGCGCTGAGGCGAGAGCAAGGTGGGGAGCCCATGTCGCCGCGCATGGCTTTAAGTCATTTTCGAATGCTGGTGATCGCTCCCGTCATTGCGAGCGAAGCGAAGCAATCCAGAATCTTTCCGTTGCGGCAGTCTGGATTGCTTCGCTCCGCTCGCAATGACGGAGTATGTGGATCAAGCCGTCGCCGCCACACCCTCCGACACCGGCCGGAAATTCGCAAAATCCCAGCCGCGGCCCGGCGCTGCTTCGAGCAAGGCCCGCGTGTAGGCCTCCTGCGGATGCGTCAGCACCGCGCCGGCCGGGCCCTGCTCGACGACGCGGCCGTGCTGCATCACCACGACCTCGTCGCAGATTTGGGCGGCGACGCGCAGATCATGGGTGATGAACAGGATGGCGATGCCGAGCCGCTTCTGGATCTCGTGCAGGAGTTCCAGCACCTGCGCCTGCACGGAGACGTCGAGCGCGGAGACGGCTTCGTCCGCGACCAGCACATCGGGATCGAGTGCGAGCGCGCGCGCAATGGCGATACGCTGGCGCTGGCCGCCGGAGAACTGGTGCGGATAACGCGACACCGCGTCGGCCGGCAGGCCGACCAGCTCGAGCAGCTCGCGGGCGCGCTTCATGGCATCGGCATGCGAGACGCCGTAATTGATCGGGCCTTCCGCGATGCTCTCGCCGACGGTGACACGCGGGTTGAGCGAGCGGTAGGGATCCTGGAACACGATCTGGATCTTCTGCCGGTGCGGCTGCAGCAGGCGGCGCGAGATGTCGGAGATCTCGCGGCCGGCCAGCCGCACGCCGCCGGAGGTCGGATCGATCAGGCGCACGATGCAGCGCGCGACCGTCGACTTGCCCGAGCCGCTTTCGCCGACGATGCCGAGCGTGCGGCCCTTGCGCAGGGTGAGCGTCACCTTGTCGGCGGCAACGACCTCGCGGCCTTTGCCGAAGAACGCGCGCTCTTTATAGACCTTGCTGAGCTCGTTGGCCTCCAGCACCACCGGTTCCTTGGTCTCGGGCCGTGCTGCCCGGGGCACCAGGCTCGGCACCGCAGAGAGCAAATTGCGGGTGTACTCCATGGTCGGATTGCGCAGCACGGTGTCGAGCGGGCCGGTTTCAACCAGACGCCCCTGCCGCATCACCGCGACGCGGTCCGCGATCTCGGCGACCACGCCCATGTCGTGGGTAATGAACAGCACGGCGGTGCCGTGATCGCGCTGGAGGTCACGGATCAGGGTCAAGATCTGCTTCTGCGTGGTGACGTCAAGCGCGGTGGTCGGCTCGTCGGCAATCAGCAGCTTCGGCTCCAGCACCAGCGCCATCGCGATCATGATGCGCTGCCGCTGGCCACCGGAGAGGCGGTGCGGGTAGGAGGCGAAGATGCGCTCGACCTGGGGCAGGCGCACCTGCTCCATCATGTCGAGGATCCGCTTCTTGCGCGTTCTGGCATCGAGATCGGTGTGGGCGCGCAAGACTTCGTCGATCTGGCGGCCGACGTGCACGACCGGGTTGAGCGCGGTCATCGGCTCCTGGAAAATCATCGCCATCTGCGTCGCGCGTAGCTGGCGCAGGCGGCGGTCGGTCGCGGTGAGGATCTCCTCGCCGACGAGTTTGACGCTGCCGCTGGTCGGAACCAGCGTGCCCTTCGGCAGCAGGCCCATCGTGGTGAGCGAGGTCACCGACTTGCCCGAGCCGCTTTCGCCGACGAGGCACAGCGTCTCGCCTGCGTGCACCTGGACCGAGATGCCGTCGATGATCTTGGGCCCGCCCGGCTTCTTGCCGACGGAGACGACGAGGTTGTTGATGTCGAGAATGGGGTTGGTCATCAGGTCACTCCGTCGTCATTGCGAGGAGCGAAGCGACGAAGCAATCCAGAAATCTTTCTGCGGAGGCAGACTGGTTTGCTTCGCTTCGCTCGCAATGACGGAACAAGGGGCACGGCCGGCGAGACAAATCACTTGCCCTCCCGCTGCTTCATGCGGGGATCGAGCGCATCGCGGGCGGCGTCGCCGATCAGATTGATGCTGAGGATGGCGATCGAGAGCAGCAGGCCCGGCCAGAAGATCAGCGTCGGCTTGAGCTGAAAATACTGGCGGCCCTCGGCCATGATGTTGCCCCAGGTCGGCGTCTCCGGCGAGATGCCGGCGCCGAGGAAGGAGAGGATGGCCTCGGTGAGGATGGCGGAGGCGCAGACATAGGTGCCCTGGACGATCAGCGGCGCGATCGTGTTCGGCATCAGATGCCGCCACATGATTTTTGGCAGCGACGAGCCGACCGAGATCGCCGCTTCGACATAAGGTTCTTCGCGCGCCGACAGCACCACCGAGCGCACCAGGCGCGCCACGCGCGGGATCTCGGGAATGGTGATCGCGATCAGCACGGTCCAGATGCTGGCGCCGGACAGCGAGACCACGGCGATGGCGAGCAAAATGCTCGGCATCGCCATCAGGCCGTCCATGACGCGCATCAGGACGGAATCGATCAGCTTGAAGAAGCCGGAGACAAGACCGATCGCAAGGCCAATGACGATCGAGAGGATCGCCGAGCCGATGCCGATCAGAAGCGAGATTCGGCCGCCATAGATGACGCGCGACAGCAGGTCGCGGCCGTAGGCGTCGGTGCCGAGCAGGAATTGCGCCGAGGAGGGCTTCAGCCGCAGTGACGGTGCAAGCTGGATCGGATCATGCGGCGCGATCAGCGGCGCCAGCACCGAGATCAGCACGATCAGCGCGAGCAACACCGTCGCCGTGGCGATGATCGGTGTCGAGGTGAGGAAGCCGAAACGCGGCCGCAGCGGCGACGTGATCGGAATGGATGACTGGGGAAGGGTATCGACTGACATTTTGTTGTTGTCCTAGCCTCAGTACCGGATCCGGGGATCGAGCAGCGTGTAGGCGACGTCGATCAGGAGATTGACGACGACGTAGATCAGCGAGGTCAGCAGGATCATCGCCTGGATCACCGGATAGTCGCGCGCCAGCACCGCATCGACGGTGAGGCGGCCGATGCCGGGGATGTTGAACACGCTCTCGGTCACGACGACGCCGGAGATCAGTAGCGCGAAGCCGGTACCGATCACGGTGATCACGGGCACAGCGGCGTTGCGCAGCGCGTGCCGCATCATCACCGCGACCTCGTTGATGCCCTTGGCGCGTGCCGTTCGCACGTAATCTTCGCCGAGCACATCGAGCATCGCCGCGCGCGTCATGCGCGCGATCAGCGCGATGTAGATGAAGGAGAGCGCGCAGGTCGGCAGGATGATGCGCTCGAAGAAGGCGCCGAAGCCGGTCGAGATGCTCTTGAAGCCCTGCACCGGCACCCAGCGCAGGTCGATCGCAAAGACCTCGATCAGGACATAGCCGACCACGAACACCGGCACCGAGAAGCCGAGCACGGAGAGGCCCATCACGAAACGGTCGATCCAGGTGCCGTGCTTCCAGGCCGCGATCACCCCCAAGGGCACGGCGACGATGACGGCGAGGATGATGGTCGACAGCGCGATCGAGATCGACGGCTCGACGCGCTGGCCGATCATCTTCATGACCGGCAGGTTGGAGATCAGCGACGTGCCGAGATCGCCGTGCAAGAGCTTGCCGACCCAGGTGATGAACTGCACGATCAAGGGCTCGTTGAGGCCGAGCGAGGCGCGAATGCGCTCCAGCCGCTCCGGCGTCGCATTGTCGCCGGCGAGGATCGCGGCCGGGTCGCCGGGCGTCAGCCGCAGCAGCAGGAACACGAACAGCGCGACGACGCCCATCACGGGCACCGCAGCCAGAACGCGGCGAATGAGATAACCTAGCATGAACCTATCTCCGGCTGCGGAACTTGCGACGCCCAGAGGGCACCCGTGGATTCGATCGTGTCTATCATGCGTGCCTGTCGTTCGGGCTGGAAAAGCCGGCCGGAGAACCGTCGTCTCGGGGCAAATTGTGTGCCAAGGGCAGGGCGGTCGCAAGAGGCCGCCCCGCATCGGTTTTGCGACCACTCAGGATGCACAGCGCATCTCGCGCTCAACCGCAAGTTCGCCCCGAAGCGAAGGGACGGTTGGCGGCGCGTTGAGCCCGCGCCAGCCGTCGATGGTTGCGGCAATCATTTGCGCGGTCGCGGCCGATAACGTCCAGCCGAGATGGCCGTGGCCGGTGTTGAAGAACACGCCGGGCATCCGGCCTGCTCGCACCACCGGCATCATGTCGGGCATCATCGGACGCAGCCCGGCCCACGGAATAATGCGAGACGTCTCGACCGCCGGGAAATTGCTGCGCACCCAGTCGATCAATGGCTGCACGCGGTCGGCGCGGATGTCGCGGTTGAAGTCGTTGAACTCGGCCGTGCCGGCAACGCGAAAACGATCCGCGCCGAGCCGGCTAGTGACGATCTTGGCGGCTTCGTCGAGCAGGCTGACGGTCGGCGTCGCGCTACGGCTTTCGTCGGTATCGAGGTGCACGGTGATCGAATAGCCCTTCACCGGATAGACGTTGACGCGCTCGTCGAGCAGGGCGGCGAAGTGACGGCTGGCAACGCCGGCGCAGACCACGACGCCATCAACCTTCAGCACGCCGCGCGCGGAGGCGACCGCGTCGCTTGCGGACAGATCAGCCCAGCCGATGACGAAGCCGCCGCGGACTTGCGCGATGGAATCGATATTGGCCTCATGGATGAAGGTTGCGCCGCGACGCTTGCAGGCATCCGCCAGCCCGCGCGTGAACTTGTGGATGTCGCCGGTCGCATCCGACGGCGTGTAGAAGCCGCCGTAATAATCCTTGCGCAGCGTCGGCTCGATCGTGCGGATTTCCTCCGAAGTCACCGGGCGCCGATCGAGCCCACCTTCCTGCAGCAGTGCATTGACGCGCAGGCCGGACTCGAAACCCTTCCTGTCGTGATAGATGTGGAGGATGCCGCGACGTTCGAGATCGAAGTCGATGCCTTCGCGTGCCGCAATCTCGAACAGGTGCTTGCGGGCTTCGATCGCGAGCCGCGTGGTCAGAATCGTGTTGGCACGGTAGTTTCCGATATTGGCGACGAACTCGCTCATCCAGGAATATTTGTGCCAGTTCGGCCGCGGGTTCATCAGCAGCGGCGCGTCGCGCCGGAACATCCAGCGCAGGCCTTTCAGGATCGTGGCGGTGCTATTCCACACCTCGGCATTGCTGGCGGAGAGCTGCCCGCCGTTCGCAAACGAGGTCTCCATCGCGGCGTAGCGGTGCTTGTCGAGCACCGTCACCTCAAAGCCGCGTTCGAGCAGGGCATAGGCAGTCGTTACGCCGGTGATGCCGGCGCCAATGATGGCGATATGAGTCATGATGAAGTCGGGGCTCCCGTGAGTTAGAGTCGGCTAACCGCCGGCCCGAAAGCCGTTGGCGGCGCCCCATCTGTCACGGTTACCTGAGAGCTTGATCCGACACGGACCTCGACGAGGGCGGACCTCACAAGGCCAATACGGACTATCCCCTTCGGTGGACGTCACGATGTCTCATTCGTGCCGTCTCTCTCCAGATCGTCCTGACGATACAGTCCTTTTGCCTGAGAGTTTCCGGGGCGGTTGCTCCGTCGGCGCCGCAATGAAAGCTGGAAGCCTTCATTGCGATCTCTCCCGCATCGTCGCGTGGACCATCGAGCAGTACGATGCGCCTTATTTTTAGACAAGGCTAAATTTGAACCGCGCCTGCCAACGCATTGTGCAGTGCGAAGTTGATTCAATTACTCCAGCGTCGCAAGCAACCCAGCCATCAAGCGCCCGCGTTCAACCAGGCTCTCGACCTCGATGAACTCCTCGAGCGTGTGGCCATTGCCGCCGCGCACGCCGAGACCGTCGAGCGTCGGAATTCCCATCGCGCCCGTAAAGTTGCCGTCGGAGCCTCCGCCGGAGCTCGCATGCGGTAATTCCGCGCCGAGAGATTTGGCGATGCCGCGCGCCTTTTCATACAGCGCCATGGTGCCGGCATCCGCCTCCCACACCGGCCGCGTCACGCCACGCGTCACCTTGAAGTTGACGTCGTTCGCGGTGCCCGACAGTGCCAGCATCCGCTCGACGCCGCGGTCGAGATCGGCCTGGCGCTTCGCCATGGAGAGCGCTTCGCCGGTGGCAGTCGTTGCGACGCAATTGACCCATTGTCCGCCATGCACGACGCCGACCGAGAAAGTGCAGTCTTCCGTCGTCATCGCGTCGATGGCAAGAATCTGCCTTGCCATCTCGCGGATTGCCGAGCGACCCGCCGACAGGGTCGCGCCCGCGTGGCTCGGCCGCCCCGTCGCTTCCAGATTGAATCGCGCGATGGCGTAACGTCCGGTGGTGACGCCGTTGTCGGCGCGGCCGGGCTCGGGCACCAGCACATATTTGTTGCGCGCAGCTTCCGCCTCGATGATGTCGCGCGTCGAGGGCGTGCCGACTTCCTCGTCCGGCGTAAATAGGATGGTGACCGGCAGCGGCGTGGTGAAGGACGCGCGCGCCAGCTGCCGGATCGCTTCCAGCGAGAGATAGTTGCCGCCCTTCATGTCGTAGATGCCCGGGCCGTAGCACTTGTTGCCCTCGCGCCGCCATTTCAGCTTCTCGATGGTGCCGACCGGGTGGACGGTATCCACGTGCCCGGCGATCAGGATGCCCGGCTCGCCCTGCTTTGGATGCGGGAAGCGCGCGCGGACGACGCCGCCAAAGCCCTGACGGCCGGCGATGCGCTCGATGGTCGCACCCATGATCGCCATATCCCGCGCTGCGATATCGAGCATACGGTTGACCGCTCCTGCGTCCCAGGTCGGGCTCTCGCATTCCACCCAGGTGCGCAGGCCCTCGAGCATCGCCTCGGAATCGAAGGGAAGATTGGCTGGATTCATCTTGATGTCTCTCAAGCTTCGAAAGATGGAATGCGCATTGCATCGGCGCGGGCAGGACAAGCGGGAAGAGTTGTAGAGCCAAACCGGTCATTGTGGAGCCCGTGCGCGCGATGCCATGGGCTGCACCGAAACCGGATTGACGCGCTCAACACTGTCTGCAAGTCTCGAAAAGATAAAGGCATTGCATGAGGTTAGTTCGCCTAAGGAACGAACCGAATGCCCAACCAATAACCTGCCTTTGAACAGTTTCACGCCAGGAGAAACTTTCTATGTTGAGCTTGATGCGCCGGGGGCGACGCGCGTTCGCCTCCACACTCGCGCTGTCGGTCGTCGCACTTGCGACGGCGATGGCCTCGCCGGTGTTTGCGGCCGGCAAGACCATCACCGCGGTGATGCATTCGGATCTGCGCATCATCGATCCGATCTTCACCACCGCCTACATCACGCGTGACCATGGCTACATGGTCTATGACACGCTGATCACGACGGATGCGAACTTCAAGATCCAGCCGCAGATGGCGGACTGGAAGATCTCGGACGACAAGCTCACCTACACCTTCACGCTGCGCGATGGACTGAAGTGGCACGACGGCGCGCCGGTGACGGCGGAGGACTGCGTCGCTTCGCTGAAGCGCTGGGCCGCCGTCGACGGCATGGGCCAGCAGATGATGACCTTCACGGCCAGCATCGAGGCGACCGACGCCAAGACCATCACGCTGAAGCTGAAGGAGCCGTACGCGCTCGTGCTGGAATCGATCGGCAAGCCGTCCTCGCGCGTGCCCTTCATGATGCCGAAGCGCCTCGCCGAGACGCCGCCGGACAAGCAGATTCCGGAGCAGATCGGCTCCGGTCCGTTCAAGTTCGTGCAGGGCGAATTCCAGCCCGGCGTGAAGGCGGTCTACGTCAAGAACACCGACTACGTGCCGCGCAAGGAGCCGGCGAGCTGGACCGCCGGCGGCAAGGTGGTGAAGGTCGACCGCGTCGAGTGGATCACCATGCCGGACTCGCAGACCGCGGTGAACGCGCTGCAGTCGGGCGACATCGACTTCATGGAAGTGCCACCGTGGGATCTGCTGCCGGTGCTTGAAGGCAATCCCGACCTCAAGGTCGATACGCTGAACAAGTTCGGCTACCAAACGCTTGGCCGCATGAACTTCCTCTATCCGCCCTTCGACAATCCGAAGATCCGCCGTGCGGCCTTCCTGGCGATGAACCAGAAGGACGTGCTCGACGCGCTGGTCGGCAACCCGAAGTACTACAAGATCTGCGGCGCCTTCTTCATCTGCGATACGCCGTTCGCAACCGACGTCGGCTCCGAGACGCTGGTCAAGGGCAACGGCATGACGGAAGCCAAGAAGGCTCTCGCCGAGTCCGGCTATGACGGCACGCCCGTCGTGGTCATGGTGCCCGGCGATGTCGTGACGCTGAAGGCGCAGCCGACCGTCGCGGTTCAGCTGCTCCGCGAAGCCGGCTTCAAGGTCGACGCGCAAGCGACCGACTGGCAGACGGTGGTGAGCCGTCGCGCCAGCCAGAAGCCCCCGAAGGAGGGCGGCTGGAACATGTTCTTCACCAACTGGGTCAGCGCCGACGTGTCCAACCCGATCTCCAATCTCTCGATCGGCGGTCAGGGCAAGAAGGGCGGCTGGTTCGGCTGGGCGGAAGACGCCAAGATCGAGAAGCTCAAGGACGACTTCGTCCGCGCTGCCTCGCTCGACGATCAGAAGAAGATCGCGACCGAGATCCAGAAGGAAGCCTATGACCAGGTGATCTACGTGCCGCTCGGCCAGTATCTGGCGCCGAGCGCATGGCGGAAGTCGCTCTCCGGCGTGCTCGACGGCCCGGCGACCCCGGTGTTCTGGAACATCGACAAGTCCGAGTAAGGCCAAGCCCGAAGGCGAAGGCGCGTGTTAGCGCGCCTTCTGTCCCAATCATCACGCGGCGCCGCTGTCATCAGTGGCGCCGCTCGCCGGGAGAACTTGTCGGCAGAACTCGTCAGGAGAACTTCAATGTTCCAACTCATGCGCCGGGGGCGTCGGGCGTTCGTCTCCAGACTTGCGATTTCAGTCGTGGCGCTCTCGGCACTGGCCTCGCCAGTTCTTGCCGCAGGTAAGACCATTACCGCCGTGATGCATTCGGATCTGCGCATCCTCGATCCGATCTTCACCAGCGCCTACATCGCGCGTGATCATGGTTACATGGTCTACGACACGCTGATCGCGACGGATGCGAACTTCAAGATCCAGCCGCAGATGGCGGACTGGAAGATCTCCGACGACAAGCTCACCTACACCTTCACGCTGCGCGACGGCCTGAAGTGGCATGACGGCGCGCCGGTCACCGCGGAAGATTGCGTCGCCTCCCTGAAGCGCTGGGCCGCCGTCGATGGCATGGGACAGCAGATGATGCTGTTCACCGCGAGCATCGAGGCGACCGATTCCAAGACCATCACACTGAAGCTGAAGGAGCCGTACGCGCTCGTGCTGGAATCGATCGGCAAGCCGTCCTCGCGGGTCGCTTTCATGATGCCGAAGCGTCTCGCCGAGACGCCGCCGGAGAAGCAGATTACCGAGCAGATCGGCTCCGGGCCCTTCAAGTTCGTGCAGGCCGAATTCCAGCCCGGGGTGAAGTCGGTCTACGTCAAGAACACGGACTACCTGCCGCGCAAGGAGCCGGCGAGCTGGACCACCGGCGGCAAGGTGGCGAAGGTCGATCGCGTCGAATGGATCACGATGCCGGATGCGCAGACCGCATTGAACGCGCTGCAGTCGGGCGACATCGATTTCATGGAAAATCCTGCCTTCGAAATGTTGCCCAGCATCGAAGCCGACAAGGAGCTCAAACTCGAGATCCTGAACAAGTTCGGCTTCCAGACCGGCGCGCGGATGAACTTCCTCCATCCGCCATTCGATAACGTCAAGGTTCGCCGCGCAGCACTGCTGGCGGTCAACCAGAAGGACGTGCTCGATGCGCTGATCGGCAATCCCAAATACTACAAGACTTGCGCCGCGGTCTTCATCTGCGACACGCCGTTCGCGACGGATATCGGCGGTGAGACCCTCGCTAAGGGCGGCGACATTGCTGCGGCCAGGAAGGCGCTCGCCGAGTCCGGCTACGACGGGACACCAATTGTGCTCATGGCGCCGGGCGACGTGCTGACGCTGAAGGCTCAACCGATCGTCGTGGCCCAGCAACTGCGCGAAGCCGGCTTCAAGGTCGATCTGCAGGCGACCGACTGGCAGACGGTGGTGAGCCGGCGCGCCAGCCAGAAGCCCCCGAAGGAGGGCGGCTGGAACATGTTCATCACAAACTGGGTCAGCGCCGACGTGGTCAATCCGATCTCCAACGTCGCTGTCGGCGGGCAGGGCAAGAAGGGCGGCTGGTTCGGCTGGGCGGAGGACGCCAGGGTCGAGCAGCTCAAGGACGCCTTCGTTCGCGCGGCCTCGCTCGATGATCAGAAGAAAGTGGCAACCGAGATCCAGAAAGAGACCTATGATCAGGTGCTCTATGTCCCGCTCGGTCAGTATCAGGCGCCAAGCGCGTGGCGGAAGTCGCTCTCCGGCGTGCTCGACGGCCCGGCGACGCCGGTGTTCTGGAACATCGACAAGTCCGAGTAAGGCAAGTCGGAACAGGGAAAGATGTTTCCCTGCACCTTTCGTCCAATCATCACGCGGCGCCGCCATCATCAGCGGCGCCGTTGTCGTTTGGCGGTCCTGCGTCGGCGAAATCCGCCGAACTTTAAGTCTTCCAGACTCCAATCATTGCTATTTGTTTCCGAACTGAAATAGATGGTTGGTCCTCGGACATCACTTTCCCTTCCATCGATTTGAATCCGTTGGTTTGATTCCCTTGCTCGATTTTGCATTGCAGGCGATGGCCGAACGGTCGGATCGCGCGCCGTCGCGCTGGCGCCGGCCATTGCTGCGCTGGCTGGATGGCGTTGAGGCAGGCTGGGCCGTGCCGCTTCTCATCGCGTGCTTCGTTGCGATCTGGGCGCTGTATCTCGCCATCGCCTATGCCGGCGGCGGGCTGCATCCCGACACGCTCGAGGCCTGGACGCTGGGACGCAATTTCGCCTTCGGCTATCACAAGCATCCGCCGCTGATGGGCTGGATCGCGGCTGCATGGACCGCCGTCTTCCCGCTCAGCGACTGGTCGCTGCAACTGATGGCGATGGTGAATGCGGGCCTCGCGCTGGTCTTCGTCGATTGCGTCGCGCGGCAATTCGTGACCGGCCACAAGCGCATCCTGGTGCTCCTGCTCCTCATGCTGACGCCGGCCTATCAATTCCACGCCCAGCGCTTCAACGCCAATGCCGTGCTGCTCGCGATCTGGCCGCTTGCCATATGGTGTTTTCTACGCGCGTTCGAGACCAGGTCCGCTGTCTGGGCGGTCGCGCTTGGATGCACCACGGCGCTCGCCATGGCCGGAAAATATTACTCGATCTTCCTGGTCACGAGCTTTGCATTCGCCGCGCTGGCGCATCCGGCGCGGCGCGTCTATTTCAGCTCGGCGTCGCCCTGGATTTCGGTCGTCTCCGGGCTCGCAGTGCTGTCACCGCACATCTACTGGCTTGCGACCACGGGCGCATCGACCTTCACCTACGCGCTGAACCACGCCAACGGCAATGCCGTCAGCTCGCTCGGTGACGTCAGGAATTTTCTGCTGGGACTGCTGGCAGCCATCAGCGTCGCCGCCGTGATCTGGGTGCTCGTCGCGGGTACGCGGCTCAAGCGGTTTCCGGCCGACTTCGCCGCGATGAGCCTGGGCCTCCGGCTTCTCTTCTACGTTGCCATCGGCACGATTGCTCTGCCGGTCCTGACGTCGCTCGCGATGGGCACGGATCTGCCGTCGCTATGGGGCTTGCAGGGATTGTTCCTGTTCGTCGTGCTGATCGTCTGCGGCGCGCGTTATCCCGTCGAACGGTTCTACACCGTCAATGTCACGGTCATTGTCGCCGGCGTTGCGCTTGTCGCCGTGCTGGTCGCCGCGCCGATCCATGCCGTTTATCGCAATAGCCACGGTTATGAAGAGGGACGGAATCTTTACGCGCAGGCAGCCAGCGAGCTCACCCGGCAATGGCGCGACCTGACCGGCGAGCCGCTCGGAGCCGTCAGTGGTGACGATTCGCTCGCTTTCGCCACGGCCTTCTACAGTCCGGATCATCCGCATTATTCGCGGCCGTTCGAGCACCAGTACGATTGGGGCCTGCCGCGCCAGACGACGCTCGACCGGGGTTGGGCAGCGCTCTGTTTCCGTGATCAGGATGATTGCGGCCGCTGGATGGAATGGGTGTCCGCGCGCGCCGAAAACTTTGTCAGGCGGGAATTCACCGTGCGGGCCTCGCTGTGGGGCCAGCCGGGCCTGAGCCGGAACGTGGTCGTGCTGATGGTGCCGCCACGCGCGAGCAGCGGCGCATCGCCCGAAAGCGCAGCGCAGGATTTCAGCGCCAGCAGGCGCAATCCGGAATAGGCGCGTCTCTCAGCAATGGCTGTCGCGCACCCGTTCAAGGCCTTCGCTTGCGAAGGGCGGCGGTGTGGAGGCGGGCTGCTTTGCGTCAGCAGCCTTTCGCTGCGCCTCAGTCTGTTCCGACGCGTGATCAGTTTCGTTGCGTTTCGGTTCCATGAGGCGATCTCTCGAAAATGCTGCAGGACAACATCGAGGCGCCTGCGAAGTTCCTCACACGATGGGGCGATGATGCGGCTTGAACAGCCGTCCCTTCTCCACCACCAGAACGATCGCGAGCGCTGCAAGCGTCGACAGGAAGAATCCGATCGAGAACGGCAGCAGCGTGCCGTCAAAGCTCTGGCCGATCGCGGTTCCGACCGCGATGCCGATCAGCGTCGTGATCGAGCCGTAGAGCGAGGAGGCGGTGCCGGCGATGTGGCCCTGCGGCTCCATCGCGAGCGCGGTGAAATTGGCGACCATCATGCCGAACGAGAACATCATCAGCGCCGACAACGCCATGAACAGCGGAAGCGGCAGCACACCGAGGATCTCGGTCAGCAGCATCACGCCGGCCACCGCGGTGTAGAGCGTCAGCGCGCCGTGTGAGATCACGCGCATGCCGAGCGTGCCGACAAATCTGGCGTTGAGGAAACCGGCAATGGCGGTGCCGGCCGCGATTGCCGCAAAGGCGAGCGGGAAGTAATGGCCGAGGTGATAGATGCCGGTGAACACCTGCTGCGCGGAGAATACGAAGGCGAACAGCGCGCCCATGACGGCGCCGGCGGCCGTCGCATAGCCGATGGTCTGGCGGTTGGTGACGGTCTGGCGGAAGGCCGAGAGCACGTCGGCCGGCGCCAGCGATCTGCGTTCGGACTCGGGGAGGGTTTCGGGCAGTCGCAGCACGCTCCATGCGAGCGCGAGCACGCCGTAGAGCATCAGCACGACGAAAATGCCGCGCCATTGCGTGACCAGCAGCACGGCCTGTCCGAACGAGGGCGCGATCACGGGCACGGCGATGAAAATCATCATGGCAAGCGACATCACGCTCGCCATGCGGCGGCCGGCATAGCAGTCGCGCACGATCGAGGTCGCGATCACGCGCGTCGCGGAGGTGCCGAGGCCCTGCAGCGCACGGGCGAGCAGCAGCGTCTCGAACGAGGGCGCTGCGACCGCCAGCACGCTCGCCACCGCATAGACCGCCATGCCGCCGAGCAGCACCGGCCGGCGCCCGAACCGGTCGGACAACGGACCCATGACGAACTGTCCCGCGCCGAAGCCGATCAGGAAGGTCGACAGCACGAGCTGAAGATGGTTGGCGTTGGGAATGCCGAAAGCCGCCCCGATATTGGGCAGCGCCGGCAGCATCATGTCCATCGCGAGCGGATTTAGCGCCATGATGGACGCGATCACGACAACGAATTCGGGAAAACCCATCGGACGGTGCCCGGAGGACACCCAGTCGTCGGCATTGACGTCGGACAAGCAGCTCACCTTTGATTCCAGAGCGCACATCTAAGGCCCATGCTGCATCGCACAACCCATGTTTTGGGATGGCTGTCAGGCGGGACCGGGAGGGACAACAAATGGTGAAGGGGTCGCCGGCTCAGGCAGATCGAGATCGTCGCCGCCGTCACGCGCGGGCTGGCCGCCCGCGCGTCGCGCCAGGCACAAGTTTGAAACCAGGGATTCACCATAACACCGGGGACAACCAGTCGGGGAGATGAATCCGCAACGCATCCTGTCCAATGTGGCCTGACCGGACGCCGATCAGGCGGCGTTGAGGGGATATAGCGAGCAGGCAGGGTATCAGGGGTGTCGGACGTCACCGGAACAGCACGATGGTCGGGACCGTCGGCCGAGATGGCCGGCCAGCGCAACGCCCGGCTTGCCTGCCTGATCGCACTGGTGGCGGTGCTGGTGCTCGGCAATCTCGCCAACTATGCCGCGCCCGATATGAATTACGGCTGGGACGTCCGCGTCAACTGCGCCGCGGTCGAGGCCCATGTCGACGGGCTCGATCCGTACTACGTGAAAAATCTGAAGGGCACCCGGTTCTCTTATCCCTATCTGCCGGCGACGCTGGACGCCTTTCGTCCGTTGTGCGCAGGCGGCTTTCTTGTCGACCATCGCCGCGGCGTCTTTCTCGCCATCGCCGTGCTCTGTAGCCTGTTGCTGCCCGGGATCGGCCGGACACGCAGCTTGCGCGACGTGGCGCTGAGGGGACTTTACGTGCTCGGCGCGTTCGTTGGTTTCGAATGGGTGCTGGCCTCGGGCAATTTCGCGATCCTCGGCGGCGGACTGACCGCCGCAGCACTTGCCCTTCTGCTTCGCCCCGCGAAGCCCGATGATCGGCATGATGTCCCTCGCATGGCAGGGGCGGCACTGCTCGGAATCGTGATGTCGTTCAAGCTGGTCTTCTGCCCGGTACTGGCCGCGCTCTATTTCCTGCCGCTGCCGCGGCGGCGGAAACTTGTCCTGATGACGGTGGCGGGCCTCGGCTTCGCGCTGCCGATCCTGGTTTCGGTCGTCTTCTATCCAGGCTTGTTCTCGAGCTGGTTGCTCGCGATCACGGGCGGGATCCCCGGTCAGCATTCTGTCCAGATCGAGGAAACCAATCCGTCGCTGCTGCTGTGGGCACAGACCATCGTGGACCGCGTTGGACTTGCCGACAGCAAGCCGCTCGTGTTCGCCATTTACGCGCTGGCGGCGAGTGCGCTCGTGCTCGCGCCGCTCGGCTGGTCGCTGCTGCGCGCGATCCGCAACAATGAGGGATCGTTGCCGGCGCGCCTCGACCGCTGGCTGATCGATCATCCCCAGGCCGCGATGCGGATCACGGTGCTTGCGATGTACGGCCTCTATCTCTGCTCGCCGCGCCTGAAGGAATATGCGTTCTTCGAGCTCGCGGTTTACGCCGCCGTCCTGATCGTCGATCTTCCGGCCGCAGCCCTTGCAGCGGTCCTGACCATCGGCGTTGCCGTTCCGACGCTGGTCTCGATCACGGGGGTTACGATCGAAGGTGGTTTTGTCCAGCTCGCGGTCGCACTGATGTGCTTCTGGATCCTGTTGCTCGATTTTCGAGCCGAGCCGGAACGCCTCGAGCAGAAGGCCGTGCGTCCATGACGAGCGTCGCCTCGTCCGCAGACGCAGGAGCGGAGCGGTCGCTTGCCGCGGGGGCGCCGCGGAGGAGCCGGCTGAGCCGCTTCCTGCTGATCTTGGCCGTATTGCTCCCCACGGCGGTCGCCGTCGATCTCAGCGTCAACAACACCTTCGGCGCGGACGTGCGGGTCAACTGTGCGGCGGTGGATGCCCATCGCGGGGGACGCGATCCCTATTTCGTCAGGAACCTGAAGGGCACTGATCTTTCCTATCCCTATCTTCCGGTCACCCTCGATGCCTTTCGGCCGCTCTGTGCCGGCGGCTTTCTCGTCGCGCATTACAAGGCCATCTATCTCGTGCTTGGGCTGATCTGCGTGCTGCTGCTGCCCGGTCTCGGCAGGGGCCGCGAGGGCCTGCGCGACGTCGTGCTGCGTGGCGTGTTCGCGCTTGGGGGTTTTCTCGGGTTCGAATGGGTCTTGGCGAGCGGCAATTTCGCGATGCTAAGCGGCCTGCTGACGGCTGCATCGCTTGCGCTGCTGCTGCGTCCGGCGCAGTCCGAAGGGCGCGAGGATGCGGGCTTCGTGCCGCAGCTCGCCGGCGCGGCCCTGCTCGGCCTCGTCACCTCGTTCAAGCTGGTGTTTGTCCCGGTCCTCGCCGCACTCTATTTCCTGCCGCAGCCGAGACGTCGCAGGCTTGTCCTGATCGCGGTAGCGGCGGGCATGTTCGCGCTGCCGATTCTGGTTTCAATGGTGTTCTATCCCGAGCTGTTTTCAAGCTGGTTGAGCGCGATCTTCGGCCAGATTCCCGGACAGCATTCGCCGGGAAGCGAGGATAATCCGTCTCTGCTCTTCTTCGCCCAGACACTTGCCGACCGCGTGTCGCTCGCCGGCAGCAAGCCGGTCGTTGCCGTGCTCTATGGGCTCATCGCGGTCGCGCTCGTGCTCGCGCCGCTCGGCATTTTCGTGTGGCGCATGGTCAGGGCACGGGGCAGGGGCGCCAAGACCTTGCCGGCGAAGACCTCGCCGCTTCAGGCCCTCGACGACTGGTTGATGGCTCATCCCGACACCGCGCTGCGCATCACCGTGCTCGCGATGTACGCGCTCTATCTCTGCGCGCCGAGACTGAAGGTCTATGCCTTTTTCGAGGCGGCGCTTTATGCCGCCGTTCTCATCGTCGACCTGCCTGCGGTGATGGTGGCGATCGTGCTGACGATCGCGATCGCCATTCCGTTCGTGGTGGCGGTCTCCGGCATTGCGTTCGTGGACGGATTCGACCTGCTCACGGTCGCGATCGTCTGCTTCTGGATCCTGCTGTGGGCGCAGTCGGCGTCGTCAGCTCAAATGGTGCGGGCAGCCGGGGTCGAACCGGCACAGCGCTTGCGCACCGAGGGATTTTAAGTCCCTTGCGTCTACCAATTCCGCCATGCCCGCTTGATCCAAAGAGATCAAACACTTAAGTCCCGTCCAGCCGTCTGGAATTGGCGCTTGCCGTGCTGGGCGGGCGGTTCTTCCTTAAGCGAGCCGGCGGCACAAGGCAAAGCCTCAATCCGGACATTTGGCCCTGCTTTAGGCATTCTCAATTCACGGGGACTATTTTTCCGGCCATGGCTGCTTCGCTTTCCTCTTCCCTGCGCGCCTGCTGCGCGGTTGCCGCGCTGGTCGCGGCCGGCTTCGCGCTGTCCGGCTGCGCCGGCGTGAGCGAGACGATCGCTCCGGGCTTTGCCGATCCCGCCAAATACGAATTGTACGACTGCAAGCAGCTCGAAGGGGAGCGCAAGGCGCTCGCCGCCCGCACCGCCGAATTGCAGAAGCTGATGGACAAGGCGGAGACAGGGGCCGGCGGAGCGGTCGTGTCTGAGCTTGCCTATCGCAACGATTACGTCGCGGTCCGTGGCTCGGCGCAGTTGGCCGACGACGCCTGGCGCAGCAACCGGTGCCGGGAAACGCCGCCCAATGCGGCGCCGGCGGCCGCTGTGCCGCAGCGGCCGGACATCAAGCCCGCTCCGAAACGCTAGGGCGATGCGGCTCCTGCGTCAGGGCCGCCAGCCGTAGATCCAGTCCTGCCGCGCCAGCATACGGTCCGGCCCGAGTGCGCGGATCGCGAGATCGCGCGCGAGCGCGAACGGGCCGCCGAGATGATAGATCCGGCCTTGCTGCCGCGCGGTGCGCTGCACCTTCCTGACACGGGCCTGACGTATCAGGCCATATTGCTTCAGCGCAGCCGCGACGCCGGCTGCATCCTCGGCAGCCTCGATGCTCAGGTGCCGGGCGAGCACGGCTGCATCCTCGATCGCCATGCCGGCACCCTGGGCTGCGAACGGCAGCATCGCGTGCACGGCGTCGCCGAGCAGCGCGACCTGACCCGCGCTCCAGGGGCATCCGTCCGGAACGGCGAACAGCGCCCATTTGCGCCAGCTGTCGACGGCGGCGAGCATCATCCGCGCCGTCGGCGGCCAGCGCGGCGCTGCGAACGCGTCCATCACCTCGAGAGGATCGCCGGGCGTGCTCCAGCCCGGCCTGTTCCAGGTGCCCGGCAGCACCGCGACCACGTTGAGCTGGCGGCCGCCGGCGATCGGGTAGGCGACGAGATGGGCGTTTGAGCCCATCCAGAGCTGGACCCGCCGCGCGGTGTACTCCTTGGGCAGCTGCGTGGCATCGAGCGTGCCGCGCCAGGCGATCAACCCGGAGAAGCGCGGCTGCACCTCGGGAAACAAATGCTGGCGGACTGTCGACCAGATGCCGTCGGCACCGATCAGGGCGCTGGCGAGATCGCTACGGCGGATGGTTCCGCTGCGATGGACGACCGTCAGTCCCCTGGCATGGGGAGCGACATCCTCGAACGTCGCGCCCAACTTCAAGTCGATATCGGGATGGTCCGCGATCGCGCCGGCGAGCGCGGATTGCAGGTCGGCGCGATGGACCACCCAATAGGGGGCGCCGGCGCGATGGGCCGCGGCCTCGCCGAGCGGCATTCGCAAAAGTTCGCCGCCGGCCCGCGCGCTCATGATCGAGACCGCGTCCGGGACGACCGCGCGCAGCTTCAGCCGTTCCGTCAGACCGAGCTCGACCAGCACGCGGCTGGCATTGGGGGAGAGTTGCAGGCCGGCGCCGACGTCCTCGAGCCGCTCGGCCTTTTCCAGCACGACGATGCGAAAGCCGCGGGCGGCCAGCGCAAGCGCAGCCGTCAGTCCTCCGATTCCGGCACCGGCGATGACGATCGTTCGCGGGAGGGCCACCCCTGACCGAGGTGAACGGTCAGGCCACCTTGTCCTTCAGCACGCATTCCGGCGGACGGGCTTCGCCCGCCTTCAGGTCGGCCGCGAAGCGGTACAGCGTCGAGCAGTACGGGCAGATGATCTCGTTGTCATTGCCGAGATCGAGGAAGACGTGCGGATGATCGAACGGAGGGTTGGCGCCGACGCACATGAACTCTTGCGAGCCGATCTCGATGACGGGGACACCGGCATCGTTATGGAAGTGCGGGACGACATGGTCGGACATCGTAACTCATCCTGGAGTGGCAATGGTGGCAGACACAATCACGAACTGACGCGGCATCATTAAGGCGCCGCGGACCATACTGATGGGTGCAGGTGATTGCTAGTCCAGCGGAACCGAAAGCTCCGCAATTGCCCCATGCTCATTTGCTCATGCAAATTCGACACAATCTTGCGGCCTGAGAGAAGCCCTTCTTTCGTCGGGGACGTTGTGTCGCAATTTTGGCATACTATGTCTGCGGACGCGTATAATTGCGGCAAAAGACGAACCATCAGGCGCAACTGATCTTAGGACCGTCCAGGCTTTCAGCATGAAGTGGCTGCGAATCAGCTCAGCATTGACCGGGATCGCCGCATGCAGCCTTGTGCTCGTGCAGGTAGCACCGCATGCCCGCGAGGCCGGCGCGATTCTCGCCGCCCGGGACGATCCCGCGGCCCTGTCGGAACTCAAGCTCGATGCGGCTCTCGCGCACAACGACCGCCTGGTTCAGGACAATATCGAGGCCGCGCTCGCGGCCGGGGATGGCGATCTCGCCGACAGTTTTGTCACGCTCGCGCATGACCGCAACATCGCGCTGCCCGACGATCTCCTGAGCCGGGTCAGCGATGCCGTCAAAACTGAAAATTCCACATCGCATTTTGCCAGGCGCTTTGCCACCGGGCTCGTCACCGGCAATGCCGATGATGTCGCGAGCCTGTCCGGGACCGTTGCCGGCGATCTCTTCGTGATCGGCGATATCAGGGACGTCGTCCGCGAAGGCAAGCATCTCGCCATGGGCGAGGACACCGACCGCCTCGTGCTCGGCCTGGCCACCGCGGGCCTCGCGGTGACGGCCGTGACCTATGTGTCGGCCGGCGGTGCCGCGCCGGTGCGCGCCGGGCTGACGCTGGTGAAGGATGCCCGCAAGGTCGGACGGCTCGGCGAAGGTCTCGCCGCATGGGCCGGCCGGTCGGCGCGCGAAGTGGTCGACACGCCGATGCTCCAGAATGCGGTCGCCTCCGGCTCGGTGCTGCGGCCGGGTGAGACGGTGAGCGCGATCAAGGCCGCGTTCCGCGTCGAGAAGGCTGGCGCGCTGGTCCGGCTCGGCAAGGACGTCACCCGCGTAGCCGAGAAGACCGGCACGCGCGGCGCCATGGACACGCTGCGTATTGCCGAGGGCCCGAAGGACGTCGCGCGGGCGGCGCGGCTTGCGGAAGCGCAAGGCGGCAAGACACGCGCGATCATGAAGCTGCTTGGCCGCGGCGCGCTGTTGCTTGTCGGCGGCGCATTCGATCTCACGCTGTGGCTGCTCGGCGCGGCGTTGACGCTGTTCGGCCTGTTGTCCTCGATCAAGGCGACCACCGAGCGCCTGACGCAAGCCTGGTGCGATCGCCGGCGACGCCGCCGGCTCCGCCGGGCGCGGCTGGCCGCCGACGCCGCTCTGGCAAACACGGCCGTCACGGCCTAAAGCGCGATCTTCGTCGCGCTTTAGGTTATTGTTTGAGCATGATCTTGCCGGAAAACCGCTACACACTTTTCCGGATCATGCTCTAAGATCAATCTTCCCCCACAAACACTGCGGAACTGCTGATGCCGAGCTTTCACAACGGCGCCGTTGAAATTGCCTACCTCGACGAAGGCGAGGGCGATCCGATCATCCTGCTGCACGGCTTTGCCTCGAGCAAGAACGTGAACTGGGTCTACCCGACCTGGGTCTCGGAGCTGCGCAAGAACGGCCGCCGTGCCATTGCGCTGGACAATCGCGGCCATGGCGACAGCGCAAAGCTCTACGAGCCCGCGCAATATTCGATTCCGACCATGGCCGGCGACGTGCTCGCGCTGATGGACCATCTCGCCATCCCGCAGGCCGACATCATGGGCTATTCGATGGGCGGGCGGATGACGGCCTGGCTCGGGCTGAACGAGCCGCAGCGGCTGCGCTCGGCGATCCTCGGCGGCATCGGCATCGGCGGCCTGATCGAGGGCACCGGGCCCGGCGAGAACGTGGCGAAAGCGCTGGAAGCTCCTTCGCTCGACGACGTCACCGATCCCGTCGGCCGCACGTTTCGTGCGTTTGCAGACCAAACCCGTTCCGATCGCCGTGCGCTCGCCGCCTGCCTGCGTGGCACGCGCGATCTCATGACCAGGGACGAGGCCGCGCGCATCGACGTGCCCGTGCTGATCGCGGTCGGTTCGACCGATGACGTCGCGGGTTCGGCCAGCGCGTTAGGGGCGATCATCCCCGGTTCGGAAGTGCTCGATATTCCGGGCCGCGACCACATGCGCGCGGTCGGCGACAAGGTCTACAAGACCGGCGTGCTGGATTTCCTGGCACGGCGCGGCTGAGGTCTCTTCCGCCGGCTCGTCGTCGCCAGACGAGCCGAATAGCGCCATCAGCACCACGAAGGTCGCGACCCACACCATGCGCGCGCCATAGCGGTCGTGCGGGCCCGAGATCACGCCGCAGATGAAGGCATTGCCGAGCAAGGCCAGCGTCACGGTCGCCGCCAGCAGCGTCAGATCGTCCAGCCGGCGATTTGCGAGTGCGTGTCCGAGGAGCCCGACCAGCGCCAGCATCGAGACCAGCGCGACGGGGACGTGCAGCCAGTTGACGTAGTCGAAATTGACGCCCCGGTTTTGCTGGCGCGCCGCGCGCATCGGCGCCACTTGCGCAGGGATGTAGCGTTCGATGATGCCGTAGGTGTGCGGGATCCAGACACTGGCGCCTTCGCCGGTTGCGACATGCAGCAATTGCTGGCCCATCGCCCGCAGCGCTGCACCGGCCTGCCACGCAGGATAGTCGGCGAGTGAGTGCACGACGATGTTGCCCATCTCGTCGTTGAGCCCCTCGAAGCGGCCCAGCGTGTTGAACATGCTGGTGCCCCACAGGAACTCGTCGGCGGTCGCCGGCAGCTCGTTACGATAGGGACAGAGCTTGAAGCTCTCATGCGGGCAGTGATCGCCAAGATAGCGCGCGACGATGCCGTCCTGCATCATGCGGCCGAAGGCGACGCCATAGCCGCCGGGCGTCCAGGCCCATTTGCCTGACAGCGCGTGGTTCGCCGAGATCAGCATCAGGCCGCCCACGACGATTGTCAGGCTCGCCTGCGCCAGTCCGGCAATCGGGAGGCGACGCCCGAGGAACGGCCGCGCCATCCAGCCGGCGACGCAGAGCCCGAGCAGCACGCCGAGCGTGGCGCTGTGGGTCGCGGCGGCAAAGGCGGTGAAGCCGAACAGCGAGACTTTTTCGAGCACCGAAGTCCGGCTTGCACCAGTGATCAGCAGGAACAGCGACAGGATCGAAAGACCCGCAAAGATGTCGGTGAGCAGCATGCTGGCGAGCCAGGGCAGCGCGGTCGACAGCATCAGCAGCAGGCTGATCGCGACGAAGCGGAATGTCTGCATCAGCCCCAGCACGCGCAGCGTCAGCTGCAACAGCCATAGCGTCGCCAGCGACTGGACCGCGAGGTTGATCCAGAAGCCGAAATTCTCGCCGTAATGCAGATAGAGGCCGAACACGGTGGAGCGGCTGGGGACGAGATAACCTTCGTACCAGCGCGCCAGATAGCCGCCGGTATCCCATTGCAATAGCGGATAGCCGTTCCAGAACGCCGGCGCGATCATGAGGAGGGGCAGAGCCACCGCCGCCAGCCGCAGCCAAAACGTACCCGCGGCGCGCGCGCGCAATTGATCGGTTGTGATGCTCAAATCCGCTCCGTCCCTGTCCGGACCATGCCCGCAATCACGGTTGGGGCGAAATTCACCAATAGTTTGACGTCGCCCGGCTTGAATTTGGCGAGACTCTGACCATTTTGAGCCGACCTTGCCGCCTGGGGGCGTTCTGAGAAACCGTTGTGCTTCAATGCGTTGGCGGGCTTTCACGAGGCAAGGCACTGTTCACTCTCAGGCAAGCCCGTCAGGACTTTGTCGCCTAGACTGTGTTATAGAACCAGCCAAACGAGCCAATTCGAAAGAGCAGATCCCATGGCAGTGCATCAGGTCAATCCGGGAGCAAAGCTTGCGTCGCTCGATCCGATCTGGGAGCGGATCCGGGGCGAGGCGGAGGACATTGTCCATCGCGAGCCCGAGCTTGCGACCTTCATCTATTCGACGGTGCTGCATCACAGCCGCCTGGAAGACTCGGTGATCCACCGTCTCGCCGACCGGCTCGATCATGCCGCGCTGTCGGGCGATCTGGTGCGCCAGACCTATGACGAGGCGCTGCGCGACGATCCCGATCTCGGCAATGCCTTCCGCGCCGATCTCGTCGCCGTCTACGACCGCGATCCCGCGACCTCGCGCTTCATCGACCCCTTGCTCTACTTCAAGGGCTTTCACGCGATCCAGACCCATCGCCTCGCGCACTGGCTCTTGCTGAAGGGCCGCAAGGATTTCGCGTATTACCTCCAGAGCCGCGCATCGGCGGTGTTCCAGACCGACATCAATCCCGCCGCGCGTATCGGCCGCGGCATCTTTCTCGACCATGCCACCGGCTTCGTCTGCGGCGAGACCGCTGTCATCGAGGACGACGTCTCGATCCTGCACGGCGTCACGCTCGGCGGCACCGGCAAGGAAAACGAGGACCGTCATCCCAAGATCCGCCACGGCGTGCTGATCGGCGCCGGCGCAAAGATCCTCGGCAACATCGAGATCGGCCATTGCGCGCGCATCGCGGCCGGCTCGGTCGTGGTCAAGCCGGTGCCGCACAACGTCACGGTTGCGGGCGTGCCCGCCAAGATCGTCGGCGAGGCCGGCTGCGCCGAGCCGTCGCGCACCATGGACCAGATGATCAACGCGATGGGGCTTTAGAGGCGCGTTAAGGGCCGGATTTTCCGGCCCTTTCCGTCCCCAAATTCTTTGGCAATTCATGCTGGCGGTTCGCCGCGTCTCGTCCTAAAACCCGCCGACCAATTTTGATCGGAGACTTGCCGTGGACGTCAAAGAAGTCAGAAAGCTCGATGCGTATCTGAAGCGCGTATTCGGCAATCCCAAGATCCGCGTCGTGCCGCGGCCGAAGAAGGACGACTCCGCCGAGGTCTATATCGGCGAGGAGTTCATCGGCGTGCTCTTCGTCGACGACGAGGATGACGATCGCTCGTTCCAGTTCCAGATGGCGATCCTGGAAGACGATCTGGTCGAGCAGGAATAGGCGCGCGCTCTCTTTTCCGTCATTGCGAGCGAAGCGTTTTCGTCATTGCGAGCGAAGCGAAGCAATCCAGAGATATCTCCGCAGACGCAGTCTGGATTGCTTCGCTCCGCTCGCAATGACGGATGCTACTCCCGCGGCCTCATAGCTCTATTTCTTTGCCAGAATGCGCAGCCGCGCCGGCGACCGTGATGCCCTCCGCATCGACGAGCTCGGCTTGCACGACCATGTCGTGCTCCGTCCGCTCCGTCACCCGCGCTAACTCCCACCGCCGGAAGCCGCATCGTGCAGACCCACGGATGTATGATGGCATTATGCGCCTGTTTTGCCCGACGGGTCAAGCCTGATTTCGTAAAATACGAAGTCAGGCCGATGCTGGGCTACTGTGCATGGGGTTGTTTTCGCCTTTTTGTTGCGGTGGGTCCGCGCTCAGCGTCGCGGCCCGCCCAATTGCGCCGTCAGCTTCTCCATCGCGTCCGCGACGTCGCGCCATTGCGACAGCCAGCTGCGCGGAAAGCGGAAGGTGAGGTCGGCGCCGCCGACGCGGCGCTCGGCGAGGCACATGCCGGGCGTGGCCGCATCGCGCGTGCAGCGCGCAGTGAGCGCGGGGCTCGTCGCGGAATAGAGATCCTCGCTCCCATAGGGCGTGTCGCTGCGGAACATCCGCATCGTCAGCCCGTCGTCCGGTGTCGCCGCAGCCTGGTCGAAATAGCGCGGATAGATCGTCGCGGTTCGCTGCTCGGGCGACAGCGCATCGTGATGCGCTGCGATGGAGAGGAAAATGCGGTCGATCGGCTGCATCGTCGTGTCCACCGTTTCAGCGGTCACGTGCCTCGGTCCATTGGGCGCTTCCAGCGAGGGATAGAGGAAATCGAGATCGATGCGCTCCTGCGGTCCGGAGTGCCGCTGGATCTTCATCCGGATCGCCGGGATCGGCAGGTTGAACAGCGTTCCGCCGACGCTGACCGGCAGCTTGTCCGGCGCGTCGGCACCGCCCGTGCTCCAGGTCGGCCACAGCAGATAGGCAACCAGCGCGATTGCGCTCGCCGCGCATGCGCCGGTGAGCGCAAACGGGACGAGATGCGCCCGGGCGCGGGTCTTTGCGCTTGTCCTGGATGAGCGGGGAGAGGTTACCGAAAACACCGTCATGACGTCGCGCAAATGGGCCCCGGGGGTCGGCCGGTGGCCGACGAATCACCGGCGAATATGCCACGTGGCGGCGATATCGCAGAGGGTTCCCGGCTACCAGGAACGGGTGAGGGCTCTGCGTGGGCCGGACGGCGGCGTTAACCTTCGCTTAAGGATAATGTAGCGTTAACCGGCACGATTTGTCACAGGAAGGCTCCTCGCGTTGCGTATGGGCGGACTGTTCCGATGACACCTGAAGCTTTCAATACTCTCTTCTCGATCGGCATCGGCTTCGCGCTCGCGGGCGCGCTCGCAAACGGATACCAGGCGATGTCGCAACGGCCGGCCGGTTTCGGGCTGTTGCAGGAGGGCGTGGCTCCCAGGACGTTTGCGGCGGTGCCGTTCCTGGTGTTCGCGGCGCCCTTCATCATCATGCGCAACACGCTGCGCGGCATGCGGTTGGAAAGCCGCCGCTTCGAGTTCGTGATGATGGCGACCGTCATCGCCGGCTTCTGGAGCATGATGAGCGGCACCTTCTTCCTGATGACGCTGCGCGCCACCGGCGTGCTGGGCTGAGGCCTTGCAGGGCTGCGTGGCGCGGCAGCCCTTTGCCTCCGCGCCGTCGTTTGGCTATGGCTGGGGTTGACGCGACAGGAGACCTCCATGGCGATCTACGAGCTCGACGGGCAGGCGCCCGATCTTCCCTCTGACGGCAATTACTTCATCGCGGAGACTGCGACCGTGATCGGCCGCGTGCGCCTGAAGCCGGGCGCGAGCGTCTGGTTCGGCGCGGTGCTGCGCGGCGACAACGAGTGGATCGAGATCGGCGAGGGCGCCAACGTGCAGGACGGCTCGACCTGCCACACCGATCTCGGCTTTCCCCTGGTGATCGGCAAGAACTGCACCGTCGGCCACAACGTCATCCTGCACGGCTGCACCATCGAAGAGGGCGCGCTGATCGGCATGGGCTCGATCGTGATGAACGGCGCGAGGATCGGCCGCAACAGCATCGTCGGCGCCGGCTCCGTCATCACCGAGGGCAAGGAGTTTCCCGAACGCTCGCTGATCATCGGCTCGCCCGCGCGCGTGATCCGCACGCTCGACGATGCCCAGGTGCAGAAGATGGGAAGTGCTGCGCGGTTCTACGTCGCCAACGGTCCGCGCTTCAAGAACGGCCTGAAGCGGATCGGCTGAAGCCGGCCCTCTGCCGGGCGCGCATCACCGCGGTTCCCGAACAGTAAAATTACCGCCTGGAATTTTAAGCCCCCGCTAGCGCTGCAGTGCCTATCTGTTTCATGCTCGGTCTCGTCGCGCTCATTCTCGCCGGCCTCAACGTCGTCGTGATGCGGAGCTCGGTGGTCGGGGCGCTGGCCGAGATCACGCAGGCGACCGACCGGATTGCGGATGGAGATGTCAAGAGCGAGGTGCCGCATCTGCGCCGTCATGACGAGATCGGACATCTTGCGCGCGCCGTGCAGCACTTCCGCGACGCGGTGGCGCGTGTCTTCGAACTCGAGGAGCTCGAGCTCGGCACCGCGCAGGCCCGCGATGCCGCGATGACCGAGCGCGACCGGTTCAACGACAAGTACCAGGCCAAAAAATGGCAGCTCTCGGCAGCGATCAACAGCATGCCGCAGGGCCTGATCATGCTCGACGGCAAGGCGGCCGTGGTCGCCATGAACGCCAATTACCGGCGGATCTACAACCTGCCCGAGACCATGCAGGCCGGATCGACGCTGGAGGAAATCCTCCAGCACCGGGTCAAGAGCGGGTTGTTCAGCGGCGACGTCGCAAAATACGTCGCGGCCGTTCGCGAGCGCATCGCCAAGCGCGAGCCTGCGGCCAATGAGATCAGCCTGAACGACGGCCGCACCATCAAGATCTACGAGCGCCCGATGGATGGCGGCGGCTGGGTGTCGGTGCAGGAGGACGTCACCGAACAGCGCCAGCGTGAGCGCATTCTCGAACGCATGGAGCGCTTTCTCGCCACCATCATCGAGAACGTGACCGAGGGCATCATCGCCAAGGATGCACGCAACCAGCGCTACGTCTTCGTCAACAAGGCGGCCGAGAAGATGATCGGCATGTCGCGCGGCGAGATCATCGGCAAGACCGCGCGGGAATTGTTCTCCGCCGAGGCGGCCGAGCTGATCGAGCGGCGCGACCAGCAGCTTCTCGCGCAGAAGCAGCAGCTCGAACCGATCATCGACACCATCGACAATCCCACGCGCGGACGCCGCGTGATCTCGGCCCGCCGGGTCCAGATCGGAGGCGCCGGCGAGGAATCCCACATGTTCGTGACGATGGTCGAGGACCGCACCGAGAAGATGGTGGCCGCCGCATAAAACGTCGCCATCCTGTCGCGCCCCAATTGCTTCAGCTTGTCGAACGTGTCCTCGTCGAGCGCGATCAGTTTGCGCATGATCGTGGCTGCCTCCCTGTTTCAAGCGGATGTGACGGGATTTGCTCCGGAACCTGTCTTTGCCGCAGCGGTTGATAGGGCAAATAGGGCAAGGAGAATTTCGGATGGGCAGATCGTCCGCAAGCGCTTACATCAAGACGATGATCGTGATCTTCGCTCTCGCCGCGACGCCGGCGATTTCGTTCGCGCAAACTACGGGCGGCTCGACCGGATCAACGTCCGGCGTCGCCAATGCGCCGGCGCCGCCGCCTGGTACCAACAGCCTGGGCACGGCGCAATCCTCCGGCGCGAACAGGGCGCCCGGTGTCACCACCGGTGCGGCTTCGGGTGCGAATGCGAGTGCAGATGCTACGGTGAACGCCGAGAACCGGCAGCTCGACAAGAAGATGAAGAGCATCTGCCGCGGCTGCTGACGCTCGCGCGGAAGTGAGCCGCCGCGCCTATCATCGATGATCGAGTGACATTAGCTTGGCCTCTCTTTGGAATGTGGAGCGTTTCCACGCGGAGGTTGAGTTCATGCTACGCAAGATGATCGTGGTCGCACTGGCCATCGCGGCAGTCGGTCTCGCAACGCCCCAGGCGCAGGCGCGAGGAGGTGGCGGCGGCCATTGGGGCGGCGGTGGCGGCTGGGGCCACGGCTGGCACGGCGGCGGCTTCTGGCCCGGTGTCGCGATCGGCGCCGGCATCGCGGGCGCCGGCTATTATGGCGCCTATGGCTACGGCTATGGCGGCCCCTATTATTACGATTCCGGCGCCGGCTATGACGATGGCGGTTATGGCGCGCAGTGCTACCTCGCGCGGCAGCGCGTGATGACGCAATCGGGCTGGCGCGTCCGCCGCGTTCAGGTCTGTGAATAGGGCTGCGACTAGCGCGGGTGCGCGGCCGAGGCACCTAGATACCGCAGCAGTAAAAAAGCAGCAGTAAAAAACAAGGCCGTTGACGCAATATACCGTCAACGACCTTGCCAGCCCCGGATATTAAAATCGGCTCACGCCATCCGGTATGGGCAAGCATCGCGCGGAATCATACGGACGAGTGTGATCCATTTCACAAGTGGCAAAAATAAAAGGTGGTGGCGCGGGATCCAATCAGCCGCGTGAGCGTTTGTGGGCGCTGGCATGGCGGTGGCGCGCGGGTTTCCTCGGGGTAACCGAGGGCGTGTCGCCCTCGGTGGAGCGGACGCTGGCAAAGGATTGTCGCAGACCGTCGATGGATTCGTTCAAATTGGCGACCTGCTCCGACAGACGCTTGGTGTCGGCCTGCTGCGAGGCGAGCAGCCGCCTCATGGTCAAAAGCTGGTCTTGCACGACCTGGAGCTGGTCGATCGATTCCTGCTGGGTCGCCTCCAGCCCCTTGGTCTTCTCGACGAGCTGCTCGGAGGCCTGCGCCGTGCGCGCCTGAAGCTGCCGCGATGCGACCACCCGGTCGGTCTCGGGCGCTGCGCCGGTATAGGCGCGCCAGATCGCGATCGAGGTGACGCCGGCGATCAGCAGCAGCAGCGCTGCAGCCGTCAGCGCGATCGGCTGGGCACCGAGACGGAGGAGGGGATTGGACCGTGTGTCCTCTGCGAGATCGATCATCGCTGACAAAACCCAAATTGAAACTTGGTGAGTGGCGAAGAGCGGCAGCACGCGAACGCAGAACGAGGCGGCCGGAACGTCCCGAAAGCGTTACAGTTCAGCAACAAATGGGACGAAAAGGTGGCCGCCGGTGGAAAAAGCGCAATTGACCCAAGGCGACGGCTCTGGCGGGCGAGGGCGGCACGCCCAAAAGAAGTCCCTGTCGGGCCGAATTCGGGTTGAGCGGAGAGTATCACGGTACAGCCTATCGTGATGCGAAGGTGCCGCGGAGGCGGGCGGACTCATCGTCGACCGGAGGGCTTACGGCTGAAACGTCGCAAACTGGCCTGAATAGGTCTTCGAACGCGGCGCCGCGTAGGGGCCGAGTCGGGACGTCGTCAGCCCAAGCCGCACCAGTCCCTCGGCCAGCGTCACCGCCGCCGCAACGCCGTCGACCACCGGCAGGCCGTGGGTGGCGGAGAGCTCGGCGGCAAGATCGGCCATACCGGCGCAGCCGAGCACGATGGCCTCGGCGCGGTCGTCGCGAATCGCGGCCGCGATTTCCGCGGAGATTTTGCCAAGGGCGTCTGCGTTGCGCTCCTCGAGCGCGAGCACAGGGACCTCGGCGGCGCGCACGCGGACGCAGCGCTCGGCGAGGCCGTACTTCCGCAAATTATGCTCGATCGGCACGATGGAGACACCGAGCGTCGTTACCACCGCAAAGCGCGCCGCGATCAGGCTCGCCACATGGAAGCCGGCTTCGCCGATACCGATCACAGGCGCTTTTGCCACCGCACGCGCGGCATCGAGGCCAGTGTCATCAAAGCAGGCGATGATGTGCGCCTCCGTGCCGTCGCGGTCGGCGTCACGGATGCAGCCGAGCATGCCGGGGACGGCGAAGGCCTCGTCGTAAAATCCTTCGATCGAGACCGGCCCCATCGCGGGCTGGCGTGCGTCAATCACAGTGCCGGGCTGCGCGATCGCGCGCGCCGCCGCGGCGATCTTCGCCGTCATCGACGCGGTGGTGTTGGGATTGACGACGTGCAGTCGCATCGCAGTTAGACAAGCCCTTTGCCGGCGTCCGAGCCCTTGGCCGCCTGCCGCTTGTTGAGCATGTGGATGGTGCCGAGCGCAAGCGTGATCACCGCGAAGGACACCGCGGAGATGATGGTGCCGAGCGCATAGATGTCCGGGTTCGTCACGGTCGTGGTGAGGCCCTGGAGATCAAGCGGCAATGTATTCACCGCGCCGATCGCCTGGCTGGAGCGCGCGAGCTCGTCCCAGGACAGAGTGAAGCCGAACAGGCCGATGCCGATCACCGAGGGCAGGATGATCGGCAGCACGACATGGCGGAAGGCCTGCCACGGCGTCGCACCGAGATCGCGCGCGGCTTCCTCGAGCCGGGGATCAAAGCGGTTGAAGATCGCAAACATGATCAGGAGGCCGAACGGCAGCGTCCAGGTCAGATGCGCGCCGAGTCCGGAGGTGAGCAGGCCCATCGAGGTCTCGAAATTCTCGTTCCAGTGTGCCTTGATCAAATCGTCGATGATGCGGAATTCGAGCGAGATCCCGAGCGAGGTGATGATCGAGGGAACGATAAGGCTCGCAATCGCCGAGTAGAACAGGATGCTTTGCGCTTTGAACTTCCGGCGGAAGGCCATGCCGGCAGCGACCGACAGCACGACGGTGACTGCCATCACGATGACGCCAAGCAGCAGCGAGCGGCGGAAGGCTGCGCCGAGATCGACGATGCCGGTGCCCTGGAACAGCTTTGCCAGCCAGTAGGTCGATACGCCGTTCATCGGGAAGGTGAGGCCGCCTTGCGGTCCCTGGAACGACAGCACGTAGATCGCGATCATCGGGCCATAGAGAAACAGCACATAGGCCGCGAAGAAGATCGCGAGCACGTAGAAAGAGCGCGGGCGTCCTTCCTTCATCGCCTACAGCTCCTTCTTGATGTCGACGATGCGCGACATCATGGTGATGATCAGGAAGGTGATGACGAGCAGGATGACGGCATTGGCGGCCGCGGCCGGGAATTGCAGCGCGTTCACCCGCGTCTCGATGATCTTGCCGGCAGAGGCAATCTGCTGGCCGCCCATCACGCCGATGGTGATGAAGTCGCCCATCACGATGGTGATCACGAAGATCGAGCCGATCACGATGCCGGGCTTGGCCAGGGGAATGATGACGTTGACCAGCGTCTGGAAGCCGGTGGCGCCGGCGTCATAGGCTGCCTCGATCAGCGACTTGTCGATGCGCACCATCGAATTGAAGATCGGCACCACCATGAAGAAGGTGAAAAGGTGCACCAGCGCCAGCACCACGGAGAATTCGGAGAACAGCAGCCATTCGAGCGGCTGGTTGATCAGCCCGCTCTTGACCAGGCCCGAGTTCACCAGGCCGTTGCGACCGAGCAGCGGGATCCAGGCGATCATGCGGATCACGTTGGAGGTCCAGAACGGGATCGTGCAAAGCAGCGACAAGCCCATCTGCCAGGTCTTTGACTTGACATGGAAGGCGAGGAAGTAAGCGACCCAGAAGCCGATGAAGAGCGTGATCGCCCAGACCATGACGCAGAGCTTCAGGGTCTTCACATAAGTTCGCCCGATCGTGCAGAGATCGGGGAGCTGCGCGATGCAGCCTTCGAACGTGTCGGTGTAGCCGCGGCCCGAAAAAGTCGGCAGCAATTGATATTCGTTGTAATCCCAGAACGAGACGATGACGACGAAGACGAGCGGGATCAGGAAGAAGGCGAGAAACACCAGCATCATCGGCCCGGCCTGAAGCCAGGAGATGAAGGAGGGCGACAGGCGCGCCGCTTTCGCAGGGCGCGCCGTCTCCGATCCCCGGACGAGGTCCGGGGATGGCTGTTGCAGGATGTCTTCCGACGTATCCATCACGCGGCGATGAACTCGTTCCACTTGCGGACCATGTAGTCGTTCTCGTCCATCACGGCATTCCAGCACGCGACGCCGCCCATGCGGTCCTCGTAGGAGCCGCCGTCACGCACCGCGCCTGCCTTCTCGAGCAGCGAGCCGTCGGGCGCCTTGATGTCCTTTTCGGCCGGCTTGCCTTCCATCCAGTAAGCCCATTCGTAGGGCTCCATGTTCGCCTTCGCGGTCGAGAGCACGGCCGAATAGTAGCCCTGGCGGTTGAGGTATGCGCCGGCGTAGCCGGACAGGAACCAGTTCACGAACTCATAGGCCCAGTCGAGCTTCGGACCAGAGACGCCCTTCGAGACGCAGAAGCCCGAGGCCCAGGAGCGATAGCCTTCCTTGAGCGGCTGGAAGGTGCAGGCGATGCCCATCGAGCGCACCTTCGTCACCGCCGGCGACCACATCGACTGGATGACGGTCTCACCTGAGGCCATCAGGTTGACGCTCTCGTTGAAGTCCTTCCAGAACGCGCGGAACTGGCCGGCCTTCTTGGCCTCGGTCATCACCTTCATCGTGAGATCGATCTCTTCCTTGGTCATGTTGCCCTTGTCGGCATATTTGTACTTGCCGGTGGCTTCCACGACCATCGCGGCATCCATGATGCCGATCGAGGGGATGTTGAGGATCGAGGCCTTGCCCTTGAACTCGGGGTTGAGCAGTTCAGCCCAGGAGCTGATCGGGCGCTTGATGATGTCGGGACGGATGCCGAGCGTGTCGGCGTTGTACACGGTCGGGATCAGCGTGACGAATTCGGTCGCCGTCTTGGAGAAGGTCTTGGAGTCCTTGCCCTCGAGATAGAGCACCTTCCAGGGCGCGGTGCCCTGGCTGCCGATCTTCTTGCCGCCGGGGGTCTCGCCCTTGGTGAAGACGGGCGTGATGTTGTCGAACTCCTTGATCTTCTTGGAGTCGAGGGCAAGGATGTTGCCCGACGGTACCAGCTTCTTCAGCGAGAAGTATTCGGTGTCCAGCACGTCGAAGGAATTCGGCTGGGTCATCACGCGCTTGGTGACGTCGTCGGTGGTCGCGGTGATGTATTCGATCTTGATGCCGGTGTCTTTCAGGCACTGCTTGGAGATGTCGTCGCCCTCGTTCACGGCGGTGCCGAGATAGCGCAGCACCTTCGGCTCGGCCGACATCACGTAGGGGAAGCCGGTGATGGCGCCGGAGCCGGCGGCAAGGCCGGCGAGACCTGCGGTGCTCTTGAGTAGCGTGCGGCGGCTGACGCCGGTCTTTCTGGTGGTCTCGGTCATTCCAGTCACTCCTCTGTGTTGCGCATTTTCTATGATGACGGCGCTATTGCAGGCGTTGCGCCTTGACGGGATCCCAGGTGACCAGCACGCGATCGCCTGGACGAAACGGATGGACGTCGAAGGTGGCTTCGGGAACGTGGGAGAACAGGGCGGTACCGTCGTCGAGCGTGAGCGAGACGGCGACATAGGAGCCCTGATACTCGGTCTGGGTCAGCAGCGCCGGTGCGCCAAACGCACCGTCAGTGACCGGCTTGATGCCAAGCTGATCGGCGCGCACGGCGATGAGTTTGCCGGCGTCGCTGAGGACGTTGTGACCGCCGATGAAGCGGGCCACGAATTCGGTGCGGGGATGGTGGAAGATGTCGCGGGCCGTGCCCTGCTGCTCGATCTTGCCCTGGTTCATCACCACGATGTGGTCGGCGAGCGCCATCGCCTCTTCCTGGCCGTGGGTGACCTGGATGAAGCTGATGCCGAGCTCGCGCTGCAGCCGCTTCAACTCGCCGCGCATCCTCACCCGCAGGAATGGATCGAGCGCCGACAGCGGCTCGTCGAGCAGGAGGATCTGCGGCTCGGTAATCAGCGCGCGGGCGAGCGCAACGCGCTGCTGCTGGCCGCCGGAGAGCTGGGCGGGCAGGCGGCCTGCATAGGGACTCATCGCCACCAGCTCCAGCAATTCGCCGGCCCGCTTATGCCGCGTCGCACGATCGACGCCGCGCATTTTCAGGGCAAACGCAACATTGTCGAGCACGCTCAGGTGCGGAAACAGCGCGTAGGACTGGAACATCATCGCCGTGCCGCGCTTGGCAGGCTCGAGGTCGGTGACGTTCTGGGGGCCCAGGATGATGTCGCCCTCGCTGACCGCCTCGTGGCCTGCGATCATGCGCAAGGTCGAGGTTTTGCCGCAGCCGGAGGGGCCGAGCAGGCAGCAATAGGTGCCGGCGGGAATCTTCAGATTGACGGTGTCGACCGCCAGCGTCGTGTCGTAGCGCTTGGTGACGGCGACCAGTTCGAGAGCGGCGGGAGTGGCCATGGCGTGTCCGCGAGAGGGGCGATCTTCCGTCTCTCTCCGCAAGGTCCGTGCCAACAGTGCAAATTTGGTCGAATTTTAAAACTGTGCAGCGGAGTCAGGTCGTTAGACCGAATCCGGCGCGGTTGTCCGGCGCACGGGCCGGGCAGGGATGTGCACACGAAATGGGCGAAGATTGTATAAAGTTTCGCCTGTGATTGGATACAGCTCGTCGACTACCATTCGAGACCTGATGTCGTAGACCGAGCCCTCAAACCAGTCCTTCGAACTGATGGCCGCCAAATCCCGCCCGAAATCCGATGTGCCCGACGCGAGCGATCGCGTCAGCCGGATCAGGGAGGGCGTGACTGCGGCCATCCTCGAGCATCGGCTGCTGCCGGGCACCAAGCTCGGCGAGGACGAGATCGGCGAGATCTATGGCGCGAGCCGCACGCTGGTCCGCACCGCGCTGCAGCAGCTCGCGCATGAGGGCATCGTCAACATCGAGAAGAACCGCGGTGCCTTCGTCGCGCGCCCGACGCCGGCGGACGCCCGCGAGGTGTTCGAGGCGCGCCGGCTGATCGAGCCCACCATCGTCGATCATGCTGTCGATGCCGTCTCGCCAGCATGGATCAATCGCCTTCAGCAACATCTGGCTGAAGAGCGCGAGGCCGAGCAGCGTGGCGACACGCGCGCCTCAGTCCGCCTCTCCGGCGAATTTCACCGGCTCATCGCCGAGATGAGCGGCCACAGCATCTATCTCGGTTTCCTGAAGGAGCTGATCGCGCGCTCCTCGCTGATCATCCTACTCTATCGCCGTCACGACACGCCCGCCTGCGGCACCGATCATCACGCCGGGATCGTCACCGCGATCCGCAAGCGCGACAACCAGACTGCGCGTGCGCAGATGCTGTCGCATCTGAACGAGATCGAGGCCGAGCTGTTCCTGAAGGATCCCGCCGCTGACGAGCTGCGGCTCGCCGACGTGTTGGGCGCGTAAGCGAATCGCACCGCTCGGCTAGGGCAGCGAAGATCCTTGGTTGCGCCTGACGATCTTCAGCACCAGCAAAACAGCACCGATGACCAGCAGCAGGACACCGACGAGAGTCGTGCCGCTGGATTCAAAGGTTACGCCGACCGCGGTCAGCAGGCATCCGATGATGATTGCGAAGAGCCCGCCGAGTTTCTTGATGAGCAGGACGTGTCCGTCACTTGTTTGTGCCACCATATTACGCCTCGCCACTTGATGTCGCGGCCTGCTTGCAAAGTTTGTCTCTCGCCCCATGATCTCTTGTTGCGCAGGCCGCACCGGATCGTACTCCTGTTAATGAGGGTTGCAATCTTGCGTTGATCGCGGGCCGAATCCGATGTCCGCCTTTTGACTAGAGTTCGATGCAAGTGAGGCAGCCGCGCTTACGCATTTTGCGGAGTAGAGGAGTAGAAATGTTCTGCTGCCACGACCAATGTATCTCTCATCGACTCGTATGGCTGACTTGCAGAATCTCCCTGTGGTTGTAAATTGACTCGACAGGATCATCGGCATCTATTGGTTGATGCGCGTTGAGTTCTAGAACCGAGCCGACATGAGTTGGATCCGTTCTGCGGAGTGGTGCGATGGCGTCGCATTCAGTCATCGATGAGCGGGAGCCGGCATACGTTTCGACCGGCCATCTGCCAAGTCCGGAGGCTGTGCAGTCGCTGGTGAATGAGGCGCAGCGACGCTTCAAATCAAATCGCGATGGCGAGAATTCGCAGGTCTATCCGGCGCTTGCCCGGGTGCCGAGCGAGCTGTTCGGCGTCTGCGTCGTCGGCACCAGCGGCCATGTCTATGGCGCCGGAGACCTCGACTACGAATTCTCCATCATGAGCGTGTCAAAGCCGTTCTTGTTTGCGTTGGTCTGCGAGACCATCGGGCCCGAGGAAGCGCGCGCCAAGCTCGGAGCCAACGCGACCGGGCTTCCATTCAATTCGCTCGCCGCGATCGAACAGGGTAGCGGCCGCACCAATCCGATGGTCAATGCCGGCGCGATTGCGGCCACCAGTCTTGCGCCGGGCGCCACTGCTGCGGCGCGATGGACGTTCATCCATGACGGGCTGTCGCGCTTCGCTGGCCGCGAACTGCCGCTCAACGAGGAAGTCTATGCGTCAGCGTCGCAGACTAATTTCCGCAACCGCAGCATCGCGCGGCTGCTGGAGAGCTACGACCGCATCTATTGCGACGCGAAGGAAGCGACTGATCTCTATACGCGGCAGTGCTCGCTCAATGTGAGCGCCCGCGATCTTGCCGTGATGGGTGCGACCTTGGCCGATGGCGGCGTCAACCCAGTCACCAAGAAGCGTGTCGTCGATGCCTCGGTCTGCCATTACGCGCTCGCCGTCATGATCACCGCTGGACTGTATGAGACGTCAGGCGACTGGCTCTACGACATCGGCCTGCCCGGCAAGAGTGGAATCGGCGGCGGCATCGTGGCGGTGTCGCCGGGCAAGGGAGGTTTCGGCACCTTCGCCCCGCCGCTCGATGCCGCCGGCAACAGCGTGCGGGGACAACTCGCGGCAAAATTTCTGTCGCAGCGGCTGGGGATGGATCTGTTCGTATCGCAACCGGAGCAATGAATGCGCAAAAACGATCGGCGGGCCGTTGGCCTGATCGATCGTAACCCCCATCAAGCGGGAGGACGTCATGGCCACGCAGACAATCTCGATCGGCGGCATTCACGGGGAAGAGCGCGTGTCATGGATTCCCATGATTTCGATCGCGCTCGGCCAGATGATCATGTCGTTCAACGTGGCCTCGCTGCCGGTGGCGATGGGCGGCATGGTCACGAGCTTCGGCGTGGCGCCGACCACGGTCGCGACCGGGATCGTGGCGTATTCAATGCTGGTGGCGGGCTTCGTGATGCTCGGTGCCAAGCTCGCTCAGCGCTTTGGCGCCTTGCAGGTGTTCCGCGGCGCAGTCGTTCTCTTCTTCATCTCGCAGCTCATGATGACGTTCAGCCCGACGGCCACGGTCATGATTTCGGCGCAGGCGCTCTGCGGTGCGTCCGGCTCGGTCATTGTGCCCTCGCTCGTCGCGCTGATTGCCGAGAACTATGCCGGCCGTCAGCAGGCCACCGCACTCGGCGTGCTCGGCTCGGCGCGCGCGGCGGCCGGTGTTCTGGCTTTCGTGATCGGCGGCGTGCTCGGGACCTATATCGGCTGGCGGCCGGCGTTTGGCATCCTGATCGCCGCCTCGGCGATCGTCTTCCTGATGAGCTTTCGTCTGAAGCCCGATCGTGGCCGGCCGGACGTGCAGATCGACCTGATTGGCGTCGCGCTTGCCGCAAGCGCAATCATCCTCATCAGTTTCGGCTTCAACAATCTGAACGGCTGGGGCCTCGCGGTTGCGACGGCGAATGCGCCATTCGATCTGCTTGGCCTGTCGCCCGCGCCAATCATGATCGTGCTCGGAATCGTGCTGGGACAGGGGTTTCTGCTCTGGACGCACCGGCGCCAGGCCGCTGGTAAGACGCCGCTCCTTGCCCTCGAGGTGATCGACTCGCCGGAAGAGCGCTGTGCGGTGTTCGCCTTGTTCGCGGTGGTGGCGCTGGAGGCCGCGCTGAACTTCACCGTGCCGCTCTATATCCAGATCGTGCAGGGACGTTCGCCGATCGCGACTGCGATTGCGATGATGCCGTTCAATCTCACGGTCTTCTTCTCGGCAATGCTGATCGTGAATGTCTATGAGCGGCTGACGCCGCGGCAGATCGGCCGCTACGGCTTTGCGCTGTGCACCATCGCGCTGGTCTGGCTCGCTTTCGTCGTGCGCAACGACTGGAGTGAGGTCCCTGTGCTGTTCGGGCTGGTGCTGTTCGGCATCGGCCAGGGCTCGCTGGTGACGCTGCTGTTCAACGTTCTGGTGACGGCGTCGCCGAAGGCGCTCGCCGGCGACGTCGGCTCGTTGCGCGGCACCACGCAAAATCTGGCTGCGGCGCTCGGCACGGCGGTGGCCGGCGCGCTGCTGGTCGGCCTGCTCAGCACCATTGCGCTGGGCAAGATCACGGCGAGCCCGGTGCTGACGCCGGAGCTGCAGGCGCAGGTCGACCTCGGCAACATCACCTTCGTCAGCAACGATCGCCTGCGTAGCGTGCTCGAGCGCACCAGCGGCACGCCGGAGCAGGTCGCGGAAGCCGTCCGCGTCAACACCGAGGCTCGGCTGCGGGCGCTGAAGATCGGACTCTTGATCATGGCGGGCCTCGCGCTGATCGCGATCATCCCGGCGGGACGGCTGCCGAACTATCTGCCGGGCGAGATTCCGAGCGATGAGACCACAGCGAAAACGTGAGTTCGAAACCGGGCAGGGGATTTCGCGAAGGAGACCCCCATGAATGAGATGGATCGCCGCGACGCGCTGCACCTCATGTTCGGAGGCGTGATCGTCGCAGGTGCAGGCGTGAGCCTGTGGCCGCAGGACGCCGCCGCCTTGGTGGACGTGTCGCCGCTCGATCAACCAGCTTCGACCAGACGCGAACCCGCGGGACGGGTTTATGCGCAATCGACCCGGCCACGGCCTCCGGCTCACCGCCCACCTCGTCGGCCGCCGCCGCGACCGCCGTCATGGCACCGGCGGCGCCGGCGTTGGGTATGCTGGTGGCATCGTGGTCGCCGTCATTGCGGCTGGCGTTGGCATTAACCGAGGGAGGATGTCATGACGACTTACGATCACAGCGCGCCGATGGGCGCGACCGGGCTGCCACAGCCATCTCGCTGGGTCTGCGTGCTGCTGGGTCTTTTCATGGTGTTCACGGGGCTGATGGTGCTGGGCGACGTTGCCTTCTTCACCGTGATCAGCGCGCTGTTCATCGGCTGGATGGCGATCGCCACCGGCGCCTTCGAGATCTTCCACGCGTTCTGGACCAAGGGCTGGGGCGGCTTTGTCTGGCAGGTGGTGCTTGGCGTTCTCTACATCGCCTTCGGCATCGTTCTCATCAGCCAGCCGCTGACCGGCGCGCTGCTGCTGACCTACGCGCTTGGCGTCGCGCTCCTCGTCTCCGGAATAGTCCGCATGCTGATCGGCATCGGCCGCTGGCAGCAGGGCGGCGGCATCATGCTGGCCTCCGGCCTGTTCGGCGTGCTCGCCGGCCTTGTCATCCTGACCGGCTTTCCGATGACCGGGCTCTGGGTGTTGGGCATGCTGCTCGGCATCGATCTGTTGTCGCACGGCATCGGCTGGCTGACCTTTGCCTGGCGGCCCGTCGCAGCGGCCACATAGCGGCACCCCAGCGCGGAGATTGAACATGTCGGGATTGAGTGCGCGGGCCGGCCTCGCGGTGCTGCTCGCAATGATTGTCTGGAGCGCATCGCCCGCGCCGGCCCAGCAGGATTCTGCCGTCCTGTTCCGCAACGTCAAGATCTTCGACGGCAACAATGCGACGCTCTCGGCCGTATCCAATGTCCTCGTCAGGGATGGCAAGATCGAGAAGATATCGACCGCGGACATCGCGGCCACTGGCCAGATGATCGACGGCGGCGGCCGGGTGCTGATGCCGGGACTGATCGATGCGCATTGGCACGCGATGCTGGTGAGGCCGACGCCGATGGCGGCCCTCGGCGATGTCGGCTACAACAATCTGCTCGCCGCCAGTGAGGCGACGGCCACGCTGATGCGCGGCTTCACCACCATACGCGACATGGGCGGGCCGAGCTTCGGCCTCAAGCGGGCCATCGACGAGGATCTCGTCGCCGGCCCGCGCATCTATCCGTCCGGCGCCATCATCACCATCACCGGCGGTCATGGCGATTTCCGCCAGCTCACCGATTTGCCGCGAACGATCGGCGGCATGCTCAGCCGCATGGAGCTGATCGGCGGCAGCCTGGTCGCCGACAGCCCGGACGAAGTGCGCGTGCGCGCGCGCGAGCAGCTGATGCAGGGTGCTTCCCAGGTGAAGCTCACCGCGGGCGGCGGCGTCGCTTCGCCCTTCAGTCCGTTGGATGTCTCGACCTTCACCGAGCCCGAGCTGCGCGCCGCCGTCGAGGCCGCCGACAATTGGGGCACTTACGTCGCCACGCACGCCTATACGCCGGTCGCGATCCAGCGCTCGATCGCCGCCGGCGTGAGATGCATCGAGCACGGTCACCTCATGGACGAGGCGAGCGCGAAGCTGATGGCGGAGAAGGGGATCTGGCTCAGCACGCAGCCGTTCCTGGATATGTCCGCAGCCGCCGCGCTCGGGCCTTCGGAACAGGACAAGATGCGGCAGGTCGTTGCCGGCACCGACCGCGTCTATGCGCTGGCAAAGAAGTATCACCTCAAGACCGCCTTCGGCACCGACGTCCTGTTCTCGCAGGCGATGGCGGAGAGGCAGGGCTCAATGCTCGCCGCGCTGACGCGCTGGTACACGCCGGCCGAAGCGCTCACGATGGCAACGTCGACCAATGCCGAGCTGTTGAGCCTGTCGGGCCCGCGCAATCCCTATCCCGGCAAGCTCGGCGTGGTCGAGGAGGGCGCGTTCGCCGATCTCCTCCTGGTCGACGGCAATCCGCTCGACAACATCGCCCTTGTCGAGGATCCCGCGACGAATTTTGTGGTGATCATGAAGGGCGGCAAAGTCTACAAGAACATCCTGCCGCGCTGAAAGCTGCCCCCAAAAAAGTTGCGGCCAGGCTTTGGGGGAAGCCTGGTTGTTGAAGGTTCCGTCAGTGCGGCTGCCCGATCAGCTCCGCATTGCGCTGAACCTTGCAGATGATTGCGGCTGTCGACCGAGATCACAACTTGTGATAGTTTAAGTCATTTCATCACGTAGGACTGGAGGTAGCTATGAATTGGAAGCCACCACGGAAGTCCATCAGCGATCTGAACGCGATCCATGTGCCGAATGAGTCCGGCGACGCAGTTGCTCATTTTGAGTGGCCAGATGAAATCGCCTTTGAATGGGAAGATCTGGTGATGTCCCTGGCGAGGACATTGGCCATGGCGCTGCCTGAGAAAGGTTTGACTCAGGAAGAGCGGTTGCAGCTTGCTCGCTCTGTCGCGATGCCGACTGCTGAGCGTATCAACGTTTTTCTCGAGAAAGAGGAAGCAGAGTTCAGTTTCAGCGATAAGCTCGAAATTCTTGCCGACATAAGGCCTGCGATCTCCGGTGAGGTTGGCGCGGCTGTGGCAGATCTCGTCATGGAGCATTTCAATTGCCACTGGCGGTCGAACGGGAACGACGCTGGTTTCGTCATCGCAAAGGGCGTTGACGTAACCGACGAGCGGATACCGGATTTCGTCTATGATCCGGGCGGCAAAGGCGGCTTCGAGCCAGGGCAACTGATCGCCGTCGAGGCGAAAGGGAGTCTCTCCAAGACCGGCGGCCCACGCCCTGCGATCAAGCGGCTCGCCAAGAAGGCCTTCGGCGGACAAGTGAAGAAGTATCTGGGCGCCAAGGCCGATGGATGCTTGATCGCTGCGGGTTACGGCGTGGCCTATGGATCGGTACCAGGCAGCAGGGAGTCGACCCTCGCTATCGCCAGCTCGCACAAATTTCAAACTGCCTTGCAGCCGCACAAGGTGCCGGTCCCGCTATCGGCCGCGGCGACAGGGCAGATCCTGCCGGCGCCTGCCGAGGCGGAAGCCGAACTGCACCACGACGAGGAGCAACAGGAGGACCGGTCAAAGATGGATTTGCGAACGGCGCCTCAAATTGAATATCGGCAGGACGAACGGCGCAGCGAGCGCGAAGCGGACGATACAGGTGGGTTGGGCGACGGCGGCGATGATGGTGGCCGCGAGCGTGGCGGAGGACGGCCGCGTGCGACTCCGGCGCGTCGCGTGGCACTAGCAAATTATGAGACGGTGTTTCAACTATGCGGAGCGCTGGCCGCGGCCAGGTCAATTCGCGACATTCTGTCGGACGAGAGAACGCGCGTGTCCGAAACTGCAGACCGGTTTCAGGAATTTTACGAGATCGGGGATGGCGAACCGATTCTGATCGGGTCACCCTATCGTTATGCTTGGTGGTACCCGGATCACAGTTTTGGAATCTCGGCAAAATCAGCTGAGGAGATACTCAAGATCATTGCGCAACCGGGAGAACTTCCACCCTCACTCGATCTCAGCGTCGTGCCGTTCGATCGACGCCGTATTCGAGACGGAGCGATCGAGGCTAATTTTCAAGGTGATGGCTTCGCGTTCTTGACGAGTTGGTCGGGCCCCTACAGACATCGCACCTGGGACCTTCGCGAGGGCGCCTGGGCGGACTAAGGCCCGGATGTTACGATGGAGTGACATCGCGAGCTCGTCTTGACAGCCCATCGCCGCGGCCACGCGCTCTTGCCCCCAAAAAAGTTGCGGCCAGGCTTTGGGGGAAGCCTGGCCGCGCGCGAACCGGTCTGGGACGGGGAGGGGTGGGGATGTGACCGGGTCGCGTAACTCCTTCGCTTATCTCTACTGATCTCTTGCGCTGGCGGTGGAGACCGCCGGCTTGGTATCGCCGAGCGACACCCAGACATTAGGATCGGCCTGCGACTGGCGCTTGACGAAGCGGTAGCCGGTCTCGGTCCAGGCAACGACGCTCTCGTTCTGATTGTCGAGAACGAACTCGCCCTTGTCGGTCTTCACCGTCAGCACCGCGTGTCCTTCGCCCTTCTTGTCGCGCACGACGGTGATGAGCAGGGCCTCGCGCGGCCATCCGGCATCGATCAGCATCTTGCGCTTCAACAGCACGTAGTCTTCACAGTCGCCGTAACCGTCGGTCGGCAGCGACCACTTCTCGATCACGCCCCAGTGGTCCTGGTCGGTCAAAGGCTTGATGGTCTCGTTGACCCAGCGATTGACCTTGGTCAGGTCGCGCCACGCGGTCTGCGACATCACGATGTCGCGCGGCTGCGTCGGCCCGCCCTGACACTGAGCGGTATTCTCTGCACAAAACTCGACCCAGCCGATCGGCGCACGCGTGGTGTCGCCGAGACTCGCGTAGAGCAGACGGCTTTCACCGGCCTGCGCTGCCGCGCTGATCCCGAAGAGCATGGCGGCGATCGCCACTCTCTTCCCCTGTCCCCTGAAGTCCAACATTGCGGCCCCCGTTTCTTGTTGGGACCACATTTCGCATGGAGCTTTTGAGTTGCCGCTAAGTCAACCAAGTCAAGTCGAGACGAATACAAGTAAAAGGCGCGGAGATTTCGACCTATACTTGAATATAATTCGAGTAAAATTGGAGAATACTGCAATTGATTCAAATTGTAGGGATTAACGCGGAAACGCTGGCGGAACTGCAGTTTCAGTGCGCGAACAAGCTGCGCGTTAACCGGCGTGAGGCCGCAACCGGACGCGAAAAAGGCGGCATCCGCATCGCGGAAGCCGCCTTTGAGGCCGAGAAATCAGGGGTTTTGGCGCGCTTTCGCTTTACCGCGCGGTAACGCTCTCTTCGAGTGTCTCGATCGGCTGCGAGTGCAAGAACTCCAGCGCGAAGCCATCTTCGAGGTTTCGGACCACGCGGCCCTGGACCCGGCCGAGCAGAACCGTCGATTTCAGCGGCGGGCGATTCTCCGCGGCGATGGCGGCGCCGGACAGCGACAGGTCGATGATGCGGCAGGTCATCTTGGTGCCGTCCTCGAGCGTCAGCACCGCGATGGGGTTGCGCGGCACGATGCGGTCGTGGCGGCGGTCCTCCGGCAGGTTGAGGATGTCGCGGTTGGCGAGCCAGGTCAGCTGGGCCGCGAGCTTGTCGCGCTTGCGCGGCGTCGCGCCGACCGTCATTGCGAAGCCGTTGTCGATGATCCGGGTGATCTTGCCCTCGACCCGGCCGATATGGTCGAGATAGGCGACCACGCGGTCGCCGACATTGCCGATGCCGGGCGCGAGCAGCGCAAGCCCGCCGGGCGACATGTTGATCACCTGGCAGGGAAATTCACGGCGATCCGGCAGCATGTAACGGCCGAGCAGGTGAACCTTCACCCGTTGGAAACGCCGACGTTCCTCGGCGGCCGGAAGAAATTTTTTGTTCGCCAACGCCATTTTCACTACCCGACCCCCCGCCCGGGCGGAGTCCGGGACGACCCTAAGGTGCACAGGGTTAATGCCGCGTTATGATTTGGCGCGGCGATGACGCACCGAAACAATGCGTTCAAAAACCCACATCAAGGGCGGGCAGGCCAATACCGCCAGTGCGCCGAGGTCGAGCGCGACCGCCGCCGTCCCCACCGATTTGGCCAGCCACCCCGCCACCGCCGGCCCCAGCATCATCGCGCCGTAGAAGAGGGTGTAAAACACGCCCATGCCGATCGCCCTGGTCTCCGGGACGAGCACGCGGGCGGCGAGACTCATGATCGGGCCGGCCGGATGGCCGCCGATCAGGCCGATCAGGACGAGGATGGTGATGACGGCATCCGATCGGCTCAGCCAGGCCAGCAGGGCGGCCACGACGAGGCTTGCCGCAATCGCCAATATAAAGGGCCGCTTGAAGCGATCGGCAAGGTACCCGCCCGCCGGCACCGAAACCACCGATAGCCACATCACGACGCTGATCGCCGAGCCGGCCCCCGCGATGCTCCAGCCGCGCTCGGCGAGCAAGGAGGGGCCGAACGAGAAGATCATGGCGAAGCCGACATTATAGAGGCCCCAGATCATGCCCGCGACGATCACCGCCAGCAGTGCGAGCAGATCGAGCCGGCCTGAGCCGGCCGCGGTGACTGTTGCGCCCGGCGGCGGCTGGTAAAGCGTGATCAGGACGATGCCGATCGCGCTCAGCGCACCAGTCGCTGCGAATACGGCGCCCGCGCCATAGGCGGTGCCGATCGCCGGCAGCACCAGCAGCGAGATCGCAACGCCTGCCGGCCAGGAGTTGACGAAGATCGCCATCGCGGTCGCGATCTCCTTACCCGCGAACCAGTCGGTGCCCATCTTGGTGAGTTGCACCGTCAGCAGCACGCCGCCGGCGCCGCAGACGAGCCGGCCCGCCATCTGCAGGCCCCAGATGTCGGTGGTTGCCATCACGAGGCTACCGGCCGTCATCAGCAGCAGGGCCACGATCGTCGTCGGCTTGTCGCCGAGCGTCCGGCCGATCGCGCCGCCCGGCAGCGCCAGCACCACGCCCGGGGTGAAATAGAGCCCGATCAGGAGGCCGATATCGGCGAGCCCGACGCCAAAGGTCTTTTCAAGCAGCGGTGCGACCGCCGCCACGCTCTGGAACTGGAACGCGATGGTGAGGCGAACAACGAACAGGATCGCAAGAATGCCCCAGCGATTGCGCAATGCCTGGTCTCCCCAACCCGCTTATCAAGCGTGCGGTGGGGACCAGAGTCAACAGGCTGCTAGCCCGCACCTTGGCGCCACCGCGCATCTCACTTACGCTTCACCTCACGCCCGCACCAAACAAACACAACGAACGGGCGCCGAGGAAACAGCCATGCAACAGATCCGCGTCTGCACCCACGCCGGACCAGGCTCAGAGCCCGTGATCAAAACTGTGCCGTGGCCGACGGTCGGCCGCAAGGGTGCGCTGATCAAGATCGGCGCGTGCGGCGTCTGCGGCACCGATTTGCATATCCTGAAAGGCCATTGGCCGAAGCCGCTGCCTTGGCCGTTCACGCTCGGCCATGAGATTGGCGGCGTCATCGTCGAATGCGGCGACGAATTCACCGAAGACTTCATGAGCAAGCCGCTCAAGGTCGGATCGAAGGTGATGATCCCGCCGTTGATGCCGTGCGGCCGCTGCTACTACTGCATCCATTATCCGCAGACCGCCAACAAATGCCTGACGCCGGTCTATTACGGCCGCTATCTCGGCTTCGACAAGGTGCCGCACATGTGGGGCGGCTGGGCCGAATACGTCTACGTCGACCTCGACATGCTGCCGGGCACCAAGATCTACAAGCTGCCCGAGGATATGTCGCTGCGGCTGGGCGCATTGTCCGAGCCGCTGACCTCCTGCATCCGCGCCTTCAACCGCGCGACCCGCGCCGGCGGCTTCAGCTGGGGCGATACGGTGGTGATCCAGGGCTCGGGCCCGATCGGCATTTTGGCGGTCGCGGCCGCCAGGGAGATGGGGGCAGGGCGCGTCATCTGCGTCGGCGCGCCGGAAGAGCCGCGCCTCAAGCTCGCGCGCGAGTTCGGCGCGGAAGCGACCGTGAACATCGAGGAGATCAAATCGCCGCAAGATCGTATTGCGCGCGTGCGCGAGATCGTGGGTGGTTTCGGCGCCGATCTGGTGATGGATTGCTCGGGCCATCCGACCGCCGGTCCCGAAGGCATCGAGATGCTGCGTGACGGCGGCACCTATGTCGAGATGGGCCAGTTCACCGATGCCGGCTCGATCGAGACCTCCTGGCACCGCATCTGCACCAAGGACCTCAACGTGCTGGGCTCCTGGGGCTTTACCGGCAATGATCTGCCGCTCGGCGTCGACATGCTCTACCGCACCCGCGACAAATATCCCTGGCTGAAGATGCAGACGATCTATCCGTTCACGGAAGCGGGCATCGCGCACGCCGTGAAGGACGCGATGGCGATGAAGACAGTGAAGTCGACCATCGTGCCTTGGCCGGAATTGGTGGAATAACAGTAGCCCGGATGGAGCGCAGCGCAATCCGGGGCCGCTGGTCCCGCATTCTGCTCCGCTCCATGCGGGCTACGAGCCGGAGTTTGGAATGAAGGACGAGGTGACAAGCGAACAGACAACAGAATCCAAGCCACGCACCCGCTCGCCCTTCAATGCCATCCGCGCGATCGACTACACCGTCATCTTCGTGCGCGACATGGCGGCGATGCGGCGCTTCTATGAGGGCGTGCTCGCCTTGTCCCTGCTGCGCGAGTTGTCGCCGAACTGGATCGAGTATGGCCTCGGTAGCAACACGCTCGCATTGGCGCGACCAAGCCGGACCGCGGCTGATCCGCCGACGCCGACGGGCAGCGCCTCGCTGCAACTGGCCTTCAGGGTCTCCGCAGCCGAGGTCGATGCGTGCGCTGACGAGCTCGTGCGGCAGGGCGTGGCGCTGCTGTCGCCACCGACGAACCAGCCGTTCGGGCACCGGACGCTGTTCTTCCGGGATCCCGACGGCAATCTTCTGGAGATTTATGCCGAGATCTGAGATGGACGGGACCGAATGCCCAAAAAGTTCCTCAGGGAATCCGCGACTTATTCACGTCACGGTGAAACTAAGGCCAAGGTTCCGGCTTTCAATTGACGGGAGAGTTATCGTGAAGCGAATCCTGAAACCCGTCACCTACATCCTGGCTGCCATCTACTTCCTGGTGGATGCGGTGTTCATGGCCGTGGCGCGGCCGATCTCGGGCTGGCTGGCGCGGCATTTCGAATTCAAGCGGCTGCGTGCCTGGATCAAATCGCTGCCGCCTTATCCGTCGCTCGCGCTGTTTTCCGTGCCTGTTATCATCCTGGAGCCGATCAAGCCGGTGGCCGCATACCTTGTCGCGACCGGTCAGTTCCTCAGCGGTGTGTCGGCATTTGTCGGTTGCGAGCTGCTCAAGCTCGTGCTGGTCGAGCGCCTGTTCCACCTCACCCGTGACAAGCTGATGCGGATTCCGGCATTCGCCTGGGTGTACGGGAAGTTCACCGAGATGAAGACATGGCTGCAGGCCACCGAAGCCTGGCGCGCCATCCGCGCCTTGAGCCGCGCCGCGAAAGACTATGTCGTGCGGCTCAGAACAAGGCTCGCGGGCAGCTTCAGCAGGCTCGTGACGTCAAGGGACTAGAACCGCACCCTCTATGCGAGCTTGCGCGCCGCGGCGGCGGCCTTGTCGCCGGTGTTCGGTGCACAATTTTGGCCAGATGGCAGCAAAAGTCCGCCGTTCCAGTCCAAAAGAGCGCTGAAGGCGTCAAAGCGCGCCAAAAGCGCCGGGGCTGAGCATCCCGGCCTTGTTCACCCTGTCGCCAAGGCCATGCATCAAAGCCATGGTGATTTGGCTGCTTCTGGCGTAAATAGCGTCCAAATCAAAATCATCGTGGGTGTGACCGGGCCTTCTGCAGTGACTGCAGCGTCAGGCGCCCCGGCTTTCCGTTCCGCGCCCCGGACCAACCAAGGTTTTCCATCCCGTGTCTTTTCCGGCCCTGACTGCGCCGCTCGCCCGTGCCTTGGCTGAGCGCAATTACGATTCACCGACCCCGGTTCAGCTCGCCGTGCTCGGCGAGGATGCCGTCGACCGCGACCTTCTGGTGTCGGCTCAGACCGGCTCGGGCAAGACCGTCGCGTATGGTTTGGCTATGGCCAAGGATCTGCTCGATGGTGCCGAGCGGTTCGCGCAGGCCGCAGCCCCTCTGGCCCTCATCGTCGCGCCGACCCGCGAGCTCGCCTTGCAGGTCCAGCGCGAGCTGACATGGCTCTACGAGCATGCGCGGGCGCGCGTCGTCTCCTGCGTCGGCGGCATGGACCCGCGCCGCGAGCAGCGCGAGCTGGCCGCGGGCGCCCATATCGTCGTCGGCACGCCCGGCCGCCTGTGCGATCATTTGCGGCGCAACCGTCTCGACATTTCGGAATTGAAGGTCGTCGTGCTCGACGAGGCCGACGAGATGCTCAATCTCGGCTTTCGCGAGGACATGGAGTTCATCCTCAAGACCACCCCGGACACGCGCCGCACCTTGTTGTTCTCGGCGACGTTTCCGCGCGGCATCGTGGCGCTGGCGAAGCAGTATCAGCAGCAGGCGTTCCGGATCGAGGTCGCCGGCGACGAGGGCGGTCACGCCGATATCGAGTACCGCGCCATCCGGGTCGCTCCCGGCGATGTCGAGCATGCGGTCGTCAACGTGCTGCGCTTCTACGAGTCGCCGAGCGCGCTGGTGTTCTGCAACACGCGCGATGCGGTCAGGCATTTGCAGGCGGCGCTGCTGGAGCGCGGTTTTTCCGTGGTCGCTCTCTCCGGTGAGTTGACGCAGAACGAGCGTACCCTGGCGCTCCAGTCGCTCCGGGACGGGCGCGCCCGAATTTGCGTCGCGACCGATGTGGCGGCGCGGGGCATCGACCTGCCGAGCCTCGACCTCGTCATTCACGCCGATCTGCCCAATGACGCGGAGGTCATGCAACATCGCTCAGGCCGCACCGGGCGTGCGGGCCGGAAGGGCGTCAGCGTTCTGCTGGTGCCGCCGATACGACGGCGGCGTGCGGAGGTGCTGCTGAATCTGTCCGGCATCGACGCCGTCTGGGGGACCGCCCCGCAGGCGGATGAGATTCGCAAGCTCGATCATGAGCGCATGAAGGACGTGTTGTTCACCGAGGAGACGACCGCCGACGATCTCGAGCTGGCGAAGGCCTTGCTGGCCGAGCGGTCGGCCGAGGACATCGCCGCAGCACTCGCGCGGCTCTATCGGGCGCGGCTGCCGTCACCTGAAGACATTCTCGATCCCGGCGAGGCGCGTGGCCGGCCGCGCGACGATCGTGGCCGCGACGATCGGACATCGCGCGATCGCACGTCGCGCGACGATCGCACGCCGCGCGACGATCGAAAGCCGCGCGGCGATGACCGCTCCGAGAGGCCCCGACCCAAATCGGGGAAATCGTCGCCGAAGCACGGCATGACAGAGGCTACCGTATGGTTCCGGGCCAACATCGGACGAAGAAAGAACGCGGAAGCGCGCTGGCTCTTGCCGATGATCTGCCGTCGCGGCGGCATCGACAAGGGCGACATCGGCGCCATCAAGATCATGGACACCACGACCGAGTTCGAGATTACCGAGCGGGTTGCGGAATCCTTCGCTGCCAAGATCAAGCGTCCGGACAAGGAAGACAATATCCGCCTCGAGCCGATGACGGGTGCGCCGCAAGCAAAGGCGGCTCCCGAAGAGCGGTTCGAAGCGCCCAGGCGCGAGACCCGAGACAGCGATCATCGCGAACGCCGCGACGATCGCGCGCGCGACGCCGGTGGCTTTAAGCCAGCCGGAAAATCACACGGCGAGCGCGGGCCGAAATTCGAGGATGCTCCTTCTTTCGGAAAGAAAAAGAAGCACAAGAGCAAGCCTGGCCATGCAGAGCCTTCGGTCGCGCCGTGGCCAGCGAAGGGTGCGCCGGGCAAGAAGGCCAAGAAGAAGCACCGCGGCTGAACCCCGGCAGCGTCACGCACGGGGAAGGGGGCTATCGGGTGAGCCCGCGCAGCATGTAGGTCGCGCTCGCGCCATAGGACGAGAGTTTGTCGCGCAGCGCCGCATCCGGTGCAACGCCCTGGAAACCGAGACGCTCCCACAGTGGTTGCGTGCCGTAGACCGAGACCAGCGCAAGCGTTGTGATGCCTGACGATCGCGCCAGCTCTTCGATCTCTGCGAGATAAGCGCGCGCCACGCCGCCGCGGAAGTCGGGCAGCACGGCGACATCGTGCACATAGAGACAGTCTGCAGCATCGGGCAATCGGTCGAGGAACCCGTCGAGCGGCGGAATCTGTTGCTGAATCCAGGGATGCGCGAGGCCGTAGCCTGCGATCTGGTTGCCTGCAGCGAGCACGCAACAGCCGTCCGGATAGAGCCGCATCTTTTCCGCGAATACTTCCGGGCGCTCGGGGAGATCAGGATGGATTCGTGCCGCGATCGCGCTGATCGCGGCGAGGTCTTCAGCGTGCGCGCGGCGCCAATGCGGCTTGCTCATCCCGACTGTTCCGTATCAACCATCGCAATTTATTCCGCCGCGCCGATGTGCGCAGCCAAAAATATCTTTGCGCCATTTTGAGGAATACCGCACGCGGTGCGGCGTCCTACCCATGCGAACCAATTGCATGACAGGAGACACCATGACGACATCTTCGATCCGCCTCGCGCTCACGCTCCTCGCGTCGCTCGCGATGACCTCGGCTGCCTTCGCGGCGCCGCCGGCCAAGACCGGCAAGACCGACAAGGGCAACGTGCTCACCGACGCCAAGGGCATGTCGCTCTACACCTTCGACAAGGACATGGAAGGCAAGTCGGCCTGCAACGGACCGTGTGCGACAAACTGGCCGGCGCTGAAAGCCGAGGCCAGCGATGCAGCCGGTGACGGCTACACCATCATCACGCGCGACGACGGCTCCAAGCAGTGGGCCCATAACGGCAAGCCGCTCTACACTTTCGCCAAGGACACCAAGCCCGGCGACGTCACCGGCGATGGTTTCCTGAACGGGGCTTGGCATCTGGCAATGCCGTGAGCGAGTGCGCTTCCGTCGCCACCTAGACGGCGAGGGCTGGCCGAAACGCGAGAAGCATCGTCGTATGCGCGGGTGCCGTGCAACTGCGGCCGGTTGCGCTAGCGGTAGAACGTTCCGGCAGGCTCAAACGGCTCTCGGGATCGACGCCTCTCGATAGCTCGATAGTTTGCCGGCACTGATCTCAAGTTGGTGCGCAAAATTGTAGCAACTTTAGAGACGCAGGATTCGCTCTGCGCCGCCGCGTCGCACTAATCGAATTATTTCGAATTGAGAGTCAGAAAGCGAACCGAAGCATCGACTTTCGTCGGTCATAGTTGGCTCCGGCGGGGGCGAGAGCGGCATGTCCGCAGCAGCAACCCACCATCGTGAAAGCAGGGGCACTGATGTCCCGGTGCTGTACGCATCTGGACGCGTCGGGGAGTCTTCAATCCATTATCTGGTTTCGCTTGAAAGGATGAAAGCCCGTGAGTGATGTCAATGTGAAAGCCGAAACGAATGCCGCCCCGCTGAATGGGACGGCGAACGGAACTACAGACCTCAAGTTCGACATGCCGTTTTTCAACATCCAGGCGATGCTCGGCGATCTCACCGCGCCGGCGGCAACACGGGCCAAGGCAAATTTCGAGCAGATGAAGACGACTTCCGAGCAGATCACCGCGGCCCTTTGCGACGCCTGTTCGACCAATGCCAGGCGTGCCGCCGATTACGGCACCAAGGTCATCGAGATATCCAATGCCAATACCAGCTCCGTGCTGGAATTTTTCTCCCAGCTTGCGGATGCGAGGTCGTTTGCGGACCTCGTCAGTCTCTCCACCGCCCACGGTCGCAAGACCTTTGAAGCGGCTTCCGCCCAAAATCGGGAGCTTTGGGATCTGGCCCAGAAGGTCGCGACCGAGACGGCCGAGCCGATCAAGAACAGCTTCAACCGGGTTCTGCACAGGGCTGCTTGAATCGAAGCGACCGGCCACGTGGATCGGCTGGACGAGCGTCTTCGCGAGAAGAGGCGCCGTCCAGCCGAGGACGGTCAGCCTTGCCGCGAGGTGATGCCGAGCTAGAGGGAAGCCAAGATGGGTATGGTGATGATCAAATGCCCGGAAACGGGCAGCGCAATTCCGACAGGCATCGAGATGGATGGCGAAAGATTTCGCTCCAGTACGGTGTTCTTTTCGCGCACCTATTGCCGGATGTGCGCGGCGACGCACGAGTGGTTCGCCCGAGAGGCATGGGTCTATGAATCGGCCTTGGCGAACGGGAGGTCCGGGGGCGGGCAGCCATACCGCGCCGGCGCGGCGTGAAGGAGCCTTGACGCATCCTGCGACACGATCCGATCGATCCTGCGGCTCATCACCTTGTAGCATTCGCAAGCGACGATCTCGAGCCGTCGCTTGTCGATTTCGAGCTGACCGCGCCGATTGGATTTGATGGCCCTTGATGTTCGAAGTGCGCTCACGACGCGCGTGACCGTGGGGCGCCGAACGCCGAGCAATTCCGACAGCGTCTCCTGGGTCAAGGGCAGCACGTCACCGCCGCCCGTCCGGTCGTGAATGTGAAGCAGCCAGCGAGCGAGGCGCGCTTCGACGGAATGCAGCGCGTTGCAGGCCGCGACGTGCAGGAATTGCGTCATCATCGCCCTGGTGACAATCTGAACAGCGCTTGCAATGGCCGGACTGCGTTCGAGCGCTGCTTGGAATCGCGCGGGCGAGATTTGTAGTGCGGTCCCGGCCACGCGGACAACCGCCGTCAGGGGGGATCGGACCGGACCGAGCGCCGTCATGAGTCCGATGACGCCGTCGTTGCCGATCACCGCGGTTGCGGCCGTCTGTCCGTTCGGCAACTCCATGATGAGGGCAATTGCGCCGCTACAGGGGAAGTAGAGGTGTTCGATCCGGTCGGCCGATCGAACGAGGACTGCGTCGTGCTCGATCGGTACTTTTCGCAAATGCGGTGCAAGCAAAGCGAAGTCGGCCGACGGTAACGCAGCTAGCAGGCGATTACCAACTCTGGTCGCGTGCTCCATCACGGGAATCGCGCCTCGACGGACGCTCGACGGCGAGCAAACGCATCGTCACCGGCCGAGCCGCGTTACCGCGAACTCGCTTGGCACGGCAAACGGACAAACGTGGTTCAGCCGGCAAGGTTCCAATGACGGAGCGTAAGCGCCCTAACGAAGCCCCTCATACACTATCAGCCCGCGTGCGACCTGCAATTTGCGGATCGCGCGCGGCAGCAATTTCTCCGGCTGGTGCAGATAGCGCCACGAGGTGACGGTGAAGGCGGAAAGCGCGCCGCATTCGTCGTCAAACGGCGCAAGCACGCCGGTTACGCTGACCGGCGTGTGCGGGCGAGCGTTGAAGGGCAGCAGCAGCAGCTCGAGATGGGCCTTGCTACCGTCCTCGCGCGTGGCCGTGATGCCGGCAATGGCGCCGAGCGTCTCGTCGGCGACGATGGTCGCGATTTCCTCGATCTCGCTGCGGCAGCCTTCCGTGAACAGCGCGGCGAAGCTCTGGTCCTTGAGATCGAGGCCTGCGAGCGCGCAGACGCGGGTGCCGGCGACGCGGAACGGAAAGCCGAGCTTCGGCTCGCAGGACAGGACGAAGATGTCGCCGAGCAGCTCGCGCACGGCGGCCGGGTCGATATCGGCCCGATCAGGGGCTCGCGCGCTGCCGCGCTTCTTGTCCCAATACGCAAAGAACGCGCGGTTCGACGGATGTTTCATGACTGACGCTTACCCCTCGGCGCAACCTCATGGGACAAACCTGTCCCGCTTCAGTGCACCTGAGATCCCTGTGTTGTTGTGCAGGAGGGGAATTGCAGCGTCCATGCCGCGGGGGCGTTTTTGGCCTCGCGCGGGCCGCCTTTGCGTCGTTAACGTTAAATTAACTATGCGCTTTGCGTTCGTCCCGCAGCTGCTAAGGTGATCGCGGTCGCAAGCCTCGTCGCTTTCTTCCAGGTTCTCGGCGAGGTCTGTACACGGGCGTCAAGCAGTTTGGTCACTGGCCGCGGGGAGGGGTGGGGATACTCCTTGTTCCTCTGCGGCATGATCCGGAAAAGTGCGTAGCGGTTTTCCGGCAAGATCATGCCCAAACAACAACCTAAAGTGCGGTGACGCGCTTTAGGGGCCGGCAAGATCGACACGGATAGGGAGGGCTTTCCCAGGGCTCTCCCTTTTCCTTTTGTGCACTTGCGCAAGCCCGGTAAAGGCGACTATCTCCAAGCTTGTTGCTTCGATCGCGCCTGAAAGCGAAACCGCCTTGGATTCCCCGTCACCACCGTCAGACCAACCGGTCGTCGTCGAAGAGGCCCCGCGCGAGCCGATCCTGACGCTGCCACTGGCGCTGACGGCCTATGTCGTCCTGCTGGCGGCTATCCATCTGCGGGTGCTGTTGCCGCCGGAGCTGGAGAACTGGACCATCGACGTCTTCGGCTTCATCCCGAAGCGCTACGATTCCTCGCTGGTCAATTTGCAATTCGAGGGCGGCGCGGGTGCCAAGGTCTGGACCTTCTTCACCTATTCGCTGCTGCACGCCAATCTCACCCATCTCGCCTTCAACGTGCTGTGGCTGCTGCCGTTCGGCAGCGCGCTGGCGCGGCGCTTCGGCGCGGTGCGCTTCTTTGTGTTCCTGGCGGTGACGGCCGCCGCCGGTGCGCTCGCCCATCTCGTCACCCATGAGCACGCGGTGGTGCCGATGATCGGCGCCTCGGCCTCGGTGTCGGGCGCGATGGCGGCCGCGATCCGGTTCGCCTTCGTGCGGGGCAGCTTCCTGTCGTTCAGCCGTTCGGATGCCGATAGCGCCGCAAAGGTTCCGGCGCTGCCGTTGTTGCAGGCCCTGCGGGACCGGCGCATCGTCGGCTTCCTGGGCGTGTGGTTCGCCCTCAACATCGTCTTCGGCGTCGGCGCCATTGGCGTCGAAAGCGACAGCGCGGGCGTCGCCTGGGAGGCGCATATCGGCGGCTTCCTCGCGGGGCTGTTGCTGTTCGCGCTGTTCGATCCCGTGCCGCGCGTGCGAAAAGATGATGCTGCGGATGCGTCGTCACAGGACATTTCAAGCGGTATTTGAAGCGGCGCTTGCGGCGCGGCCCGAATTCATCCATCATTCCCGGGAAGAATGTTCCGAAGCGACAAGCCCGTAGAGGCGATGCTTCGCGAAGCGCCTGAACGTGAAGCCGGCGCTGAAACTGTTAGTCGAAGACTCACGAACAAGTCCGGACCGCACCAAGCGGACGGATCCGATTCAGGGAGGCGACAATGACGGTACGTACTATTCTCAATACCAAGGGCCACCAGATCGTGAGCGTCGAGCCCGACGCAAAACTGGCTGCCGCGGTCAAGCTGCTCGCCGAGAAAAAGATCGGTGCGGTGCTGGTGATGAACCAGAGCCGGCTCGAGGGCATCCTGTCGGAGCGCGACATCGTGCGCGTGCTCGGTGAGCGCGGTGCGGGCGTGCTGGAAGAGCCGGTGAGCCAGGTCATGACCCGCAAGGTCGTCGCGTGCAAGGAGACCGACACGGTCGCCGAGCTCATGGAGATGATGACCACCGGCAAGTTCCGCCACCTCCCGGTGCTGGATAACAACAAGGTGGTCGGGCTGATCTCGATCGGCGACATCGTCAAGCGCCGGGTCGAGGAATACGAGTCCGAGCAGGAAGCCCTGCGCGACTACATCAAGACGGCCTGAGCCGCCTTACTCGCCGGGCTTACTCCGCCGCCTTGGGCGCGGCACCTTCGGGCGCCGGCGCCAGCACGTCGATCGTCTCCTGGATCGACTCCAGCGCGCGTTCGGCGGCGCGGGTGCCGTGCGCGATCAGCTCCTCGGCACGATGGAAATCGAACCAGCCGTACTGGCCGACCCGAGGCGTGATCAGCAGGTCTGGCGGATCGCCGGCGAGCCGCGCGCGGGTGATGCGGTCCTGCATGATGTTGAAGGCATCCACCATCACCGAGGAGATGCCGGGACGACCGGCACTGCCGAAAAACTCGCGCTTGACGGTTCTCTCCGGCGAGAAGATGCGCGGAAAGCGCCGCTTGGCCGGAATTTCCTCAGTGACTGGAGCAACCGGCGCGGGCATCGCTCCGTGCTGATAGATCGTCGTCGAATGCGTGAAGATGTCGGTGGACAGATTGACCGCGATGACGATCTCGGCACCGAGCGCCCGCGCAGCCGAAACCGGCACCGGATTCACCAGCGCGCCGTCGACCAGCCAGCGGTCGCCGATCATCACGGGCGAGAAGATGCCGGGCAGCGCATAGGAGGCGCGCATCGCCTCGACCAGGCGCCCGCGCGTCAGCCAGATCTCGTGGCCGGTGCGGACCTCGGTCGCGACCGAGGCATACTTCATCGGGAGGTCCTCGATCATGGTCTGGCCGACCGCGTCCGCCAGCCGGCTTGCGAGCTTCTGGCCGCCGATCAGGCCCGAGCCGTCGAGGCGGATGTCGAGATAGCCGAGAATGTTGCGCACGCCCTGCAGGCTGCGCGCCCAGTCTTCCAAAGCGTCGAGCCGGCCGGCCGCGTAAGCGCCGCCGACCGCGGCGCCGATCGAGGTGCCGACCACGACATCGGGCACGATGCCGTTGGCCAGCAGCGTCCTTATGATACCGATATGGGCAAAGCCGCGCGCCGCGCCGCCTCCGAGTGCGAGGCCGATGACCGGCTTGCGAATGCTGCCGAGGCCGACCTTCTCGCCATTTGCCCCGTTCACGCTCCGACCTCTCAAGATGTCCAGCACCGAAACTCTCCTATTCCGGGCCGTCCTCACTCCAGAGTAGGCGCCGCGCTTCCGCTCCGCCAGAAAGAGGGCAAAGCTTGGTTTATAGCGTTAGGGACGCTGGGGGCAGGAGTGTGGCGGAGGCCGATTGCCATTGATCTAATCACGCAGGCGTCAGCCGGGTTCCAAAGAACCTGTATTTCATGGGATTTCAGAGGCTTGAATTTGCCGCGTTTTCGGTGAAAAGCAGGAGACATGACTCTCGGGGGTGACGGCATCATCGGATGGCGGCGCGGCGGCAGGCTGCTGCCGGCGCTTGTTCTTGCTGCGTGCCTCGGTTTCCTCGGGCAGAATGCCGCGCAGGCCCAGCTTTTCTCGGACCGGCCGCCGCCGGTGCCCCCGGCTTCGGTGCCGGATCCCGGCAGCGCCGTCAGCCTGGCGCCGCCCTCCGGTCCGGGCGCCGGCCCTCTGAGCCTGCCGCCGACCCTGACGCAGCCGAATACGCCGAGCATGCCGCCGCCTGCGGTGACGACGGTGCCGCCGGCCGCCCCGCTCAATGCGGCCGCGCCCGGGCAGGCTGTGCTGTCGCTGAGTGCCAAATACGGCAAGGACACGCCAGCGATCACCAGTGGCCTGGTGTGGCGGGTGTTTGCCGACCGGCCCGACGAGAACGGCACTTTCAAGCTGATCCGCGAGGATCGCAACCCGACGCCCAACATCGTGCTGCCGCCGGGCAATTACGTCGTGCACGTCGCCTTCGGCCTCGTCAGCGCGGTGCGTACCGTCAGCCTGAAGGCCGAGACCGATCGCGAATCCTTCGTGCTGCCAGCCGGCGGCCTCCGCATCGAGGGTCGCGTCGGCACCAGCCGGATTCCGCTGAACCAGATCTCGTTCGCGATCTACAAGGGCAGCCAGTTCGAATCCGGCGAGCGCGCCTCGCTGGTGCCGAACGTCGCCGCCGGCGACGTCGTGCTGCTGCCGGAAGGCACCTACTACATCATCTCCAATTACGGCGACGCCAACTCGGTGGTGCGCTCGGACATCCGCGTCCAGGCCGGCAAGCTCACCGACGTCACCATCACCCACCGCGCCGCCGTGATCACGCTCAAGCTCGTCAGCGACAAGGGCGGCGAGGCGCTCGCCAATACCGCCTGGTCGGTGCTGACGCCCGGCGGCGACGTCATCAAGGAATCGATCGGCGCCTTCCCCCGCGTCGTGCTCTCCGAAGGCGAATACCGCGCCATCGCCAAGAACGAAGGCAAGGTCTACGAGCGCGGTTTTAACGTCGTGAACGGCGTCGACGGCGAAGTCGAAGTCGTCGCGCGCTGATCTTTCGCCTCGCCCCGCTTAGCGATTTTCCGCAACATCGTACCGCGCTTCTCATCGAGCGCACGCAAAGCCAATCAGGCGCTGGTCGCCCGGTGAGTGTCCGCTTACCGGGCATTTCCGTCCTGTGTATCGCTGCAAGCGTACCCAAGCTCCGCCGCGGAGGATAAGAAAACACCGGCGGCATCGGCTTATTCCGGGCTCGGTGCGACTTCGTCATAACGGTGCAAGATACGTATTTCCGATAATCAATTTCATTCGCTTTCCATCCTGCTGGGTTATATGTCGGCTATCCGTCAAAAGGGGGAGGCCGGGGCAGGCTTGTATGCCAGCACCGGCAAGGAGCAGGGGACCAAGCGCGTCGGCATGTTCGAAGTGATCCTCACCAGGCGCAAGCGGTTCGGTTGGCGGTGGCAGGTCTGCGACCAGTCCGGCAAGATATTCGCCGATGGCTTCGAGCGCACGCGGCCGTCCGCCAAATATTATGGCGAGCGCGCGCTGTTCTTCCTGTTGTCGCAGGCTTATTTGCATAACCGTTCCGCGGCTGCGAGCGAGGATTAGCGGCGCTCGGCAGGCGTTTGGCGCGGCTGCGCGCATTGCCGGATCCGGTGATCGAGCGGTTGGCAGGGTAGTCCGCCGACAATCCCTTGCGTTGCCCGACGGGCAAAACATCCAAGCCCTCGGTCAATCCGCACCGTCAAAAATATTCCACTTTACCGAAATTCGGAAACGGCGTATGTGTGGTCCCACTCCGGCCCAAGGAAGAGGGGCGTGTCGCGATCGTCACGAACGCGGGCTGGATGGCGGTGGACGTGGTCACGTCGGCGCGAAGGGTTTTGCAGGGCGGGCAACCGTGAGCAAAACCATCGCGCACACGACCGGTGTGATCCGCGTACGGCGAAATCGTGTGGTCCTGGCGCCCGGAGCCTGTGCGTCAAGGTTTGCGGTGATGCGTTGTGTCCAACCGGACATGCGTATCGATCATCCGCAAGGCGACGGGGGCAATAGTGCATCGCTCCCCGGGGAGAGCACGACATAAGCCGTAAAGCCACTGCGCAGGGAAGGCCGGATGTTTGGCTTCACCTGTATGCCGCTGTGCAGATTTTTATAGCGCAATCATCGCACAGTGGACCGTGGGTGCCAGCCGGCACCCGGTCTTCCCTGCGCCCTTTTTCAATTGAGGGTGAGGCGACGGAGCAAAGCTCGGGCGAGATGAGCCGCGAGGATGCGAAGGCGTGTCTAACGTCGAGCAAAGGTCTCGTGCCCCGGACGCTGCGCAGCGCTCCTTCAGCGGTGCGCTGCAGAGCCGGGGCCCATGCATCAGCGAGTACGCGGCCTGCTGGGTCCCGGCTCTGCGCAGCAGCGTAAGAACGCTGCAGCGCGTCCGGGACACGAGAGACGTGGATGCCGCTACTCCACCCTCCGTCATTGCGAGCGCAGCGAAGCAATCCAGAGTCTTGCCGCAGATACATTTCTGGATTGCTTCGCTGCGCTCGCAATGACGACGTAGCGACACATCGCGTTTTAAATGACCGTCATAGTCTCTAACCCACGCTAACCATCGCCCGACTTAAAACAGTCATAATCGCCGAATGGAACCCGCATCCGCGCGCTTTTTACAAGCCATTAAGCGGGGTTGCATTGGATGCGGCGTGAAAGTGCGTTGGGGACTGCAATGAGTGCCGCGAAGAAGATGCCGGGCAAAGCGACAACCGAAATGTTCGATGACATCCCGGTGCTTCAGCGCAAATGGCGTGCCGCGTTGAAGCCGGGCGACCGGCTGCCGCGCTATGAGGACGTGATGCTGGGCAGCCTCGGACGGCTCGCCGACCACATCGCACTGCTCAAGGGCGACGATGTGCTCGAGCTGTCGCGCAGCGGTCGTTACGTGCAGAAATGGCTCGGCGAGGAGCGCTGGGACATTCCGCTCGCTGAGCTGTCGCCGGATTGTGCCACCGCGCTGTCGGAGGCGGTGGCAAGCGCGCTCAGGAACGGGCAGCCGCACCAGGCCAGCGCTCATTGCGTGCGCGACGGCATGGTCCGGACCTACGACGTGCTGGCATTGCCGACGGCCTCGCGCTGGGGCGCGACGCTGGTCGGCGCCTATGTCAACGAACGCGGCGCGCAATACAATCTGCTCGACGCGATCTTCTCGTCGACCGATGATGCGGTGGTGTCGCTGGCGACCCTGCGCGACGCCGACGGCGCGCCGTTCGATCTGCAGGTCGTGCACCACAACAAGAGCGCCGGGCTGCTGCTGAAGGTCGCAAGCGGAAGTCTGCTGTGGCGGCGGATCGGTGAGGGCAGCACGCTGCTGGCCTCGGCCGAGATCATGACGTTTCTGCTCAAGGCCGTCTCCGGCGGCCGCGGCGAGCAGCTCGAGATCGAGCACGAGGGCCGTTATCTCCGGCTCAGCGCCACCGCCTTCGCCGACGTGGTCTCGCTGACGATCTCGGATGTCACTGCGCTGAAGCGCCGCGACGCCTCGTTCCGGCTTCTGTTCGACAACAACCCGATGCCGATGTGGGTGTTCGACGCCGACACCAAGCAGTTCCTTGGCGTCAACGACGCCGCAGTCCAGCATTACGGCTACAGCCGCGCCGCGTTCCTGCGCATGAAGCTGCACGAGATCTGGCCCGAGGACGAATGGGACAGCCACGCCGAGGCGCTCGAGCGCATCGGCGACACCTATCATTCCTCGCGCAACTGGCGGCATCTGCGCGCCGATGGCAGCGAGATCGAGGTGCTGACCTTCGGCCGCCGCGTCGCCTTCGACGATCGCGACGGCTATCTGGTCGCGGTCGTCGACATCACCGAGCGGCGCAAGGCCGAGGCGCGGATCGCGCACATGGCCCATCATGACGGGCTCACCGATCTCCCGAACCGCGAATATTTTCAGGAGCGCCTGAAGCAGGCGCTCGACCAGGCCGTCGGCAAGCGCGTCGGCGTGCTCTATATCGACCTCGACCTGTTCAAGAACATCAACGATTCCTTCGGGCATCCGGCGGGCGACCGCCTGCTCAAGGAGGTAGCCGAACGCCTGACCAATGCGGTCCGCGGCGCCAATCTCGCAGCAAGGCTTGGCGGTGACGAGTTCGCCGTGATCCTTGCGGCGGACGTTTCGCCGAACGAAGCTAGCGCCTGTGCGACCTTGCTGATCGACATGCTGAAGGCGCCCTACGACATCGACGGCCAGGAGATGGTGATCGGCGCCAGCATCGGCATCGCACTGTCACCGGGCGACGGCGTAACGTCGGAGGAGTTGATGCGCAACGCCGACATGGCGCTGTACCGGGCGAAGTCCGACGGTGGCGGCGTGCACCATTTCTTCGAGCGCGAGATGGATCTCCAGGCGCAGAAGCGCCGCGACATGGAGCTCGATCTGCGCCGTGCGTTTGCCAATGGCGAGTTCGAGCTGCACTACCAGCCGCTGGTCTCCATCGCCTCTGACCGCATCTCCGGCTTCGAGTCGCTGCTGCGCTGGCATCATCCCGATAAGGGAATGATCTCGCCGGCGGAGTTCATTCCGGTCGCGGAGGACATTGGCCTGATCACCCAGCTCGGCGAGTGGGTGCTGCGCGAGGCCTGTGCCGAAGCGGTGAAGTGGCCTGTTGAGGTCAAGGTCGCGGTCAATCTGTCGCCGGCGCAATTCCGCAGCCGCAACCTGGTTCAGGTGGTGATCTCGGCGCTGGCGCAATCCGGCTTGTCGCCGAAGCGGCTCGAGCTGGAGATCACCGAGTCGATCTTCCTCGCCGAGACCGACGCCAATCTCGCCACGCTGCATCAATTGCGCGAGCTCGGTGTCAGCATCTCCATGGATGATTTCGGCACCGGCTATTCCAGCCTCAGCTATCTCCGCAGCTTCCCGTTCGACAAGATCAAGATCGACCGCTCCTTCGTGAAGGATCTGGCGCAACGTCCCGACTGCGTCGCGATCGTGCGCGCGATCTCCGGGCTTGGGCGCAGCCTCAACATCACCACGACCGCGGAGGGCGTCGAAACCAAGGATCAGCTGGACTGGCTGCGGGCCGAAGGCTGCAACGAGGTACAGGGCTTTCTGTTCAGCGCGGCGCGGCCGGCGGCTGAGATCGGAAAGCTGCTGGCTGATTTCGGCCAGCACGCATCACGGGCGGCGTAGCTCTTCGGGGTAGCAGTCGTAGACCAGCGCCTTGAACGCCGGCGTGATGCGGCCGCGCTCGTTCTGGGTCTGCTGCATCAGCACGTAGACCATGTCGAGCTTGGGATCGACGCCGAAATAGGTGCCGCTGCCACTGTCCCATTTCAATTCACCGATCGATCCCGGCGGCGGCGGCTTTGCGTTGCCGGGATCGGTGCGCACAGCGAGACCATAGCCATAACCAAAGCCGTCACCAGGGAAATAGAAATAGTCGCGGCCGACGCCGGAGCCTGGGCCTATCTGGTCGGTGGTCATGTCCTTGAAGGCGGCCGGGCTGAGATAGCGCTTGCTATCGAACTCGCCGCCGTTGAGCAGCATTTGCGAGAAGCGCTGATAGTCGGTGACGGTCGAAAGCAGACCGCCACCGCCGGATTGCCATTCCGGATGGTCGAGACGCTCGCGCTCGGCATCGAGCAGGATCTGGTCGGTCGGCAACGGCCGCGCCATGTGTTCGAGCTCGTCAGGCGTCGTCAGCACGAATTTGGTGCTGGTCATGCCGAGCGGATCGAAGATGCGCTGCTTCAGGGCGTCGTACAGGGTCTGCCTGGTGATGATTTCGATGACGCTGCCGAGCACGTCGGTGGAATGACCGTAGCGCCACAGCGTTCCCGGCTGGCGCGCCAGCGGCAGTTTTGCGATGCGCTCGGCGAATTCCCTGTTGTTGAAGGGGCCCTCGAAGATGTTCGCCGCCTTGTAGGCGAGCTCGACCCATTTGCCGCCGATATAATCGTAGCTGATGCCCGAGGTGTGCCGCATCAGGTCCCGGATCGTCACCGGGTGGATCGGCGGCACCAGGTCGAGCGCCAGCGAGCCGTCGGGCTTGGTGACCTCGAGTCCCACCTTCGTGCCCGCGAACAGGGGGATGTATTTCGACACGGGATCGGTGAGCGCGAGCTTGCCTTCGTCGATCAGCATCATTGCAAGCACGCTGGTGATCGGCTTGGTCATGGAATGGATGGCGAAGATCGTGTCCGGCGTCATGGAGAGCCGTGTCCTGACGTCGCGCACGCCGAACATCTTGAAATAGACCGGCTTGCCGTGCTGCTGGATCAGGACGATCGCTCCCGGCAATCGGCCGGTGGTCACCTCGTTTTCGAAGAACGCCGTGATGCGTCGCAGCCCGTCTGTGGAGGGGGCGGGGACGCCGCTGGCGCGGCTCCGGGCCATCGTGCCGGCCAGCATCGCGGCCCCGACCAGAAATTCACGACGCTTCATCCGGGCTTCCTCCCCCGCCGGGAACAAAGCCGCAAGACGTCCGATGCGTCAACAAGACTTCGATTAAAAACGCGTCACGATTTCGGAAAGGACCGGTCGCGGACGATCCTCGCTCGGCTTGGTTGGCGTGCCGATGTGGACGAGGCCGGCGAGCTTTTCGTCCGCCTTGAGGCCAAGGCCGTCCAGCACATCGCGATCGAAGGAGAACCAGCCGGTCAGCCAGCAGGCGCCGTAGCCGAGCGCGGTCGCGGCCGTGACGATGTTCATGACGCTGGCGCCTGCCGACAGTTCCTGCTCCCACGCCGGCACTTTCGGATGCGGCTTGGTGAGGCTGACGATGCCGATCACCAGCGGCGCATCGGTGAGGCGCTTGCGCTCGGTCTCGATGTCGGCTGTGGGGGCGCCGGGATTCTTCCGCGCAAAGACCTTGGCGATCACCTCGCCGGCGCGCTGGCGGGCATCGCCTTCGAAAATGATGAAGCGCCAGGGCGCGAGCTTGCCATGATCGGGCACCCGTGCGCCGATGGTCAAAATGGTATCGAGCTCGCCCGGCGAGGGGCCGGGTCCGGTCATCTCGCGCGGCTTGACCGAGCGGCGGGTCTTGAGGAGTTCGATGGCGTCGGGCACTGCAATTACCTCATCGGCTGGTCGTCGGGCGTGCAGTCCTCACATAGGAACGCACGCCCGCAACCGAAAGCGAGTTTAGATCGATTTCAGGGATCAGGCCGGCTCGCGCATCCGCCGGACATCCGGCGGGGTCGCCTCGTCGACCAGCGCGGCGATTGCCTCCGCGGTCGTCATCACCTTCTGCCCGTCGCTGCCAAGCCGGCGGACCGAGACCGAATGCGTTTCGGCCTCTTTCTTGCCGACCACGAGCAGCGCCGGAATCTTGGCCAGCGAATGCTCGCGGACCTTGTAGTTGATCTTCTCGTTGCGCAGGTCGATCTCGACCCGAAGCCCTGCGCGCCGCGCCTGCTCCAGCACCTGCTTGGCGTACTCGTCGCCTTCCGAGGTGATGGTCGTGACCACCGCCTGCACCGGCGAGAGCCAGAGCGGGAAGTTGCCGGCATAGTGCTCGATCAGGATGCCGATATAGCGCTCCATCGAGCCGCAGATCGCGCGGTGCACCATGACAGGCGGTTTCTTGCCGCCGTCATGGTCGATGTAGAACGCGCCGAATCGTTCCGGCAGGTTGAAGTCGACCTGCGTGGTGCCGCATTGCCAGTCGCGGCCGATGGCGTCGCGCAGCACGTACTCGAACTTCGGCCCGTAGAAGGCGCCTTCGCCGGGATTGATCTCGGTCTTGATGTGATTGTTCTGCGCCTGGATCTCGCGCAGCACGGTGGCCATCACGCGCTCGGCGTGATCCCACATCGCATCGGTGCCGACGCGTTTCTCCGGTCGCGTGGAGAGCTTCACCGTGAGTTCGCCGGTAAAGCCGAAATCGGCATAGGTCGACAGGATCAGATCGTTGATCTTCAGGCACTCTTCGGCGAGCTGGTTCTCGGTGCAGAAGACGTGCGCATCATCCTGGGTAAAGCCGCGCACGCGCATCAGGCCGTGCATGGCGCCGGACGGCTCGTAGCGATGCACCACGCCGAACTCGGCGAGGCGCAAGGGCAGGTCGCGGTAGCTTTTCAGCCCATGCTTGAAGATCTGGACGTGACCTGGGCAGTTCATCGGCTTGAGCGCAAACCAGCGCTTGTCCTCGGCCTCGTCGCCGGCCGATTGCGCCGCGAACATGTTCTCGCGATACCAGCCCCAATGGCCGGAGGTCTCCCACAACGACTTGTCGAGGATCTGCGGCGCGTTGACCTCGTTGTAGTCGCCGGTCAGGCGTCGCCGCATATAGGCGATCAGCTGCTGGAAGATGGTCCAGCCCTTCGGGTGCCAGAACACGACGCCCGGACCTTCCTCCTGGAAATGGAAGAGGTCGAGCTCGCGGCCGAGCTTGCGATGATCGCGCTTCTCGGCTTCCTCGATCTGCTTGAGGTAAGCGTCGAGGTCCTCCTGCTTGGCGAAGGCCGTGCCGTAAATACGGGTCAGCATCGGGTTGTTGGAATCGCCGCGCCAATAGGCGCCGGCCACCTTCATCAGCTTGAAGGCGTTGCCGACCTTGCCGGTCGAGGTCATGTGCGGGCCGCGGCAGAGATCGAACCAGTCGCCCTGGTAATAGATCTTGATCGGCTCGGTTCCGGGAATGGCATCGACCAGCTCGACCTTGAAGGTCTCGCCCTTGTCGCGAAACACCTGTTTTGTTTTTTCGCGATCCCAGACCTCTTTGGTGAAAGGCTTGTCGCGCGCGATGATCTCGCGCATCTTTTTTTCGATCGCGGCAAAATCTTCCGGCGTGAACGGCTCGTTGCGGAAGAAGTCGTAATAGAAGCCGTTCTCGATCACCGGGCCGATGGTCACTTGCGTGCCCGGCCACAGCGATTGCACGGCCTCCGCCAGCACGTGCGCACAGTCGTGGCGGATCAGCTCGAGCGCGCGCGGATCATCGCGGTTGACGAGTTCGATCTTCGCATCGGCGTCGATCGGATCGTTGAGGTCGGCGAGCTCGCCGTCGAGCGCCATCGCCACCGTGCGCTTGGCCAGCGACGGCGAGATGCCCTTGGCGATCTCCATGCCGGTCGTGCTCTTGGCGTATTCGCGCCGGGCGCCATCGGGGAAGGTGAGGGTGATTTTTTCCGGCGGGGTCACGGGTCTCAGATTGCTGAGGCTGTACTGGAAGCCGGATTCGGACTTGGGTTGTTCGGACTTGGGGTCCTTGGGCTGGTCGGTCATTGCTTTTCTCCTGAGGCTCACTCCTGCGAACGAGCGCAGGTAAGCGGGAACGAGCGATATATCAGGCGATTCGGCCTGTGCAATCCGGCAATTCCAAGAAAGTGGCGCGCAAAAGCCGGGGCGGTGCTCCAACTATTTCGAACGCCGCTCTTTAACTGCAGGTGCGTCTGTTCTACATGCACTTGCATGGAAAGTCCCCGCGCCGGCCGTTTCACGCCAACCGCCCTGATGCTTGGCAATCTCGTCACTGGTTGCTCGGTGCTGGCGCCTGCGGGGATGCTGCCGGAATTATCTGCGGGGCTCGGCATCAGCATCCATGCGGCCGGGCTGCTCATCACCTTCGGTGCAATCACGCTGTGCATCGGCTCGCCGTTGACGGCGTGGCTGACCAGCCGCATCGAACGGCGGGTCTTGCTCACGACCACGCTCGCGGTGCTCGCCCTTGGCAATCTCGCCTCGGCCTTTGCGCCCGACTATGCAAGCCTCCTCGTCATCCGCCTGGTGATGCTTGCCGTCGGCGCACTCTACACGCCGCAGGCTGCCGGCACGGCGGCGCTGATCGTGCCGGCGGAGCGGCGCGGTAGCACGATCGCCTATATCTTCCTCGGCTGGTCGTTAGCTGCCGCGGTCGGCCTTCCGCTGATCACTTTCATCGCCAGCCGCTACGGCTGGCGCGCCGCTTATGGCGAGATTGGCGCGCTCGGCTGCGTCAGCTTCCTGTTGCTGCTGGTGCGCCTGCCGGCCGGCTTGAAGGGCACGCCGGTTGACCTGAAAACCTGGAGCGAGGTCGGGCGCGACAGGACGATCCTGCTGCTGCTCGCGATCACGATGCTGCAGATGTCCGGACAGTTCGCAGTGTTCACCTTCATGGGCCCGCTGCTCAAGAAGCTGACCGAGGCGAGCCCGGATGCGATCGGCATAGTGTTCGGCATCTATGGGGTGTGCGGTTTTCTCGGCGTTGTGGTGGCGACCCGTATCGTCGACACATGGGGGCCATACCGAACCTCCTTGCTGTTCACGTGCCTGTTACTCGCGGGCATCACCGTGTGGGTGCTGAGCGCGGGCACGCTCGTGTTGATGGCGATCGCGGTGGCGATCTGGGGACTGGGCTTTGCCTCGACCAACTCGATGCAGCAGGTACGGCTGGTCGCGGCAGCGCCCCCGCTTGCGCCTGCAACCGTCGCGCTCAATACGTCAGTCCTCTATATCGGCCAGGCCATCGGCTCGGCCGTCGGAGGGCTGCTGTTTGCCCGCGATCTGCTGCACAGCACAGGTTTCGTGGCGGTCGGCTTTGTCGTGCTGGCGCTGGTCCTGGTGCTTGCGAGCCGTCCCCGGCCGGCCGTTGCCGCCCCGGGCTGAAGCAGGCATTTCCCCTGCAAGGCGCTTGGCAAACCGCGCGGGAGAGCGCTAGAAGGCCCGTCATGGGGACCAAAGAGAGTTGACTGAAATGAGGATGATTCTGGCGGTTGCCGCGGTGCTCTATTCAGCCTCCGCGTTTGCGCAGACCGACAAGCCACCGATGGTGGGGGACAAGCCGCTGGTGCAGGTCAAGCCCAAGGGGACCAAGACCGGCACCAAAGAGGCCGCCGCCAAGCCGGCTGCAGCACCCAAGGGCAAGCCGCAATCGATCGCGGCTCGGCTTCAGGCCTGTCTCGATACTGACGACGGCACCAAGGACCGGCTCAACTGCTACGACGCCATCATCCCGCCGACGCCCAAGCCGAAGCCGGCGAAGGCCAAGGGCTATGCCGATTGCCGGTTCTTCAAGGAAGAGGACGAGCGGCTGGCCTGCTTCAACGGCTTTGCCGAGAGCATTCCGAAGCTGCCCAAAACCTGAGATCAAGAGCTGAGGTTCGAGGGCCGGACGCCTGGTCGGCGATCCGGCTCAGCATCGCTCGTTCGCAAAGTTCAGACTAACGGCTTGGCGCGGAAGAGCTGGTGGCTGCAATGCGCGTCAGCGCCAGCGCCGGCGTCGCCGACATCTTCACCAGCACGTCCTTCAGCGGATATTGCGTCCACGCGCGGTTGACGTAGTCGCGGTGCGTAATGCCGTCGCCGGTTTCGACGAACACGACACTACCGGGACGCAAGGGTCCATCCATGTCCTCGGAAACACCGATGCCCTTCTGCCGCAACATGCTCATCAGCTCGCGGTCGCGCCGTGCGGTGTAGTGGGTGTAGGAGCTGACGAAGAAGCCCGAGCGGTGGCTCTCGATCCAGGATGCGAATTTGTCCATCTCGCCATAGACCGCATCGAGCAGCACGACGCCGCGGACGCGATCGCTGATGCCGCCGACCTCGAGGCTCCAGGCGGTCGGCAGGAAGCCGCCGCTATAGCCGACGATCACGATCGGCATGTTGGCGAAGGCCCGCGCGCTGTTGGGATCGCCGGTCAGCTGCGCGAGGTGGCTGGCTGACTCTTCCATGAAGCGCTTGAGGCCACCGGGCTGCCAGAATTTTCCAGCGCTGGAGTCTGCGGCATCGACAGCCATCTGCGGCGCGAGCAGCACGGCATTGGCGCCGGAATCGGTGATCTGCTGCGGCACCAGCTGGCGGTCGCGCACGTCGCGCTCGAGCGTTGCGCCATTGCCGTGGAAGAACACCACGATCACGCCAGGCTTGCGCACGTCGAAATGCTCGGGGACGTGCACCAGGACACGGCTGTCGTTGTAGGTCTCGTCCTGCCAGAACACGCGCCCCGAGTAGCTGCGGTGGCCGCGGCGGTCGCCCTTGGAGATGTTGAGAAAGGGCGCGTCGGACGCAGGGTTGTTGCCGAAATAAGGGAAGGCCGAGGACTTCATGCTGACGAGCGCCGTCAGGTCGTCACGCGCCGGGCGCTGGTAGGGGACCTGCGGCGCGAGCGAGGCGACCTTGTACGGTGCCTGCTCCGGCTGTTGCTGCACGGTGCGCTTGGGCGAGAAGTCCGACATCTGCCGTTGCAGGAAACTCTCGCTCGCCGAGGGGAAGCGCTCCCTGAACTGCGGGGCCGGGAAGCGATCCTCAAACGTGTCGCTGCTGGCGACTTGCGGATTGGTCTTGGGGACGGTCTGATTGACGACCGGGACATTGGCCTGCGAGTTCGCGGCGAGCGCCGCCGGATTGGGAGCTTGGCCGCATTGAACCAGCGTCAGCGACAACGGCACCAAGCCTGAGATCAGGGCGATCCGAAGCGCATGACCGCGCGCCCCGGACGCCTTGGTCCGGTCAGCGCGCATGTCTGCTCTCAATTTCGGAACGGCCCCGACCATCCACCCATGACCCCAAGTCACGACCCAAGTCACGTCCATCGGCAAACTTAAGACAATTGAGCCAACTGGCGTTTAGGCGACGTTAAGTGTCCGGAGAAACTTCCCCACATCCGGAACGATCAAAAAAGACCACGCAATCGTGTCGCGATTGTGGGAGCGCCGCGCGTATTTCCGCGGCCGACTACGGCTTTATTGCTCGGACGCGGGCAAGGAAGGTGGCTAATTACCTATTTCAATCGCCTCATTTAACCCTTGTTAACCCTGCTTGAATTGACTGGACCAATCTGCACGATGCCTCCGATGAGGCGCGACGCCTGAGGCTAAGGACCCAGATGACGGCATCAGATGCGGGAACCGCGCCCTGGACCGGGCGGCTGACCGGCGGCTCCGGGATCTCCGTTCTGGTCGCAACCGCGATCGTCGTTGCCGATATGATCGGGGTCGGCGTCTTCACGAGCCTCGGCTTCCAGGTCAAGGACATCCCCTCGGGCTTCTCGATCCTCGCGCTGTGGACGGTCGGCGGCATCGTCGCGCTGTGCGGCGTGTTCTCCTACAGCGAGCTGGGCGCGATGTTTCCCCGCTCGAGCGGGGAGTATAATTTCCTCGGCCGCGCCTATCATCCGGCCTTCGGCTTTCTCGCCGGCTGGGTTTCGGCGACGGTCGGCTTTGCCGCGCCCGTAGCCCTCGCTGCCATGGCTTTCGGCGAATACGCCAAGTCCGTCATGCCTGAGGTGCCGCCGATCCCGCTCGCGATCGGCGTGGTGTGGCTGGTCTCGATCGTGCAATTGGCCGGCGTCAGGCACTCCTCGACCTTCCAGCTGATCTCGACCATCCTCAAGGTCGTGCTGATCGTCGCTTTCCTCGTTGCAGGCTTCGTCGTCGGCACGCCGCAGCCGATCTCGTTTGCACCCCACGCCGGTGATTTCGCCCATATCGTGAGCGCGCCTTTCGCGATCGGGCTCGTCTTCGTGATGTACTCGTTCTCGGGCTGGAACGCCGCGACCTACATCATCGGCGAGATGAACACGCCGCAGCAGAGCCTGCCGCGCGCACTGCTCGCGGGCACGCTGATCGTGCTGGTGCTGTATGTCGCGCTCAACGCGGTGTTCCTGTACGCGACGCCAATCAGCGCGTTGGCCGGCCAGCTCGACGTCGCAAGCGTGGCCGGCAGCGCCATTTTCGGGGGCCTCGGCGGCCGTATCGTCGGCGCGATGATCTGCGTCGGCCTGATCTCCTCGATCAGCGCGATGATGTGGATCGGCCCGCGCGTGATGATGACGATGGGAGAGGACATCCCGGCGCTGCACGTGTTCTCGAAACGATCGGTGAGGGGTGCGCCGGCCTATGCCATCCTGTTTCAGCTCGCGGTCGCCAATCTGCTGCTGTTCACGCGCAGCTTCGAGGCGGTGCTCGACTTCATCCAGTTCTCGCTGCTGTTCTGCTCGTTCTTCACGGTTGCCGGCGTCATCAAGCTGCGCATCACCGATCCCGACCTGCCGCGGCCCTATCGCGCCTGGGGGTACCCATTCACGCCGCTCATTTTCCTGATCGTGACCGCATCCATGATGTACTACCTCTTGACCGAGCGGCCGGTGCAGTCGCTGTCGGGGATGCTCGTCATGCTCTCGGGCCTGTTGATTTATGCAGTTTTCCGCAGGCGGCCGGTCGCCGCTGCCACGTCACACAATCGCGAATAGATATGTTTCGACCCATGAGAATTGCGGCCGTCGCTCTTGCCCTTATGGCTGCGGCCATCTCGTCCACGCGCGCGGCCGAGGTTACCTTCGACGACACTGCGCGCTTCCTCGCAGGCATGCAGCCTTCAGCGGACTCGCCGCTGGTGGCGCTCACCAGGGACCCGTCCTGGCAGCATCACGCCAAATTCTTCGACAGCGCCTTCGCCCAGCTCGAGCAGCGGCAGTTGTCGAAGATCCGGAACTGGTCGGACGTCAATCTCGCCGCGCCGCGGCCGACCATGTTCTACTTTTTCAGCGGCCCGGATTTCCTCTACGCCAACGCCTTTTATTCCAAGGCCAGCACCTACGTGCTGGGCGCGCTGGAGCCCGTCGGCGCGGTGCCGGATCTGACCAGGCTGCCGCGCGGCTCGGTCAATGCCGCACTCTACAATGTCGAGCGCTCGCTCGGCTCGATCCTGAGCTTCTCCTTCTTCATTACCAAGCAGATGAAGGTCGACCTGCACGCCAACCAGGTCAACGGCACCTTGCCGATCCTCTACGTATTCCTGGCGCGCTCCGGCAAAACCATCCGCAACGTCGAGACGGTCGCACTCGACGACAAGGGCGGGGCGCACACGGGCAATGACAATCCTGGGCCGAATGCCACACGCGGGGTCCGCATCACCTTTGCAAGTGCCGACGGCGAGGCGCGCACGCTGTATTATTTCTCGACTGATCTCTCCAATTCCGGCGCGCGCGCAGCCGGCTTCCTGAAATTCTGCGAGACGCTCGGGCCCGGCAACAGCCTGCTCAAGAGCGCGTCCTATCTCTTGCACGGGGGCAACTTCACCGTCGCCCGCGATTGGCTGCTCGCCAACAGCGCGACCATCATCCAGGATGATTCCGGCATTCCGGTCGCCAACTACAATTCGCGGCAATGGCGCTTCTTCCCGTTCGGCCGCTATCTCGGGCCGATCGGCGAATTCCCCGGTCGTTACCAGGAGCGTTACGCCGAGCTGTTCACGCGCGCCCAGCCAATCGATTTCGGCGTCGGCTATCGCTGGCGGATGCATGAGTCGAACTTGCTGCTGTCGGTGAAAATGGCGGCGAGCGAAGCCGCGCCGGCCGCGGAGACGACTTCGTCCGCCGAGCCGCCGCCCAAGCCGCGACCGAAGCGGCCGCGTCCGCCCGAGCCGGTCCCACCGCCCGGGCGATTCTTCTGGTTCCGCTAGTCTAGCTACCAGTGCACGCTCTGGCTCGGCACGATGAATGCCGTCGTGCTTTGCGGCGTCGCAAGGCTTGTTGCCAGATACCAGCCGGATCCGACGACGAGCACGAGCAGAGCAATGATCGCGAGCACGTCGATGGTTCTGGGATCGTGATCCCTCGGATTGAATCCGGGATGCGGGCCTGGCCTGAAGCGAAAATGAGGGCTGATTTTCCAGCGCATTGTTGTTTCCTCCCTGGGGGAGCATCACAACAACGCGAGGGGAAAGTTCCGGTTCCGGTCAGGGCAGTAATGCGCAAAGCACCGCAGCATGCTTACGGGGCGTTCACTCCGCGCCAGCGGCCGTACCGCCAGGGCAGGTACCAGCGCGCACTCTTCGGCACGGCGAGGGGCACGTTGTCGATACCCGACGTGCCGAAGGGATTGCAGCGCAACAGGCGCGCGAGTGTCATCCAGCCTCCGGCCCAAAGTCCGAACCTCTCGATTGCCTCGTCGCCGTACAGGGAGCAGGTCGGCAGGTGTCGGCAGTTGTAGCCGACCAGCGGCGACAGCGTGTGTCGATAGAGCCAGATCAGCGCGCGACCGAATCTGCGCGGCAGCCGCAGCGCTTCAGTAACAGGAGTGGAGCAGTGCTCGCAGGCTGAGTGCTTCATGTGCGCTGTGTCGCCATCGTGAGCGCCCGGTTGCGCAGTTCCAGCGCAGGGAACAGCAAGTTGTTGTGTCCACGCCATAGTTTGCCTGCTTTCTGGGAGCAGTGCAGCAAGTACCTATGGACGATCTGTATTCCCCCGGATACCATTTTGGTGAAGTTCATGTGAGATTCATTGGAACGTCGAAACGGGGTTTGCCTGATTGCTTTTGGGGCTTGGGGAAGGAACGAGTTTGAAAGTTCTGAAGTCGCTCAACCTTCGCGGCTGGTTGCTTGTGGGAACCGCCGCTTGTGGTGTTGTGTTGGCGGGCGCCGTCGCGGCCTTTGGCTCGTCGGCCAGCGCTGGCGTCTCGCTCGAAGAGCGCAAGCTGCCGATGAAGTTTGGCTGGGTCGCCTGCGAGCCCAATTGCCGCGGCTGGGTCAGCGCGGTCGGCATCATTACTGCTGATACCCCGAAGGACTTTGATGACTTCGCCCGTGGACGCCAGCTCGGCGGCGCCACCGTTGTGCTCGACTCCAGCGGCGGTTCCGTCAACGACGCGATCTCGCTCGGCCGCCGCTTCCGCAATCTCGGCCTTCTCACCACCGTCGGCATCACGCAGCAGGGCGGCGGCGGGCAGGGTGCCCGTCCGGCGGTCGCCTCGGAAGCCTATTGCGAATCCATGTGCGTGTTCCTGCTGCTGGCCGGCAAGAAGCGCTACGTGCCGGAAGCGGCCCATGTCCGCGTCCATCAGATTTGGATGGGCGACCGGGCCGATGATGCCAAGGCCGCGAGCTACAGCGCGCAGGATTTGATGATCGTGGAACGCGACATCGGCCGGCTCGCCAAATACACCTTTGACATGGGCGGGGCGGGGGACCTGCTGTCCCTCGCGCTCAACGTGCCGCCGTGGGAAGATTTGCACGAGCTGGACACAGCCGAGCTGAAGCTCACCAATCTCGTGACGACCAATCTGGTGGCCGACGTGCTGCCGCATGTGGATATCTCGGCGCCTGCGGTGGCCGAGCTTACGCCGAAGACGCAGGCAAGGTTCGGCGAGGAACCGGAGCCGCAGCAGGCTGCCAAGTCGACCAAGACGGCGGAAGCCGTGGTGCCCACCGGTGGCGCGGTGACAGCACCGGCGGCGCCGTCGCAGAAGTAAGAGCCCCAGTCTGGTCTCAGCCCTGCGCGGTGGCCGGCTGCATTGCCTTGGCCTCGATCTGGCCGATCGCATCGACCACAGCATCGAAGGTCAGCAGCGTCGAGGCGTGACGCGCCTTGTAGTCGCGGACCGGCTCGAGGAATTTGATTTCCTCCCATTTGCCTTCGGGAGGCGAGCCATTCTCTTTCAGCATCTTGCGAACGGTTTCGCGTAACTCACGGAGTTCGCTCGCGGTCGAGCCGACCACGTGACTTGCCATGATGGATGAAGAGGCCTGTCCCAGCGCGCAGGCCTTCACGTCATGCGCGAAGTCGGTGACGGTGTCACCCTCCATCTTGAGGTCGATCTTGACGGTTGAGCCGCACAGCTTGGAATGGGCCGTGGCGGTGGCATCGGGGTCCGACAACCGCCCGAGGCGCGGAATATTTCCGGCCAGCTCGATGATCCGCTTGTTATAGATGTCGTTCAGCATGTGATGGAGTCCAACACTGACCTGCCGGATCGGCCTTGGCGGGCGCGGTCCACGGCCCTATATAGGGGCGGAACTGGCGGAAAAACAGTCCGGCGGTGCGTCGGCGATGATCCAGATCCGGCGTTATTGCCAAGAAACCTCTTTCGCCAAATACTGTTCTCTCCAGGCGTCCGGCGGCTTGTCCGCCCCGTCTGCCGGTGACACTCCGGCCGCAAGGCCGTCGAACGGAGTAGACATGGACGCTACAATCAAATCCATCCGCCCGAACAAGCCCTCTGACAAGCAGCTCGAGAGCCGCCCGGCGGAGCTCGATCCTGCCGAATTCCTTGCGGCCGCCGTCCGCGCCGACCAGCCGCGTCCCGCGCGTGCCGAGGCGGAAGCCGCGGTGAAGACGCTGCTCGCCTATATCGGCGAGAACACCGGGCGCGAGGGCCTGCTCGACACGCCGCGCCGCGTCGTCGAGGCGTTCGACGAGCTCTATCAGGGCTACCACCAGTGCCCGGCCGAGGTGCTCGACCGCACCTTCGGCGAGACCGCCGGTTATGACGACTTCGTGCTGGTGCGTGATATCGAGTTCACCTCGCAATGCGAGCATCACATGATGCCGTTCTACGGCAAGGCGCACATCGCCTATACGCCGGTGGAACGCGTCGTCGGCCTGTCGAAGCTCGCGCGCCTCACCGACATCTTCGCCCGCCGGCTCCAGACCCAGGAGCATCTGACGGCGCAGATCGCAGCCGCGATCGACGAGATCCTGAAGCCGCGTGGCGTTGCTGTCCTGATCGAGGCCGAGCATACCTGCATGTCGGTGCGCGGCGTCGCCAAGCATGGCGCCTCGACCTTCACCAGCCGCTATACGGGCATGTTCCGCGACAACCCGGCGGAGCAGGCCCGCTTCCTGTCCATGGTGCGAGGCATGACGCGCTGACCTCGCGGATAACTGGCGAGGTTTGTCGTGTCCGCTCACTCCCGCGAGATCGAGGAAGGCCTGTCCTTCCTCCCCAAGTTCGATGCCGCCGGCCTCGTGACCTGCGTGGCGACGGACGTCACCACCGGTGACGTGCTGATGGTCGCCCATATGAATGACGAGGCGCTGCGCAAGACCATTGCCACTGGCGAAGCCTGGTACTTCAGCCGCTCGCGCAATGCCTTGTGGCGAAAAGGTGAGACCTCAGGTCAGACCCAGCGCGTGGTCGAGATCCGCACCGATTGCGACCAGGACGCCGTCTGGCTTCGCGTCGAGCAGATCGGCGCGGCGTGCCATACCGGGCGCAGGTCCTGCTTCTATCGCAAGGTCGAGGCCGAGGGCGGCGGTGCAAAGCTCGTCTTCGTCGACGCTGACAGGCTGTTCGATCCGAACGCAGTCTACAAGAAATAGCGAGCTGTGATTCCGGGGCGCGCGAAGCGCGAGCCCGGAATCCGTTCTACGGCATCACGCGCGGTTAGATGGATTCCGGGCTCATCGCTACGCGATGCCCCGGAATGGCTCGGGGACGGGCAGCCCCCCGAATTAACCCCGCATTAACCATAACTGTCCCACGGTGTGGCGATCAGGCGTCCGAACTGCCGGCGCCGCTCAAACGCCGCACGGGCCCGTCACGCCATCATGTCGGTCGACAATTCCAGTGCCTCGCAGACGGCCGCATCCGACTCATCGCGGCGCGTTGCGGGCGCGATCAAGCAGGCTTCGAACCAGACCGGCGTCAGCTTCGAATACATGCTGACCACCGCCAAGATGGAATCGGATTTCGATCCGTCGGCCGGTGCCACCACCTCGTCCGCCCACGGTCTCTATCAGTTCATCGACCAGACCTGGCTCGGCACTGTGAAAGAGGCGGGTCCGCAGCTCGGCTATGGCAACTATGCCGACGCCATCAGCAAGACCTCGTCCGGCACTTACACCGTCGACGATCCCTTCATGAAGCGCACGATCATGAAGCTGCGCGACGATCCCGAGGCCGCTTCCAGCATGGCGGCGGCGTTGACGCAGTCCAACAGCTTCAAGCTCACCGGTCTGCTCGGCCGCAGGCCGTCCGACAGTGAGCTCTATATGGCGCACTTCATGGGCGCCGGCGGCGCGGCGAAACTGATCGCCAATGCCGAGGACAACCCGCAAGCGGTCGGTGCGCGGCTGTTTCCCAATGCGGCATCCGCCAACCGGTCGATCTTCTACGCCAAGGATGGCCGCGCGCGCAGCGTCTCCGAAGTCTATTCGGTGCTGAACGCGCGCTATGCGAGCGCCTCGAATGCGAAATCCACGCGCAGCGCGATGGCGATGTATGGTGACACGCCGTCGACCACGCAGGTCGCCGCCGCCAACGGCGTGCAGACCACCGTGCCAATGGTCAATGGGGCCGCCTATCTCCAGACCTTTCCGGATGCGCGTGGTGTGACGCCGGTGAGCGCGACATCGTCGGCGACGGTCGCCGACAACACGCCGATCACGCCGGCATTCCGTTCGATCTATCAGCCCGGCGATGCGACGCAGCCAGTCTCGACGACGGTGCAGAAATTGTGGGGCAACAACGCCTCGCTCACTTCGGTCGCGTCGACAACGCCCGACGTGCGGCCGCCGCAGCCGCTTGATCTGTTCAGCGATCGCAGCGGCACGTTCTCGAGCTAGCGCGCTATCGCGCCCTTGGGCTGCTTCCAGCCCTTAACAAATCATCAATAAAACCAGCCAGTTATGGTGAACGCTTTGTTAAGCGTCGTGGTTTATTTTGTGTTGCAGGTGACAGGCCGTCACCGTTTTCTTTTTTTCGTTGCGTAAGCCGGAAGCACCATGATTGTTCGGCAGTTCATTAATTGGATCAGGACCGCGCCCGCCGGTGAGCGGGCGGAGGCAACGCGGGCGTTGGCCCGGGCCTGGCTGATCTCGGATCTTTCTCACGACGACCGTGTCGCCGCCGAGGGCGCGCTGCTGATGCTGCTCGACGATCCCTCGCCCCTGGTGCGGCAGGCGATGGCCGAGGCGTTTGCGCGCAGCACGGATGCGCCGGCGTCGATCGTGCGGGCGCTGTCGGCGGACCAGCCGACCGTGGCGCTGCCCGTACTCGAATATTCGCCGCTGCTGATCGATGCCGATCTCGTCGACATCGTCGCGACCGGCAACGACGAGGTGCAATGTGCGGTCGCCCGCCGCATCGCGCTGCCGGTCTCGGTCTGCGCCGCCATTGCCGAGGTCGGCTGCGCGGCCGCCGCACTGGAGTTGATCGAAAATCCCCACGCCGAGCTGGCACCGTTCTCGTGGAACCGCATCGTCGAGCGTCACGGCCATCTCGCCGCGATCCGCGAGGCGATGCTGGTGCTGGACGACATTCCTGCCGCAACGCGCGCGGCACTGGTGGCAAAGCTTTCCGAGACGCTGGCACAGTTCGTGGTGGCGCGGAATTGGCTGAGCGCCGACCGTGCCGAACGCATGACGACCGAGGCGCGAGATCGGTCCACCATGAACATTGCGGCGCGCTCGCGCGGCGACGACATGCAGGGCCTGGTGAAGCATCTGCGGATCACCGGCCAGCTCACCGCGGGCCTGATCCTGCGCGCGCTGCTGTCGAGCAATCTCGAGCTCTTTGATGCGGCACTTGCCGAATTGGCCGATCTGCCGCTCGCGCGCGTCTCCGCGCTGCTGCACGACCGTGGCGGCAACAGCCTGCACGCGCTGCTTCGTCGCGCAGGCTTACCCGAGGCGACGTTCGCAGCGTTCCAGGTCGCGCTTGATGCCTGCCACGAGCAGGGCTTTGTCGACACCGACGACACCGCGGCGCGCTTGCGCCGGCGCATGGTCGAGCGTGTGCTCACCCATTGCGAGGCCGACCGCGGCGCCACCGAGCCGCTGATGGTCCTGTTGCGCCGCTTCGCCACCGAATCCGCGCGCGAAGAGGCGAGGTTGTTCTGCGACGAGCTGGTTGCGGAAGACACGATCGATCCGGTGTACGACGACCTGATCGCAGCGTAGTTCAAGCCGGACCCGCAAACTTCGTCATTGCGAGCGCAGCGAAGCAATCCAGAGTCTTTCCGCGGAGGAATTCTGGATTGCTTCGCTGCGCTCGCAATGACGAGAGGAGAGAGCGGAGTCGTTACTCCGCCGGCGCGATGCTCGGCGCCAGGATCACTTCGAGATGCTCGGGGCGGTCGCGGTTGACGTCGGCGAGATAGTCGTCGGCGACCTTGCGCAGACGGCGGCTGAGCTCGGCGGAGATGCTGATGCTGTCGAGCTTGGTGTTCTCGTGCACGATGGCGAGGATCGCGTTGATGTGGTGCGTGAACAGTTCGGCCGGCACCTTCTCGAGATCCGGCGCGTGCTCGATGACGCGGCACAGGCTCTCGGCAACTCCCGCCGCGGCCGGAAAGCCGAACGTGGCGGCGTCGCCCTTGATGTCGTGCGCGGCGTGGAACAGCTCGTCGCGCCGCGCCTTGGTGAAGCCGTCGTTGCCGATGGCGACGTAGGCAGACGACAGCCGGTTGACCTCGGTCGTCATCCAGCTCTTGAACTCGCCGGACAGATCGGCCAGCGCCTGCTCGGCGCGTCCGATCGGATCGTCCAGGTCCTTTTCCTCGACCCGGCGCAGAACCTTACGCAGCGGATTGGGCTGCGTGATGATTTGATGCGTGGCGAAGGCCGTGACCTCGATGTCCTTTGCGCTGTTCTTCGCCATGATGCCTGCCTCGTCGGGTGGGACCCTGCGCTAGATGGAGGAGCGGGCCTTGTCGAGCAGCGAGGGCTGCTGGAGCACCTCGTGCTTTTCGCCGACGCGGCGCTCCGGGCCCATATAGGCGGAGTTGGTGTTGCGGCGCCGGTCAGGGCCGAAATAGGTCTTGGTCTTGATGAAAGGCCGGGGACTGGCGACCACGTTGAGAATGCGCTGGTAGAGGCCCTTGGCCGAGATCGGCTTGGCCAGGAATTCGGTGACGCCGGCATCGCGCGCGACCGTGACGCGGCGCTTCTCGGAATGGCCAGTCAGCATGATGATCGGCGCGTAGGGGTTGCCCTTGGATTCAGGCTGCCGGATCATCTGCGCGAGCTCGAGCCCGTCGAAGATCGGCATCGCCCAGTCGGTGATGACGATGTCGGGCACGTAGTGACTGTACATTTCGAGCGCCGTGGCGCCGTCCTCGGCCTCATAGACCTCGCGCGCGCCGAACGAATGCAGCAGCGTCCGCAGGATGCGGCGCATGTGCGGATTATCGTCGCAGACGAGAAAGCGCAGCTTGTTGAAGTCGATGCGAAACATGACGCCTGGGCCAAAGCGGTCAACCTTCGTTAACCATATCGTGCCGAGGGTTAACGAAGCGTTGCGAACAGGCGGGCGGCGGGGGGCGGAGCAGGCAGGTCAGTAGCCGAACTGCTCGCGCAGGATCCGTTCCTCCAGGCTGTGGCCGGGATCGAACAGCATGCGCATCGAGATGGTCTTGTCGGACAGGATCTCGACGCGCCGGACCCTGCGTACCTCCTCATGGTCGGCAACGGCCGCGACGGGCCGCTTGTCGTCTTCCAGCACCTCGATCACGACGTAGGCCGTGTTGGGCAGCAGTGCGCCGCGCCAGCGCCGCGGCCGGAAAGCGCTGATCGGTGTCAGCGCCAGCAGCGCGGCGTTTATCGGCAGGATCGGCCCCTGTGCGGAGAGATTATAGGCGGTCGAGCCTGCCGGCGTCGCCACAATGATGCCGTCGGCGATCAGCTCGGGCATGCGCTCGCGCTCGTCGATCAGGATACGCAGGCGCGCCGCCTGGTAGGTCTGGCGGAACAGATAGACCTCATTGATGGCGTGATGCAGGTGGACGCGGTCATGGGTGTCGGTCGCGCGCATCAGCAGCGGGTTGATCCCGGATTCATGCGCGGCCTGGAGACGGGCGCGGAGGTCGTGCGTCGAGTATTCGTTCATCAGGAAGCCGACCGTGCCGCGGTGCATGCCGTAGATCGGCTTTCCCGAGCGCATGTGGCGGTGCAGCGTCTGGAGCATCAGCCCGTCGCCGCCGAGCGCGACCACGACGTCGGCCTCGCTCGGATCGCAATTGCCATATTGCGTGGTGAGCTGGTGGAAGGCGGCCTCTGCCTCGCTGCTCGGGCTGGCGACGAAGGCGATCCGGTCGTATCGCGATGGCTTGGTCATGGCTTCCAGGCAGGTGTTGCTGGCTCGAGAAAGTTCCGCCGAGGTCGTCTATACGACCTGGGCCTCCATTGTCGAGGACGACCGCCCGGAAGGCAAACGCGCCCAGCGGGGAGGGCAAAAGCCAAGCGGATCGGCCCGGAAAGCCCTACCTGGGCCTCCAATTCCCCAAACCGTCGCAATTGCCGGCTACAGCTGCGGCCAGCGACCGACGGGCCGGGGCAGGGAGAACAATCATGGTCATAGGCTTGCCGATGCTGCGCTGCGCGGGGCTGGTGCTGGCGGTGTCTGCCTTCGCGCTCGCAGACGTAGCGTTCGCAGACTTGGCGCGCGCGGACGATCCGCCGCAGCCGCGCAACGAGGCGGCGGCGCCTGCGGGACAGAAGGGCGGTCGCGGCGGCAATGCAGCGCAGGCCTCGCCATCTGCCGCCGACCAGCATCGTCTGCCCGGAGATTCGACCACCAAGCAGACCCTCGATCTGCCGGGGCGAACGCTCAACTTTGCCGCGACCGCCGGCTCCATCCGCGTATTCGATGACAAGGGGGAGCCGCTCGCCGACATCGCCACCACGTCCTACGAGCTCGACGGCGCCGATCGCACGCGCCCGGTGACGTTCCTGTTCAACGGCGGGCCCGGTGCCTCGTCGGCGTGGCTCCAGTTCGGCGCGGCCGGGCCGTGGCGGCTGCCGCTCGACGGCGAGGGGGTGTCGCCGTCGGCCTCGCCCGAAGTGAAGCCTAACGCGGAAACCTGGCTCGACTTCACCGATCTCGTTTTCATCGATCCCGTCGGCACCGGCTACAGCCGTGTCATCGCGAGCGGCGAGGATGCACGCAAACGGTTCTATTCGGTCGATGGCGACGTCAACGCGATTGCGCTCGTGATCCGCCGCTGGCTCGAGAAGCACAACCGCCTGACCTCGCCGAAATATGTCGCTGGCGAGAGCTATGGCGGCATTCGCGGGCCCAAGGTCGTGCGCCAGTTGCAGATTCAGCACGGCGTCGGTGTCAAAGGCTTGGTCCTGGTGTCGCCGCTCCTGGATTTCCGCGAGTTCACAGGCACGAGCCTCCTGCAATATGTCGCGACCTTGCCGAGCTATGTGGCGGTGGCGCGCGAAGCCAAGGGGCCGGTCAAGCGCGCCGATCTCGCTGATGTCGAGGCCTACGCCCGCGGCGAATTTTTGGCCGATCTCGTCAAGGGTGAGGCGGACAAGGAAGCCTCCAATCGTCTTGCCGACAAGGTCGCGGAGCTCACCGGCATCGACCCGGCGGTGAGCCGCAGGCTCGCCGGCCGCTTCGACGTCGGCGAATTCCGTCGCGAGCTCGACCGCAAGAATGGCATGGTGACCGGGCGTTACGACGCCTCCGTGCGCGGCTTCGATCCCTATCCGGATTCGAGCAGCTCGCGCTTCGGCGACCCCTCGGGCGATGCGCTTCAGGCGCCGCTGACGAGTGCCGCGGTCGATGTGCTCACGCGCAAGCTCAACTGGCGCCCCGACGGCTCCTATGAAGTCCTCAACGGCGCCGTGGAGCGCAACTGGGACTTTGGTGGCGGCATCAACCCGCCGCAATCGCTGTCGGAGCTGCGCCAGATCCTCGCCACCGATGCGAAGCTGAACGTGCTGGTCGCGCATGGCCTGTTCGATCTCGCCACGCCCTATTTCGGCACGAAGCGGGCGCTCGACCAGCTACCGGCCTTTGTGACGTCGCGCGTGAAATTCGTCGTCTATCCCGGCGGCCACATGTTCTACTCGCGCGATGGCTCGCGACAGGCGCTTCGGAGCGAGGTCGAGGCGCTGATCAGGGAGTAGGCCGGCGTTTTCGTGGCGGGTATCTCCGTGCGATCTCGCGCGCGACGACGACCGCCGGCTTGACATTGGCGCCGGCGATCCAGATGTCGCTGACCTTGCCGCGCTTGTCACGGACGCGGCGCACCGGCTCGCCGTGGCTGGAAACTCCCGCGGCCCAAGCAAGCCTGCCGGTGTCGCGGCCGGTGACCTCGATCTCGCCGGAATCCATGAACGGATTGTTGAACTGGGGATTGGCGAGCAGCACGCGGTTGCCTATCGGCACGAAATCTGTCGCGCCCCAGATCGTCCACCAGCGGCCGGTCCAGTCGCGCAGGCGCCGGTCGGCTGCGCCGCGGGTCTTGAAGACGCGCAGGATCTGCATGGCACCGTCCATCCAGATCGGGGCTGCGCCGTCGATGGAGTTGCTGAGGATGCTGATCGCGAGCTCGCATCCGGGGATGGAGCAAGTCCGCGAGATGTAACCCTGGAAGCCGCCGCCATGCCCGAACCAGTCCCAGCCGTCGGTCTTGCCGGCGTTGACGCCAAGGCCGTAATAGCCCTCGAGACATTGCGGCACGCGCCAATGGTTGCGCGTCATCTCGCGGCGGCTCGCGACCGACAGCACGCTCTTCCTGGCGTTGGGAGCGAGCTGGGCAAAGAAACGCGCTGTGTCGGCTGCGGTAGCGACGAAGCCTGCGGCCGATGCCATCGCGTGCGCGGGATTATCGCCAGGGATTACGCAGCGCTCGCCGAGCGGCAGCTTTCGCGTGTGGCCGCGCGCAAACAGCGCGCCCCTGGGAAGCGGCGCATTTGGCTCGGTCTCGCGGAGGCCTGCAGGCTCGACGATCTCGCGCTTGATCCAGGCGGCGTAGGGCTCCTTGGTCACCGCTTCGATGATGAGCCCCATCAGGGCAAAGCCGTGGTTGGAATATTTGAAGCGCGTGCCTGGCTCGATCGCGGGAGGCCCCTTCAACTCGGCGAGCAGCTCCTTGGCGTCGAGATAGGGACGGCTGTCGATGAACTGGCCGGAATCGGCGCCGTCGCGCGTCAGCCCGGAGCTGTGCGAAAGCACCTGGGCAATCGTGGTCTCGGCCACGCGCGGATGCAGACCGCTCACATATTGGCCGACGGGATCGTCGAACCTGAGCTTGCGCTGCTCGCGCAGCTTCATGACGCCGGCCGATGTAAAACTCTTCGAGTGCGAGGCGATGCGGAAGCGATGGCGCGGGGTGAGCTTCTCGCCGGTGTCGAGATTGGCAAGGCCGAACGCATGTTCGGCGACAACCTCGCCGCGATGGACGTATGCGACCATGACGCCGGGCTGTTGGGCCGTCGTTTGCTGGAATTCGATCCAGGAGCCGATGTAGTCGATCGCGGATCGCAGCCACGTGTCCATTGCGCACCAATTTGCGAGGGGATCGGTTGCGAGAAGCTAGCCGAGAAAGCAGAACGGGCACAACCCGGAAGGTTGTGCCCGTTCTGTCATGCGAAGATGCGATGTCTTCAGTAGACGAGCGTCGCGCCGGTCGGCTTGTCGAGCGCGGCAGCCAGCGAGCGATATTCGGAGCTGTCGGTGCCGGCGAGCATGGCAATCTTGTTCAGGTGATACTGCGCCTGTTCACGGTTGCCCTGCTCGAGCTGCCAGAGGCCGTAATACTGCCAGGTGCGGACGTGGTTCGGATCGTCCTTCAGCGCGATCTCGTAATAGACTTTCGACGACTGGTAGTCGCCGAGCTTGCGATAGGAATAGCCGATCAGGTTCGCGACGTCGGCGACGTCGTCGCGCTTGAGCGACTTCAGCTGGCCGATCGCGCCCGTATAGTCGTTCCTGTCGTAGATCGTAGTATAGGCGGTGCGATAGGCCGCGAGGAATTTCGGGTCGCTGACGGAAGAGCTCTTCTTCTTGCCCTTCTTGGACGAGTTGTCCGACTTCGGCGGTGAGGAGGGCTCATCGCTGCCCGCCGCATAGGCGCTGGTCAGCACCGGCGCGGCCGCCAGCGACATGGCGACGAGTCCCGGCACGACAAGCATTGAGAATTTGCGCATTGAAGTTCTCCCGTATGGAACGTGGCGATCCTACACGATTGCCCGAATACCGGAACACCCGGTACGCAAAAACATTCCCGGCACCCCGGTGTATTCGCCTTTCCTCAGATGACAAACTTGTCATCGAGATGAACGGGAGCTGGCCGCGGGCTTCAGACAGGGTTCAGTGCGCTCCCTCTACGCTCTGACCCATGATCGAAGGGTTGGCGAGAGGGCGCCCGCCTCAAGATCCTTCCAAGAGGAGACCACCATGTTGAAGACCATTTCCGCAGCCTTGCTCGCAGCTTCCGTCATCGCAGCCCCGGCCTTCGCAGCTGAAGCCGGCAAGACAACCACGACCGCGCCAGTCATCAAGGCGGACCAGGCCCAGAGCAAGGTCTCGACCACCGCCGCGAAACCCGACGCCAAGACGGCCGACATCAAGTCGGGCGCCAAATCGGGCGCCAAGTCAGATGTGAAGGCCGATGCCGATACCAAGGCCAAGGCGATGAACGCCAACGCAGCGATCACGCCGGACCAGCACAAGACCGTGCGGACGCATCGTCATCACGACAAGCACCTTTCGGCCAAGAAGTCGCTGAAGACGCCGTCGGGCGTCACCAAGCCGGTGACTATCGAGAAGCGCAGCTAACGACTGATCTGATCCCGCGCGGCGGCATCCCTGGATTGCCCTGCTGCCGCGCGCGGAGTTCAGGCCCGGCTCGCCCGTCACGCCCCGCGCGCAAGCGCGAGGCGCTGGCGGCGGGCCGGTGCGCTGTCTGTGGAAGCGAATTCCCTTTGCGCAACCTTGGAGCTAGAAACAACTCCGAGTCCGACTGGCTGGAGCGAGTCCGACTGGCTGGAGAATGTGATCCCTTGGGGCGATTGGCGAAACGCGCGGCGATCCTGGTGCTGCCTCTGGCGCTCACGGCCTGTTTCGGCAGCGATGGGGACCGTCCGTCCCTGCTGGAGGGAGGCCAGGCCGGAGGGCCGCAGTCCTTTCCCGATAATTTTCGAAGTGACGCGCTGGCCCTGATGCGCGCCTATCTCAACAATCCGGTCGGCGTGCGCGACGCCAGCATGGCCGATCCGGTGCTGAGGGAGGTCGGCGGGCGGCAGTTCTATGTCAGCTGCCTGCACTTCACGCCGCGCGAGACCGATGGCACCTATAAGGCGATGCGAGAGCGCGCCATCATCTACGTCAACGGCCGGGCCGACCGCGTCATCGATCGCGCTAACGAGATCTGCGCAGGCGCGGTTTACGCACCCTTTCCAGAACTGGAAAAGATGGCGCGGTAGCGCAAAGCGCGCCTTCATCGCGCGATGCTAGGACAAGAACCGCCGGAGCCGCTGGATCACATTTCGGCGAGCTTTGAACGGATCGGTTTTGCCCTGCGACAAATCGTTACGGCTGGACATGTGCGGACGACAAAATCTGCCGGCGCAGGCCGGACGAGATGGAACAAAAGCGCGATGTTGCCGCTCCGTCACAGTTGCGAACGATCAACGTTCCGGCATCGCCGCGAAGCAACCCAATTCACGCCACGTTGTTTCCTGAGTGTCGTACGTGAAAGAACGGGGATGACCATGAAGACGATATTGCTCGGGGCAGCAGCTCTGCTCGCTCTGGCCGCACCGGCGGCCGCAGCGGACATGCAGCCGCACACTTACACCAAGGCTCCGGCCTACACGCCGCCGCAGGCGATCTACAATTGGACCGGCTTCTACATCGGCGGCCATGTCGGCGGCGCCTTCGCCGGGGACAGCAGCTTCCAATCCAGCGACGCCCGCTTCCTGGGCGGCGTGCAGGGCGGCTTCGACTACCAGTTCGCGCCCAATTGGGTGGTGGGTATCGAAGCCCAGTACTCCTGGCTGCCGACCAACAATAACGGTGTCACGTTCCCGCTGGGCACCCAGGTGACCTCGAGCACCGACCAACTCGGGTCGGTGACCGGCCGCATCGGCTACACCTGGGGCCCGACGCTGCTCTACGCCAAGGGCGGTTACGCCTGGCGCAACGGCGGTCTTGGCGTGAACATCGCCGGCGTGCCGCAGGCCTTCACCGCCACCGGCAACAGCAAGGACGGCTATACCGTCGGCGCCGGCCTCGAATACATGTTCGCGCCGAACTGGTCGGCCAAGGCCGAGTACCAGTATTATAACTTCGGCAGCACGACGATCACCGCCGGTCCAGCCGACGTCGTCGGCGTTCGCGGCCGGGACGACGAGCATACCGTCAAGGTCGGTGTGAACTACCGCTTCGGCTGGGGCGGTCCGGCGGCCTCGCGCTACTGATCCGCCGCGCGCGAGCACGACCACGATCTGACAAAGGCCGGCTTCCTGCCGGCCTTTCGCTTGTTTGCCTTGCGTGAACCATCTGGCGCGTCATTTGCAAGCAAACAGTCTGGCGCGCGCCTTCTCACGCGTGTCACGGGGATCGGGTAAACCAAAAATAATTTCTGCGACTTACGGAACTGGCGCTCCGGAAAGCGGTATTATTGAATTGCTGGGCTGGTGGGACAACGAACATGCGTATCTTGGCGTCGGTGGTGGTGGTCTCGTGTTTCGTCGCCCTGCCGTGCTCTGCCCAAACAATCCTCAAATCCGAGCCTTTGATGTTGGCACCCTACGAGGTCGCCTTCGTGAAGGACGCCTCCTGTCCGTCGGGCAAGGTGCTCAAGGTCACCGGGGCGATCCGCGGGCTGCACCGCCGCAAGGCCTGCGTGGCGCTTGCCGGTGAGCAGGCGTCGCTGGCGATCGCGACGCCCTGAGACACTCGGCCAGATCTCACGAGCTGAGCTGAAGCTCCAACCTGGATTCCCGCTCGGCGTCCGCCTTGTTCTTGGCGGGGTCCTCGCCTTGGGCGGCCCGGCATGATCTGATCTCATAGTCATTGTCGAGCACCCGGCGCGGACCTTGCCGCTCGTCGTCGGTGCCGAGGTCCACGACCAAGCCGCTCCGTTGCGCGAGTTTCCAGACGTCGGCTTCGCTCGGATAGGCCTTGCTGATCTGGCTGTCGTTGCAGAACAGGGCGTAGGGCATGCTTCCCGCTCCCGGAAAGCCCGTTAACGACTTCATGGCGCGAAGGGTTCCAAGCCGATCACGGGGCCGTGATCCGCCCTGATCAAGGGGGGAGGGGCGCCGTGCCCTGAGTCCCTTAACGAGTCCTGAATCCCCCAAAAAAGAAACTTTGGGACTCATTTGGCGGAATCAGCGGATGTTTCCGGCCATGTCGACCGACCTGAAAACCTGCTGCGGGCACATGCTTCTGCCCCTGACGCTGGCACTGTTCGGTGCCTGTGCAGCCAATCTCTGGCTGGTGTGGTCGTGGCTCTAAGGCCTTGGTCGCAGGCGGGCCCTACTTCTGGGCCGGCGGCGGCGGGGCGGCATCGCGGATGGCGGCGCGCAGCTTGGTCAGGGTCGCCGCGCAATATTCCTCGCGCTCGCGCTCGAAGCGCTCCTGATGCTTTCTGAAGTTAGCGATGCGCGCCTGCATTTCGCTGCGGAAATCGCCGGCCATCCGTGGCGGGGGGACCGGCAGCGGTTGGGGCGGCGGCGCGACCTGCGGCGGCGGATCGGCCTGCTGCGGCTCGAACGCGACGGTCACGGTCTGGACGGAGACAATCTCCGCGGCCAGGATCGGCGCAGCGGCAGCGGTATCCGGCTGACGGGCGCCATCCTTCTTGCCGGAAACCGATTGGACGAAGGCCAGTGTCTGCGCGATCAGTGCGTCGCGCTCCCTGATCCACTTCATGATCCACCACCCTGTTGGAGCTATTCCATCAAAGCCTGAGCGCCGAATCAAGAAGGCTGTCGGCAAGGGATTGCATATTTTTCCCGGACACCCGACAATGGATGGATGGATTCCAGGGCCGACCCGTCGGACGAAGCGCAGGGCCTGCGGCTCGTACGCGCCTTTCTGTCATTGCCGCCCGACAAGCGGGCGGAGGTGATAGCGTTCGTCGAGGATCTGGTGCGCGCCCATGCCGGGCCTGACGACGGGCATGGCATCTCCCCCATCCGTGATCGATAGCTATCGCTGGCGGATCGGGGCGCCCCATAGTCGATCGAAGCTTACGTGAGGCTTACGTGCGGCGTCCCGCTGGCTATTTTCCCGTAAGATTACCCGTGTCATTTCGTATCAAATTTTAACGTTGGCGGGTTCCAATGCCGCCGCCGGGACTGCTTCGGTCAATGGGGACCGAAAGATTATTAGGCGGCTGCGATGAGCTTTTTGAACAATTTGAAGATCGTGTCGAAGGTTGCGTTGATCGTGACCGTGATGGGCTTTGCCCTGGTCGCCGTTGCCGCCTTCGGCATTCGCGAGCTGTCCGCGACGGTCGACGGCTTCGGCGAACTCACCGCCATGCAGTCGGCAGCTCTCAACCTCACGCGGGCCCAGCGCCGCATCGAGACCTATCACGCCGCGCTCTATGCGGTGTTCACCGAGACGACCGAGGCGGGCAACGCCAATCGCCTCAAGATTGCGAGCCAGAACCGCAATGAAATTCGCCAGTATCTGGACGCTGCGGAGCAGGACGACCCGGCGAGAGCGGCCGAAACGAAGAGTGTCGGCGCGCAGTTGACGGCCGCCTTTACCGGCTGCGATCCGGTGCTCCAGGCCGGTGCGGCTGCAAGCAGCCCTGAGGAAAATGCCAAGGCCGCTGATCGTGCTCACAAGGAGTGTGACCCGCTGATCGATGCGGCTCTCGAGCGCGTTGCCAAGTTCACGACCGATACGTCCAAGGCCGTGACCAAGCGCAAGGAAGCCATCGAGGGCGACGCCAAATCCGCGACCTGGACCGTGATGAGCGTCAGCGCCAGCGGCCTGATCATCGGCATCGTGATTGCGCTCTTCATCGGTCTCGTGGCGATGTCGAAGCCAATTGCCCGGCTCAAGCTCGCCATGGAGGGCCTGGCGCGCAATGACCTCAAGACCGAGGTGCCCGAGAAGGACCGCCGCGACGAGATCGGCGAGATGGCCCGGACGGTCGAGGTATTCAAGACCAACGCGCTCGAGATGGAGCGGCTCAAGGCGGCGCAGGTGGAAGCCGAGAAGCAGGCCGCCGAGCAGCGCCGCCGCGACATGTTCAACCTGGCCGACGGTTTTGAGCGTGCGGTCGGTGAGATCATCGATACCGTCGGCTCCGCATCCACCGAGCTCGAAGCGTCGTCCTCGACGCTGGCCACCACCGCTCAGCGCGCGCAGCAGCTGACTTCAGTCGTCGCGGTTGCTTCCGGTGAAGCCACCGGCAACGTCCAGTCGGTTGCGACGGCGACGGAGGAGTTGTCGTCCTCGGTCAACGAGATCAGCCGCCAGGTGCAGGAATCCGCGCGGATGGCGAGCGAAGCCGTCAACCAGGCCCGCACCACGACCGAGCGGGTCAGCGAACTCTCGCTTGCGGCCACGCGCATCGGCGACGTCGTCGAGCTGATCAACACCATTGCCGGGCAGACCAATCTGCTGGCGCTGAATGCCACCATCGAGGCGGCACGCGCAGGCGAGGCCGGCCGCGGCTTTGCCGTCGTCGCCTCCGAGGTGAAGACACTGGCCGAGCAGACCGCGAAAGCGACCGGCGAGATCAGCCAGCAGATCTCCGGCATCCAGAACGCCACCCAGGAATCGGTGACCGCGATCCGCGATATCTCCGCGACCATCGAGCGGCTCTCGGAAGTGTCCTCGACCATTGCCGCGGCCGTCGAGGAGCAGGGCGCTGCGACCCAGGAGATCTCGCGCAACGTGCAGCAGGCGGCGCACGGCACCCAGCAGGTCTCGACCAACATCACCGATGTGCAGCGCGGCGCGGCCGAGACCGGCTCGGCGTCCTCGCAGGTGCTTTCGACCGCGAAGATGCTGGCGACCGACAGCACCCGGCTGAAGGACGAAGTCGGAAAATTCCTGCGGACGGTGCGCGCGGCCTGAGCCGCACGACATCCAGGGTCCGGCGGCCTCGCGCCGCCGGTACGCCGCCGCTCCTATTGCGGCAGCAAGAGCGCCATCGCGATCGCGAAAAGGAAGACCGTGGCCACCACGGCCGCGACCGCTCCGGCGATGATCTTGGCGCTTTCCCGGCTGGTATAAGGCTGCATGGTGCCTGCACTCTACCTGATGTTGAACTCTGATCCAATCCGTGGTCAGTAGCCGTCCCCGCGACGCAAGCGGACAACATGCATTCCAGAGGTTAGGCCATGAGCGATGATGTCAGCGACGGCTGGACCGCGTCCGCGTCTGCGTGGATCGTCGAGCAGGGCGAGCACGGTGATTATGGCCGACGTTTTGTGCTGGATGCACCGATGCGGGCGCGCCTCGAGGGGCGCGGCTTCCGCAACGCGCTCGATGTCGGCTGCGGGGAGGGGCGCTTCTGCCGCATCATGCAGCATGCCGGCATCCGCACGACCGGCATTGATCCGACCGAAGCGTTGCTCGGGCGTGCCAGGGAGCTCGACCCGCATGGCGACTACCGGCTTGGCCGTGCCGAGACGATGGAGGTCGAAGCGGAGTTCGACCTGGTCGTCAGCTATCTCAGTCTGATCGACATACCCGATCTCGCTGCGGCGATCGCGAAGATGGTGGCTGCGCTGCGGCCGGGCGGTACGCTTCTGATCGCCAACCTGACCAGCTTCAACACCGCCGGTCCGCCCGAAGGCTGGACACGTGACGGCGAGGGCGCCTTGCGCTTCATTATCGACCACTACATGGACGAGCGGTCGACCTGGGTGACCTGGCGCGGCATCCGAATCCAGAACTGGCATCGCCCGCTCAGCACCTACATGACGCTGCTGCTCGACCACGGCCTCCAATTGCGCCTGTTCGTCGAGCCGGAGCCCAAAGGCGGCGATCCCGACAGGAATGCCTTTCATCGCCGGGTGCCCTTCTTTCATATTATGGAGTGGCAGAAGCCGGCTTGAGCAGGTGCGGTCAGGCGGCGAGCTTCGCCTTGAAGAATTGTGTGACGCGATCGATCGCATCTGATGTCATCGGGTCGGTATCCGAGAAATCAAAGCCGTGGGCTTTGCCCGGATAGGGCACGAATTCGGTCTATACTGCGCTTGCGACGGAATCTTGGCGCGAGTCCCATCCGATGATCTCCCATCGTCCCTCCGTGCTTGCCCATGAGCGGTTCGTTGCCGACCGCGAGAATTTTGCCGGCCTCGATCTCGCCACGCGGTTCGAGCGGATTCAGCGGACCAACCTCTGGGGGGCTCCGACCTCGGTCTCGGGCCTCGGCTCGGAGGATCGCGCCACCGCGGGAATGCGCGAGACGCTGCCCGGCCTGTTGCAGCGGCTTGGCGCGCGTTCGCTGCTCGATGCGCCCTGTGGCGATGCGGGCTGGATCGGCAGCACCAATCTCGAGGTCGATTATACCGGCATCGACATCGTGCCGTCCCTGATCGCGGCCAATACAGCGCGGGTGGCGCGAGGGGATGTGCGCGGCCGCTTTCTCGTCGCCGACATCACGCGCGATCCGCTGCCGGGTTGCGACGTCATCCTGTGCCGCGACTGTCTTGTGCATCTGAGCTTCCAGAACATCGCGCACGCCATCGCTCGCTTCCGCGCAAGCGGCGCGCAATTCTTGCTGGCTACGACGTTTCCGGAGTGGGAAGACAATGGCGATTGCGAGGACGGCGACTGGCGCGCGCTCAACATGATCAAGGCGCCGTTCCACTGGCCGCCCCCGCGCGAACTGATCGACGAGCGCTGCGAGGAAGGCAATGGCGGCTGGCGCGACAAGAGCCTTGGGCTCTGGCGGCTCGATGAGTTGCCCGAAGGCGGCGCAGAGCCCGTCTGACAGGCCGCTTGGCCGTCATCGTCGCGACGCGCGATGCTGCAGGACCAGCACGCCCGTCACGCGTTTTCCGACAATGGGCATGCCAAATCCGCCGTTTCATGAGGCCATGCGAACTTCGCCGGACTCAAACCTCCGGACATCGAAGCAATAAATGCAGGGAGTGTGGTCGATGATCGATGCTAGATGCAGTTGTGGCGCAGTTGTAGTTTCGCTCCCGGGGCCGACCAGTCGGGTCGCGGCCTGTCACTGTATCGAATGCCAGCGGCGGACCGGCGCGCCATTTGGCGTCGGCGCGTTTTATCCGGCCGATGCCGTCGCGATCTCAGGGGCGCCGAAGGAATATGCTCGTCACGGCGAGAGCGGCGGCACAGTCCGTTCCTATTTTTGTCCTGACTGCGGCTCGACCGTTTACTGGAAGGCCGAAAGTCTGCCGGCGATGATCGGCGTCGCCGTCGGCGTGATTGCGGATCCGAATTTCCCGGCGCCGATCAAATCGGTGTTCGAGCGGTCGAAGCATGTGTGGGTGGAGATCACCGGCGCAGGCGTCGAGCATCTCCAACAAGGCAGTCTGCGGAAGACGTCGGGCTGACGGGTGCGCATCGAGGGTGGTGCCGGCTGAGGGGATTGAACCCCCGACCTTCGGTTTACAAAACCGCTGCTCTACCGCTGAGCTAAGCCGGCCACTCGCAAGGAACCCATGCGGGTTGCCGGCTGGCGCCAGCGCGTCCGCTTGTGCGCGGTCGCAATACCAGACTTGTCCGGGAAGTGCCAGAACCTGCAGTGGCGTCCGCCGGCATGAAACAGGCGGCCCCTTTTTGGTGCCGCCTGAGCCATTTCGATTGAGTTTTTGGGCCTACTGGCAGAGGTGCTGCCGACCGTCTTCACCCTTGAACCACGTGCCGGGCCTGCACACGATGCCGTTGCGGGCCGCATAGGCATCCCAATTGCCATACCAGCCGGGTCCGCTGCGGTCGTAGCTCGCGTAGGAATTGCTCCAGCCCTGGAACGGCGCGGTGGCGACCGTTGCTGCGGTGCCGACGGCGGCGCCCGCCACCGCCCCCGCCGCGTCGACCGGCCAGAAGCCCGATTGTCCCTGATTGTTCGGGTTCACTTGCCGCTGGGCCGTGTGCCGGCGGCGATAGGCGCGATCGGTGGCGGGATTGGCGGGGCCGAGATTTTGGCAAGCGGGATCCTGGAACAACCCCGTGCAGCGGGCCGAATTGTCGGCCGCGGTCTGCGCGAAGGCTGGTGTGGCCAGCGTGGACGCAACGATTGCGGCCAAGCCAAGAAGCTTCAGGCTTGTCATGGCATTTTCTCCATGTTGTTGAGACCTGTGCTAAGTGCGATCTGACGCTGTCGTTCCGCGTTTTCTGGCCTGCGGGGTCACATCGACGTGAACCCGCTCAGGATGTGAGATCTGTGCCAGGCAACCTTGTCTACGTGAGCGATGCAACGGCTGTCTCTCCCGTTAACGCTTCACTAGCGTGCTTCGCAGCATTTGAGCGCCGCGCGATCCTTACGCGTTAGGCTTACCGGAATTTGGTCAGCCGTCCTTAACCCTCTCTATGCTGCAATCCGTTAGGTTGTGCTCCGCATAACCGGAATCCTTCCATGCGCGCATTCGCGCTCGCAGCCTTTCTGATCGGACTGCCCGCAACGGCTCTTGCCGGCGGCGGCTTCGATATCGTCGTGCCCGGCCGTCCCGGCGTGCCCATCATCATCAACAATATCGATGCGTCCTACAGCGTCGTCGAAGGTGTCTGGGGCCTGGGCAAGAGCCTCCAGGTGCAGCCCACGATCTATGGCGGGCGCTACGTGGCCGAGCGGCAGCCCTCCGATGTCGGCCATTATTATCCGAGCATGGGCTTGCAGCCCGGCTATGGCCGCCTCGAGATCGAGCCGCCCGCGAACCGCAGATTGCCGCAGCCGGCAGAGAGCTATCACCAGAGCTGGGGCGCGTCATCCGCGCCGCTGCCGCCGCAAATGGATGTGCCGGTCAACCCGCCGCCGGTGATCCTCGCGCCTGAGATCAACGACCATCCGCGGCGCCCTCGACCGCGACCGCATGCAGAGATGCCCGGCAAGCCGCCGGGTTAAGAAGCGTCAAAATCCAAAAAAACGGAAATCAACAGGAGAGAGTAATGCGTCAGATGATTTCAGGACTGGTCGCGGCGGCTGCCGTGATGTTCGTGGGCAGCGCGCCGGCGATGGCCTGCGGCTTCAATCCGTGCCAGCCGGTTGCGCCGGTCTACTCCGGCTGCAACACCGGCTGCGGCGGTTACGGCTACGGCGCCGGCTACGGTTATGAGCGCCTCGCCGAGCCGAGCTCGCAATACTACTACGTCAACCAGGGCCCGACCTACACTGGCCCGGGTGCCTTCGCGCCGACTCCGACCTACCAGGAAGACGCGGTCGTCGCGCCCGCCAATTATGGCTACGGCTATGGCTATCGCGCGGCTGCCTATCCCTATCATCACCGCCCGTACTACCGTCCGTATCGCTATGGCTACGGCCCGCGCTACGGCTATCTGCCGCGCACGCATTACGGCTATGGTCCGCGCTATGGCTACGCCCATCGCTACGCGCCTGCGCCGTATTACGGCGGCCACCGCGTCCTGCGCCGCTATTACTGATCTCTGATCGGTTGAGCCCAATGAAGCGCCCGTCCGCGTGATGCGGACGGGCGTTTCGTTTTGTCTCCAAAACAACCCCATGCACAGTAGCCGCGGATAGCGAAATCAAGGACTTGAAGTGCAACGAGATCGAGATGAGTGATCATCGCGCACTGGCTCGTTGTTCGAGCCTGTCATTTCCGAAAAACAGAAATTCGCTTGACCCGTCGGGCAAAACAGGCGCACGATGGCATCGTCGGGATGTGCGCAGCGACGCCTAGCGCTTCATCAGTCCGAGCCGGCTCGCGCCGACATAGAGCGAGAGCGCGGCGGCATTCGAGACGTTGAGGCTCTTGATCTCGCCGGGCATGTCGAGCCGCGCCACGACGCTGCAGGTCTCGCGAGTCAATTGCCGCAAGCCTTTGCCTTCGGCACCCAGCACCAGAGCGAGCGGCTCGCGTAGCGTGACGTCCGAGAGGTCCTCGCTGCCTTCGCTGTCCAGACCGACAGTCAGGAAGCCGCTGTCGTTCAACTCGTTCAGCGCGCGGGCGAGGTTCTGCACGGTGATGACAGGCACCAGCTCCAGCGCGCCGGAGGCGGCCTTGGCGAGCACGCCGGTCGCTTCCGGGCTGTGGCGCGCGGTGGTGACGATCGCTTTCACCGCGAACGCGGCGGCGGAACGCAGGATGGCGCCGACATTGTGCGGATCGGTGATCTGGTCGAGCACCAGCACCATGCCCTCCAGCGCCAAATCCTCGATGTCGGGCGAGGGCAGGGGATCGGCCTCCGCGAGCAGGCCCTGATGCACGGCGTCGGGCGACAGCAGCCGGTCGATCTCCTGGGGCCGAACGATCTCGGGCGCGATCCGGGTCTCGATGTTCTCGTCCGCCAGGCGCCGGGCGGCGTTCTCGGTCAGCGTCAGCTTGCGGATCCGTCGCTGCGGGTTCGCGAGCGCCATCGTGACGGTGTGCCAGCCATAGAGGATGACGGGTCCGTCGGCATGCGAATCGCGGTCGCGCCAGGCCGGCCGGCCGGCCGATTTTCCCGGTTTGTTGAAGGGCTTAGCCCCGCCGCGGGGGCCCCTTGGGGTGAATTTTCGATCCTTCATGCGCTCGCTTGTGTCACGGGTCCCGGAATATGGCAATTTGGGTGGCTTCGAGGGCGATTTTAGCTGTTCGCCTCGGTTGACTTTGCCCCACCGCATCGCCCATAAACGCGCCCGGTCGCGCCCCCATCCGGGCTGTCGCGGCCTTCACGTTCCATGGCCGTCTTCGGTCGCCGGCAAGGTCCGGCCCGATTGTGCTGCCGTCGAGCGGGGGAGTGTCCCGAGTGGCAAAGGGAGCTGACTGTAAATCAGCCGCCTTATGGCTTCGCAGGTTCGAGTCCTGCCTCCCCCACCAGCCTTCGCTCACTTCGCGAGCTTCGGCTGGGCAGGCCAGCCAAGATGACTATTGCGCGAAGCTAGCGAAGGCTGCCACGCCGTAGCCCGATGGGCGCAGGCGGGCTGTCTCCAAATGCTACCCCAGCATCTCCTTCACCATCGGCACCACCTTCCGCCCGTAGAGCTCGATGCTCTTCATCAGCTTCTCGTGCGGCAACGGCCCCGCCGAATATTTCAGCTGAAACCGTGCAATGCCAAGCGCCTTGGCCGTCCTGGCGATCTTGCGCGCGACCGTATCCGGCGAGCCGACATAGAGCGAGCCGTGCTCGGCTTCGCTGACGAATTCGTCGCGGCCCATCGCCGGCCAGCCGCGCTCACGGCCGATGCGGTCGCGCATGGCCTTGTAGTCCGGCCAGAGCTCTTCGCGGGCCTGTTCGTCGGTCTCGGCGACGTAGCCGGGTGAGTGCACGCCGATCGGCTGCGCGGGGCGGCCGAACTCCTTGAAGGCGCGGTGATAGAGATCGACGTAGGGCGCGAAGCGTTCGGGATCGCCGCCGATGATGGCGAGCATCAGGGGCAGGTCGTAATGCGCGGCGCGCACCACGGATTGCGGGCTGCCACCGACACCGATCCAGGTTTTGAGCGTTCCGTTCTCGACCGGCGGATAGACCAGCTGATCCCTCAGCGGCGGACGCAGCTTACCTTCCCAGCTCACCGGCTTCTGCGACAGCAATGCGGCGAACAGATCGAGCTTCTCCTCGAACAGGTCCTCGTATTTGCGCAGGTCGAAGCCAAACAGCGGAAAGGATTCCGTGAACGAGCCGCGGCCGAGGATCACCTCGGCGCGTCCATTGGAGAGCGCATCCATCGTGGCAAAGCGCTGGAATACGCGGATCGGATCGTCCGAGCTCAGCACCGTCACGGCCGAGCCGAGACGAATGCGCTTGGTGCGCGATGCGATCGCGGCGAGCACGGTTTCGGGCGAGGAGATTGCGAAATCGGCACGGTGATGCTCGCCGAGCCCGATGAAGTCGAGTCCGAGCTCGTCGGCCAGCACCGCCTCGTCGAGGACGTTGCGGATCACCTGCGCATGCGGAAGCATGCTGCCGGTTGCGCCCCTGGTGACGTCGCCAAAGGTATCAAGTCCGAATTCGAGCGGTGCGGTCATCGATCAGGTCTCTGTGGGGAGGATCGTCGAGACTTAATGGATGGCCACCGAGCCACAAGGGCATTCGCGGAAATGCTCGGTTTCCGTTTTACCGCCACATCCCTCGCATCCGCGCGCCGATGTCGATCTTCGGGCCTTGCGATGCGGCGCGCGCGCCTGCCGCGGCGGCCTTCGGCCAGGCGGCGCGCTCGAACAGATAGACCAGCTGCTCCGGGATGAAGCGGGTGCGTGAGGCGTAGACGTGGCGGTCGCCCCTGGCTTGCTGGCCATGGACGAAGAAGCGTTGCGGCACGACGAGATGCAGATCGTCCTTGGCGCGCGTCATCGCGACGTAAAGCAGGCGGCGCTCCTCCTCGAGCTCGGCGCTGGTGCCGGCGCCGAGGTCGGACGGCATGCAGCCGTCGACGACGTTGAGCACGAACACCGACTTCCATTCCTGGCCCTTGGCGGAATGGATGGTGGAGAGGATCAGATAGTCCTCGTCGCGCAAAGGAGGCCCGGATTTGTCGCTGGTCGCGTTCGGCGGATCGAGCGTGAGTTCGGTCAGGAATTTTTCGCGCGATGAATAGCCGCTCGCGATCTGCTCGAGCTGCATCAGATCGGCGCGGCGCGTCTCGGAATCCTCGTGGATGCGGTCGAGGTGCGGCTCGTACCAGAGACGCACGCGCTCGAGATCGGCCGGCCATTCCGAGTAGCGCAAGTTTTCGACCGTGCGGACGAAGCCCGTCCAGTCAGCGCCAGTGCGCGGCGGCACCGGAAGCTGGCCGAGCGCATGCAGCGGGTCCATGCTCTCGGCCATCTGGTCCAGCACGCGCTGCGCGGTCGCGGGCCCAATGCCCGGCAGCAGATGCAGGATGCGAAAACCGGCGACGCGATCGCGCGGGTTCTCGGCAAAGCGCAGCAGCGCCAGCACGTCCTTGACATGCGCGGCGTCGAGGAATTTCAGTCCGCCGAATTTCACGAAGGGGATGTTGCGGCGGGTCAGCTCGATTTCGAGCGGGCCGGAATGCGATGATGTCCGGAACAGTACCGCCTGGTGCTTGAGAAGCGCGCCCTGCTCGCGATTGGCCAGCACCTGCTCGACGATGTAGCGGGCCTGGTCGGCCTCGTCATGCACGGTGACGAGCTGCGGCTTGTGCGCGGAGATGCGGTCGGTCCAGAGGTTTTTTGTGAAGCGCTCGCGCGCGAGGCCAATGACGCCGTTGGCCGCCGCCAGCACCGGTTGGGTCGAGCGGTAATTGCGGTCGAGCGTGATCATTTCCGCGCGCGGCGAGAAGCTCTGCGGAAAATCCAGGATGTTGCGCACGGTCGCGGCGCGGAACGAATAGATCGACTGCGCATCGTCGCCGACCACGGTGAGCCCGCGTCCATCAGGCTTCAGCGCCAGCAGGATCGAGGATTGCAGGCGGTTGGTGTCCTGATATTCGTCGACCAGCACGTGATCGAAGCGGCCGCCGATCTCGTCGGCGATCAGCGTGTCGCTCATCATCTGCGACCAGTACAGCAGGAGATCGTCGTAATCGAGCACGTGCTGGGCCTGCTTGGCCTCCACGTAAGCGGCAAACAGCCCCTTCAGTTCGGCGGCCCAGCCCGCGCACCAGGGATAATGCTGGCCGAGCACCTTCTCGATCTCCATCTCGGCATTGACGCAGCGCGAGTAGATGGACAGGCACGTGCCCTTGGCCGGAAAGCGGCTCTCCGTCTTCGACAACCCGCGTTCGTGCCGGACCAGATTCATCAGGTCGGCGGAATCCTCGCGATCGTGGATGGTGAAGGCGGGATCGACGCCGATGCGCTCGGCATATTCGCGCAGGAGCCGCGCGCCGATGCCGTGGAAAGTGCCAGCCCAGGTGAGCGCATCGCGCATGATCGCGGCGTTGTTCTCGCCCAGCACTTTTCGGGCGATGCGCTCGACGCGGCTGGCCATCTCGGCGGCCGCGCGGCGGGAAAACGTCATCAGCAGGATGCGGCGCGGATCGGCACCGGCGACGATCAGATGCGCGACGCGGTGGGCGAGCGTATTGGTCTTGCCGGAGCCGGCGCCGGCAATGACGAGCAGGGGGGCGCCCACGGTCGCGCCATCGGCCACGCCATGCTCTACGGCGCGGCGCTGCTCCGCATTGAGCGTGTCCAGATAGGTTGTCACGAATCGCCCCGATGAAGTCTGCAGAATCAACGATCCTCAGGCGAACCGCAATGTGGCTGGACGCAAGTCACCCAAGGATTTAGGGGAGAGGGCGTTTGCCCCGCAATATGCGTCCTACTTCTGGTTCCTGGCCTTTGGCGGACGTCTGATCCGCCGCCGCATGGATGCGGCGACGGACGGCAAGACCTGATGGCGCCGCTGCCCGTCATCCCTTGGTCGCTGTCGCGCCGAACCCATCGGCCGGCACGTAAAGCTTGACAGGTCGGATTTCGTAGACCGCACTGGGATTGACCTGGCGCAGCAACCGCGCCGCCGCGATCGCCTCGTCATCCGTGTCGTATTCGACGAGGTGGAAGCCCAGAAGCTGCTCCTTGGTTTCGGCGAACGGGCCGTCCAGCACGATCCCAGGGCCGGGGCCACGCAAGGTGCGGGCCTTTTGGGTGTCATCCAGACGGGCGGCCGGCCCAAGGTGTCCGCTTGCCCTCAAGGGCGCCTGAACCTCGATGACTTTGGCGACGACCGCGGCATCCTCCGCCGGCGACCACGACAAAATCTCGTCTTCCACATGGTAAGCCAGGATCGCGTAAAGCATCTTCACCTCGTTTGTTTTTGGGCGGGCAGCACGAAGGACGTATGGTCGCCGCCGATACCGACAACGGCCGACCTCAAGATATCGCGTCGCGGCGTGTGCGACGAAACGTTTCTGAAACCCGATTGCCGCCCGGCGTGCTGATTGCCTCCGTCGCCGTACGCGAGTGACTTCGCACGCTCTGAGCCGGCGTTGTCAGGGGGCGCTTAGAACCTGCTTGACGAGGGCCTCGCGCAGCGCCGCCAGCTCGCCGCTCGTCTCCATCTGCTCGATCACCTGTCCAACTTTCGGCACCAGGTCGCGGTGGCGTTCGTGCAGGTAATGGTAGATGCGGATGCGCTCGAGCGGCGGCGAGAGCGGGTAGATCCTGGCCTGTAGATTGAGCTTGCGAACAGCGACCAGCCCGCTGAAGAGGTCGGTGACCATCACGTCGAAACGATCGGCATCGAGCATCCTGATCATGTTCTCGAGGCTCATGGTCGCCGTGACGTGGTCCATGCCGCGCGTGCCGGCTTCCGACGAGCCGACGCCGCGGACGATGCCGATGCTGTAGTCCCTGATGGAATTCCAGCCGTTCACGTCGAAATGGAGTTTGGTCGCGAACACAGCGGGTTCGATGTAGTTGATCGCCGGCGTCACCTTCAGCAGCGTCGGGTAATCGCGCGACAGCGTTCCGATCCGCTGGATTTCACCATCGACCTCGCCGGCGCTCGACAGGGCCAGCGCCCGCTTGCCGGGGACGTCCTCGAATTCGAGCTTGATGTTCAGCTTGGCGTAGACAGCCCGCAGCATCTCGCCGCCGACATACTGATCGGGAATGTCGGCGATCCGCGCCAGCCGGATCACTGACTGCGCGGAGGACGAGCCGGCTGCGAACAGCGACAGGCAGACGATGACTATCCGCCACATGGGCGCCTCTCTGACTGTTGCTTGCTACCATCGGCTTCGGCAGCGCGCGTGATCTACCAGAGATGGGGACTCGCGCAGGGCCACAACACACATCGTTCGCCCGCCATGCGGGCGACACCTGATTTTCACCGATGTCATTCTAGCATGCGAAGTGGTACCTTGCGCGAGGATCCTGCTGCTGGGCGCAAGATATGACCCCACCGACCTCAGATCGCCCAAGGGCCGACAGGATTGCTGCGCGCATCGCGTGCTGAGGAAGAATCAAAACCGTTGAATTGCGCGAGGCTGCGACCGGCAGGCCGGAGAGGTGTCGCCATTTTCGGGGACGGGGTGCATGGGCAACGCAGGTGACAAGAATCCCGATCGCAGCCGCGCCGTTACGCCGGCGGCCGCGAAGCAGGATTTGAGCGGCATCGGAATCGCGTTCACGTCCCCGATGCTCGCGGCGCTGCTATCGCGGATCTTCAACTGGTCGCGAAGCGGCATCGGGCCCCGCCTGCTTGCTGCCGTGCTGCTGTTCTCCTCGATCGTGACGCTGACACTGACCGCGCTCCAGCTCTATCTGGACTATGATCGCGAAGTCGGCGTGATCGAGACGCGGCTCGAGGAGGTCGGCCGCAGCACCACGGGCAGCCTCGGCGAGAGCCTGTGGAATCTCGACCAGAACCAGCTCAAGCTCCAGCTCGACGGTATCCTGCGGCTGCCCAGCATGCGCGCCGCCGAGGTCCGTGAGATTGCCGATCGCCCTAATCCCATCCGTGTCGCCGTCGGTGAGCAGAGCAGCCGCTCGGTCGTGACGCGCGACTATCCCCTGACCTATGCTGTGCAGGGGACCGCGCGCGCGATCGGCGTGCTCCATGTCGAGGCGACGCTGAGTGATGTCTATCAGCAATTGCTGAACCGGGCTCTCGTCATCCTGGCAAGCCAGGCGGCAAAGACGTTCCTCGTCTCGCTGTTCATCATCTACATGGTCCACATTCTGGTGACGCGGCATCTGGTTGCGATCGCCGAGTTTGTCAGCAAGTACAGCCTGGCGCGGCCGCCGCCGCCGTTGCATCTGGAGCGACGGCCTCCTCACGATCCCGACGAGCTGGACAAGGTGATCGACGCATTCAACGCCATGTGCGCCAACCTCGGTCGTGCCTATGGCGAGTTGCGCGAGGCCAATGCGAATCTCGAACGTGATCTGAAGATCCGCCGGCGCGCCGAAGAGGATGCGCGCGCGAGCGAGCAGCGCTTTCGCGACTATGCCGAGACCGCATCCGACTGGTTCTGGGAAACCGGGCCGGATCATGTGTTCACCTATATATCGGACCGGGCCGGCGCCTTCGGCATGGATCGCGAGGTCCTGATCGGCAAGCGACGTCCGGATGCCGCCTTCGACCACGATGCCGAGGCGCAGAAATGGCATGACCACATGGCGACGCTGGATCGTCACGAGCCGTTCCGGATGTTCGAGTATCGCGGCCGCGATCGAGCCGGGCGTCTGCACTACTTCAGTGTCAACGGTCAGCCGGTGTTCGCCGAGGACGGCCGTTTCATGGGCTATCGCGGCTCCGCCACCGATCTCACGTCGCAGCACGAGACCGAGGAGCGGCTTCGCCAGTCCCAGAAGATGGATGCGATCGGCCAGCTCACCGGCGGCGTCGCGCACGACTTCAACAACGTGCTCACCGTCATCACCGGCACCATCGAGATCATTCAGGAGGGGCTTGCCGAGAAGCCAGAACTCGCCGCGATCGCCCAGCTCATCGACGATGCGGCCTCGCGCGGTGCCGAGATCACGTCTCAGCTCCTGACGTTTGCGCGGCGCCAGCCGCTGGAGCCGCGCGAGATCGACGTCAATGGTCTCGTGCTCGAGACGGCGAAGCTGTTGCGGCCGATCCTCGGCGAGCATGTCGAGATCGTGACACGGCTCGCGGACGATGCGCGGCTGGCGATGGCAGATCCGTCGCAGCTTTCGTCGGCGATCGTCAATCTCGCCGTCAATGCGCGCGATGCCATGCCGGATGGCGGCAGGCTCACGCTCGAGACGGCAAACCGGGAGCTCGACAGCACCGGCAATGGCGACGGCGATGCCGGCTCATACGTCATGGTCGCCGTGGCCGACACCGGTCACGGCATCCCCGCCGACATCCGTGACCGCGTGTTCGAGCCGTTCTTCACCACCAAGGGGGTCGGCCGCGGCACCGGACTTGGTCTGAGCATGGTCTACGGCTTCGCCAAGCAGACCGGCGGCACCGTCGCGATCGAGAGCGAGGAGGGCCGCGGCACGGTGATGCGGCTGTTCCTGCCACGATCGGCGGGCGAGGCCGCGGCGAGGACCGGGCCGGTGGCGGCGCCCGCGCCGGCGCGCGGGCGCGAGACCATCCTCGTGGTCGAGGACGATCCGCTCGTGCAGGGTTATGTCATCGCCCAGCTCGGCAGCCTCGGCTATCGCACGCTGACTGCCAGCGATGGCGCAAGTGCGCTTGCGCTGGTCGACCAGGGGGTGAGCTTCGATCTCCTGTTCACGGACATCATCATGCCCGGCGGCATGAACGGGCGGGAATTGGCCGAAGCGGTCCGGCTCCGCCGGCCGCGCGTGCGGGTGCTCTACACCTCCGGCTATAGCGACAACACCATCGTCCACGAGGGACATCTCGATCCCGGCGTGGCGCTGCTCCAGAAGCCGTATCGGAAGACTGACCTGTCTCAGAAGATCCGAGAGATGCTCACGGGCGAGGGGCCGCTCTGAGCGCACGCGCGAGGCCAGCGAAAACGGCCCGACCAAAGAACCGGCCTGACCAAAGAAAAGGCGCGGCGGGGAGACCCCGTCGCGCCCGATTTCTTGCTCGCTGGTCCAGGGCTGAGAGCGCCCCGATGCCAAGCCCTTATTGAGAACTTAGCGGGCGATCCCAGCGAGGTGACAGCGCTTGGTAAAAGACACTGGATCACCTCCTTTCGTTGATTGCGGGAGACCTCAATATAGGCCGGCAGGCCGCCGCTGTTAAGGGGCCGCGGGCCGGGGCGGAACCAAGCTTGTGCGCAAGGGCCGGAAAGCCGGCGAAAGCCGTCGTAGGGGCAGTTGAGACCGCCGCCCGGCCGTGTTAGGGAGCCGGTGTCGCGGGTGTAGCTCAATGGTAGAGCAGCAGCCTTCCAAGCTGAATACGAGGGTTCGATTCCCTTCACCCGCTCCAAGAAACCCCATGCAGCGCAGTTTTCACACGCGTACATCGGTTTTACAGAGCGTCCTGCTACCCTCCTAGCGGCGGGATAATCATAGGAAAAAGCGCGTAATTGACCTAGCGTAGCGGCTATCGCTGAACCGTTGCTGGAACCTGCAATTCTACTGCGCTTGAGTCATTCTCGGCCACGGCGCGCCTCAAACTCAGCCAATTCTTGGTCGAGTTCATCATCCAACGTTAATCTAGGGCGGCCGGTGATAAGAACGATCTTTCCGTCCCGGTCAATTTCGACACGCTGAATTTCGACGCCACCAGCGATCGCACCGCGTACAGCGCGTGTAACGTCATGCTGTTTGAACTGTGCAGGGCGTCGGGCCAATCGAAAGCTCCAAGAGAGGTTCGAAGCCCGCATCTATATATTATAGTATATAAGTCGCAATTTGAACTTTGCCCGACTTCGACGGCATCAAGATTTTGGGCGATTCGAATCAACAGCGTCCGACTACCCGGCAGAACAGACTACGAGAACTCTTTACGTCCTCGATGCCGACCCGCGCCCGTTCGCGGTAGGCCGACATGTTTTCGCTTACGAAGGAGGCGAGGACCGCTCGATAATTTCTATCTGCTTCCTCGCTGCATCCGGCCTGAAGCGCTAAATCGCCTGTTGCGAGCAACATCTCCGCGCCAAACCTTATGACTCGATCGAACGTAGTCGAGAGCTCCTTAATGTTGGCAAGCTCTGAGCGATCCGTTCGTCCCAAAGCCGCGGTGCCTTCCATAATACGAGCGACACCGGTGCCGAAACCTTTGACGATCACCAGGTACCGGTCTGTGGTGATCGTCCATTGAGGAGACGTGCATGCCAATTTGGATAGACGACGCTTTTCGTTGTCGAAGCTATTGACGATCTGTTCCGTCGCGAGCGCGAGATCAGAGTGGCAATAGGACGCACCAAATTGATTGCAGGTTTTGATAGCCGCCACGGCTCTTTCGTTAGCTATGAGAAAATCCTTATCGTCCTCATTCTCGGCATTGGCCGCGTAGATCGGCAAAGCAACAAAGGTCGAGGTGAGAACGACGAAAAGGAATTTCATGGCGCTCTACTGCAAAGCGGGTTGTTGGAAATGAGACGTGCACTCTAGTTTATATACTATAATATATGGCTCGCAACTTCGCGTTGACTTCGCATGTCCATCATGGACGTGCGCAAAATCGTTGGCATGAATGTACGAAAGGCGCGCCTTGAAGCCGGTATCTCGCAGGAGGAGTTAGCCGGTCGGATGGGCGTCGAGCAGTTCTATATCAGTGGCCTTGAAGCGGGGCGTCGCAATGCGACTCTTGTGACGCTCTGGAGGGCAGCGATAGCGCTCAACATCGATGCAGGATTGCTGTTCGACAAAGGCAACCACCGCGCTGAACTTCCCAAATCGAAGAGGTCAAAAGGGCGGTAGAGACTTTGCAGGGACCTGCACGCAACCTGACGATCAGTTTTACAGCGCGCTGCTAACCTATTGATATGTCAAGCGTCCCTTAGCGTCGGTTTTACATGTAAGCCATTGATTTTATTGAAATATGGGGGAGCCTTCCAAGCTGAATACGAGGGTTCGATTCCCTTCACCCGCTCCAGAGCTTTCAATCGCTTATGTTTAGCGCGAGGGACGGCTCTTTTTTGATGATCTCATTCTGACAAAGGCTGCTTTACAGTTTCTGTTGCTCGCTTTTGACCGACTGTTTCTCGTATCTCGCATATTCCCACGTTCACGCCGTCACGGCGTTCTGGGCCGCCGTGAAGACGTCGCGTGCGGACGTCGTACCCGCTACGTGCTCCGTACCCTCGACTCCGAGGTCCATCCATCCTGCATTAACGGCATCAAACATTTCTTCGGCAGGTCCGGTGTAGCCCTTCGGGATGCCGAATTGCTCGAACGCTTCCGCCCACCCTGCACGCGGGACTGCAAAGGCTTTCACGTCGAGTTTCAGGACTTCACCCAATTGCTCGGCGACTTCATCCGGGCTGACCATCGAACCAAGCTCGACGACGCGCTGCCCTGACCACGCTGGCCCGGTCAAAAGGGTTGCTGCCGCCGCGCCGATGTCGTTCGTCGCGACCATGGTCGATTTCCGGTTTGTCGGATTGTAGTAGACCGGTAGCGTTCCGCCCTGGGCGACCTGCAAGCCGTAAAGGAAATTTTCGAAGAATCCACCTGCGCGCACAAATGCGATCGGCGATATCAGGTCGCGAAAACCTTGCTCCAGAAGCGACAAGGCCGTGACCATCCCAAGCCCGCTGGTCCTGTTCGCACCCATCGACGAAAGCGCTACCACTCGCGGCGGCGCTGCCTTGGTGAGCGCCTCGACATAGTTCGCAATCACGCCCTTGGCTTCTTTGTAATCGGGCGAGGGGGCCCAAACAGCCGGCAACATGACAAACGCGCCTTCGACGCCTTTGAGCGCCTGCTCGATGGCTGCCGAATCATTCCAATCACCGTCAACCAGCTCCACGCCCCGGTTCGCCCAGCTTGACGCCTTCTCGCGATTGCGGACCAGCGCGCGTACTTCCATGCCATGCGCCAACAGATGTTCTGCCGTTGCGCCGCCCACTTTTCCCGTGATTCCCATGACTAAGAACATGCGTTTTCTCCCGATCTTGAGGGACAGAGCACTGCCCCGGTTGGTTCAACGGATGAGCGGCAGAACGGCCCGGATACGGGGATCGCGCGCGTAGAGGCCGCCCCATGTCATCGCGCCCAGAAGCAGCGAAATGATTTCCGGCGGCGACCCCAACTCACCAATGCGGACATGGGCACAGATGGCACCTCCCAAAAAGCCGGTCACCAGGATCGCGCCGAGGGCGGCGGTGGCCGGGATGGCGTAAAGGATGGCGCAGGCGAGTATGATCGGAGCGACGACGTGGGTCAGGTCGATCGCGAACCCGGTTTCGTGCAACATGCTCGCGATCTGTGCCGGCGCGAACAGCTGAATAGTCCCGTCTGCAACCAGAGCGATAACGACAAACGCGCTCATTATCCGGCCGACCCACTGGGCGCGATGCAAGTTCATGGCATCAGGCGCCTGACGAAGGTTCATGGTTTCAGACATTTTGTGGTTCTCCGAGGGGGCCACCAATCTTCGAGGCCTACTGCCTACTGTGTCTCTAGGGTATGATAAACGCCGCGGAAATGAACTCACTGTTCTCTCTGCGGTGAACAATACCGAGGCACGAAAATGCAGAATCTCGAACCCATCCTCATTTTCATAACGGTAGCGGAAATGGGGAGCTTCACCCGCGCAGCCGATAGCCTCGGCATTCAGAAGGGAAGGGCGTCAACTGCGGTCCGGAAGCTGGAAGAAGATGTCGGTGTCAGGCTTTTGCACCGGACGACGCGTAGCGTGCAGTTGACGGAGGACGGACGCGCATTTCATGCCCGTGCCCGCGATCTCCTTGCTGAAGTCGATGACCTACATTCAATGTTCGCAAGCGATCGCGTGGCACTTCGCGGGCGTTTACGGGTCGATCTTCCGACCGAGGTGGCGCGTACGACGATCGTGCCGGCCTTGCCGGATTTCATGGCGACTCACCCCGCGTTGGAGCTGGAGGTGTCGAGTACGGATCGCCAAGTCGATCTGGTTCAAGAGGGGTTCGACTGCGTATTGCGACTTGGTCCCATCGGGGATGAGACGCTGATCGCCCGCCCGCTGGGCAAGTTGCGCATGGTCAACGCCGCCAGTCCTGCCTATCTGGCGCACTATGGCGTCCCTCGATCGCTAGAAGATCTCCGGCGTCAGGGTCATCGGACAATTCATTTTTCGACGATGTTGGGCGCAAGGCCCTATGGATGGGAATATCCGGACGGCGACAGCTACGCGACGCTCCAGTTGCCAGGTGCGCTGCACGTCAACAGCGCGCAGACCTACGAAGCCGCTGCCCTCGCCGGCCTTGGTCTGATTCAGGCGCCATTCTTGGGGATTGGCCGATACTTGGAGAGTGGCGCGCTTGTGGAGATTATACCCGATTTTCGTCGCCGGGCGCTCGACGTGTCTCTCGTCGTAGCACATCGGCGCAATCTGTCGCGCCGAGTCCGCGCATTCATGAAATGGATCGAAAATGTGCTCGCGCCCTACCTGGAATAGCGAATCGAGCGCTTCGTCCTGCCCTCGAAATCAATGTTTTGAGTTACGTCTGAATAGAGATCGTCGGCCGATCCCCGATCATGCGGCTATCCGGAGCTGCTGGGCCCGAGCATGCGGCCGTGTGGTTCGACCTCGACGTGTCGGTTCTCCCGACCAGGCAACGCGGCTGTTGACGTGATGCCATCATGGCGACGCTCCCGCGTTCAATCCTTCAATGCGTAGGCGATGACGTAATCGCCGCGCTTGGTGCCGAACGAGCCGTGGCCGCCGGCCGCGGTGACGACATATTGCTTGCCGTCGACCTCGTAGCTCATCGGCGTCGACTGTGCGCCGGCCGGCAAGCGGTCTTGCCAGAGCACCTTGCCGTCGCGCACGTCGTAAGCCCGGATCGTGTACTCATAGGTCCCGGTGTAGAACGCGACGCCGCCGGCGGTCGTGATCGGCCCGCCCAGCATCGGTACGCCCATCCTGAAAGGCAGCGGCAGCGGCGTGGTGTCCCGGATCGTGCCGTTGGGATGCTGCCAGACGATCTTCATCGTCTTCAGATCGATCGCGGCCATCGATCCCCAGGGCGGCCGGTAGCACGGCACGGACAGCGGCGAGAGAAAGCTCTGGATATCGACGCCGAATGGCGTGCCATACATCGGCTGCACCCCGGCCTCGCTGCCGACCGGCTTCTCGGCCGTCGGCGCTGGAGGATTCTGCGGGCCGCGCGGAATGAGCCTTGAGGCAAAAGGCAACGACATCGGGTTGGCGATGGCGATCTGCCTGACAGGATCGACCGCGATGCCGCCCCATTCGAACATGCCGAGATTGCCCGGGAAGACGAGCGTGCCCTGCAACGACGGCGGCGTGAACGTGCCGTCGTAACGCAGTCGATGGAACATGATCCGGCACAACAGTTGGTCGAAGATCGTGCCGCCCCACATGTCCGCGCCGGTGAGTTTTGCCTCGGGGCGAAATGTCAGCGCGGAGAACGGCTGCGTCGGCGCGGTGCGGTCGCCGGGGGCGGCGCCCTGCGGGACCGGACGTTCCGGCGCCGGAACGATCAGCTCGCCGGTCCTGCGATCAAGCACAAAGATGTTGCCCACCTTGGTTGGCTGGATGATCGCGGGAACGACGCCCTTGGCTGTGGTCACATCGATCAGGCTCGGTTGAGAGGGCACGTCCATGTCCCAGAGGTCGTGATGCACCGTCTGGTACGACCAGGCGCGCTTGCCGGTGTTGACGTCGAGTGCAACGATCGAGCTGGAATAGCGCTCGACCAGCGCATTGCGATTGCCGCCCCAGATGTCGGGCCCGTTATTGCCGGTGGGGATGTAGACCAGGTTCAATTTCGGATCGAACGAGGCTGTGATCCACGAGTTCGGCGAACCGTTGGTGTAGTGACGCGTCGGCGACGGCAGCTCGTTCTCGTCCGCCGCGCCGGAGTCCCAGGCCCAAACCAGCTTGCCGGTGTAGACGTCGAAGCCGCGGATCACGCCCGAAGGCACCTCGACCGCGTAATTGTCGATCACCGCGGCGGCGGCGACGAGGATCTTGTCGCTGACAATCGGTGGTGACGTCGGCTCGAAGAAGCCCGCCGTCTTGATCCCCATGCCTTGCTGGAGGTCGAGGCTGCCGTGATCGCCAAACCCCTCGCACAGCCTGCCGGTGTCGGCATCGAGCGCGATCATGCGGCCGTCATTGACGGGCAGGAAGATCCGCCGGGGGCATTCGGCGGGCGCGGGGCTGCCGCTGCTGTCGACGGCACCCGCCGCGGTTTCGTGGTAGGAGACCCCGCGGCAGGTCATATGCTGGAACGTCTTGTTGAACACCAGCTTGGGATCGTATCGCCAACGTTCCTTGCCGGTCCTGGCGTCGAGCGCAAACAGCACCTGGTGCTGGGAGCAGAGATAGAGTGTATCGCGCACCTTGATCGGTGTGACCTCGAAGGTCGTCTCACCGGAATCGTTCGGCGTCGGCATGTCGCCGGTGCGGAAGGTCCAGGCGACCTGGAGCTTGCCGACATTGTCGGGCGTGATCTGGTTCAGCGGCGAATAGCGCTGTCCGAATTGCGTGCGTCCATACGCGCGCCAATCGGCATCAGGCTGAGGATCGGCTTCGCTCTGCTGCACGGCAGAGCCGGATTCGGCGATCATGCCGTTGATGTCGTGATAGCTGGACAGAAGGGCAATGATAAGTACGGCTGACGCTGCGACAACGCCAATCCACAGCGGCAGCGTCGCGTTTCGGTAAGACACCGGCTCGTCTCGGAGCAGCCCGCGAACGATCACCGGCGTGAGCAGCCAGAGCGCCATGGGGAAAACGATGTCGCCGCGCGATGCAAGCGGCCACCAGTCGAATTGCACCTCGGAGACGGCCCATGCCAGTGTGCCGACCAGCACGATCGCAAACAGCCACAGCGCCGAACGGCGCTGCGCCAGCAATAACGCACCAGTGGCGAGAATGCCGACACCGAGGACGATGTAGAAGATCGACCCACCCAATGCGGCGAGCCAAAGGCCGCCGCCTGCGAGGACCAGGCCGATCAAGGCGTAGACGAGACCGGTGATAAAGACTGCCCTGGATCGCTGCATGGCTGCTCCGGCGCGGAAAAGGAACTACGTCTGTGCAGCGCAAGCGCAACAGAGGACGCCCACTTTCGAGGAATGTGGTTCAATCAACCAGGGCTGGCAACCGTCAACTGCTGCATTCATGTAACATCTGCGCGCAAAGCCGCGGCGCACTTGGCTGCGGGAGCAAAGTTCTTCTAAATATGCACGTCATGTTTGGCGTCGCGTCCGCACCGACGCCAAATCTCGGGAGCCACATCCGTCATGTATCTCGGCATCGATCTCGGCACCTCGGCGGTCAAGACCGTTCTCGTTGACGGCGCCCAGCGCGTGATTGCGAGCGAGAGCCGCGCTTTGACGATCACCTCGCCGCTATCAGGCTATTTCGAGCAGGATCCCGCTCAGTGGCTCGCGGCGACCTTTGCCACGCTGGACGCCTTGAAGGCATCGCATGGAAAGGAGCTGGCAGCGGTCGAAGGCATCGGGCTGTCCGGCCAGATGCACGGCGCCACGCTGCTTGATGCGAGCGAAAAGCCATTGCGGCCTTGCATTCTCTGGAACGACGGACGCTCTGCTGCGGAGTGCCGCATCCTGGAGCAGCGCTGGCCCGCCCTGCGTGCGGTCACCGGCAATAAGGCAATGCCCGGATTCACCGCGCCAAAACTGCTCTGGATTGCCGCGCACGAGCCCGAGATTTTTGCGGCGACGACACGCGTCCTGATGCCGAAGGCCTATCTGCGGCTGGTGCTATCAGGCGAGGCGATCGAGGACGTCTCGGACGCGTCGGGATCGCTATGGCTCGACGCGGCACGCCGGGACTGGTCCGATGCGGCGCTGGCTGCGACCGGCCTGTCGCGCGCGCACATGCCGCGCCTGGTCGAGGGCTGCGCGCCCGCAGCCACATTGCGCAGCGAACTGGCGCAGCGCTGGGGCATGGCGAGGTGCCCGATGATCGCGGGCGGTGCTGGCGACAATCCGGCGGGTGCCGTCGGCATCGGCGCGATCAGGCCCGGAACCGCGTTCATCTCTCTGGGAACCTCAGGCGCCTTGCTGGCGCCGACCAGCCACGTTGCCGCCAATCCGGACCGCGTGGTTCACACGTTCTGCCATGCGATCCCTGGAATGTGGATTCAGGCCGGCGCGATCCTCTCGGCGGCCTCGTGTCTGGCCTGGGCCGCGCGGCTGTTCGGCGTCACTGAAACCGAGCTGCTGGCGCCGCTGGGGGCGCGCCCGCAGGCGCCGTCTCCCGTGAGCTTCCTGCCTTATCTCGCCGGCGAGCGGACACCGCATGACGACCCCGTCGTGCGTGGCATGCTCGATGGCTTGAGCCACGGCACCGACCGCGCGGCGATCGTGCAGGCCGTGCTCGAGGGCGTCGCCTTTGCGCTGGCGGATTGCCGGGACGTGCTTGGCGATGCCGGCATTGCGGTTACGGAAGCTGACGTCATCGGCGGCGGCTCGCGGTCGCGGTTCTGGCTGTCGGTGCTGGCCAATGTTCTCAATGTTCCGATCCATCGCTTTGCCGACGGTGAAACCGGAGCGGCGTTCGGTGCGGCGAGATTGGGGCGGCTTGCTGTCACGGGCGAGGCAGTCGCCGCCGTCTGCACGCCCCCGCAACGCGTCGAAACCTTCGAACCCGGTCGCGCGCTGGTCGAATCCTATGCCGAGCGGCTTTCCGCCTGGCACGAACTGTATCGGCGGCGCCACTAACATCGCTTTGGTTGCCCATTTCTGCCTGTTCGCTGTTGCCCTGTGCGACGGCCTTTTGTTTAATGGGTGAACCGCGCTTAAGAACGAGATGCGGACAGGAAACGCCTTGTGTGCCGGGAGGCACGATGAACGATCCGATCCTCGAGATGCGGGGAGTTTCAAAATCCTTCTTCGGCATCAAGGCGCTGCGCGCGGTCGACCTGACCGTCTATGCGGGCGAGATCCATGCCTTGATGGGCGAGAACGGTGCCGGCAAATCGACCCTGATGAAAATCCTGTCGGGTGCCTACCGGCCAGATCCCGGCGGCGAGATCCGCATCGAGGGCAAGCCGGCGCGCATCGAAGGGCCGCTTGGCGGCCGGGCCGCGGGCATTTCGATCATCTATCAGGAACTGTCTTTGGCCCCCAATCTGAGCGTTGCGGAGAATATTTATCTCGGCCGCGAGCTCTCGCGTTCGGGTTTGCTGGCGCGTGGCGCCATGCGCGAGGGCGTCGGCCCGATCCTGGAGCGGCTGGGGGCGGACTTTCTGCCGTCGACACTGGTCGCGCATCTCTCCATGGGTCAGCGCCAGCTCGTCGAGATAGCGCGTGCGCTGCACGCGCGCTCGAAAATCCTGATCATGGACGAGCCGACCACCGCGCTGTCAGCCGGCGAAAGCGAGCGACTGTTCGCGCTGATCCGTCAGCTCCGTGCCGAGGGGCTTGCCATCATCTACATCTCGCACCGCATGGACGAGGTCTATGCGCTCGGTGACCGCGTCACCGTGCTGCGCGACGGCCGCCTGGTCGGCTCGCTCGACAAGCAGGACATCCGCGCCGACGCCATCGTTCGCATGATGGTCGGGCGCGACGTCTCCTCCTTCTACAAGAAAGATCATGATCCCGAGGCCGGGAAGGGGCATCCCGTGCTGAGCGCCATCGACATGGCCGACGGGCTGCGCGTCAAGGGCTGCTCGCTCACCGTGCATGCGGGCGAGGTGGTGGGGCTTGCCGGCCTGATCGGCGCCGGCCGCACCGAGCTTGCGCATCTCATCATCGGCGCGGCGCCGAGAATTTCAGGCCGTCTCGAGCTTGAAGGCCAGCCAATCGACATCCGTACGCCCGGCGAAGCGCTCGAGGCCGGCATCGCCTATCTGACGGAAGACAGGAAGGCGCTTGGCCTGTTTCTGGACATGTCGTGTCAGGACAACATCAATCTCGCCGTGCTCGGGCGCGATGCCAAGCTCGGTTGTTTCCTGGATCGCGACAAGGCGCGCGAGCGTGCCGACAGGGCCTTCACCGGGCTCAGCATCCGCGCTGCCAATGTCGGCGTGCCCGCCGGGGGCCTCTCCGGCGGCAACCAGCAGAAAGTGCTGTTGTCGCGGCTTCTCGCCATCGCGCCAAAGGTCCTGATCCTCGACGAGCCGACGCGCGGCGTCGACGTCGGCGCCAAGTCCGAGATTTATTCGATCATCGACAATCTTGCCAAGGCCGGTACCGCGATCCTCGTCATCTCGTCCGATCTCCCTGAAATCATCGGCATCTGCGACCGGGTCATCGTGATGCGGTCGGGACTTGTCGCGGGCGAGGTCAGGCGAACCGAGACGGCGCCATTAACTCAGGAAGACATCATGGCCCTCGCCACGTGGACGGAGCATCTGGATGCCTGACAACGGATCGACGCAGGCGAAGGCCGCCACGGCGAACGACCTTGCTGTCGCCCAGGCGACCAAGCGCCAGCGCATCAGGCTTCTGATCCGCGCGGCCGGCATGCTGCCAGTGCTGCTGCTGCTATGCGCCGGCTTTCATTATCTCTCCGACGGCCGTTTCTTCACCGGGCAGAATCTCGGCATCGTCCTGCAGCAGGCTGCCGTCAACACCGTGCTCGCCGCGGGCATGACCTTCGTCATCCTCACCGGCGGCATCGATCTCTCGGTCGGCTCGATCCTGGCGGCGTCGGCAATGGCCGGCCTGACGATGTCGAAACTGCCCGAGTTAGGTGCGCTGTGGCTGCCGGCCGCGGTTCTCACCGGTCTCGGCTTCGGCGTCGTCAACGGTGCGCTTATTGCGCTGTTGCGCCTGCCGCCCTTCATCGTCACGCTGGGTTCGCTCACCGCCGTGCGTGGCCTGGCGCGGCTGCTCGGCGCCGACACCACGGTGTTCAATCCATCCATTCCCTACGCCTTCATCGGCAACGGATCGCTGACGCTTGTGCCCGGCGTGGCATCGATCCCGTGGCTCTCGGTGATCGCCCTGCTCGTCATCCTGGTCTCGTGGCTCGTGCTGCGCCGGACCGTGCTCGGCGTGCATATCTATGCGGTGGGCGGCAATGAGAGCGCGGCGCGGCTTGCCGGCATCAAGGTCTGGGCCGTCGTGATCTTCGTCTATGGCGTGTCGGGATTGCTGGCCGGGTTGGGCGGCGCCATGCAGGCGGCGCGGCTCTACGCGGCCAACGGTCTGCAGCTCGGCCAAAGCTACGAGCTCGACGCCATCACCGCGGTCATTCTCGGCGGCACGTCGTTCGTCGGTGGCATCGGCTCGATATGGGGGACGCTGGTCGGCGCGCTGATCATCGCCGTGCTCTCGAACGGCCTGATCCTCACGGGCGTCTCCGACATCTGGCAATATGTGATCAAGGGTCTGGTGATCATCGGCGCCGTGGCGCTGGATCGCTATCGGCTGCAAGGCTCTGCCAGAACCTGAAAAGGCTCCGCCCGAACCTGAAAAGGCTCCGCCAGAACCTGAAGGCTCCGCCAGAACGTAAGGGATCGGGGCGCGATACGAGATTCCGCTACGGCAACTGGTCTGCCGTGCCGGATTAAGGACAGACCAGGGAGGAAGCCAATGTTGAAGATGACCATGCTCGCCGGCGCCGCAATGGCGCTTGCCCTGACCACCGCGCCGTCCTCGGCCAAGGAGCTGAAGTCGATCGGCGTTTCGCTTGGTTCGATGGGTAATCCGTTCTTCGTCGCGCTGTCGAAGGGTGCCGAGTTCGAGGCCAAGAAGACCAATCCCAACGTGAAGATCACCACCGTCGGGTTCGAATACGACCTCGGCAAGCAGGTTACCCAGATCGACAATTTCATCGCCGCCGGCGTCGACCTGATCCTGTTGAACCCCGGCGATCCCAAGGCGATCGGGCCGGCGATCAAGAAGGCGCAGGCGGCGGGTATCGTTGTCGTCGCCGTCGACACCGCGGCCGAAGGCGCCGATGCCACGGTGACCACGAACAACGTCCAGGCCGGTGAGATTTCTTGCCAGTACATCGTCGATAAGCTCGGTGCCAAAGGCGATGTCATCATCGAGAATGGGCCGCAGGTCTCCGCCGTCATCGACCGCGTCACCGGCTGCAAGAACGTGTTCGGTAAGAATCCCGGCATCAAGGTGCTGTCCAGCGACCAGGACGGCAAGGGCTCGCGTGAGGGCGGCCTCACGGTCGCGCAGGGTTATCTGACGCGCTTCCCCAAGATCGACGCCATCTTCGCCATCAACGACCCGCAGGCGATCGGCACTGACCTTGCGGCGCGCCAGCAGAACCGCAGCGGCATCGTCATCACCGCGGTTGACGGCGCGCCGGATATCGAGGCCTCGCTGAAGGATCCCGCGTCGCCGCAGATCCAGGCGTCAGCGTCGCAGGATCCGTTCTTCATGGCGCGGCGCGCCGTGCAGATCGGCGTCGGCATTCTCAGTGGGCAGAAGCCGGCCTCGACCGTCGAGCTGCTGCCGTCGAAGCTCGTGACCCGAGACAATATCGCGCAGTACAAGGGCTGGACCTCGGACCGGTCGCAGTAACATCCCGCAATTTTGCTGATTGCGGCCCAATTCGAGAGGGGCGTCCCGGGAAACCGGCCCGGGGGCACCTCTCGAGGTTGACCTCGGCGACCGATCTGTCAAAGAAGGGGGAGTTTTGACGGTGGGGCGGCCGAATGGTAGCGCCCGCGGGCGCTATTGGGAGCAGTTAGGGATATGGCTGAGCGGGTCGCTCTCATCACCGGTGTGACCGGCCAGGACGGCGCCTATCTTGCCGAACATCTGCTGTCGCTCGGTTATGTCGTGCACGGCATCAAGCGTCGCTCGTCCTCGTTCAATACCGCACGCGTCGACCATCTCTATCAGGATCCGCATGTCGGCGACGTGCCGTTCCTGATGCATTACGGCGACATGACGGATTCGACCAATCTGATCCGCCTGGTGCAGCAGATCCGGCCGACCGAGATCTACAATCTCGCCGCCCAAAGCCACGTCGCCGTCAGCTTCGAGAGCCCCGAATACACCGCCAACGCCGACGCCATCGGCGTGCTGCGCCTGCTGGAGGCGATCCGTATCCTCGGCATGGAGAAGCAGATGCGGTTCTACCAGGCCTCGACCTCCGAGCTCTACGGCCTGGTGCAGGAGATTCCGCAGAAGGAGACCACGCCGTTCTACCCGCGCTCGCCTTACGGCGTCGCCAAGCTCTATGGCTACTGGATCACGGTGAACTACCGTGAAGCCTACGGCATGTTTGCCTCGAACGGTATCCTGTTCAACCATGAGAGCCCGATCCGCGGCGAGACCTTCGTGACCCGCAAGATCACCCGCGGCGTCGCCCGCATCGAGGTCGGGCTCGAGGAGACGCTCTATCTCGGCAATCTCTCGGCCAAGCGCGACTGGGGTCATGCCAGGGACTATGTCGAAGGCATGCACAAGATCCTGCAAGCCGACAAGCCCGACGACTTCGTGCTCGCCACCGGCGAGGCGCACTCGGTGCGCGAGCTGGTCGAGCTGTCCTTCGCGCAGGTCGGCCGTCGCCTCGAGTGGCGCGGCGCAGGCGCCGACGAGACTGGCGTCGATGCCGGGAGCGGCAAGACGGTTGTGAAGATCGATCCGACCTATTTCCGTCCGACCGAGGTCGATCTGCTGATCGGTGATGCCAGCAAGGCGCGAAAAGTGCTCGGCTGGAAGCCGAAGCGGACCTTTGCGCAGCTCGTCGAGGAGATGATGGCGAGCGATCTGGCCGAGGCCAAACGGGACATCGCAAATGGCAAGCGTACCGTTTGAGCTGAAGGGCAAGAGCGTCTACGTCGCCGGCCATCGCGGTATGGTCGGTGCGGCGCTGGCGCGCCGGCTGGCGCGGGAGGACGTGAAGCTTGTCACGGTGGAGCGGCGCGAGGTCGATCTCTGCAACCAAGCTGCCGTGTTCGACTGGTTCGCGCGGGTGCGGCCGCAGGTGGTCTTCCTCGCCGCGGCAAAAGTCGGCGGCATCTTCGCTAACAACACGCTGCGCGCCGAGTTCATCTACGACAACATTGCGATCGCCGCGAACGTGATCCATGCCGCGCATCTGAACCGCGCCGAGAAGCTGATGTTCCTCGGCTCGTCCTGCATCTATCCAAAGCTCGCACCGCAGCCCTTGCGCGAGGACACCGTGCTGACCGGCCCGCTGGAGCCGACCAACGAGCCTTACGCCATTGCCAAGATCGCCGGGATCAAGATGGCCGAGGCCTATCGCGGCCAGTATGGCAGCGACTTCATCAGCGTGATGCCGACCAATCTCTACGGTCCCGGCGACAATTATCACCCCGAGCTGAGCCACGTCGTTGCTGCGCTGATCCGCCGCTTTCACGAGGCGAAACTGTCGGGGGCGAAGAACGTGGTTGTCTGGGGCACCGGCACGCCGCGTCGCGAGTTCCTCTATGTCGACGATATGGCGGATGCTTGCGTGCATCTGATGAAGACCTATTCCGGGGCGGACCTGATCAACATCGGCACCGGCGAGGACATCGCCATCGCCGAATTCGCGCATGTCGTCGCCGAGATCGTCGGCTATCGCGGCGAAATCAGCTTCGACAGCTCCCGCCCTGATGGCACCCCGCGCAAGCTGCTCGACGTCAGCCGCCTCGACAAGCTCGGCTGGCGCGCGACGACGTCGCTTCACGATGGCTTGAAGAAAGCCTATGCGGCGTACCAAGCCGCCACGATCGTCCCCGCACAATAGTAGGAACCATCGCTCTCAGCACGAGTTGGCCGGTCGGGTGGAAAACACACGAGGTCAACCGTGCAAGAAGCTGTGCACGTGCGCTCGACCGCGCAAATCGCAGGCCATCCCATTCATCCGATGCTGGTGCCGATCCCCATCGCGTGCTTCATCGGCGCGCTGCTGACCGACATCGCCTATCTCGTCTCGGCCGAGATCATGTGGGCGGATTTTTCCGCCTGGCTTCTGCTGGTCGGCGTCATCTTCGGCGTGCTGGCCGCGATCGCGGGCCTGACCGATTTCCTCGGCAATCGCCTGGTGCGCGCGCAGGCGCCGGCCTGGCCGCATCTGATCGGCAACGCCGTGGCGCTGATCCTCGCGATCACCAATGCGCTCATTCACACGCGTGACGCCTGGACCTCGGTCTGGCCACTCGGTCTCATTCTTTCGGTGCTTACCGTGCTGATCCTGCCGGTGACGGGTTGGCTCGGCTGGGCCATGGTGTACCGCCACGGTGTGGGAGTTGCGCGATGAAGTCTCCCCTTGCGCGGGCGCTGCTATGCGCTTCGCTTCTTGGTCTCCTCGCCGGCTGTGATGACGGCAGCGGCGATCCCAAGGCGCAGATCGGCGCCAATCCGAAGCTGCCCGACATCCGGCAATATTTGCTACCGCCGGTGCACATCGCCCGCATTGTCGGCTGGAAGAAGGACGAGACGCCGACGGTCGCGCAGGGTCTGCAGGCCAAGGCGTTCGCCACCGGCCTGCAGCATCCACGCTCGCTCTATGTTCTCCCCAATGGCGACGTGCTGGTGGTGGAATCCAAGGCGCCGAAGGCCGCCGCGATCAAGCGGCCCAAGGAGATCGTGATGGGCTTCATCGAGTCCTGGGCGACCTCGGGCGGCGATACCGGCGAGAGCAACCGCATCACGCTGTTGCGCGACACCAACGGCGACGGCGTCCCCGACACGCAGAGCGTCTTCCTCGACCATCTCAACTCGCCGTTCGGCGTCGCGCTGGTCGGCAACGATCTCTATGTCGCCAACACCGACGCGATCGTGAAATACCCCTACACCGAAGGCGATACCAGGATCACCGCGCCGGGTACGGTGCTGACGCCGCTGCCGGGCGGGCCGATCGACCACCACTGGACCAAGAGCCTGGTCGCAAGCCCGGATGGCTCAAAGCTCTATGCCGGCGTCGGCTCCAACAGCAACATCACCGAGAACGGGATGGAGGCCGAGCACAATCGCGCCGACATTCTCGAGGTCGATCGCGCCAGCGGTCGCTGGCGTATCTTTGCCAGCGGCTTGCGCAATCCGAACGGCCTCAGCTTCGAGCCGCAGACCGGTGCGCTGTGGACGGTGGTGAACGAGCGCGACGAACTCGGCCCCGATCTCGTGCCCGACTACATGACCTCGGTGAAGGACGGAGCCTTCTATGGCTGGCCCTACAGCTATTACGGCCAGCACGTCGATCCCCGCGTCAAGCCGCAGCGGCCGGACCTCGTTGCCAAGGCGATTGTACCTGACTATGCGCTAAGCTCGCATGTCGCGCCGCTCGGGCTCGCGTTCTCGACCGGCAGTAGCCTGCCGAGTGATTATCGCAATGGCGCCTTCGTCGGCGAGCACGGCAGCTGGAACCGGCAGGTGCTCAACGGCTACAAGGTCGTGTACGTGCCGTTCGCGGACGGCAAGCCGAGCGGGCCCGCACAGGACGTCGTCACGGGATTCCTCAACAGCGACAACCAGGCACGCGGCCGTCCCGTCGGCGTCGCCATCGACAAGACCGGCGCGCTGCTGGTCGCCGACGACAGCGGCAACACGGTGTGGCGGGTGACGGCTGCGCATCCGCAGGTCACGCAACGATAGGAGTTGGACGATGGGCCTTGCTCAATACGCGGTCGTGCCGGTGCAGGACGAGTGGGGCGTGCTGCATGATGGCGACGTGAAGAGCAGATACGCCACCAAGGAAGCCGCGTTCGAGTCGGCGGTCGCCGCAGCATCTCTGGCGTTGCGCGAGGGGCACGAGGTTCACGTCAGCGTCCCCGGCCGCGAGGCGGGGGAGGCCGCGCTGGGAAGCTAGCTTCTTTACGACCAGCCGCCCGCGCCGCGGTCAGCGTCCCCGCGAAATAACATCAGGTTAGGTTTATCGCATAACTGGGTAATTGTGTTAGCCCGGCGAAAGCCTATTGTCGCGCCAATCAAACACCTATCGGCAGTGACAAACGCTTGCGGAGATCCGCACAGCGCGCGGAGAGTGCTGCCCAATTTCTCCAAGAAGCCCGCCAAGGGACCCAGAAACCAATGTGGAGGAATTTTGATATGACCGCGATCCATCAGATGAGTCAGTCCAGGAAGGCCGCTGCCAGCGGCTGGATCGGGTCGGCTCTCGAATATTATGACTTCTTCATCTACGCGACCGCCGCGTCGCTGATCTTCCCGCAAATCTTCTTCCCGTCGGAAAATCCCACGGTCGCCATCGTCGCGTCGCTTGCGACCTATGGCGTCGGCTATGTGGCCCGGCCGATCGGCGCCTTCGTGCTCGGACATTGGGGCGACACCCACGGCCGCAAGACCGTTCTCATCGTTTGCATGTTTCTGATGGGCATCTCGACCATGGCGGTCGGGATCCTGCCGACCTATCAGCAGGTCGGCATCCTCGCGCCGGTCCTGCTCGTCATCCTGCGTCTCATCCAGGGATTTGCCGTTGCCGGCGAAATCTCCGGCGCGAGCTCGATGATCCTGGAGCACGCGCCGTTCGGTCGGCGCGGCTTCTATGCAAGCTTCGCCCTTCAGGGCGTGCAGGCTGGACAGATTCTCGCAGCCGCGGTCTTCCTGCCGCTGGCGGCCTACATGCCGAACGAGGCCTTCAACAGCTGGGGCTGGCGGATTCCCTTCCTGCTCAGCTTCTTCGTCATCGTTGCCGGCTATATCATCCGTCGCGAAGTCGACGAGACCCCCGCCTTTGCCCGCGAGGGCGAGCGGGGAGAAACGCCGCGGGCGCCCATTGTCCAAGCCATCAAGCTGAGCTGGCGCGACATGCTCAGGGTCATCTGCATGGCGCTGATGAACGTCATTCCGGTCGTTGCGACCATTTTCGGTGCAGCCTACGCGGTGCAGCCGGCCTACGGCATCGGCTTTGCCAAGGACGTCTATCTCTGGATCCCGGTGCTCGGAAACATGCTGGCCGTGTTCGTCATTCCCTTCGTCGGCAATCTCTCCGACAAGATCGGCCGCAAGCCTCCGATCGTCGTCGGCGCGCTGCTCTCCGGTCTGCTCGCGTTCGGCTATCTCTATGCCATCAGCATCAGGAACGTGCCGCTGGCGATCCTGCTGTCGCTGTTGATGTGGGGCGTGGTCTATCAGGGCTACAACGCGATCTTTCCGAGCTTTTACCCGGAGCTGTTTCCGACGCGCACCCGTGTTTCGGCCATGGCGATCTCGCAGAACATCGGAACCACCATCACGGCGTTGCTTCCGGCCCTGTTTGCGACCGTGGCGCCTCCCGGCTCGGCCAACATTCCCTTGACGGTCGGCGCGATCGCCTTCGGCATCACGGTCATCGCGGCGCTGGCGGCCATCACGGCCCGTGAGACCTATCGGGTCAGTATCGACGATCTCGGCAATCCCGAGGCCGTTCCGATGGCACGGGCTGACTATGAGCGACAGCGCGCGGAGGCGGCGAGCGGTGCGGCCGCAATTCCGACCTGATAGGAACGAGTGAACGCAATGCCGCTGCAATCGATCGTGCTTGCAGCGGCAGGGCTTCACGCTTTATGTGGCTCCTTATTCGAACTTTGTGCGCGCGAGCGCGATCATCATGAGGTCAAGGGATGAACCCCGTCGTCGTTGCTGTCGCTATCACCGGCTCCGTTCCGCGCAAGAAGGACAATCCGGCGGTGCCCATCCTGCCTTCCGAACAGATTGAATCGACGCAACAAGCCTTCGAAGCCGGCGCCACGCTTGCCCATATCCATGTGCGCAACGATGACGAGACGCCGTCCTCTGATCCCCAGCGCTTTGCCCTGGTGCAGGAAGGGATCAGGAAGCATTGTCCGGGGATGATCGTGCAGTTCTCGACCGGCGGGCGGGGCCGCGATCCCTCGGCGCGTGGATCATCGCTCTATCTGAAGCCGGACATGGCCTCGCTCTCCACGGGGTCGGTGAACTTTCCGACGATTGTCTACGAGAACAGCGCCGCCCTGGTCGAGACGCTCGCGACCGGCATGAAGGCAGCTGGCGTCCGCCCGGAAATCGAGATCTTCGATCTGTCGCATCTGCATGGCGCCCGACGCCTGATCGAGGCAGGGTTGATCGACCCGCGTCCGCACGTGCAATTCGTCATGGGCGTCAAGAACGCGATGCCCGCCGACGAGCATGTCCTCGACATCCTGCTGGCAGAGCTCAGGCGGCTGATCCCGAAAGCCACATGGACCGCGGCCGGGATCGGGCGCCATCAAGCCGAGGTCATGGACTGGGCGCTGGCGCGCGGCGCCGACGCGGTTCGCACCGGGCTCGAGGACAATATCAGGATCGACAAGACGCGGCTGGCCGCCAGCAACGCGGAGCTCGTGACTATCGCGGCCGAGGCTGTCACGCGCCACGGCCGGCGCATCGCGACGGCAGCCGAGGCGCGATCCCTGCTCGGGATCGCGGGGTAGGGAGGACCGTTCTCCACCTGACATGCTTCCGGGTGCCTTCTGCCATTCGGCGGCCAGCGTTTCCGTGCGCTGAGTCTCCGGGTAAGACAGACTGACAGGCGTGATCGGCGCCTGCCGGGCAGGCGACGGGTGGAATGCGGTTCTTGAAATCTGACGGCAGGCTCATCGGGGTCCTGCTGGTGCTTGCAATCACCCAGCTCATTGGATGGGGCACGATCGGCCTTCCGGCCGTGGTCGGCCGCGACCTCGGGGCCGACCTCGGCCTGAGCCTGCCGGCGGTGTTTGCGGGCAGCTCGGTCCTTTACGTCACCATGGGCCTGTGCGCGCCCTGGCTTGCCAAGGCCTTTGCGCGGCACGGTGCCCGCAAGGTCATGATGGTTGGCACTGTCGTGGCCGTGCCGGGCTACATCGTCCTCTTCTCCGCGCGTGAGCCGATACTCTATTTCGCCGGCTGGGTCATTCTTGGCATGGGCGGCAGCGCCACGCTGTCGACCGGCGCGTATATCATGCTGAACGAGGTCGCCGGACGGGGCGCCAAGAATGCCATCGGCGGGCTGATGCTGGTGACGGGTCTCTCCAGCAGCATCTTCTGGCCGACCACATCATTCCTTAGTGCCTGGCTCGGCTGGCGCGGGACCTGTCTCGTCTATGCGGCGATGATGCTCGCCATCAACCTTCCGCTCTATGCGTTTCTCGCGCCGCGCCGGAAAATCGCGACGGACCATGGTGGCGAGGCCGTCAAGGCCGCGCCGCCGCCTGCGATTTCAAGAAGCACCTTCGGTCTCGTCGTCTGCGTGATCACGATGAATGCCTTCGTCAATTTCGGCATCGGTGCCATCCTGATCGAGCTGTTGCGGGCGGAAGGCCTTGCGCCGGCGCAGGCGCTTGCATTCGGCTCCATGCTGGGCGTGATCCAGGTCAGCGCCCGCGGCCTCGACTTCCTCGGCGGCGGCCGGTGGGATGGCATCACCACCGGATTGGTCGCCGGCACCGCGCTTCCCGTTGCCATGGTGCTGCTGATGCTGAGCGAGGGTGCGACCTGGGCGGTCGCGAGCTTCATCCTGCTTTACGGTGCCGGCAGCGGCGCAATGGCGGTGGCGCGGGCGACGATCCCGCTCGTGTTCTATGACCAGGCCGAGTTCGCCAAGGCGATGTCGATGATCGCGCTGCCGCTCAATCTGGCCTCAGCGATCTCGCCGCCGCTTCTGGCTGGCCTGCTTACCCAGTTCGGCAGCCGCGGCGCGCTTGGGCTCACCTTGGCCTTTTCCTGCGCAACGGTGCTGATCCTGATTCTACTGGGCCGGCGTCGTCCGCAGTTGGCTGCGGTAGCCGCGACCTGAGGTCGACGGGATAATATTCGCAACGCGGAATTGGGCGTCGCAGGCTACTTCTGCTGCGGGGCGGGGGATGGCCGTATGCCCAGCGCGCAGTGCTCGGGGCTGCAAAAATGGTGTATCCGCAGGGAGCACGGTCCGCGATCTCGCCGCCGCGCCAAAATCCAGTTCCCCGGAGGAAATTGACATGTCGGCCCTGCCGCTCTCAGGCATCAAGATCCTTGACCTCACCCGTGTGCTTGCAGGGCCCTTGTCGGCCCAGATGCTGGGCGATCTCGGCGCGGAGGTGATCAAGATCGAGCGGCCCGGCACCGGCGACGACGCGCGCGCCTTCGGCCCGCCTTATCTGACCGATCCCGAGGGCAAAGCGAACAACAACAATTCATTCTATCTCTGCGCCAACCGCAACAAGAAGTCGATCACCGTCAACATCGCCAAGCCCGAGGGGCAGGCGATCATCCGCGAGCTCGCCAGGGACGCCGACGTCTTCATGGAGAACTACAAGGTCGGCGATCTCAAGCGCTACGGCCTCGACTACGAGACCATCAAGGCGATCAACCCCAGGATCATCTATTGCTCGGTAACCGGCTTCGGCCAGACCGGACCCTATGCGCCACGCGCCGGCTACGACGCGATCCTCCAGGCGATGGGCGGCCTGATGAGCGTCACCGGCCATATCGACGGCGAGCCGGGCGAGGGGCCGATGAAGGTCGGCCCGTCGATCGTCGACTACATGACCGGCATGAACACCTCGATCGGGCTTTTGTCGGCGCTCTACCATCGCGACGTCAATGGCGGGCAGGGGCAGCACATCGACGTCTGCCTGTTCGACACCGTCATCGCCTCGCTGTCGCACTGGCTGCAGATCTACCTCGTCAACGGCAAGACGCCGCCGCGCCGCGGCACCTGGGGCAATGGCGGCATGCCCGCCGGCGTGTTCCGCTGCACCGACGGCGAGCTGATGCTGGTGGTCGGCAATGACGGCCAGTTCCAGCGCACCTGCGCCGTGCTGGGCCAGCCCGAGCTCGCCAACGACAAGCGCTTCGTCAAGAACAACGACCGCGTCGTGCACGGCAAGGAGATCATGGCGATCTTCGCCGGCCTGTTCCTGACCAAGCCCGTGGCCTATTGGCTGGACAAGCTCGAGGAGGCCGGCGTGCCGTCGGGGCCGATCAACAATTTCGAGCAGGTGTTTTCCGATCCGCACGTCCAGTCGCGCGGCATGCGGGTGAAGGTCGACCATCCCTTCGATCCCGATCTGTCGCTGATCCGCAATGCGCTGACCTTCTCGGGGACGCCGATCGAGACTTACCGCGCCCCGCCGCTGCTCGGGGAGCACACCCAGGAAGTGCTCGGTGGCAAGCTCGGCTATGACGCGGGGAAGATCGAGGAGCTGAAGCAGCGGGGGATCATCTGATTTCATGACCGGCAAAAGCAAGGCGCGACGTCCGCGCTGTAAGCGTGCGCGCGATGCTCGGGCTCGCGTAGAGCCGGGAATGGCGCCGATCAATTCGTGACGGAAGCATGACGATCTCGTGGCCTTACCCGAGGCTTGCGCGCAATCCCCAGACAAACCCGGTCCGTAGTACAACCGGCTTCCGCTTCGCCCGCGACTCAGATTCGATCTCTCCCACTGAGTTCGGGAGGGAAAGCGCATGTCCTACACCATCGGGTTCCAAGCAAAGAACCAGAAGGCCATTCTGGCGACTGAGGCGGCCACGGCCAACCAGGCTGTCGCGATCATTGCCGCGCTGCGGCAAAGTGCCGAAGAGATCAAGTTCATCCGCTCGCCACAGGAAGGCGAGATGGGCATCGAGATGCTGCTGCTGCTCGCCAAGGAAGAGGCCGAGGAGATGCCGCAGCGGGCCTAGCCCGCTACCGCGATCACACTTCGATCAGAAGCGAAGCATGCCGGCTGCAGTATAATGTAGTCAGGCACCAGTCTCGCTTGAACCGAAGGTGGCCGTCATGAAACGCGAAGCGCTCCGCGTCGAACCGATCTCGTCCTTTCTCGACCGTGTGAAGGCGCCGACCTCGCCGGTGACGCGCGCCGGCAACATGATCTTCGTCGCCGGCCTGCCGCCATTCGACCCCGAGACTGGCGAGATCGGAGGGATGCCGATCGAGCGGCAGAGCGAGATCATCATGGAGCAGATGAAGCTCTGCCTTCAGACGGCTGGCGCCTCGCTGGACAACGTCATGAAGTGCAACGTCTACTGCACCTCGACAAGACACTTCGCCGCGTTCAACGCGGTCTACGCGCGCTATTTCCCGGTCGATCCGCCGGCGCGGATCTTTGTCTGCACGCCGGAATGGTTCGGCCCCTTCGACGTCGAGATCGACTGCATCGCGATGATGTAAGGGCTACCGCGCGGCGATCCGTGATGGCACCTTGGCTTCGGCCTTGCCCGCCGTCAGCGCCATCGTCGCGACGTTGACGACGCGCGCGACCACGTCCTCGACGTCGTCGAGATCGCATTTGCCGTCCGACAGCTTTGTCAGGCGCTCGCTCTCGCGGATGGTGTGGTGCGCCATCGCCAGCGCAAAATTCAGGCCCCAATAGATATCGACGTCGCTGCGGTCGGGCAGGGACCTTCGCATCGCGCCGGCGAATTTCCGCAAGTGGTCGATCTCGCGGTTCTTGATGCGGCGGATCGGCGGCACGGACTCGATCGAGGCGCGGATCATGAAGCGGGCCGCGGTGGAGCGTTGGTTCTCCGGGCCTAAGCAGCCGCGCAGGGTCGGCCCGACCAGCGCGCGCAAGATCACCTCGATCGGCGCGCGGCCGCCGCCTTGCTCTTCCGCCGCCTTCAACTCGCGCAGGCGCTCGCGGTTGGTCGCGATCGAGCGGGTGACAAATAACTCCGCGATCAGCTCGTCCTTCGAGCCGAAATGGTAGTTCACCGCGGCCAGATTGACATTGGCCTCCGCGACGATGTCGCGCAGCGTAACGTCGCCAAAACCGCGATCGGCATAGAGCCGTTCGGCGGCGGCGAGAATGGCAGACCTCGTATGATCGCTGGCCATGGATGCGCCCAGGGGAGGGAGTTGCAATTCAAACACTTGTATGAAACTATCGTTTGAAGGCCGGAGAAAGTCAATCCGCACGATGGAAATTGCGCCGCCGTTGAAAGCGGTGCGGGTTCCTCGACCCGCGAACCGCCGAATGGCGCTTGCGGGCCGCGCGCGGCGGGAGGACAGTCCGGCGCAAAACAGGCTTTCCAAAACAGGCTTTCAAAGAGAGACCGAGGAGCGTCCCATGGATTTCGATCTGTCGCCCAAGCAGAAGGAATGGCTCGACCGCGTGCAGTCCTTCATGACCAAGCACGTGCGGCCGGCGGTGCCGATCTATAACGAGCAGGACAAGAGCGGCGATCGCTGGAAGGTCATCCCGGTCCTGGAAGACCTCAAGAAGAAGGCGAAGGCCGAAGGCCTCTGGAACATGTTCATGCCGCCGAACGAGCATGAAGACGACGAATTCCGCGGCGCCGGATTGACCAACCTGGAATACGCGCTGCTGTCGGAGCAGATGGGTCACATCTCCTGGGCCTCGGAAGTGTTCAACTGCTCCGCGCCCGACACCGGCAACATGGAAGTGTTCATGCGCTACGGCTCCAGGGAGCAGAAGCGCAAATGGCTGCGTCCGCTGATGGACGGCGAGATCCGCTCCGCCTTCCTGATGACGGAGCCGGCGGTTGCCTCGTCGGACGCCACCAACATCGAGACCAGCATCGCGCGCGACGGCGATCATTACGTCATCAACGGCCGCAAATGGTGGTCGTCCGGCGTCGGCGATCCCCGCTGCAAGATCGCGATCCTGATGGGCAAGACTGATTTCAACGCCGCGAAACATCAGCAGCAGTCGCAGATCCTGGTTCCGCTCGACACCCCCGGCATCAAGGTCGAGAAGATGCTGCCGGTGTTCGGCTTCGACGACGCGCCGCACGGCCACGCCCAGGTGCTGCTCGAGAACGTGCGCGTGCCGAAGGAGAACATCCTGCTCGGCGAAGGCCGCGGCTTCGAGATCGCGCAGGGCCGCCTCGGTCCCGGTCGCATCCATCACTGCATGCGCACCATCGGCAAGGCCGAGGAGGCCTTGGAGAAGATGGTGAAGCGGCTGATGTCGCGCACCGCCTTCGGCAAGAAGATCGTCGAGCACAGTGTGTGGGAGCAGCGCATCGGCGAGGCCCGCACCAACATCGAGATGACGCGCCTACTGTGTCTCAAGGCCGCCGACATGATGGACAAGGTCGGCAACAAGACCGCGCAGGCCGAGATCGCCATGATCAAGGTCGCAGCGCCCAACATGGCGCTGAAGATCATCGACGAGGCGATTCAGGCCTTCGGCGGTGCCGGCGTCTCCGACGAAGCTGGCCTTGCCAAGGACTATGCGGGGATCCGCACGTTGCGGCTCGCCGACGGTCCGGACGAGGTGCACAATCGCGCCATTGCAAGGTTAGAGGTTCGGAAGTATGCCAACTCTCCCAAGCATTGACAGGGAGAGCTGATGGCGCTCCCTTCTCTGTCATTTCGGTCTGGTCCTTCGGACCATCCCGGAATGACGGAAAACAAAAAGAGGGAGCGTCACCGTGGCTGACGGCGTCAGGAAAGACGAAGAGTTCTCGGGCACCAAGCCGGTCGAGGAGCGTCATCGCTTCGACGAGCTCGGGCTCGAGGCCTGGATGCGTGACAACGTCGAAGGCTATGAGGGCCCGCTGGTCGTCCTGCAGTTCAAGGGCGGCCAATCCAATCCGACCTACCGGCTGAACACGCCGAAGCGCTCCTACGTGATGCGCAGAAAGCCCTTCGGCAAACTGCTGCCGTCGGCGCATGCGGTCGATCGCGAATATCGCGTCATCGCGGCCCTTGGAAAGCAGGGCTTTCCGGTCGCGCACGCCTATGCGCTGTGCCAGGACGACAGCATCATCGGCGCCGCCTTCTACATCATGTCGATGGAGGAGGGGCGGGTGTTCTGGGATCCGACGCTACCGAGCCAGGATGGCGATGCGCGCCGAAAGATCTTCACCAGCAAGATCGAGACGCTGGCAAAGCTCCACATGTACGATCCCGTCGCGATTGGCCTCGGCGAGTTCGGCAAGCCTGGCAATTATTTCGCGCGCCAGATCGACCGCTGGACCAAGCAGTATCGGGCGTCCGAGACCCAGCACATTCCCGAGTTCGAGAAGGTCGCCGAGTGGTTGCCCAAGACCGTGCCGGAGCAGGCGCGCGTCTCGATCGTCCACGGCGACTACCGCCTCGACAATATGATTTTCCACGCGACGGAACCGCGCGTGCAGGCCGTGCTCGACTGGGAGCTGTCGACGCTCGGCGATCCCATGGCCGACTTCACCTATCTGTTGATGCAATGGGTGATGCCGGGATTGCAGGGCGTCGACCTCAAGGCGCTGAACATCCCAAGCGTGGAAGAAGCCGCGCAGATCTATTGCAACGTCACCAGGATGACGGTGCCGGATCTCAACTGGTACTTTGCCTATAATCTGTTCCGTCTCGCCGGCATCACCCAAGGCATCGCCGGCCGCGTCCGCGACGGCACCGCCGCCAACGCCAAGGCGCTGGAATCCGCCAAGCGCACCGTGCCGCTGTCGCAGGCGTCATGGGACTACGCGCAGAAGGCAGGCGCGGTGTAGAAATAACGAGGGCGCGGTCGGTGGGCGCGCCTTTTTGCTTGGTGCGTCGCTGTCACCACACGTTCTGTCATTGCGAGCGAAGCGAAGCAATCCAGACTATCTCTGCGGCGGCAGTCTGGATTGCTTCGTCGCAAGAGCTCCTCGCAATGACGAGGATGCGTGCCGCGGGTGGGGTGCGTAGGGTGGGCAAAGGCGCGTAGCGCTGTGCCCACCATCTGTCAGCGATCGCAGTGAAAAATGGTGGGCACGCTTCGCTTTGCCCACCCTACGAAGGCCGGCTGACTTCTCGGTTTGACGGCGCGCCGTTCGACCCTATCTCTCCCCGCAAGGAGACGGTCATGATCCAGCAATTGCGCATCTACGAAATCTTCGAAAAGAACAAGGCCGCATTCCACACCCGTTTCCGCGACCATGCCGCGCGTATCATGCGAAGCCGATATGGCTTTCAGATCGTGGCGATGTGGGAAACCAAATTCGGCGATCGTACCGAGTTCGCCTATCTCCTGGAGTGGCCGGACGAGGCAGCGAAGATTTCGGCTTGGGCGGCCTTCATGGCGGATACCGAGTGGGCCGAGATCAAGCGCGTGACCCACGCCGAGCATGGCCTGATGGTCGGCCAGATCGAGGACCGGCTGCTCGTGCCGGTGGACTATTCGCCGTCGCTCAGCCTGTCATACTAATTCGCCCTCGGGACCGCGCGCATGATCGACCACGCCACCCTCGTCACCTACATCCTGATCGTTCTCGGCTTCGTCTTCATTCCTGGCCCGGCCACGCTGCTCACCATGGCGCGAGCTGCAAGCTCGGGAACGAGGGTCGGCATCGCCACCGGCGCTGGCATTGCTGCGGGTGACGTGATCCACACCAGCATGGCGATCGTCGGCCTTTCGGCCGTCATCGCCACGTCGGCGCTCCTGTTCAGCATCGTCAAATATGCGGGCGCGGGATTCCTGATCTATCTTGGCATCCGCGCGATGCTCGACAAAGCACCGATCAAGCTCGACGACGGCGCGCCCGCGATCAGCGCGGGGCGCGCCCTTCGGCAGGCCGTGCTGACCGAAGTGCTCAATCCCAAGACCGCACTGTTCTTCCTCGCCTTCCTGCCGCAGTTCGTCCGGCCCGAGAACGGTTCGACCGCGCTTCAGCTCGCGATCCTCGGCACCGTCTTCGTGCTGCTCGGCCTGGTCAGCACCGTCGTATTCGCCGTCGGCGCCGGCCGTCTCGGCAATCTCCTGCGTCGCCACCCTGCGGTCGTGCGGTGGCAGGGCAAGGTGGTCGGGATCATCTACTGCGCCGTCGGCGTCCGGCTGGCCTTGCAGGAGCGCTGAGGCGCGGCGCTCCCGTAGCCCTACGCATCGGAGCTTGTAGCAAGGGTGGGCAAAAGCGCGTAGCGCTGTGCCCACCATCTGTCAGCGATCGCGGTGAAAAATGGTGGGCACGCGTCGCTTTGCCCACCTTACGGCAGCGCCGTTTAGGACTCCGCTTTCGCGCAATGCGCGATCAGCTTCTCCACGAACCCCGCGCATTTCTCCAGCTCGGCCATCGCTACAAACTCGTCCGGCGTATGCGCCTGCGCGATCGAGCCCGGGCCGATCACCACTGAGGGGATATCGGCCATGCCGGCGAACAGGCTGGCTTCGGTGCCGAAGGCGACCTTGGCGTGGTCGTTGCGTCCCGCAAGCTGCTTCGCCAGCGTGACGATCGCGGCGTCCGCCTTGGTGTCGAGGGCGGGATAGTCGAGGATCTCCTCGAAATCGATGCCGCATTCCGGATGCTGCTTCTTCATCGCGGGCTCGAGCTCGGCCTTGGCCCAGGCGACGATCGCATCCGTCACCTCCCTGGACTCGGTGATGCCGATGCCGCGGCATTCGAAATCCACGGTGCAGGTGTCAGGCACGATGTTCAGCGCGGCGCCGCCATGCACGATGCTGGTCAGCAGCGTCGAGTGCGGGACATCATAGAGACTGCTGCGCTCGACCTCGCTTGCAAGCTTCACTGCGCGGCGGCGGATCTCGCTGATCATCTCGGCCGCGTATTCGATGGCATTGACGCCGTCGGGCGCAATCGAGGAGTGGCGGGCGAGGCCGTGGAACGTCGCGCGCACGCCATGCTTGCCCTTGTGGCCGATGATGACCTTCATCTCGGTCGGCTCGCCGATGAAGGCGCCGAGCGGTCGGACCTTCTTCTTGGCGACCTCGGCAAGCATCGGCCGCACGCCGACGCAGCCGATCTCCTCGTCATAGGAGATGGCAAGATGAATCGGCGTTGTCAGCTTCGCCTCCAGCATCTCCGGCACCATGGCGAGGCACACTGCGACAAATCCCTTCATGTCGGTGGTGCCGCGGCCGTAGAGCCTGCCGTCGCGCTCGATGAGCTTGAACGGATCGTGGCTCCAGTCCTGGCCGACGACGGGCACGACGTCGGTATGCCCTGATAGCACGAGACCGGGTCGATCTTCCGGGCCGATCGTGACCCAGAGCGAGGCCTTCTTGCCGGTCTCGTCGGCGATGCGTTCGCCCTTGACGCCTAGGAAGGCGAGATAGCTCTCGATATGCGCGATCAAAGGCAAATTGGTGCGGTCGCTGATCGTGTCGAAGCCGACGAGGTCGGCGAGAAGTTTGCGGATACGGTCAGGTCTGGAGTCCGGCATTTTCACGTTCTTGTTAGAGAATTGCGGAGGCTGATGCCGCTTGCATGAACCATACCAATGTTGCGGCCGGTCGGGCAAATGAAGCCGCAGCTGTCATTCCGGGGCAATGCGCAGCATTGAGCCCGGAATCCATCGGGCGGCATCACGCGCGGTGAAATGGATACCGGGTTCGCGACTTCGTCGCGCCCCGGAATGACGCGGTAGGGCTACGAGACCTTGCGTTGCCCGACGGGCAAAACGCTCAAGCCCTCGGTCAATCCGTATCGGCACAAATATTCCACTTTACCGAAATTCGGAAACGGCGTATGTGTGGTCTCACTCCGGCCCAAGGAAGAGGGGCGTATCGCGATCGTCACGAACGCGGGCCGGGCGGCGGTGGACGCGGATCACATCGGCGCGAAGGGTTTTGCAGGGCGGGCAACCGTGAGCGAAGACCTCGCGCACACGACCGGTGCGATCTGCGTACGGCCAAATCGTGTGGTCCTGGCGCCCGGAGCCTGTGCGTCAAGGCTTGCGGTGATGCGTTGTGTCCAACCGGACATGCGTATCAATCATCCGCAAGGCAACGGGGGCAATAGTGCATCGCTCCCCGGGGAGAGCACGACATAAGCCGTTCCAACCATCCGCGCAGGGAAGGCCGGGATGCCTCCGGCTGCCCTGTTACCCGCTGTGCAGTGTAGCGCAATCTACTCATGGCATAGCGGTCAATGGGAGCCAGCCGGCTCCCGGCCTTCCCTGCGCCCTCTTTCAAATGAGGGTGAGGCGACGGAGCAAAGCTCGGGCGAAACAAGCCGCGAGGATGCGAACTCATGTTGATATTTCAAAGACAGTCTCGTTGTTGATATTTCAAAGACGGTCTCGTGCCCCGGACGCTGCGCAGCACGAAGTGATGCGCTGCAGAGCCGGGGCCCATGCAACAGCGAACTCCGTATCTTCCTGGGTCCCGGCTCTGCGCAGCAGCGTAAGAACGCTGCAGCGCGTCCGGGACACGAGAGTGTGCCTGCTAAACCGGCTTGCCCGCATACGGCATCGACGCCGTGAGGCCGCCATCCACCGGAAACGCCTGGCCGTTCACATACGACGCCTCGTCGCTGGCCAGAAACAATCCCATCGCGGCGAGCTCGTGCGGCTGGCCGGGGCGCTTCAAGGGGTTGAGCTGGCCGATCTTGTCGGCAGTGCCACGCTCCCTAGCGCGGTCGAAGATCGGCTTGGTCATGCCCGTCTCGATCAGGCCCGGGCACACCGCGTTGATGCGCACGCCGGTGCCGGTGAGCGAATAGGCGGTGGTCTGCACCAGCGAGATCACGCCGGCCTTGCTTGCCGCATAGGGATGCCCGCTCGCGCCGGCCTTGAGGCCGGCGACCGATGCGGTGAGCACGATCGCGCCGGACTGCTGCTTCACCATGTGCGGCATTGCATGCTTCACTGCGAGGAACGGTCCAATCAGATTGACGCGCAACACTTCCTGCCACTGTTCCACGGTCTGCTCGCCGAGCGGGACGAGCCCGCCGGAGACGCCGGCATTGGCCCAGATCACGTCGAGCCGGCCGTGCGTCTTCACTGCCTTGTCGATTACCGCGATGACGTCCGCCTCGGAGCCGGCATCGGCGATCATCGCTTCGGCGACACCGCCGGCCTTCCTCACCTCGTCGACGGTCTCCTTCACCGCCTCGGTGCGATCGACCGCGATCAGCTTGGCGCCTTCCCTGGTGAAGAGCAGCGCAGCCGCGCGGCCGATGCCGCTGCCGGCGCCGGTGATGATGACGGATTTGCCTTGCAGACGGCCCATGCGTTTCTCCCTTTGATGTGCCGCGAGACGCTTGCCGCGCGACGGAATTTCAAACAGAATTTCAAACGGTAAAGTGTCTTGAGACACGTTCGCTACTGACGTACAGCGACATTACACGGGATGGAAGGGCTTCAATGGCAACCGCAGACAAGCCGAATGTGGTCACGACACGCTGGTGGTGGGTCCGTCACGCGCCGGTGCGCAATGACGGCGGCAACATCTACGGACAGAGCGATCTCGCCTGCGACACCAGCGACACCTACGTGTTCAACGCCGTTGCCAAGGTGCTGCCACGCAAGGCGGTCTGGTATTCGAGCAATCTGATGCGCACGCATCAAACGGCCGAAGCGATCTGGGAGGCGGGCTACCCGAAGCCCGCGTCGATGAAATGGGAAGCCGATCTCGCCGAGCAGAATCTCGGCCGCTGGCAGGGCATGAACCGCGCCGAGTTCGTTGCCAGCCGTCCCGTCGGCTCGAGTTGGTTTGCCGACATCAACGAGCCCGCGCCCGGCGGCGAAAGCTTTATGGATCTCTACAACCGCACCCGCCGTACCGTCGAGCGGATCAACAATGAGGCGGCGGGGCAGGACGTGATCGCGGTCGCGCATGGCGGCACCATCAAGGCCGCACTGGGACTCGCGCTCAATGGCGAGGTTGAGAGGGCGTTGTCGTTCGATATCGACAATTGCTCGATCACGCGGCTCGATTATTTCACAAGCCCCGAGCGCTCGGTCTGGCGGCTGCCGATGGTGAACCAGCAACCGTGGATCGCCGACGATGCGCATGCCGAGATGCATCAGCCGGCGGGACCGGAAGTCAAGAAGCTCGCATGAGGCCAAATTTACCTGCGTCATTGTCCGTTCGCGCGGACACGGCGTAAGCTTCAAGCAAATCAAATCATACTGTGGGAGAGAAACATGACCTTGTTCGACATGAAGGGCAAAGTTGCCGTCATCACGGGATCGACCCGCGGCATCGGGCTTGCGATCGCCGAGCGTATGGCCGAGCACGGCGCCAAGGTCGTGATCTCCTCGCGCAAGGCCGATGTCTGCGATGAGGTTGCCCAGGGCATCAACGACAAGTTCGGCAAGGGCACCGCGGTCGCGATCGCCGCGAACATCTCGTCGAAGGAGAATCTGCAAAACCTCGTCGACGAGAGCAACCGCGCCTTCGGCAGGATCGACGTGCTGGTCTGCAACGCCGCGTCGAACCCGTATTACGGTCCGCTTGCCGGCATCTCCGACGATCAGTTCCGCAAAATTCTCGACAACAACATCGTCGCCAACAACTGGCTGATCTCGATGGTGGTGCCGCAGATGATCGAGCGCAAGGACGGCTCGGTCATCATCGTCTCCTCGATCGGCGGCCTCAAGGGCTCGACCATTCTCGGGGCTTACGCGATCTCGAAGGCTGCGGACATGCAGCTCGCACGCAACCTGGCTTGCGAATACGGCAAGCACAACATCCGCGTGAACTGCATCGCGCCTGGCCTGATCAAGACCGATTTTGCCAAGGCGCTGTGGGACAATCCGGAGAACCTGAAAGCCTCGACCGCGCGCTCGCCGCTCTTGCGCATCGGCATCCCCGACGAGATCGCGGGCGCCGCGGTGTTCCTGGGATCCGCGGCCGGCGACTTCATGACCGGCCAGACCATGGTGATCGACGGCGGCGCGACGATTAGTTGATTCCCTCGCGGGAAGGGCACTCACTCCGGCTAAACTCAGGTGTCATCGTCCGCGAAGGCGGACGATCCAGTATCCCAGAGACCGGCGTTGGAGAGCTCGCCTTCACCACACCTGCCGCGGAGTACTGGATGCCCCGCTTTCGCGGAGCATGACAGCGAGATTGGTGATCCGGCGCAAGTTCAATCCACCGCCGCGTACACCAGATCCCGCACCAGTGTGCGCGTAAAATCGCGCTGGCCGGGGCCCTGGCTCATGAACACCGTGAACAGGTCTTCTTTCGGATCGATCCAGAAGAACGTCCCGGCAATGCCGCTCCAGAAATACTGGCCGACGCTGCCGGGGAAGGGTGCGATGCCGGCTTGCGTGCGCACGGCGAAGCCGAGACCGAAACCGTGGCCGGGCGAGAGCAGCGTGCCGTTGGTCACGACGTGCGGCCCGAGGTGATCGGACGCCATCAGCTCCAGCGTCTTGCGGCCGATGATCCTGTTGCCGTCGAGTGTGCCGCCATTGCGCAGCATCAGCGCGAAGCGGGCATAGTCCATCGTGGTCGAGACGAGGCCGCCGCCGCCTGACTCCATGATCGGCTGCTCGAGCATGTTGAACAGCGCGACCTTGTCGCCGGTCCAGGGATCGGCTTCGAACGGCTGGGCGAGCCGGCCGACATTGGCCTCAGAGGTGGAGAACCCGGTCTCGGTCATCTGCAGCGGCGCGAGGATGCGCTCGGTGAGGTACGTGCCGAGCGATTTGCCGCTGATGACCTCGATGATGCGGCCGAGGATGTCGGTGGAACGGCTGTAGTTGAACTCGTCGCCGGGGTGGCAGACCAGCGGGAAGCTCGCCACCAGCGCGGCGTGCTCGGCATTGGTGATCTTGCGGCTGCGGACGCGGGACTCCTGGTAGAGCTTGTGCACCGGGCCGTCGCCCTGGTGCTCATACGTCAAACCGGACGTGTGGCGGAGCAGGTCCTGCACCGTCATCGGCCGCTTCGGTGGAACCAGTTCCAGCCTGCCGCCGCTGATCACGCCGACCTTCTGGTCGGCAAATTCCGGGATGAATTTCGCGACGGGATCGCCGAGGAGAAGGTGGCCGTCCTCGACCAGCGCCATGATGCCGACCGACACAATCGGCTTGGTCATCGAGAAGATCCGGAAAATCGAATCAAGCGCCATCGGCGCGGAAGCCGCCGGGCTCTGCTTGCCGAGCGCCTCGAACCAGCCGACCTGGCCGCGGCGGGCCACCAGCACGGTCACGCCGGGGACGGTTCCCTTGTCAATCTCGCGCTTGAAGGCGTCCGACATTGCCTGAAGGCGGCGCCGCGACAGACCCAGCGTTTCCGGCTTGGCCTCGGGAAGAGGCGGGGTTTTCGGCGCGGTCGAGGGGCGAGGGGCGGCTGTCGCGGTCATGTTCACTCCCGGGGGCAATGTTATTGTCGGGAACGAACTCTGGCCCAGAAGGCGCGGCACAAACAAGCGAAGCCAGCGCGCTTCAGCCTTGCAATCCGTCCTTGCAAACCAGCCGTCCCCTGTGCTTGAAAGCGGCCTGATCCGCGGCAACGCAGGGTCCGTAGGAGTGTAGCTCAATTGGTAGAGCACCGGTCTCCAAAACCGGGGGTCGCAGGTTCGAGCCCTGCCACTCCTGCCAGCTAATCCCGACAATCAGGATCGACAGGCAGGACGGCGGTGGGGCCAACGCCTCGGCCGTTGGATCATGGTGACCGGATAAGCCCTTGATCCGCATCGCGTCCGTCAGCCGGGCTCGCGCGCATTCCGGCTCGGTCACACCTTGACCTTTGGCCTCATTCGCAGTAGATATCCGGCACTCGCAGCCGGCCCGTTAAACGCGGATTTCCGGCGCGGCTTTGAAATCCCCCGAACAATCGAGCCCGGTTTTCCGGCTCATCCTTCGAGACAGAGGGCTGGGCCACAGGCGGCTGTTCGGATCCCTGAAATCATTATTGGCGTCTCAAACGATGGCAGTCAGCCCGTTCAAGTTCTTGCAGGAAGTACGCTCGGAGACCGCCAAGGTCACCTGGCCGACCCGTCGTGAGACCACGATCACCACCATCATGGTGTTCGTGATGGTCGCCGTGGCCTCGATCTTCTTCTTCGCCGCCGACCAGATCATCCGCTACCTCATCACCTTCCTTTTGGGCATTCACTGATGGCAACAGCAGCCGCTGCAACCCAATCGACCGACAAGCGCTGGTATATCGTCCACGCCTATTCGAACTTCGAGAAGAAGGTCGCCGAATCGATCCGCGAGCAGGCCAAGCAGCGCGGGCTCGAGGAGCTGTTCGAGCTGGTACTGGTTCCGACCGAGAAGGTCACGGAAGTGCGCCGCGGCCGCAAGATCGACGCCGAGCGCAAGTTCTTCCCGGGCTACGTGCTGGTGAAGATGAAGCTGACCGACGAGGCGTTTCATCTGATCAAGAACACGCCGAAGGTCACGGGCTTCCTCGGCGCCGAGAACAAGCCGATGCCGATCTCGGAGGCCGAGGCCATGCGCATCCTGCACCAGGTGCAGGAGGGTGTGGAACGGCCGAAGGCGTCGGTGTCGTTCGAGATTGGCGAGAACGTGCGCGTGGCCGATGGCCCGTTCGCCTCGTTCTCGGGTGTCGTCGAGGAAATCGACGAGGCGCGCTCGCGCGTGAAGGTCGCGGTGTCGATCTTCGGCCGCGCCACGCCGGTCGAGCTGGAATTCGGTCAGGTCGAGAAGGTCTGATCGGGTCACGCGGGACGCCCTAAGGCGTCACGCAAAGAGAGGCCGTGGGAGGGAGAGGGCGGTCGCCAGCCGCATCCGACCCAGACCACGAACCTGAAACCGCCGGCGTTGCCGGCACAACAGGAGTGATACATGGCAAAGAAAGTGACCGGATACCTGAAGCTCCAGGTCCCGGCCGGTGCGGCGAATCCTTCGCCCCCGATCGGTCCCGCGCTCGGTCAGCGTGGTCTCAACATCATGGAGTTCTGCAAGGCGTTCAACGCCCAGACCCAGAAGGAAGAGAAGAACACCCCGATTCCCGTCGTGATCACGATCTACGCCGATCGTTCGTTCACCTTCGAGATGAAGACCCCCCCGATGTCCTTCTTCCTCAAGCAGGCCGCCAAGATTCAGTCCGGTTCGAAAGCTCCGGGCCGTGACAAGGCCGGCGCGGTGACCAAGGCGCAGGTGCGCGAGATCGCCGAGAAGAAGATGAAGGATCTCAATTGCGACTCGATCGAATCGGCCATGAAGATGGTCGAGGGCTCTGCCCGTTCGATGGGTCTGGAAGTGGCGGGGTAAGCGGCTATGGCAATCGGAAAGCGTTTGAACAAAGCCCGCGAAGGTGTTGACCGCGAAAAGCTTTACCCGCTCGCGGACGCCATCAAGATGGTCAAGGAACGCGCCAAGGCGAAGTTCGACGAGACCATCGAGGTCGCGATCAATCTCGGCGTCGATCCGCGTCACGCCGACCAGATGGTCCGCGGCGTCGTGACCCTGCCGAACGGCACCGGCCGTACGCTCCGCGTCGGCGTGTTCGCCCGTGGCGCCAAGGCTGACGAAGCCAAGGCCGCAGGTGCCGACGTCGTCGGCGCCGAAGACCTGGTCGAGAAGGTGCAGAACGGCTCGATCGATTTCGACCGCTGTATCGCCACCCCCGACATGATGCCGCTGGTCGGCCGTCTCGGTAAGGTGCTCGGCCCGCGCGGCCTGATGCCGAACCCGAAGATCGGCACTGTGACCATGGACGTCACCGGTGCGGTGAAGGGTGCCAAGGGCGGCTCGGTCGAGTTCCGCGTCGAGAAGGCCGGCATCCTGCAGGCCGGCGTCGGCAAGGCCTCGTTCTCCGAGGAAAAGCTGGTCGAGAACATCAAGGCACTCGCCGATGCTGTCTCGAAGGCGAAGCCGGCTGGCTCCAAGGGCACCTACATCCAGCGCGTTGCGGTGTCCTCGACGATGGGCCCGGGCGTGAAGGTCGAGCCGGGTACCATTCTCGGCTGAGGTTTGGAAATTGCATGAGGCGAGGGGCGGAATCGGGCGACCGATTCCGCCCCTTTCCGTTTTCGACGGCGCTCACCGGAAACAACAACAATGGCTGACAAGGTCCTGATCTACTCGCGCTTTCCCAAGACGATGATGGTGCGCTTCGCCGAACGATTCGAGTTGCTCGACACCGGCGGCAAGCCTGCGCGGGAGGTGTTTTCGGCGGAAGAACTCGGCGGCATCCGTGCGGTGTTGACGGCCGGCGGCACGCCGCTCGGCGCCGAGGCGATGGACCTGTTTCCAAAACTCGGCGCGATCGTCTGCTACGGCACCGGCTATGACGGCGTCGACCTGAAGGCGGCTGCCGCGCGCGAGATCGCAGTCGGCCACAGCCCGGGCGCCAATGCTGCATCGGTCGCCGACATCGCGATGACCCTGATGCTGGCGACGACGCGGCGGATCCTGGTGGCCGATCAATATGTTCGCAGCGGTGATTGGGCTGGGTCAAAACAGTCGCCGATGATGCGCCCGCAGGCCGGCATGCCCGGCCGCCGCATCGGCGTCTACGGCATGGGCGAGATCGGCCGCAAGATCGCGGCGCGCTGCGCCGCGTTCGAGAGCGAGGTCGGCTATTTCAGCCGCAGCAAATACGATCTGCCCTATCAATATTTCCCGACGCTCGAGGCGCTCTCCGACTGGTGCAGCGTGCTGATGATCGCGGTCCGGGCAGGGGCCGAGACCCAGCATGTGGTCGACGCCGACATCCTCAAGCGCCTCGGCGCGGACGGCTATGTCGTCAACATCTCCCGCGGCTCGGTCATCGACGAGAAGGCCCTGGTCGCGGCGCTCGTCGACAAGACCATCGCCGGCGCCGGCCTCGACGTCTTCGAGACGGAGCCGCACGCCCCCGACGCCCTGACCGCGCTCCCAAACGTCGTGTTCGCCCCGCATATCGGCGGCCACACCCTCGAATCGCACGTCGCCATGCAGAACTGCGCGCTGGCCAACCTGAGTGCGTTCTTCGCGGGCAAGCCGCTGCCTTATGGGGTCAAATCCTAGCTGGCGCGATCGAAGCGGAATTTGTCCTGGAGTTCTCGTCGGAGCTTGTCATCTTTCACCGTAGCAATGCGGTCGGCGGCGCGTTCGTGAAGCATCCGGGTCGCGGGCGTCAGAGTCGGATAGCTGCCGTACCAGCCGGCAGCCCGCAGGAACTGTTCAAGTCGTGCATCGGGGACGCGATCGAGCTGCTGAGCAAGAAATTCACGCTCCTCGTCATCGCGCAAAGGGTAGACGCGGTCGAACGCCAGCATGCGGTTGACGAAGCCTTCCCTGGAGTCGTCCCGCATCAAGCGAAATCGCTGGTGCTGCTCGTCCACATATTGATCCGATCGGTAAGCGGCCCTGTTGGCGAGCCGAAGCGCGAGCTCATATTGCCAGGTCTTGAGGTCGCTTCGCTCCTCGAAGACGCGCAGAGCCTGATCCGCGATGCCGGGGAATTTCTCGGCATTCCACTGAAACGGCAGCATTACGCTCTTGTATTCGAATCCGATGTCGGGGTCCTGCATGCGCGCGACGATCAGGTTGATGAACTTGCGCTGCCGGTCAGGATCGAGCTTGTACCAGAATTTTTGGATAGCCTCGTAGGCGGTGCTGGAAAGGCTCGACTGTTCAATGAAGGAAGCCATCAGGCTGAGCAAATCGTCATCGACGCCGCCCTTGGCCTGGACTGCCAGGGCGATGTCGAACGCGGCGGTGCGGGTCGGGCCTCTCGATATCTCGACCGCGCGGCGGATCAACTCGGCGGTGCTGACATCGGGCATCTTTGGTGGCGCGGCCCAGTCGATGCCGTAGACGGCGGCCGCGAGGTCCTCGCCGGTGAAGCTGGGTCCCCCGATCCATACCATCTGCGATGGGCCGCCGGAGAATCCCTCCCACAGTGACAGTGTTGGGTCCGGCGCGTTGGGCATTCCGAACAGCGGAGCGTAGCTGAGCACGACGGTCCGACCGGAGTGCCAGGTCGCGGCGACGCGCTCCTCGCCGTTTTGCCGGACATTGAGCGTACCGACGGTGCAGCAGCCGATCATGGGGTAGTAGGGCTTGGGCTTCATGCGAACCACGAGGCCGTCGGGAATGCTGTCGATCGTTGTCGTCTTCAGGCATTCGCCGACGTGCCCGGCGCGTTGCAGGAGGTCCGAATTGCGCAGCTCGTCTGCAGTGCAGTCGTTGGCCGCGGCAAGCACGGTCATTCGGATCGGTCCGATATGACCTTTCTCGTCGTCGGCTGCATGGACGTAGCGGTCGATCAGGCCATTGGCGAGCAGCGAGGCCTGACCGCAGCAGCCCCGGACTCCGCGAGTGACCAGGGTGACGGTTCGGATCGCCTTCAACTCGGCCGGAGTCGTGCGGATGGCGAGGGACGGATCAGTTGTCGCCTCGACCTGTTTGCGGTTCCAGATGGATGCGCCGAACCAGATTGCGAAGAACAGCGGTGGTGCGGCGATCAGGCTAGGATGTTTCCGGATCGCGCCGAACATCATCATTCCGATGACGACGATCATCCAGACGACGTTTAAGCCGCCTATGAGGATGTGCATGAAGAGGGCGAGGACCAGCACCGGAAACGACCCGCTTCCGAGCACCAAATAGACTGTCGTCAGGATCGCCAGGCCGATGATCAGGGTAACGATGTGTCGGACCATTGGTCGATCCCCGTCGATTCGCCGCTGGAAGAGGAGAAGAGGGTAGGCACTTCAACCCTTAGATGAGAGATATTGTCCGATCCGTAACGCGTGTATGCCAATGAGCCGTGGTACGAAGAGTTTTTGCTAACCTTCGGCTGGATCTCCCCTTTCGCACGGGCTCAAGCCCCGTGGGCAACGGATTGGAACTGGTGTGAATTTTGCTCTTGGCAAGCGGGCGGAGAGCGGTTAAAGAACCGCTTCCGGACGCGCCGGCCTTGGCTGGCGCGTCTGTGCACGCATTCCGAAAACCCGACGCGCAGGAGATCATTCCTTTTCAGGACGTCCGCAAGGATTTGCCCGAAAAGGAAGGAAAATCCATCGGTTGGTGGGGTGCGGGCAGAGGTCAGGCGGTTCGCCGGCTGGCCTTGTCCTGTCCAAGACTGCAGGCGCCTGCGGGAAGTTTCGATTTCTCAACGGCTTAATCGCATGGCCTGCATAGACGGGTGAAGACCGGATTTCACTTCGCATCCCACCTTAGGGTGGTCGCGGAAGGAGTTTGGTTCGGACCTCGACACGCCGTGGGCTCTCACCAGCTCCCGGAGGGCAGGCTTTGAATTGTCGTCTCGCCCGGCGCGTGTCCGATGGGTTTTGACCCTGAGGTTCAGGTTTTGGGTGGGACGATGGGTGCAACCCGGCGGTCCCGCTTTCGCGATGACCGCCAACCGGAAAGAGCTTGCTGTGGAACGAGCGGCAAAAAAGGAAGCGGTCGAACAGCTCAATGGGGTCTTCAAGGCCACGAGCGTCGCGGTCGTTGCCCAATATTCCGGCCTGACCGTTGCCCAGATGCAGAAGCTGCGGACGCAGATGAAGCAGGCTGGCGCCTCGGTGAAGGTCTCGAAGAACCGTCTCGCCAAAATTGCTCTTGAAGGCACTGATGTCGTTGCCATCGGCCCCATGCTGAAGGGACCGACCGTGATCGCCACTTCGGACGATCCGGTAGCGGCGCCAAAGGTCGCTATCGAATTCGCCAAGACGAACGAAAAGTTCGTCATCATCGGCGGCTCGATGGGAAAGACCGTCCTGAATGTCGACGGCGTGAAGGCGCTTGCCTCGCTGCCGTCGCTTGACGAACTGCGTGCAAAGATCGTCGGCCTGCTTGTGGCCCCGGCGACCAAGATCGCACAGCTCGCCAACGCGCCCGCGGGCAAGCTCGCGCGCGTCATCCAGGCTCATGCCTCAAAGAGCGAAGCGGCCTGACGCCCTTCGCAAAACTCAAACCCGAACCAGACTTACATTCAAGGAAACTGAACAATGGCTGACTTGCAGAAGATCGTTGACGACCTCTCGAGCCTCACCGTGCTCGAAGCTGCCGAACTCGCGAAGCTCCTCGAAGAAAAGTGGGGCGTGTCCGCCGCTGCGGCAGTGGCCGTTGCCGGTCCCGCCGCCGCTGCCGCCGCTCCGGCGGAAGAGAAGACCGAGTTCACGGTCGTTCTGGCCGCCGCCGGCGAGAAGAAGATCGAGGTCATCAAGGAAGTCCGCGCCATCACCGGCCTGGGCCTGAAGGAAGCAAAGGACCTCGTCGAGGGCGCGCCGAAGCCTGTCAAGGAAGGCGTGAACAAGGACGAGGCCGAGAAGCTCAAGGTCCAGCTCGAGAAGGCTGGCGCGAAGGTCGAGCTCAAGTAAGCGACGCTTACTGGCGGGGTCCCGGGCCAAGGCTCGGGACCTTGGCCCGTCCCTCAAAAGGGTGGGCCTGATGCAAAAGGCGTGCGACGGATCGTCCCGACGCAGGCCGAACACGAAAATGTGTGGGGATTTGAGGGTATACCCCTCGAATCTCCACTATTGTCGCCCCATATCGGGTCGGCAGCACGAAAGCGCGGTGGGCAGGGTGCCGGATTTCCCTGTAAGCCGTTGGGAGAGCACGCTATTTCGGGCTTTTGCAGTCCGTGAAGACGATCGTTGAGACGGGCGGGCGTGCCTATGCGCCCCGCGCGTCGTTTTGCGTTTTGAAGGTCTGAAGAACAGATTCAGGACATGACGGCCTGAAACTGGATTTTCGGTCCCCAAAGCGGGTTCGAAAAATTCAACCCGGGGAGCGGCGGCAGCCGAGTCCTGGACGGCGCGCCCAGAGCGGGCGACGAAATGAGAGGCCACGATGGCGCAGCAGACATTCACCGGTCGCAAACGCGTTCGCAAGTTCTTCGGACACATCAAGGAAGTCGCCGAGATGCCGAACCTCATCGAGGTTCAGAAGGCGTCCTATGACCAGTTCCTGATGGTCGATGAACCCGCGGGCGGTCGCCTTGACGAGGGCCTGCAGGCCGTATTCCGCTCGGTGTTCCCGATCTCGGACTTCTCGGGCACCTCGATGCTGGAGTTCGTCCGCTACGAGTTCGAGCAGCCCAAGTACGACGTCGACGAGTGCCGCCAGCGCGGCATGACCTTCGCGGCTCCCCTCAAGGTGACGCTGCGCCTCATCGTGTTCGATATCGACGAGGAAACCGGTGCGAAGTCGGTCAAGGACATCAAGGAGCAGGACGTCTACATGGGCGACATTCCGCTCATGACGATGAACGGCACCTTTATCGTGAACGGCACCGAGCGCGTCATCGTCTCGCAGATGCACCGTTCGCCGGGCGTGTTCTTCGACCACGACAAGGGCAAGACCCATTCTTCGGGCAAGCTGCTGTTCGCCGCCCGCGTGATCCCGTATCGCGGCTCCTGGCTCGACATCGAGTTCGACGCCAAGGACATCGTCTATGCGCGTATCGACCGTCGCCGCAAGATTCCGGTGACGTCGCTGATGTTCGCCCTCGGCCTCGACGGCGAGGCGATCCTGTCCACGTTCTACAAGAAGATCCTCTACAAGCGGACCAAGGAAGGCTGGCGCGTTCCGTTCGACGCCAACCGTTTCCGCGGTTACTCGACCATCAACGACCTGATCGACGCCGACACCGGCAAGGTCGTGCTCGAGGCCGGCAAGAAGCTCACCGTCCGCGGTGCGCGTCAGATGCAGGAGAAGGGACTGAAGGCGTTGCGCCTGTCGGATGAGGAGCTCGTCGGCAACTACCTCGCCGAGGACCTCGTCAACCCGAAGACGGGTGAGATCCACGCCGAAGCCGGCGAGGAAATCACCGACAAGTCGATGAAGGCCCTCAACGAGCACGGCTACAAGGAACTGCCGCTGCTCGACATCGACCACGTCAATGTCGGCGCCTACATCCGCAACACGCTCTCGGCCGACAAGAACATGACGCGTGAAGACGCGCTGTTCGACATCTACCGCGTGATGCGTCCGGGCGAGCCGCCGACGCTGGATTCGGCGCAGGCGATGTTCCAGTCGCTGTTCTTCGACTCAGAGCGTTACGACCTCTCCGCGGTCGGCCGCGTCAAGATGAACATGCGCCTCGATCTCGATGCGCCCGACACCCAGCGCACGCTGCGCAAGGAAGACATCCTTTCCGTCATCAAGACTCTGGTGGATCTGCGCGACGGCAAGGGCGAGATCGACGACATTGACCATCTCGGCAACCGCCGTGTGCGTTCGGTCGGCGAGCTCATGGAGAACCAGTACCGCATCGGCCTCCTGCGCATGGAGCGCGCGATCAAGGAGCGCATGTCCTCGGTCGACATCGACACGGTCATGCCGCAGGACCTGATCAACGCGAAGCCGGCGGCTGCCGCCGTGCGCGAGTTCTTCGGCTCCTCGCAGCTCTCGCAGTTCATGGACCAGACCAACCCGCTGTCGGAGATCACCCACAAGCGCCGCCTGTCGGCACTTGGACCGGGCGGTCTGACCCGCGAGCGCGCCGGCTTCGAGGTGCGCGACGTGCATCCGACGCATTACGGCCGCATCTGCCCGATCGAGACGCCGGAAGGTCCGAACATCGGTCTGATCAACTCGCTCGCCACCTTCGCGCGCGTGAACAAGTACGGCTTCGTCGAGACGCCTTATCGCAAGGTGAAGGACGGCCGCGTCACCGACGAGGTCGTGTACCTCTCCGCGATGGAAGAGGGCCGCTACACCGTCGCGCAGGCCAACGTGCCGCTCGACCCGAAGGGCCGCTTCACCGAAGACCTCGTGGTCTGCCGTCACGCCGGCGAAGTCTTGCCGGTGACGCCGGACAAGGTCGACTACATGGACGTGTCGCCGAAGCAACTCGTTTCGGTCGCCGCAGCCCTGATCCCGTTCCTCGAGAACGACGACGCCAACCGCGCGCTGATGGGCTCGAACATGCAGCGCCAGGCGGTGCCGCTGGTTCGCGCCGAGGCGCCGTTCGTCGGCACCGGCATGGAAGGCGTGGTTGCGCGTGACTCGGGTGCTGCGATCGCGGCGCGCCGTTCGGGCGTGATCGACCAGATCGACGCGACCCGCGTCGTTATCCGCGCCACCGAAGATCTCGATCCGACCAAGTCGGGCGTCGATATCTACCGGCTGATGAAGTACCAGCGCTCCAACCAGTCGACCTGCATCAACCAGCGTCCGCTGGTGAAGGTGGGCGACATCGTCAAGAAGGGCGACATCATCGCTGACGGTCCGTCGACCGATCTCGGCGAGCTCGCGCTCGGCCGTAACGTGCTCGTCGCGTTCATGCCGTGGAACGGCTACAACTTCGAAGACTCGATCCTGCTCTCCGAGCGGATCGTGAAGGAAGACGTGTTTACCTCAATTCATATCGAAGAATTCGAGGTGATGGCCCGCGACACCAAGCTCGGGCCTGAGGAAATCACCCGCGACATTCCGAACGTTTCGGAAGAAGCGCTGAAGAACCTCGACGAAGCCGGTATCGTCTACATCGGTGCGGAAGTGCGCGCCGGCGACATCCTGGTCGGCAAGATCACCCCGAAGGGCGAGAGCCCGATGACGCCGGAAGAAAAGCTTCTGCGCGCCATCTTCGGTGAAAAGGCCTCCGACGTTCGCGACACCTCGCTGCGCGTTCCTCCGGGCGTGCAGGGCACGATCGTGGAAGTCCGCGTGTTCAACCGTCACGGCGTCGACAAGGACGAGCGTGCGCTGGCGATCGAGCGGGAAGAGATCGAGCGTCTGGCCAAGGACCGCGACGACGAGCAGGCGATCCTGGACCGCAACGTCTACAACCGTCTTGCCGAGCTCCTCGAGGGACGGCAGGGCATTGCGGGCCCGAAGGGCTTCAAGAAGGACACCAAGATCACCCGCGCGGTGCTCGAGGAGTACCCGAAGTCGCAGTGGTGGCTGTTCGCTTCGCCGAACGACAAGCTGATGGCCGAGATCGAGGCCATGCGGAAGCAGTACGACGAGTCGAAGAAGGGGCTTGAACAGCGCTTCCTCGACAAGGTCGAGAAGCTCCAGCGCGGTGACGAATTGCCGCCCGGCGTGATGAAGATGGTCAAGGTCTTCGTCGCGGTGAAGCGCAAGATCCAGCCCGGCGACAAGATGGCCGGCCGCCACGGCAACAAGGGCGTGGTGTCGAAGATCGTGCCGATCGAGGACATGCCGTTCCTCGAGGACGGTACGCATGCCGACATCGTGCTCAATCCGCTCGGCGTGCCTTCGCGCATGAACGTCGGACAGATCCTCGAGACGCATCTCGGCTGGGCCTGCGCCGGCCTCGGCAAGCGTATCGGCCAGACGGTCGATGCCTACCTGTCGAAGCAGGACATCAAGCCGCTGAAGGATACCTTGAAGAAGGTCTACGGCGAGGACGAGACGATCAAGACGCTCAACGACAACGAGCTGCTTGAACTCGGCCATAACCTCAGCCGCGGCGTGCCGATCGCGACGCCGGTGTTCGACGGTGCCAAGGAAGCCGACATCGAGGAGATGCTGAAGCTTGCCGGTCTCGACGCTTCGGGTCAGTCGACCGTCTATGACGGCCGCACCGGCGATGCCTTCGATCGCAAGGTGACGGTGGGCTACATCTACATGCTCAAGCTGCACCATCTCGTCGACGACAAGATCCATGCGCGTTCGATCGGTCCGTACTCGCTCGTTACCCAGCAGCCGCTGGGCGGCAAGGCGCAGTTCGGTGGCCAGCGCTTCGGCGAAATGGAGGTGTGGGCGCTCGAGGCTTACGGCGCGGCCTACACGCTCCAGGAAATGCTGACCGTGAAGTCGGACGACGTCGCCGGCCGTACCAAGGTGTACGAGGCGATCGTGCGTGGCGACGACACCTTCGAGGCCGGTATTCCGGAATCGTTCAACGTGCTGGTCAAGGAAATGCGCTCGCTCGGCCTCAACGTCGACCTGCACAATTCCAAGGTGGGACCGGCGTCGACGTCGGAAGCAGCCGAGTAATACGACCTTTCATGCCCGGCCTTCGCGGCCGGGCATTGGCGCCCCTCCCGATGCCTTGAGGGCAGGGCGCCCCGCTCGAGTGATTTTCGAATTTGCGGCCGGAGGCGACCGGCACGCGAGGAGAAGACGATGAACCAAGAAATTATGAATCTCTTTAACCCGACGACGCCGGCTCAGGTCTTCGACCAGATCCGCATCTCGATCGCGTCCCCGGAGAAGATTCTGTCCTGGTCCTACGGCGAGATCAAGAAGCCGGAGACCATCAACTACCGTACCTTCAAGCCAGAGCGCGACGGCCTGTTCTGCGCGCGCATCTTCGGGCCGATCAAGGATTACGAGTGCTTGTGCGGCAAGTACAAGCGCATGAAGTACAAGGGCATCATCTGCGAGAAGTGCTCGGTCGAGGTCACGCTGTCGCGCGTCCGGCGCGAGCGCATGGGCCATATCGAGCTCGCAGCTCCCGTCGCCCACATCTGGTTCCTGAAGTCGCTGCCGTCGCGCATCGGCCTGCTGCTCGACATGACGCTGAAGGATCTCGAGCGGATCCTCTACTTCGAATATTACGTCGTGCTTGAGCCGGGCCTCACCGCGCTGAAGGACCGTCAGCTGCTGTCGGAAGACGAGTATCTGAAGGCGCAGGACGAGTACGGCCAGGATTCCTTCACCGCCATGATCGGCGCGGAAGCGATCCGCGAGCTGCTCAAGGGCATGGACCTCGAGAAGCTCGAGCTGACCCTGCGCGCGGAGATGCACGAGACCGACTCCGACATCAAGCACAAGAAGCTCGCCAAGCGCCTGAAGATCGTCGAGGCCTTCCGCCACTCCGGCAACAAGCCGGAATGGATGATCCTGACTGTCGTTCCGGTGATCCCGCCGGACCTGCGTCCGCTGGTGCCGCTGGACGGCGGCCGCTTCGCGACCTCGGACCTCAACGACCTCTACCGCCGCGTCATCAACCGCAACAACCGCTTGAAGCGGCTGATGGAGCTGCGCGCGCCCGACATCATCATCCGCAACGAGAAGCGCATGCTTCAGGAAGCGGTCGATGCGCTGTTCGACAACGGCCGCCGCGGCCGCGTCATCACGGGTGCCAACAAGCGCCCGCTGAAGTCGCTCGCCGACATGCTGAAGGGCAAGCAGGGCCGTTTCCGCCAGAACCTGCTCGGCAAGCGCGTCGACTATTCGGGCCGTTCGGTGATCGTGGTCGGTCCCGAGCTGCGCCTGCATCAGTGCGGCCTGCCGAAGAAGATGGCGCTCGAGCTGTTCAAGCCGTTCATCTATTCGCGGCTTGACGCCAAGGGCCTGTCCACCACGGTGAAGCAGGCGAAGAAGCTGGTCGAGAAGGAGCGGCCCGAGGTCTGGGACATCCTGGACGAGGTGATCCGCGAGCATCCGGTGTTGCTCAACCGCGCGCCGACGCTGCATCGCCTGGGCATCCAGGCGTTCGAGCCGGTGCTGATCGAGGGCAAGGCGATCCAGCTTCATCCGCTGGTCTGCTCCGCGTTCAACGCCGACTTCGACGGCGACCAGATGGCCGTGCACGTTCCGCTGTCGCTTGAAGCGCAGCTGGAAGCGCGCGTGCTGATGATGTCGACCAACAACATCCTGCATCCGGCGAACGGCCAGCCGATCATCGTGCCGTCGCAGGACATCGTGCTCGGTCTCTACTACGTCTCGATCATGCGCGAAGGCCTGCCCGGCGAGGGCAAGCTGTTCGGCGACATGGCCGAGCTCGAGCACGCCCTGCACGCGAAGGTCATCCACCTCCACACCAAGATCAAGTATCGGTGGGAAGGCATGGACGAGACCGGCAAGATCTCCAAGCGCTGGATCGAGACCACCGCCGGCCGCGTCATGCTGGGCAATCTGCTGCCGAGGAACCCGCGGATTTCGTACGAGATCATCAACAAGCTGATGACCAAGCGCGAGATCTCGGGCGTCATCGACCAGGTCTACCGTCACTGCGGCCAGAAGGAGACTGTGATCTTCTGCGATCGCATCATGGCGCTCGGCTTCTACAATGCGTTCAAGGCCGGCATCTCGTTCGGCAAGGACGACATGGTCGTGCCGCACTCCAAGTGGAAGATCGTCGACACCACCCGTACGCTGGCGAAGGATTTCGAGCAGCAGTACAACGACGGCCTGATCACGCACGGCGAGAAGTACAACAAGGTCGTCGACGCCTGGTCGAAGGCCACGGAAGAAATCGCCAAGGCGATGATGAAGGAGATCTCCTCCACCAAGAAGACGGCGAGCGGAGCCGATGCCGACATCAACTCGATCTACATGATGGCTCATTCCGGCGCCCGCGGCTCGCCGGCCCAGATGCGCCAGCTCGCCGGCATGCGCGGCCTGATGGCCAAGCCGTCGGGTGAGATCATCGAGACGCCGATCATCTCGAACTTCAAGGAAGGCCTCTCGGTTCTCGAGTACTTCAACTCGACCCACGGCGCCCGTAAGGGCCTCGCGGACACCGCGTTGAAGACCGCGAACTCGGGCTACCTGACCCGTCGTCTGGTCGACGTCGCGCAGGACTGCATCATCACGCAGTCCGATTGCGGCACCAAGCTCGGTATCAAGATGCGCGCCATCGTCGATGCCGGCACCGTGGTCGCTTCGCTCGGTTCGCGCATCCTCGGACGCACGGCCTGCGAAGATATCCGTGACAGCTCCGGCAAGGTGATCATCAAGCGCGATACGCTGATGGAAGAGAGCCATCTGGACGCCATCCAGCAGGGTGGCGTGCAGGAGGTGAAGATCCGCTCCGCGCTGACCTGCGAACTCGTCAACGGCATCTGCGGCAAGTGCTACGGCCGCGACCTCGCCCGCGGCACGCCGGTCAACCACGGTGAAGCGGTCGGCGTCATCGCGGCGCAGTCGATCGGCGAGCCGGGCACCCAGCTCACCATGCGCACCTTCCACATCGGTGGTGCGGCGCAGCTCAACGAGCAGTCGTTCGTCGAAGCCAATTTCGACGGCAAGATCGTGATCAGGAACAAGGCCATCGCCCGCAACAGCGAAGGTCACCTGGTCGCGATGGTGCGCAACATGGTGGTGGCGATCGTCGATGCCGATGGCACCGAGCGTGCGACGCACCGTATCCAGTACGGTGCGCGCCTGCACATCGACGAGGGCGACACGGTCAAGCGTGGCCAGCGTATCGTCGAGTGGGATCCCTACACCCGTCCGCTGCTCACTGAAGTCGAAGGAACCATCGGCTTCGAGGATCTGGTCGAAGGGCAGTCGATCACGGAAACGCTGGACGAGGCCACCGGTATCGCCAAGCGCGTGGTCATCGACTGGCGCTCGACCCGCGGCGGCGCGGACCTGCGTCCGGCCATCGTGGTCAAGGGCAAGGACGGCAAGGTGCTCAAGCTCGCCCGTGGCGGCGATGCCCGCTACATGCTGTCGGTCGACGGCATTCTGTCGGTCGACGTCGGTGCCAAGGTTCAGACGGGCGACATCCTCGCCCGTGTCTCGACCGAAAGCGCCAAGACGCGTGACATCACCGGCGGTCTGCCGCGGGTGGCGGAATTGTTCGAGGCACGGCGTCCGAAGGATGCGGCGATCATCGCCGAAATCGCGGGCACCATCCGGTTCGGGCGCGACTACAAGAACAAGCGTCGCATCTCGATCGAGCCGATGGACAAGACCGACGAGGCACGCGAGTACCTGATCCCGAAGGGCAAGCACATCCACCTTCAGGACGGCGACGTCGTCGAAAAGGGCGACTTCATCGTGGAAGGCAACCCGGCGCCGCATGACATCCTTGCGGTCAAGGGCATCGAGGAGCTCGCGGCCTATCTGGTCAACGAAATCCAGGAAGTCTACCGGCTCCAGGGCGTGCTCATCAACGACAAGCACATCGAGGTGATTGTCCGTCAGATGCTCCAGAAGGTGGAAGTCACCGACCAGGGCGACACGGACATGATCTCCGGCGAGCAGGTCGACAAGATCGAGTTCGACGCGCTGAACGAGAAGGCCAAGGAAGAGGGCAAGAAGATCGCCACGGGGACGCCGGTTCTGCTCGGCATCACCAAGGCGAGCCTCCAGACCCGTTCGTTCTTCTCGGCGGCCTCGTTCCAGGAGACCACCCGCGTCCTCACGGAAGCGGCGGTCAACGGCAAGGTCGATCCGCTCGAAGGCCTCAAGGAGAACGTCATCGTCGGCCGGCTGATCCCGGCGGGCACCGGCGCCTCCATGGCCAAGATCCGCGAAGTCGCCGTGAAGCGCGACAAGATGATCCTGGACGAGCGCGAGAAGCAGGCGGCCGTCGTGTCGCCTGCGCCAGAAGCGGAGCTTCCTGCGCTGCCGCCCGCGGAATGATGGTTCATCCGTAGGAATACCGAGGACAATGAAAGGGCCGGCGAAAGCCGGCCTTTTTGCTGCTTTGTTTGCCTGTTGCGGTGCAGGATCAACCTTTGTTCATCTTTCCTTCAGTCAGAAAAGCGCTTCTGCTAGGGGAGCTTAGACCGGTGGTCCCGTGACGGGGGCAGGGCCGGAGACCACGGAACTGATATGCTTGATCTCGCAATCGTAGGCGGCGGCCCCGGCGGGCTGATGAGCGCCTGGTACCTGAAGCGTAAGCTCGGCGACCTCTGCCGCATCACCATCTATGAAGCCTCCGACCGGCTCGGCGGCAAGATCGTCACGCGCAAATTCGATTCCGCGCCGGCGATGTACGAGGCCGGCGTCGCCGAGATCTACGACTACTCGATGACGGGTCCCGATCCGCTGCGCGAGCTGATCCAGCATTTCGGCCTGCAGACCATTCCGATGGATGCCGAGCAGGTGCAGTTCGGCGGCGAGCTGCTCAATGACGTCGCCGGCATGCGCCGCAAATACGGCGCCAAGACTGCGGCTGCGATCGAGTCGTTTCGCAAGCGCTGTGCCGACGCGATGTCGCCGATCGAATATTACGAGGGCGTCGGCGCGCACGACAACGAGAACCCCTGGGCCTACAAGACCGCCGAGCAGGTGCTCGACGAGGAGGTCGAGGACGAGATCGCAAAGCGCTTCTTCAAGGTGATGGCGCGCTCCGATCTCGCGACCGAAAGCCACAACACCAACGGCCTCAACGCACTCAAGAACTATCTGATGGATGTCGACGGCTATATCGGCCTCTATTCCATCCAGAACGGCAACGAGCAGCTGATCGAATGCCTGCAGTCGGAGGTCAACGCCGACATCCAGCTCAATCACCGCGTGCTTACCGTCGGCAAGGCGACGACCGGCCGCTATCAGCTCAAGATGATGAACGGGAAGGGACCGGAGACGCGCGACTTCGATCTTGTGGTGGTCTGCCTGCCGCATTCCTGGCTCTCCACTGTCGGCTGGGAAGGCGAGCAACTGCGCAAGTCGATGGTCAAGCACGTCTCCTATTTCGACCGTCCCGCGCATTACCTGCGCGTCTCGATCCTGTTCGATTCCCCGTTCTGGGGAGACAAGATTCCCGGCGCCTGGTTCATGTCGGAAGCCTTCGGCGGCTGCTGCGTCTACAATGAAGGCGCGCGCCACGACGTCGGCAAGCACGGCGTCCTGAACTGGCTCATTCCGGGTTCCGATGCGCTGGCGTTCGCCAATCTGTCGGATCAGGAGCTGATCGACGCCGCGCTGAAATCGCTGCCGGCTTCGCTCGGCGATGCGCGTGCTTATTTCATGGAAGGCAAGATCCACCGCTGGCTGTCGTCCGTGAACGCGATCCCGGGCGGTCTGCCCGTGCGCGACGTCATGACCAATCACCGGCCCGAGCCGAAGGATCATCCCGGCATCGTCGTGGTCGGCGATTATCTGTTCGACTCCACGCTGAACGGCCTGCTCGACTCATCGGACGCGGCGACCGACATCATCCTGACCGAGATGATGCGGCTGCGCCGCGAGCATGCCCAGGATAGCAAGCCAGTCTCGGACAAGATCGACCGCGATTATTTCGAGAACTATCGCGGCGTCGGCCCTTATAGCGAAGCGTGGCGGCAGTTCACCGATCCCGACTACCTTGCAGAGCTGATCGGCATCGTCTGGGGCACGGCGAAGGGCGCAAAACTCCTGGTCGCGGGCTCCGCCAGCGGCGAGCTGGTCGGCGCGCTGCGCGAGCGAGGCATCGACGCCTGGGGCATCGAGAACAACCGCGCCATTCATGCCAAGACGCCGAAGGCGCTGAAGAAGTACAACAAGCTGGGATCGATCCGGGACATGCCGTTCAAGGACGGCGCGTTCGACTACGTGTTCGAGACCAGTCTCTGCCACGTTGCCCCGAAGCAGGTGGTCCGCGCGATCCGCGAGTTGAACCGCGTGGTCAAGACCGGCCTCGTGTTCGGCTCGATCACCTCGGACATGGCCTCAGTCGTGATCGACCGCTACGACCTGCTGCGCGGGGTCAAGAAGCTCGGCACCTGGTGGGAATGGTCCGAACTGTTCTTCGGCAACGGCTTCGATCTGTCGATGCACCGCAAGGACTGCACCGACGCGCTCTGGTCGGCGACGCTTGCCGCCAACAAAGGGCCGGGGCAGTGGTATGCCGACGCCGACTCCTTGCGTTATTCCTTCTTCGACAAGGTCGAGGACGAAGACAACGACGACTAGCATCACAGGGCGGATGGATTCGCCAATTGTTTTGCTGAATTCATCCTGATCGCATAGAATCGGTGGCAGTAGCGGCGCTCCGCTATTTCCCTGCTTTCTCTGCGGTCATGCCGGCCGTCAGCATCGGTTGGTTTCATGGCGTCCAAGCCTCTCTCTCCCGACAAACAGAAGCTCGCCGCACAAGAGGCGGCCGAGCTCGAGGACAAGCTCGACACCGGTCACGAGCCGGAGCTGGAAGACGACAACGAAGACGAGGACGACGACGAGCTTGGACTCGACGACGAGGATGACGAGGACCTCGTCGTCTTTACCGCCCGCGAAGCCGCCGGCGCGCTCGCGACCATCCTGGGCTTCGTCAAGCCGTTCCTGTCCAATTACAAGCGCATCCTGGGCTATGTAGCGTTCGGCGTTCTGGTCGAGACGCTGTTCAACGTCATCATGCCGCTCAGTCTGAAGTTCCTGATCGACGACGCGCTCGGCGAGGAGGATTTCCAGGCGCTGTACAAGATCCTCGGCGTGCTCGCGGTCGCCGGCATCTTCACCTCGATCGTCGCGGTCTGGTACGAGCGCTGGGACGCGCGGCTAGCCGCCTGCATCATCTCCGATGTCCGCAAGCGCCTGTTCGAGCACGTCCAGGACCTGCCGGCGGCCTATTTCGGCCGCACCAAGCGCGGCGAGATCCTGTCGCGCTTCTCGGTCGACCAGGCTGCCTTCGAGGGCTCGGTCAAGACCTTCGCCAACAGCGCGGCGCTGCCGTTCCTGGAGTTGATCGCCGGCATCATCCTGATGTTCTTCTTGAACTGGCAGCTCGCCGTGGTCGCGCTGCTGGTGTTCCCGATCACGCTGATCGGGCCGCGCATGCTCACCCCGAAAGCGGTGCAAGCCAATTACGAGCAGAAGCTCAACGAAAGCGCGCTGCTCGGAATGGTGCAGGAGAACGTGGCGGCGCAAGCGGTGATCAAGGCTTTCAGCCTGCAACGCAGGATGTTCGGCTTCTTCAGCTTCCGCAACGACGAGACCCGCAACAGGATTGCGTCCGCCGCGTTCCTGTCGACCATGGTGGAACGGACCGTCACCATCTCGGTGCTGCTGCTGCACCTCGTCGTGCTCGCGATCGGCGCGTATCTGGCGACCAAGGGCCAGATCACCATCGGCACCTTCGTCACCTTCGAGAGCGCCTTCTGGGAGGTCTCCTACAACATCGCCCATGTGATGCACTTCATCCCCGTGTCGATCTCGTCGGCCGCCGCGATCCGCCACATCCAGGAGCTGCTGGACGAGCCCACACGCGGCGCCGATCGTCCCGGCGCGCCCGATCTGCCGCGCATCACCCACGACATCACCTTCGACCACGTGACGTTCCAGTACGAGGGCGGCCAGACGCCGGTGCTGGACAATCTCAGCCTCAAGCTCAACGTCGGCAAGAGCATCGCCATCGTCGGTCCTTCCGGATCCGGCAAGAGCACGCTGCTCAATCTGATCCTGCGGCTTTACGTGCCGGACGAGGGGCGGGTCACCATCGACGGTGTCGACGTGCGCAAGGTGACGCTGAATTCGCTGCGCCGGAGCATGGCCGTAGTGTTCCAGGAGAACATGCTGTTCAACATGTCGATCCGGGAGAACATCCGGCTCGGCAAGGAAGGCGCGACCGACGAGGAGGTGGAGGACGCCGCCAGGAAGGCCGAGATCCATCGCTACATCATGAGCCTGCCGCAGCGCTACGAGACCCCGGTCGGCGAGCGCGGCGACACGCTGTCGGGCGGCCAGCGCCAGCGCATCGCGATCGCGCGCGCCATCATCCGCAATCCCTCGGTGCTGCTGCTCGACGAAGCCACCTCGGCGCTCGACCAGACCACGGAGGCCGCAATCAACCGCACATTGCTGAAGGTCGCCAAGGGCCGCACCATGATCTGGTCGACTCACCGCCTCTCCTCGGTGGTCGAGATGGACGAGATCATCGTGATTTCAGGAGGCAGGGCGATCGAGCGCGGTTCCCATGCCGAGCTGCTCGCCAGGAACGGCACCTACCGCAAGCTGTGGAATGACCAGACCCATCAGCCGCATAGCGCGGCGGCTCAAGCCGACGACGACAGCGACGATGACGACCTCGACGAGGATGATGAGGACGAGGACGACGAGGAGGAATGACCGAGGAAGTTCGGCTCCAGATGGAACGCCCCTCCCAGCCGCCGCAGTAGTCCCTGGCTCGACCACGCCATGAAGCGCGCCCAGCGCTGCGCGGTCCAGTACGGGCTCGTTGCAATCGACACCGAGCGGAAGTCGAAGGCTTTCGCCGCCGACCATTCATCACAGGCCCGCTTGACCGGGTCGGCGTAGAAGGCGGCGATCTTGTCCGCATCCATCCCGTCGGACGCCAGCCATTGCGGGATGTGGACGTTGCAGAGCCGCTCGACGTCGGTGAACACCTTGTCGCAACCGGTACCTGCGACCGGGCAGGAGGTCGCGAAGGCATCGCCCACCAGCACTACGCCGGGCTGATGGCTGGCATCGTTCACATAGAGATCGACCGGGCGGATCTTCAACTCGCCTTGGATGTCGAGGGCACCGGTGATGCGCTTGAGCCGCGGCAGGGCGGCGTCCAGCGTTGCGGCCGGCGCGCGGCGCAGCTCGCGCAGCCAGGGATCGTCGAAGCCACGGTACACGAACAGATTGGCACGCATCCGCGTGCCGATCGGAAACAGCGTGATGTAGGGGATACGGTCGTTCGGCCGCTCCGAGAAATAGGTCAGCGCCGGGAAGTCGAACGAATTCCGCCCGGCCGGCACCACGTCGAACCCGATCGAGATCGAATGGCAGGCGCTGATGATGTTTCGCGTGATGCCGAGCTGGTGGCGCAGGCCGACATTCAGGCCGTTGGCGAGCACGACCAGGCGGGCTGAGATCGTCTCGGCATTGGCGAGCGAGATTCTCTGCCGTTCCGGGCTGGTCTCGACCGACACCGCCTTGGTCCAGATTCGCTCGACGGTTTCGGGAATCTCGTCGCGGATCGCGTTGACCAGGGAATCGTAAAGGATGTTGAACTGCCGGCTCGGCGCCTTGTCGAGGAGATGCCCGAACCGTGCGATCCAGTTCTCGCCGGAGAAGGTTGCCTGGCGCAGCACTGAGTCGGCGATTCCCGTCCGCTGGAATCGCTCGACCTGACCGTGACCGCTGAGTTTTTCGACGCGAAAGTCGGCCGGATAGGTCTCATGCGGGTCGATCAGCACCGCCGAAATGCCGGCGCGCCCGAGCATCGCGGCGACGGTCGAGCCGGCAAGTCCCCCGCCGATGATGGTAATGTCGGTGTACCGCATGGCGTTTGTCTCTGCCGAAGAGGGCAGATTGACGCATCAAGAGGAAAAAAAGCCTTAGCGCGGGTCATAAAAGTATATTTCTCCCGGGTATAATTTGCCGTCGGGCTGGCGGAACCGGCACTTCGACCCCATATCGGGGGAGGCGTGGGGAAGAAGGCGAACAGGCTTTTTCTACAGGCGCGATAAGCGCTTTCTGACGGTCATTTCACCTTGACTTGATCGATTCTCACTTATAGAAAGCGCCTCACTTAACGACAGGCGGTGAGCATCGCCAGCGTCGGTACGGAGCACCTGCCTGATCCCGTTGGGGTCGCTTGGCAGGCACCAACCTCGACGAATGCCGCTCAAACGCTGTCGCTTATAGCTAGGCAATGCCAGGCGAATTTAGGTCTCTTGAGCACGTTCTCTTGAGATCGAACTCGGATGCATGACCTCGGTGCGCGGGCTGCGGCGTTTTCGCCGACTGGCCCGAAGACTGCGGTCCTCTGTGCGTCGAAACGCTTTCCGCTCAGTGATGGAGCGGTTGGCGCAATTTCGCTTTGTGCGGATTGTTCCGTGCGAGGCGGGCCTCGTCGGGCGGGTAGCTCGAAAGAATTTGCGGTCCCGGCAACGGGCCGCGGCAAGACAGCGGGCCCGCAAGGGGCCGCGATAACAAAGGGTAAGGCCAGGATGCCGACGATCAACCAGCTGATCGCTCAACCGCGTGAAGTGCAGAAGTCGCGCAAGAAGGTGCCGGCGCTGCAGCAGTCGCCGCAGAAGCGTGGTGTTTGCACCCGCGTCTACACCACGACCCCGAAGAAGCCGAACTCGGCGCTTCGTAAGGTCGCCAAGGTGCGCCTGACCAACGGCTTCGAGGTGATCGGCTACATCCCGGGTGAGGGTCATAACCTCCAGGAGCACTCGGTGGTCATGATCCGCGGCGGTCGCGTCAAGGATTTGCCCGGCGTGCGCTACCACATCCTCCGCGGCGTTCTGGATACCCAGGGCGTCAAGAACCGTAAGCAGCGTCGTTCGAAGTACGGCGCCAAGCGTCCGAAGTAAGCGGGAACCAGCTCAATGTCTCGTCGCCACTCAGCGGAAAAGCGCGAAGTTCTTCCCGATCCGAAGTTCGGGAACATCATCGTCACGAAGTTCATGAACTCGGTGATGTACGCCGGCAAGAAGTCGGTCGCCGAAGGCATCGTCTACGGTGCGTTCGGTCTCATCGAATCCAAGACCAAGCAGAACCCGCTCGGCGTGTTCGAGCAGGCACTCGAAAACGTCATGCCGACGATCGAAGTGCGCTCCCGCCGCGTCGGTGGTGCGACCTATCAGGTTCCGGTCGAGGTTCGCTCGGTGCGCCGTCAGGCGCTGGGCATTCGCTGGCTGATCTCGGCTGCGCGCGAGCGCAACGAAAAGACGATGACCGAGCGGCTCTCGGCGGAGCTTCTGGACGCATCGAACAACCGCGGGAACGCCGTCAAGAAGCGCGAAGACGTGCACCGGATGGCGGAAGCCAACCGCGCCTTCTCGCACTATCGCTGGTAACGGCGACACACTCGGACTCGCAAGGAACGACCCATGCCCCGCCTACATGCCATCGAGGACTACCGTAACTTCGGTATCATGGCGCATATTGACGCCGGCAAGACCACGACGACCGAGCGCATCCTCTATTACACCGGCAAGAGCCACAAGATCGGCGAAGTGCACGAAGGTGCCGCGACGATGGACTGGATGGAGCAGGAGCAGGAGCGTGGCATCACGATCACCTCGGCTGCGACCACCGCGTTCTGGGCCGGAAAGCGTCTGAACATCATCGACACCCCCGGCCACGTCGACTTCACCATTGAGGTCGAGCGTTCGCTGCGCGTGCTCGACGGCGCCGTCTGCGTGCTCGACTCGAACCAGGGCGTTGAGCCCCAGACCGAGACCGTCTGGCGCCAGGGCGACAAGTACAAGGTTCCGCGCATCGTCTTCGCCAACAAGATGGACAAGACCGGCGCCGACTTCTTCAAGTGCCTGGCCGACATCGTTGACCGCCTCGGTGCCAAGCCGATCGCGATCCAGCTTCCGATCGGTGCCGAGAACAACTTCAAGGGTCTCGTCGACCTCGTGAAGATGAAGGGCATCGTCTGGAACGACGAGTCGCTCGGCGCGAAGTTCGACTATGTCGACATTCCGGAAGATCTCGTCGACCAGGCCAAGGAATACCGCGAGAAGATGGTGGAAGCCGCCGTCGAGCTCGACGACGATGCGCTCGCCGCTTTCCTCGACGGCAACGAGCCGGACGAAGCGACGCTGAAGCGGCTGATCCGCAAGGCGGTGCTGACCGGCGCGTTCTATCCCGTGCTGTGCGGCTCGGCCTTCAAGAACAAGGGCGTGCAGCCGCTGCTCGACGCCGTCGTCGACTATCTGCCGTCGCCGATCGACGTGCCTGCGATCAAGGGCACCGACGATCGCGGCAACGAGGTCGTGCGTAAGGCGGACGACAAGGAGCCGCTCGCGCTGCTCGCGTTCAAGATCATGGACGACCCGTTCGTCGGCACCATCACCTTCTGCCGCATCTATTCCGGCGTTCTCCAGAGCGGCACCGGCGTCGTGAACTCGACCCGCGAGAAGAAGGAGCGCATCGGGCGCATGCTGCTGATGCATGCGAACAACCGCGAGGACATCAAGGAAGCCTATGCCGGCGACATCGTCGCGCTGGCCGGCCTGAAGGAAGCGCGCACCGGTGACACGCTGTGCGATCCCGACAAGCAGGTGATCCTGGAAAAGATGGAATTCCCCGAGCCGGTCATCGAGATCGCGATCGAGCCGAAGTCCAAGGCCGACCAGGAAAAGCTGGGCGTGGCGCTGGCGAAGCTCGCTGCGGAGGATCCGTCCTTCCGCGTGTCGACCGATCAGGAGTCCGGCCAGACCATCCTCAAGGGCATGGGCGAACTTCACCTCGACATCAAGGTCGACATCCTCCGTCGCACCTACAAGGTCGACGCCAACATCGGCGCGCCGCAGGTGGCGTTCCGTGAGCGCGTGACCAAGAAGGCCGAGGTCAAGTACACCCACAAGAAGCAGACCGGCGGTACCGGTCAGTTCGCGGAAGTGTCGATCGTGGTCGAGCCGAACGAGCCCGGCAAGGGCTACGAGTTCGAGTCCAAGATCGTCGGCGGCGCGGTTCCGAAGGAATACATCCCCGGCGTCGAAAAGGGCCTCAACAGCGTGATGGGCTCCGGCGTGGTCGCGGGCTTCCCCGTGGTCGACGTCAAGGTTCAGCTCGTCGACGGCAAGTATCACGACGTCGACTCGTCGGCGCTCGCCTTCGAAATCGCATCGCGCGCGGCGTTCCGCGAAGCGCTGCAGAAGGGCAAGTCCGTCCTGCTCGAGCCGATCATGAAGGTCGAGGTGGTGACCCCGGAAGACTACACCGGCTCGGTCATCGGCGATCTGAATTCCCGGCGCGGTCAGATCCAGGGGCAGGACATGCGCGGCAACGCCAACGTCATCAACGCGATGGTGCCGCTCATGAACATGTTCGGTTACGTGAATAACCTGCGCTCGATGAGCCAGGGTCGCGCGACCTTCACCATGCAGTTCGACCACTACGCAGAAGCGCCGGCCAACGTGTCGGCAGAAGTCCAGAAGAAGTTTGCCTGATTGTCGTCGGTCCAGAGCTGACGATTGAACGGAGAGTCAAATGGCCAAAGCAAAGTTTGAACGTAACAAGCCGCACTGCAACATCGGCACCATCGGTCACGTCGACCATGGCAAGACGTCGCTGACCGCGGCGATCACCAAGGTTCTCGCCGAAGCCGGCGGCGCAACGTTCACCGCGTACGACCAGATCGACAAGGCGCCGGAAGAGAAGGCGCGCGGCATCACCATCTCGACCGCGCACGTCGAGTATGAGACCAAGAACCGCCACTACGCCCACGTCGACTGCCCCGGCCACGCCGACTACGTGAAGAACATGATCACCGGCGCCGCGCAGATGGACGGCGCGATCCTGGTCGTGTCGGCTGCTGACGGCCCGATGCCGCAGACCCGCGAGCACATCCTGCTCGCCCGCCAGGTCGGCGTGCCCGCACTCGTCGTGTTCCTGAACAAGTGCGACATGGTCGACGATCCGGAACTGCTCGAGCTCGTCGAGCTCGAAGTCCGCGAGCTGCTCTCGAAGTACGACTTCCCGGGCGACAAGATCCCGATCATCAAGGGTTCGGCGCTCGCCGCTCTCGAAGACTCCGACAAGAAGCTTGGCCACGAAGCCATCCTCGAGCTGATGAAGAGCGTCGACGAGTACATCCCGCAGCCGGAGCGTCCGATCGACCAGCCGTTCCTGATGCCGGTTGAAGACGTGTTCTCGATCTCGGGCCGCGGCACCGTCGTGACCGGCCGTGTCGAGCGCGGCATCGTCAAGGTCGGCGAGGAAATCGAGATCGTCGGTCTCCGTGCGACCCAGAAGACCACCGTCACCGGCGTCGAAATGTTCCGCAAGCTGCTCGACCAGGGCCAGGCCGGCGACAACATCGGTGCGCTGCTCCGCGGCACCAAGCGCGAAGACGTCGAGCGCGGCCAGGTGCTGTGCAAGCCGGGTTCGGTCAAGCCGCACACCAAGTTCAAGGCCGAGGCTTACATCCTCACCAAGGAAGAGGGCGGTCGCCACACCCCGTTCTTCACCAACTACCGTCCGCAGTTCTACTTCCGCACCACCGACGTGACCGGTGTCGTGCATCTGCCGGAAGGTACCGAGATGGTGATGCCGGGCGACAACATCGCGATGGAAGTGCACCTGATCGTGCCGATCGCGATGGAGGAGAAGCTCCGCTTCGCGATCCGCGAAGGTGGCCGCACCGTCGGCGCCGGCGTCGTCGCTTCGATCATCGAGTAAGCAAGCGAATAGGGAATGGCGAGTAGCGAGTGGGCCAGAACCACCTGCTATTCGCTACTCGCCACTCACCCAAGAAAGACACGGCAATGAACGGCCAAAATATTCGTATCCGTCTCAAGGCGTTCGACCATCGTATCCTCGATACGTCGACCCGCGAGATCGTGAACACGGCGAAGCGCACCGGTGCGCAGGTCCGCGGACCCATTCCGCTGCCCACCCGCATCGAGAAGTTCACCGTCAACCGTTCGCCCCACGTCGACAAGAAGAGCCGTGAACAGTTCGAGATGCGCACCCACAAGCGCCTGCTCGACATCGTCGATCCGACCCCGCAGACCGTCGATGCTTTGATGAAGCTCGACCTGGCCGCCGGTGTCGACGTCGAGATCAAGCTCTAAGATTTTTGGATCACGTTCGCCACTAGCGGACAGAAAGAACAGGAAGCACGCCGATGCGCTCCGGAGTGATCGCACAAAAGGTCGGGATGACGCGGGTCTTTACAGAGACCGGCGAACATATCCCCGTGACCGTGCTGAAGCTCGGCAATTGCCAAGTCGTAGCCCACCGCACTGAAGAGAAGAACGGCTACGTCGCCCTCCAGCTCGGGTCGGGCAGCCGCAAGACCTTGTATCTGCCCAAGGCAGAGCGCGGCCAGTTCGCGGTCGCCAAGGTCGAGCCGAAGCGTCAGGTCGAGGAGTTCCGCGTCTCCGCGGATGCCATGATCCCGGTTGGAGCCGAGATCCTCGCCGACCACTTCGTCGTCGGCCAGTTCGTCGATGTTACCGGCACCTCGGTCGGTAAGGGTTTTGCCGGCGGCATGAAGCGCTGGAACTTCGGCGGTCTGCGCGCCACCCACGGCGTGTCGGTTTCGCATCGCTCGATCGGTTCGACCGGCGGTCGTCAGGACCCCGGCAAGACCTGGAAGAACAAGAAGATGCCCGGCCACATGGGTGTCGACCGCATCACTACGCTCAACCTCCGGGTCGTTCAGCTCGACGTCGAGCGTGGCTTGATCCTCGTCGAAGGTGCCGTTCCCGGCTCCAAGGGCGGCTGGATCCGCGTGCGCGACGCCGTCAAGAAGCCGTTGCCGAAGGAAGCTCCGAAGCCTGGCAAGTTCAAGGTTGCGGGCGGCGAAGCGGAAGCCTCGGCCCAGCAAGAGGGTGCGTGAGATGGAATTGAAGGTCACCACCCTCGAGGGCAAGGAAGCGGGCTCCGTCCAGCTCTCCGACGCCATTTTCGGCCTCGAGCCGCGCCAGGACATCATTGCGCGTTGCGTGCAGTGGCAGCTCAACAAGCGCCAGGCCGGTACCCACAAGGCCAAGGGCCGCGCCGAGATCTGGCGCACCGGCAAGAAGATGTACAAGCAGAAGGGCACCGGCGGTGCTCGTCACGGCTCGGCCCGCGTGCCGCAGTTCCGCGGCGGCGGTCGTGCCTTCGGTCCGGTGGTGCGTTCGCATGCCACCGACCTGCCGAAGAAGGTCCGTGCGCTCGCCCTCAAGCATGCGCTCTCGGCCAAGGCCAAGGACGGCGATCTCCTCGTGATCGACAAGGCCGCGCTGGAAGCCGCCAAGACCAAGGCGCTGCTCGGTCACTTCTCGGGTCTGGGCCTCACCAACGCGCTGATCATCGACGGCGCCGAGCTCAACAACGGCTTTGCCGCTGCGGCCCGCAACATTCCGAACATGGACGTGCTGCCGATCCAGGGCATCAACGTCTATGACATCCTGCGCCGTCAGAAGCTTGTTCTGACCAAGGCCGCCATCGATGCGCTGGAGGCGCGCTTCAAATGACGAAGAACATCGAGGCTCGCCATTACGACGTGATCGTCGCCCCGGTCGTCACCGAAAAGGCGACGCTGGCGTCCGAGCACAACAAGGTCCTGTTCAAGGTGGCCGCCAAGGCGACCAAGCCGCAGATCAAGGAAGCGATCGAGAAGCTATTTGACGTCAAGGTCAAGAGCGTCAACACGCTGGTCCGCAAGGGCAAGACCAAGGTCTTCCGCGGCAATCTCGGCTCGCAGTCGAACACCAAGCGCGCGATCGTGACCCTCGAAGAGGGTCATCGGATCGACGTGACCACCGGTCTGTAAGGTCGCACGACGATGGCACTGAAGAAATTCAATCCCACGACACCGGGCCAGCGCCAGCTGGTCATGGTCGATCGTTCAGCCCTCTACAAGGGCAAGCCGGTCAAGGCGCTCACCGAAGGCAAGCACTCCTCGGGCGGTCGCAACAACACCGGTCGCATCACCGTGCGCTTCCGTGGCGGCGGTCACAAGCAGACGCTGCGCATCGTCGACTTCAAGCGCGACAAGGTCGATGCGCCCGCGACTGTCGAGCGGCTGGAATACGATCCGAACCGCACCGCGTTCATCGCGCTGGTCAAGTACGAAGACGGCACCCAGGCCTATATCCTGGCGCCGCAGCGCCTGGCGGTCGGCGATTCCGTGGTGGCCGGCAACTATGTCGACGTGAAGCCGGGCAACGTCATGCCGCTCGGCAACATGCCGGTCGGGACGATCATCCACAACATCGAGGTCAAGATCGGCAAGGGCGGCCAGCTCGCCCGTTCCGCCGGCACCTACGCCCAGCTCGTCGGCCGCGACCAGGATTACGTCATCATCCGCCTGAACTCGGGCGAGCAGCGTCTCGTGCACGGCCGTTGCCGCGGCACGATCGGCGCGGTGTCGAACCCGGATCACATGAACACCTCGATCGGCAAGGCCGGCCGCAACCGTTGGCTGGGCCGCAAGCCGCATAACCGCGGCGTTTCGATGAACCCGATCGACCATCCGCACGGCGGTGGTGAAGGTCGGACCTCGGGCGGCCGCCACCCGGTCACCCCGTGGGGCAAGCCGACCAAGGGCAAGAAGACCCGCAGCAACAAGTCGACCAACAAATTCATTCTCCTAAGCCGCCACAAGCGGAAGAAGTAAGGAACGCCGGACATGGTTCGTTCAGTCTGGAAAGGCCCGTTCGTCGAGGGTTCTCTGCTCAAGAAGGCAGATGCCGCGCGCGCGTCCGGCCGTCACGACGTCATCAAGATCTGGAGCCGTCGCTCGACGATCCTGCCGCAGTTCGTCGGCCTGACCTTCGGCGTCTACAACGGCCAGAAGCACGTGCCGGTGGCCGTCAACGAGGAAATGGTCGGTCACAAGTTTGGTGAGTTTTCGCCGACCCGGACCTTCCATGGCCACTCGGGCGACAAGAAAGCCAAGAAGGCTTGAGGATTAAACGATGAGCAAACCTAAGCGCGAACGGAGCCTCGCCGAGAACGAGGCCAAGGCGGTCGCCCGGATGCTGCGGGTGAGCCCGCAGAAGCTCAACCTGGTCGCCCAGCTCATTCGCGGCCGGAAGGCTTCCGCTGCGCTCGCCGACCTGCAGTTTTCGCGCAAGCGGATCGCGGTTGACGTGAAGAAGTGCCTGGAATCGGCTATCGCCAATGCCGAGAATAACCACGACCTCGACGTCGACGATCTCGTCGTGGCGCAGGCCTTCGTCGGCAACGGCCTCGTGATGAAGCGCTTTGCAGCCCGCGGCCGTGGCCGCTCGGGCCGTGTCTACAAACCATTTTCGCAGCTGACGATCATTGTTCGTCAGGTCGAAGCCGAAGCAGCAGCGGCTTAAGGGTCGCAGGAGAAAACGATGGGTCAAAAGATCAATCCGATCGGTCTGCGTCTCGGCATCAACCGGACCTGGGATTCCCGCTGGTTCGCCGGCAAGCAGGAATACGGCAAGCTGCTGCACGAGGACGTCAAGATCCGCGAGATCCTGCACAAGGAGCTCAAGCAGGCGGCCGTCGCCCGCATTGTGATCGAGCGTCCGCACAAGAAGTGCCGCGTCACCATTCACTCGGCCCGTCCGGGCGTGGTGATCGGCAAGAAGGGCGCCGACATCGACAAGCTTCGCAAGAAGGTCGCGGACATCACCTCGTCCGACGTCGTCATCAACATCGTCGAAATCCGCAAGCCGGAGCTCGATGCGACGCTGGTGGCCGAGTCGATCGCGCAGCAGCTCGAGCGCCGCGTGGCGTTCCGCCGCGCCATGAAGCGCGCCGTTCAGTCGGCGATGCGTCTCGGCGCGGAGGGCATCCGCATCAACTGCTCGGGTCGTCTGGGCGGTGCGGAAATCGCGCGCATGGAGTGGTACCGCGAAGGTCGCGTGCCGCTGCACACGCTGCGTGCCGACATCGACTACGGCGTTGCGACCGCGTTCACGACCTTCGGCACCTGCGGCGTCAAGGTCTGGATCTTCAAGGGCGAGATCCTCGAGCACGATCCGATGGCCCAGGACAAGAGAATGGCCGAAGGCGAGACGGGCGGCGGTGGTGATCGTGGCGGCCGTCAGCGCCGTGACCACGCTGCGGCCTGACGCCAGCACAGAGAATTTGAGGGCTTGAAGCCATGATGCAACCTAAGAAAACGAAGTTCCGGAAGGCGCATAAGGGCCGCATTCACGGCGTTGCGACTTCGGGCGCGACGTTGGCGTTCGGCCAGTTCGGCCTGAAGGCGACCGAGCCTGAGCGCGTCACCGCGCGTCAGATTGAAGCCGCCCGCCGCGCGCTGACCCGCCACATGAAGCGTGCCGGTCGGGTCTGGATCCGGGTGTTCCCCGACGTTCCGGTGTCGAAGAAGCCCGCCGAAGTCCGCATGGGCTCCGGCAAAGGTGCGCCGGAATTGTGGGTCGCGCGTGTCAAGCCGGGCCGGGTGCTGTTCGAGATCGACGGCGTCAACACCCAGACGGCGCGTGAGGCGCTGACGCTGGCGGCCGCCAAGCTGCCGATCAAGACGCGCTTCGTCGAGCGCATTGCGGAGTAATGGCCATGGCCCAGATGAAGATCGAAGACATCCGCGCGATGAGCCCCGACCAGCAGGACGACGCCGTCCTGAACCTGAAGAAGGAGCGCTTCAACCTGCGCTTCCAGCGTGCCACCGGGCAGCTCGAGAACACCTCGCGCCTGCGCGAGGCCCGTCGTGACATCGCCCGGATCAAGACCGTCGCCGCGCAGCGCGCGAAGAAGAAGTAAGGGGCTAACGGATATGCCGAAACGTACTTTGCAAGGCGTGGTCGTCAGCGACAAGACTGCCAAGACCGTCGTGGTGCGCGTCGATCGCCGCTTCACGCACCCGATCTACAAGAAGACGATCCGCCGTTCGAAGAACTACCACGCGCACGACGAGAACAACGAGTTCAAGCCGGGCGATATGGTTTGGATCGAGGAATCGAAGCCGATCTCGAAGTTGAAGTCCTGGATCGTGATCCGGGGCGAGCACAAGAAAAGCGCCTGATCTGTTGGCCTTGGCCGACTGACTTCAGGGAAATGTTGAGCGCCGGCTAGGCTGGCGCAAAGAGAAGAGGACGAGGTGCATCAATGATTCAGATGCAGACCAACCTCGACGTGGCCGATAATTCTGGCGCACGCCGTGTCATGTGTATCAAGGTGCTCGGGGGCTCGAAGCGCCGCTACGCCACGATCGGCGACATCATTGTCGTCTCGATCAAGGAAGCGATTCCGCGTGGCAAGGTGAAGAAGGGCGACGTGATGAAGGCCGTCGTGGTGCGTGTCCGCAAGGACATCCGCCGCGCCGACGGCTCGGTCATCCGCTTCGACCGCAACGCCGCCGTCCTGATCAACAACCAGTCCGAGCCGATCGGCACCCGCATCTTCGGGCCCGTGCCGCGCGAGCTGCGTGGCAAGAACCACATGAAGATCATCTCGCTCGCGCCGGAGGTGCTGTGATGGCTGCGAAGATCCGCAAGGGCGACAAGGTCGTCATGCTGACCGGCCGCGACAAGGGTCGCACCGGCGAAGTGTTCGAGGTGCGTCCCGACGCCGGCACCGCGCTGGTGCGCGGCATCAACATGGTCAAGCGTCACCAGAAGCAGACGCAGGCCCAGGAGGGCGGCATCATCTCAAAAGAGGCGCCGGTCCAACTGTCCAACATCGCGTATGTCGGCAAGGATGGAAAGCCGACCCGCGTCGGATTCAAGATTCTGGCGGACGGCAAGAAAGTCCGCATCGCCAAGCGCTCGGGAGCTGAGATCGATGGCTGAGGCCGCTTACACGCCGCGCCTGCGCGCGGAATACGATGCGAAGATCCGCACGGAGATGACCGAGAAGTTCGGTTATGAGAACGTGATGCAGGTTCCGCGTCTGGACAAGATCGTGCTGAACATGGGCGTTGGCGATTCCGTCAACGACCGCAAGAAGGCCGAGACCGCCGCTGCCGAGCTGACCCAGATCGCCGGCCAGAAGGCGATCGTGACCTACTCGCGTATCGCGATCGCGACCTTCAAGCTGCGTGAGAACCAGCCGATCGGCTGCAAGGTCACGCTGCGCAAGGCTCGCATGTACGAGTTCATCGATCGCCTAGTGACGGTCGCGCTGCCGCGCGTCCGCGACTTCCGCGGCCTGAACCCGAAGAGCTTTGACGGTCGCGGCAACTACTCGCTCGGCATCAAGGAGCACATCATTTTCCCCGAGATCGACTTCGACAAGGTCTCGGAAGCCCGCGGTATGGACATCACCGTCTGCACCACGGCCAAGACCGACGAGGAGGCGAGGGCCTTGTTGACCGCTTTCAATTTCCCGTTCCGGCAGTGAGACGCTGACCTAAAGCCTCTCAAACGCGGATACCCAGGAGCCAAGCATGGCAAAGAAGAGTTCAGTCGAGAAGAACAACCGGCGCAAGCGGATGGTGAAGAACGCCGCCCCGAAGCGCGAGCGGTTGAAGGCGATCATCGCCGACAAGACGCTGCCGATGGAAGAGCGGTTCGCCGCGACCCTGAAGCTGGCGGAAATGCCGCGCAATTCGTCGGCCACCCGCATCCGTCTGCGTTGCGAGCTGTCGGGCCGCCCGCGCTCGAACTACCGCAAGAACAAGCTGTCCCGTATCGCGCTGCGCGACCTTGGCTCCAAGGGCATGGTCCCGGGCCTCGTGAAGTCGAGCTGGTAAGGAGGGTCGTTTAGATGTCTACGCACGATCCAATCAGCGATCTGATCACCCGCATCCGCAACGCGCAGATGCGTGCCAAGAGCAAGGTCTCCACGCCCGGCTCGAAGATGCGCGAGAACGTCCTCGAAGTGCTCAAGAGCGAGGGCTACATCCGCGGTTACGCCACGCTCGAGCACTCCTCGGGCCGCAGCGAGATCGAGATCGAGCTGAAGTATTTCGACGGCGAGCCCGTCATCCGCGAGATCGAACGTGTCTCCAAGCCCGGGCGTCGTGTTTACGCCTCGGTGAAGAACCTGCCGCGGGTCAATAACGGACTCGGTATTTCGGTGTTGTCGACGCCGAAGGGGATCATGGCCGACCACAGTGCGCGTGAAGCGAACGTGGGCGGTGAAGTCCTCTTCACGGTGTTCTGAGAAGGATTTTTGATCCATGTCACGTGTTGGCAAAAGGCCTGTTGCGGTGCCGTCCGGTGTGACCGCGACCGTGGACGGGCAGACCGTCAAGATGAAGGGGCCGAAGGGCCAGCTTCAGTTCGTCGTCCATGACGACGTCGAGGTGAAGCTCGAGAGCGGCCAGATCAAGGTGAACCCGCGGGTCGAGACCAATCGCGCGCGCGCCTTGTATGGCACCGCTCGCGCCCAGGTCGCGAATCTGGTCGAAGGCGTCACCAAGGGCTTCGAGAAGAAGCTCGAAATCACCGGCGTCGGTTATCGCGCCGCGATGCAGGGCAAGAACCTGCAGCTCGCGCTCGGTTACAGCCACGACGTGGTCTATGCGATCCCGGAAGGGATCACGATCACCGTGCCGAAGCCGACCGAGATCACGGTGACGGGCAGCGACATCCAGCGCGTCGGCCAGGTCGCCGCCGAGATCCGCTCTTATCGTCCGCCGGAGCCCTACAAGGGTAAGGGCGTGAAGTATGTTGGCGAATTCATCTTCCGCAAGGAAGGCAAGAAGAAGTAACGGAGCCGGTCATGTCCAAAGCCAAGGTTACAAATGCCCGGCGCAAGCGGAGTGTGCGGCTGAAGCTGCGCCGCTCCGGTGCTGGCCGCCCGCGTCTGTCGGTGTTCCGCTCGTCCAAGCACATCTATGCCCAGGTCATCGACGACCTGAAGGGCGAGACGCTGGCCTCTGCCTCGTCGCTCGAGAAGTCGATGCGCGACGGCGGCAAGACCGGCGCCGACATCGATGCGGCGAAGGCGGTCGGCAAGTTGCTGGCCGAGCGCGCCGCCGAGAAGGGCGTCAAGGAAGTCGTGTTCGATCGCGGCAGCTATCTCTACCACGGGCGCGTCAAGGCATTGGCCGACGCTGCGCGTGAGAGTGGGCTGAGCTTCTAACAGAATTTGAGGATTGAGGCGTAAGCCTCTGAAGGATTGGAAAAATGGCAGAACGCGAACAACGTGGTGGACGCGATCAACGCGGCGGACGTGACCGTCAGCAGCGCGAGGAGCGCGACAGCGAGTTCGTCGACAAGCTCGTCCACATCAACCGCGTGGCCAAGGTCGTCAAGGGCGGCAAGCGCTTCGGTTTCGCCGCGCTGGTCGTGATCGGCGACCAGAAGGGCCGTGCCGGCTTCGGTCACGGCAAGGCGCGCGAAGTGCCTGAGGCGATCCGCAAGGCAACGGAATCCGCCAAGCGCAACCTGACCCGCGTGTCGCTGCGCGAGGGCCGTACGCTGCATCACGACATCGCCGGCCGTCATGGCGCGGGCCGTGTCTATCTGCGTGCTGCTCCGGCCGGTACCGGCATCATCGCCGGCGGTCCGATGCGCGCCGTGTTCGAGACGCTCGGCGTCCAGGACGTGGTGGCGAAGTCGATCGGATCGTCGAACCCGTACAACATGGTTCGCGCGACCTTCGATGCGCTGAAGCACCAGGACAGCCCGCGTTCGGTCGCGGCGCGCCGCAACATCAAGGTGTCCACCCTCCAGGGTCGTCGCGTCGGCGGCGATGCCGAGGCGGCTGCGGACTAACGAACGCTTTTCGGAGTAGACCACGATGGCCAAGGCCGCAAAGACGATCAAAGTTGAGCAGACCGGCAGCGCGATCCGCCGCCATCACTCGCAGCGTTCGACGCTGATCGGGCTCAAGCTCAACAAGATCGGCCGCACCAGCGAACTGCCGGATACCCCGGCGATCCGCGGCATGATCGAAAAGGTTCACCATCTCGTTCGCATCGTCGACGAGAAGTAAAATTGCGCGCATGATCCCGAAAAGTGGATACCGGTTTTCGGGCCAGATCATGCGCAAAACACAAGGAGCAGGGCGATGAAGCTCAGCGATATCGCCGACAATGCCGGCTCGCGCAAGAAGCGTATGCGCGTCGGCCGTGGCATCGGTTCGGGCAAGGGCAAGCAGTCCGGCCGCGGCGGCAAAGGCCAGACCGCGCGTTCGGGCGTGCGCATCAAAGGTTTCGAAGGCGGCCAGATGCCGATGCATCGCCGTCTGCCCAAGCGCGGCTTCAACAACATCTTCCGCGTCGAGTACGCCGAGATCAATCTCGACCGGCTCCAGGATGCGGTCGATGCCAAGAAGCTCGACACCGGTAGCGTCGTGAACGTCGAGGCCCTGGTGAAGGCCGGCGTGCTGCGCCGCGCCAAGGGCGGCCTGCGGCTGCTCGGCCGCGGCGAGCTCAAGGCCAAGCTGAACATCGAAGTGCATGGCGCCTCGAAGACCGCGATTGAAGCGGTCGAGAAGGCCGGCGGTTCGGTGAAGATCCTGGCTCCTGCCAAGGAAGAGGGCGAGGCGGCGTAACAACTGCGTCATTGGCCTGCGCCTCGCGGGCCTTTGCGCATGCGGAACGATGGACTTATCGAAGCCGAAGCCCCAGATAATGTCCGGCGTCCGCTAAAATAGCCCGGCCGCGGGTATGACGGCGCAAAAGGCGGCGGGAGAAAGTCCAATATGGCCTCAGCAGCGGAACAACTGGCAGCCAACCTCAATTTCGGCGCGTTTGCCAAGGCCGACGAGCTGAAGAAGCGCATCTGGTTCACCCTGGGTGCGCTGCTCGTTTATCGGCTCGGGACCTACATCCCGCTGCCCGGCATCGATCCCAACATCTGGGAGCAGGTGTTCAAGTCGCAAGCCGGCGGCATCCTCGGCATGTTCAACATGTTCGCCGGCGGCGGCATCCACCGCATGGCGATCTTCGCGCTGAACATCATGCCGTACATCTCGGCCTCGATCATCATCCAGCTTCTGACCACCGTTTCGCCGCAGCTCGAGGCGCTGAAGAAGGAAGGTGAGTCCGGCCGCAAACTGCTGAACCAGTACACCCGCTATCTGACCGTGATCCTGGCCGCGTTCCAGTCCTATGGCATTGCGGTCGGCCTCGAGGGTGCCGGCAATGTCGTCAGCGATCCCGGCATGTTCTTCCGTCTGTCCACCGCGATCACGCTGACCGGTGGCACCATGTTCCTGATGTGGCTGGGGGAGCAGATCACCTCGCGCGGCATCGGTAACGGCATTTCGCTGATCATCCTCGCCGGCATCGTCGCCGAACTGCCCTCGGCGCTCGCCAACATGCTCGAGCTCGGCCGTCAGGGCGCGATGTCGACCGGCCTGATCCTGGTCGTGATCGTGATGGCGGTCGCCGTGATCGCCTTCATCGTGTTCATGGAGCGCGCCCAGCGCCGGCTTCTGATCCAGTATCCGAAGCGCCAGGTCGGCAACAAGATGTTCGAGGGGCAGTCCTCGCATCTGCCGCTCAAGCTCAACACCTCCGGCGTGATCCCGCCGATCTTCGCGTCCTCGCTGCTGTTGCTGCCGACCACGGTTGCGAACTTCAACGCGGGCAGTGGGCCGGAATGGTTCCAGTGGATCACGACCCAGCTCGGCCACGGCCGTCCGCTGTTCCTGATTCTCTATCTCGCGCTGATCGTGTTCTTCGCCTTCTTCTACACCGCTATCGTGTTCAACCCGACCGAGACCGCGGACAATCTGAAGAAGCATGGCGGCTTCATCCCGGGCATCCGTCCGGGCGAGCGCACCGCGGAATATATCGACTATGTGCTGTCGCGCGTCACGGTGCTCGGTGCGATCTATCTGGCGATCGTCTGCTTGATCCCGGAAATCCTGATCTCCTACGCCTCGGTGCCGTTCTACTTCGGCGGCACCTCGCTGCTGATCGTCGTCAGTGTCACCATGGACACGGTTGCGCAGGTGCAGGGCTATCTGCTGGCTCATCAGTATGAGGGCCTGATCCGCAAGTCGAAGCTCCGGGGTCGCCGCCGCTAAGCCGCGTCCTCTCGAGGCAGCACGCCTGTGCTGCCGATTCGCCGCGCGAGTCACGCGCGGCGCCCGCCGAGGTGATCAGCCAGTCATTCGGTCGCATCGGCAGAGCTGCTCTCACTGCAGCGCAATCACTGATTTCAAAGGCGTTCTTGGCGTCCGGGCATTTGCTCCCCTATGATATGGGTAGCGGTGCGGCGCCGATTATGGTTTGCACTGTTGTCAAACTTCAAACACAGGTGCGCGACGTATCGCTCACCAATCGGGGGGGCGTACGCCGATGAGAATTATCCTGCTGGGACCGCCGGGATCGGGCAAGGGGACCCAGGCGCAACTGCTGGTGCAGCGCTATGGCATCGTCCAGCTCTCGACCGGTGAGATGTTGCGTGCAGCCGTTGCAGCCGGAACGCCTGTCGGACTGAAGGCCAAGGAGATCATGGCCAGCGGCGGGCTCGTGCCCGACGATGTCGTGGTTGGAATAATCTCCGACCGCATCGATCAGCCGGACGCGAGGCACGGTTTCATCCTCGATGGTTTCCCGCGCACCGTGCCGCAGGCCGAGGCGCTGGACGAGCTTCTCAAGCACAAGCACATGAAGCTTGATGCGGTGATCGAGCTCCGCGTCAACGAGAGCGCGCTGCTGAGCCGCGTCGAGACCCGCGTCGCCCAGATGCGGGAGCGCGGGGAGGAGGTCCGGGTCGACGACACCCCGGAGGTGCTGACCAAACGGTTAGCGAGCTACCGCAGCCAGACGGAACCGCTGATTCACTACTATTCCGAGCGTCGGAAGCTCTCCACCATCGACGGCATGATGGCCATCGACGAGGTCACCCGCGCCATCCACCGCCAGCTCCTGGCGCTCGGCGCGGTCGAACCCAAATCCCATGGCAAGAGCTATGCGCGCAGCGCGGCCAAGGCGGCACCCGCCAAGACGGGGGCGAAGAAGGCCAAGGTAGCCAAGAAAGCAGCCCAAAAGCCGACGAAAACCGGCAAAAAGGCTGCCAAATCGGCTAAATCCGCCGAGAAGGCCGTGAAGGGCGCCAAGAAGGCGGCCAAGAAGACAGCCAAGAAAACGGTCAAAAAGGCCGCCAAAAAGGCCGTCAAGAAAGGTTCGAAGAAGAGTCCAAAAAAGGTCACGAAAAAGCGAGCCAAACGCTAGCGGCAGTTGACGAAAGCCCCCTGAATCCCTTAATAAGCCCCGCATCCAAGTCGGATAGTTTCAAACGATGCCGGGCCCCAGGAAGACTAGGGGTGGGCGTCGTGTTCGCGTTTGTGAACACCTGCCCGAGAAACACAAGCACTTAAAGCCCGATTCCTGACGAGGGATCGGCAACAGGAGAAGGCCGTGGCCCGTATTGCCGGCGTGAACATTCCGACCAACAAGCGCGTGCTGATCGCGCTTCAGTACATCCATGGCATCGGCGAGAAGATCGCTGGCGAGATCGTGGAGAAGGTGAAGATCCCCGCGGATCGTCGTGTCAATCAGCTCAGCGACGCTGAAGTGCTCCAGATCCGCGAAGTGATCGACCGCGACTATCTCGTCGAGGGCGATCTGCGTCGTGAGGTCGGCATCAACATCAAGCGTCTGATGGACCTCGGCTGCTATCGCGGCCTGCGTCATCGTCGCGGTCTGCCGGTGCGCGGTCAGCGGACCCACACCAATGCGCGTACGCGCAAGGGTCCGGCCAAGGCCATCGCCGGCAAGAAGAAGTAAACTGGCGAATAGGGTTTGGCGAATGGCGAGTGGGGAGGGTCCCTATTCGCCATTCGCTACTCACCATTCGCCTCCACAGGTGTAGCCGCTGGCATTACGGCGGCGTTTGAGATCTCCAGGAAAGGTAGTCTATGGGCAAGGAAGCCACCCGCGTTCGTCGTCGTGAGCGCAAGAACATCGCCTCCGGCGTCGCGCACGTGAACTCGTCGTTCAACAACACGACCATCACCATCACCGACGCACAGGGCAACACGATTGCCTGGTCTTCCGCCGGCACCATGGGCTTCAAGGGCTCGCGCAAGTCGACCCCGTATGCCGCGCAGGTTGCCGCCGAAGACGTGTCGAAGAAGGCGCAGGAACACGGCATGCGCACGCTGGAAGTCGAAGTCGCCGGTCCCGGTTCGGGCCGTGAGTCGGCGCTCCGCGCGCTGCAGGCTGCTGGCTTCACCGTCACCTCGATCCGCGACGTGACCACGATCCCGCACAACGGCTGCCGTCCGCGCAAGCGTCGGCGCGTCTGATACGAAGTTGCGGGCGCATCGTCGCCCGCGATGCTTTTTTTAAGAAGCCGCGGGTTTGATCTGCGGCCTTTCTCCAACGCCAGTATTTGAATTTTCAAATCGACTGGCCTGTATGGGTGAAACAGTGACGATCCAGAAAAATTGGCAAGAACTGATTCGGCCGAACAAGCTCCAGATTCAGCCCGGCAGCGATTCCTCCCGTTTCGCGACCATCGTCGCCGAGCCGCTCGAGCGCGGTTTCGGCCAGACGCTCGGCAACGCGCTGCGCCGCATCCTGCTCTCCTCGCTCCAGGGCGCGGCGGTGCAGTCGGTGCACATCGACGGCGTGCTGCACGAGTTCTCCTCGATCGCCGGCGTCCGCGAGGACGTCACCGACATCGTGCTGAACATCAAGGATATCGCGATCAGGATGCAGGGCGAAGGCCCCAAGCGCATGGTCGTGAAGAAGCAGGGCCCGGGCGCTGTCACTGCCGGTGACATCCAGACCGTCGGCGACGTCGTCGTGCTCAATCCCGACTTGCAGATCTGCACGCTCGACGAGGGCGCCGAGATCCGCATGGAGTTCACGGTTGCCACCGGCAAGGGCTACGTGCCCGCCGAGCGCAACCGTCCCGAGGATGCTCCGATCGGCCTGATTCCGGTCGACAGCCTGTACTCGCCGGTCCGCAAGGTCTCCTACAAGGTCGAGAATACCCGTGAGGGCCAGATCCTCGACTACGACAAGCTGACCATGACGATCGAGACCAACGGCGCGCTGACGCCGGATGACTCGGTGGCTTACGCCGCCCGCATCCTGCAGGATCAGCTCAACGTGTTCGTCAACTTCGAGGAGCCGCGCAAGGAAGTCGCCCAGGAGATCATCCCGGACCTCGCCTTCAACCCGGCCTTCCTCAAGAAGGTGGACGAGCTCGAGCTGTCGGTGCGTTCGGCCAACTGCTTGAAGAACGACAACATCGTCTACATCGGCGACCTCGTGCAGAAGTCGGAAGCGGAGATGCTCCGTACCCCGAATTTCGGCCGCAAGTCGCTGAACGAGATCAAGGAAGTGCTGGCCCAGATGGGTCTGCACCTCGGCATGGAAGTGCCGGGCTGGCCGCCGGAGAACATCGACGAGCTCGCCAAGCGCTTCGAGGATCACTACTAGGCGAATAGGGAATGGCGAATTGCGAATGGAAACAATTCGCTACTCGCCATTCGCTACTCACCACCACGGGCGAACGCAGGCAGCCCACCTGAGCAACATGTCCGACGAACCGTCGCGGCAGTTCATACGTTAAGGAATAGACATATGCGTCACGGCAAGGTTCATCGGAAGCTCAACCGCACCGCCGAGCATCGCCGCGCGATGTTCGCGAACATGTGCGCCGCGCTGATCAAGCACGAGCAGATCGTCACCACGCTGCCCAAGGCCAAGGAGCTTCGTCCGATCGTCGAGAAGCTCGTCACACTCGGCAAGAAGGGCGGGCTGTCGCTGCGCCGCCAGGCCATCTCCGAGATGCGCGACAAGGACCAGGTCAGGAAGCTGTTCGACGTGCTGGCGCCCCGCTACAAGGATCGCCAGGGCGGCTATACCCGCATCATCAAGGCGGGCTTCCGCTATGGCGACAACGCGCCGATGGCCGTGATCGAGTTCGTCGACCGCGACGTCGATGCCAAGGGCCAGGACTCCGGTCCGGTGCAGGCGAAGGAAGCCGAGGCGGCGTAAGCCGGCCGGTACTGAGTTTCGAGACAGCGGCGCCTTCGGGCGCCGCTTTTTTATGACGTGAGCGGTAGGGTGGGCAAAGGTGCGCTCTTCGCGCGCCGTGCCCACCATTCCATCCGCACGCCGTGCTGACATGGTGGGCACGCTACGCATTGCCCACCCTACAAGCGCGTCCTTGCGGCGATAGATCCTCACGCATCGGTGAGCGGCGATTGCACCCGCCAGAGCAGCGCACGATATCCGCTCCAACATCAACGGAGACGACGCATGAACATCGACCTTTCCGGAAAGACCGCCCTCGTGACCGGCTCGACCGCCGGCATCGGCCATGCCATCGCCAAGGGCCTCGCCGGCTCGGGCGCGAGCGTGGTGATCAACGGGCGCGGCCAGGACAAGGTCGATGCGGCCGTGCGCAAGCTGGAAGGGACGGGTGCCAAGGTGCGCGGCATCGCCGCTGACGTCTCGACCGCTTCGGGCTGCAAGGCGCTTGTGGCGGCACTGCCCGAGGTCGACATTCTCGTCAACAATGCCGGCATCTTCGAGCCAAAGGACTTTTTCGAGATTCCGGACGAGGACTGGAGCCGCTTCTTCGAGGTCAACGTCATGAGCGGCATTCGCCTGTCGCGCGCTTACCTGAAGGGAATGCTTAAGCGCAACTGGGGCCGCATCGTCTTCATCTCCTCGGAATCCGGGCTCAACATTCCCGTCGAGATGATCCACTACGGCACGACCAAGACCGCGCAGCTCTCGGTCGCGCGGGGTCTCGCGCAGCTCACCCGCGGCACCGGCGTCACCGTCAATTCCGTGCTGCCGGGTCCGACCATGTCGGAAGGCGTCGCGACCTTCGTGAAGGATCTCGCCAAGCAGAACGGTCAGTCGGTCGACGAAGCCGCGGCCAATTTCGTCAAGCAGCATCGCCCGAGCTCGCTGCTCCAGCGCTTCGCCAGCGTCGACGAGATCGCCAACATGGTGGTCTATGTCGCCTCGAAGGAGGCATCCGCAACCAATGGCGCGGCGCTGCGCGCGGAAGGCGGCATCGTCAACACCATCGCGTGAGGCCCGCCTGTGTCGGCCTATGTGATCTCCGAGGTGGAGGTACGCGATCAGGCTGCTATGGAGGTCTATCGCACGCTCGCGGCCCAAACCATCGCGCAATATGGCGGGTGCTATCTCGTCCGCGGCGGTCCGGCCGAAGTGCTGGAGGGCGGCCCGCCGCCCAAGACCATCATCATCGTGGAGTTTCCCTCGATGGCCCGCGCGCGCGAATGGTACGCCTCGCCGGAATATGCCGCGGCGCTGAAGCTGCGGCAGACGGCGCTGGAGCGGCGACTGTTGTTCGTCGAGGGCGTGATCCCGGCCTAGCTGGTCTGCCCACTTGCCGCTTCAATTCGGAGCGCGACCGGCTAAAACGGGGTTACATGCTCTGGCCCCTCTCGACCCGCCACAAACGCCTGTTCAGGCTGACATCCGCGCGATGGCAGCGGCGGGCGATCTTTCTGCTTGGCGGGATCGCCGTCGGCGCTGCGGCGGTGGCGCTGGCGCAGCTTGCCGATCTCGCCCAGCACGCCTTTGTGCTCCTTCTGGCCAAGTCGCGCTATGCCGTACTGGCGGTGACGCCGCTTGGCTTTATGCTATCGGCCTATCTGACCATCCGTCTATTCCCGAACGCGCAGGGCAGCGGCATTCCGCAGGCGATCGCCGCGCGGCATCTGACCGATCAGGCGGCGCGCGAGAGCCTGGTCTCGATCCGGATCGCGATCGGCAAGATGATCCTCACCCTGTTCGGGCTCCTGTGCGGCGGCTCCGTGGGGCGGGAAGGGCCGACCGTTCAGGTCGGCGCTTCCATCATGTTCGCGCTCGGCCGGGTCTCGCCACGCCGCCAGCCCGGGCTGATTCTGGCGGGTGCCGCCGCCGGCGTGGCCGCGGCCTTCAACACGCCGCTTGCGGGAATCGTCTTCGGCATCGAGGAGATGAGCCGCGCTTTTGAGACCCGTACATCCAGCCTCATCATTGCAGCCGTCATCGCGGCCGGCCTGACGTCGCTCGCTCTATCAGGTAATTACGCCTATTTCGGCAGCAGCGCGATGTCGCTGGCGCGTGGCGCCGACTGGCTGGCCGTTCCGCTTTGCGGCGTGGTCGGCGGCCTCGCGGGCGGCCTGTTCAGCCGCGTTGTCATCGCCATGGCGCGCGGTTTCAAGAACCCGCTCGGACGCGCGATCAAGGGCCACCCGCTCTGGTTTGCATTTGCTTGCGGCCTCGCTGTCGCGATTTGCGGCCTGATGTCGGGCGACACGATCTATGGCACGGGTTATGTGCAGGTGAGGGAGGCGCTGGATCACGGCACGCCGCTGCCGCGAGACTTTGGGGTTCTCAAGCTCCTGGCCACCACCTTTGCCGCGATCAGCGGTATACCGGGCGGCATCTTTTCGCCGTCGCTCGCCGTCGGCGCCGGGATCGGCAGCAATATCGCCGCGTTGTTCCACGACGCGCCGCTCGGTGCGATCATGCTGCTCGGCATGGTCTCGTATTTCGCCGGCGTCGTGCAGGCGCCGATCACCGCCTTCGTGATCGTGACCGAGATGACGGACAATCACGGCATGGTCGTGCCGTTGATGGCGGCCGCGCTGATCGCGCATTTCGTCTCGCGGATGATCTGCGAGGAGGGTATCTATCACGCGCTCGCCAAAGGCTTCGTCGTGCGGGCGACGCGTCCGCGTGAGGGGGAAGCAAGATGAGCCGTTTCTGGAGCAGCTTGACGCATGATTTGAAGCCCTACGTGCCGGGCGAACAGCCTCGCATCGCGGACCTGGTCAAGCTGAACACCAATGAAAACCCGCTCGGTCCCTCTCCGCGTGCGCTGGAGGCGATCCGCGACTCGGCAGCCGATACCCTGCGTCTTTATCCGGACCCGCAGGCGACCGCGCTGCGGGCCGCCCTGGCCACCTATCATGGTGTGAGACCCGAGCAGGTGTTCGTCGGCAACGGCTCGGACGAGGTGCTGGCCCATGCCTTCGTCGCCCTGCTGAAGCATGATGCCCCGCTGCTGTTTCCCGAGATCACCTACAGTTTCTACCCGGTCTACTGCCGGCTGTTCGGCATCGCCTACGAGACCGTGCCGCTCGACCAGGCCATGCAGATCCGCATCGCAGATTACCGTCGGCCGGCCGGCGCGATCATCGTCCCAAATCCGAACGCGCCGACGGGGATCGCGCTGCCTCGCGCCGAGATCGAGACACTGCTGGAGCAGCATCCGGATGTGCCTGTCGTCGTCGACGAGGCCTATGTCGATTTCGGCGCCGAGACCGCGATTCCGCTGGTTGCGTCCCATCGGAATCTCCTGGTCGTGCAGACCATGTCCAAGTCGCGCGCGCTGGCAGGGCTTCGGGTGGGATATGCGATCGGCGATGCCGATCTGATCGATGGGCTGACACGCGTGAAGGACAGCTTCAATTCCTATCCGCTCGGCCGGCCCGCTCAGGCCGGCGCCATCGCCTCGCTGGAGGACGAAGCCTATTTCCAGCAGGGCCGCGTTCGCGTGATCGAGGGCAGGGAGCGGCTGACCCGCGGACTGAAGCGAGCTGGCTTCGAGGTGCTGCCGTCCCTGGCCAACTTCGTCTTCGCGCGCCATCCCGCCCATGAGGGTGCCGTGCTCGCGGCAGCGCTGCGGGAGCGGGCGGTGATCGTTCGCCACTTTACAGCTCCCCGCATCTCGGATTTTTTGCGGATCACCGTCGGCACGGATGAGCAGATCGACCGGCTGTTGTCGGCCTTGTCGCGGATAGTGGCCTGACCGTGAAATCGTAGGGTGGCAAAGCGACTTGTTGCCCACCCTACGCACCGACGTCGTGGTTGCTTACCACCCCTCCAGCACGATCTTGCCGCGCGACTTGCCGCTCTCGAGCAGCGCATGCGCGCGCTTGAGGTTGGCCGCGTTGATCGTGCCAAAGGTCTGGTCGAGCGTGGTGCGCAAGACGCCCTTGTCGATGAGGTCGGCGACGTCGTTGAGCAGATGATGCTGCGCGATCATGTCAGGCGTCTGGAATGAGGAGCGCGTGAACATCGATTCCCAGTGCACCGAGATCGCCTTGCCTTTGAATGCGCTCACGGTGAACTCCGCGGGATCGTCGATCAGGCCAAACTTGCCCTGCGGCGCCATGAATTCGGCGATCGATTTGTAGTGCTGCTCGGTGAAGGTGAGGCTCGCCACTAGAGCGACCGGCGGCAGCTTCAGCTTCTCGATCTGCTCCTTCATCGGCTTGCCGTGGTCGATCACCGCATGTGCGCCAAGATCGAGGCACCATTTCTGCGACTCCGGCCGTGTTGCGGTCGCAACCACGGTGAGGCCGGTGAGGCGGGCGAGCTGGACAAGGATCGAGCCGACACCGCCGGCGCCGCCGGTGATCAGCAGCGTGCGCGGATCGACGCTCTTGCCGGGCACGGCGCCGAGGCGGTCGAACAGCAATTCCCAGGCGGTGATGGAGGTGAGGGGAAGGGCGGCGGCCTGCGCGAACGAGAGCGACTTCGGCTTGTTGCCGACAATGCGCTCGTCGACCAGATGGAATTCGGAGTTGGTGCCCTGGCGCTGGATCGAGCCCGCGTAAAACACCTCGTCGCCCGGCTTGAACAGCGTGACGTCGGGCCCGACGGCATCGACCACGCCCGCCGCGTCGAAGCCCAAAATCTTGGTCTCGCCCTCGGGCGGGGCGGCGCGTTTGCGCACCTTGTAGTCGACCGGATTAGCCGAGATCGCCTTCACCGTGACGCGGATGTCGCGCCCCTTCGGTTCCGGTTTGGTGGTCTCGAAATCGATCAGCGCGTCCTGATCCTCGATCGGAAGCGATTTCTTGTAGCCGACGGCCTTCATGGCTTGTCTCCATCAGATGGCGTATTCGCCTGCCGCTCTAACTGTCGCCCTGGCTCCCATTTGGCAAGTACTGTAAATTCGGGGATATAGTCCCTGTATGGATACTATTGGGAAAGCACGCATGAAACGACGAGATTTTACCCGTCGTCCCGGCTGCTCGGTCGAGGCGACGCTGGATCTGATCGACGGCAAGTGGAAGGGCGTGATCCTCTATCACCTCCAGAACGGTACCCAGCGCTTTGGCGAACTGCGTCGCAGGATGCCCGGCATCACCCAGCGCATGCTGACAAAACAGCTTCGCGCGCTGGAGGAGGACAAGCTTGTCATCCGCAAGGTCTATGCCGAAGTGCCGCCGCGGGTGGAATACACGCTGTCTGAGCTCGGCGAAAGCTTGCGCCCAGTGATCGACACTCTGAAAGCGTGGGGTGAGGGCCATCAGGAGCGGCTGTCCTGCGCGCCGGCGGCTAAGGTCGAGCCCGTCGTCAAGAAGCCGAAGCGCGCTGCTTAACTTCCGGGAGCGGCCACGCCGCCCCCGGAATTGATCGCGTCAGAAGGCGAACTGCGTGCGCATTGCCACGGCGTCGAAGTTCGAGCCCGTATTCGCGAATGCAGTCGGCGGCAGCGTCTGTTTGGAGACGGTGCCATGCAGGTAATCGAGCATGAAGCGGATGTTACCGTTGACGTACCAGTTGAGCGCAAGCGTGTAGACGTTCTGGCGCCCACCCGCGACGCCGTTGGCGCTCGCAAGCTGATCATTGAGGTCGATCGTCGAGAAGCGTCCCGCGATTTCCCACGCGCCCCAGCCGCCGCCGTCGAGCGAGAACGGATGCGCCGGCTTGACGCCGTTATAAGCGGCGTTGGCAGCGTTGTAGGTGTGAGTCTCGCCCGTCAGCACGTAGCCGGCCTGCGCGTAACCGCCCTGGAATTTCAGGCTCGGCGCGCCGACCAGTGGCACACCGGTATTGGCGGTGCGGTCGACATTGTACCAGAAATACTCGCCCTGGAGGATCAGCGGTCCGTAGGTCGCGGCCGCCTCTACGCTGTAGACCTGAGCGCCCGAGACATTGGCAATCGCACCGGTCGACACCAGCGTCGTCGGGTCGAGACGCAATTCCGGACGGTCGCTGAGCGTGACTGTCTGCGTGTTGGCAATGAGATTGCGCGGCGGCTGGATCAGCCATTGCGCGTCGGCGCCGATATGCACCGAGTAGTCCTTGCCGCTGATCGGGTTGCCGGCAATACGCGCCACCGCGCCATATTGCTCGCTCGTTCCCGCCGGTGCCGCGCTCGAGGCGGAATGAATCGCGCCGGTCGACGGTCCCGTGACATAGCCGCCGATCCAGAGCTGGTCGTTGAACCAGCGCGCGCCCGCCGCGGAGCGGAAGTCGCCTGCAGCGATGTTGGTCGCGACCACGCCGGGCGAGGCGCGCTCCATGAACATGATGTCGTTGGAGCTCGTGGCTTCGTCCAACGTGTACGGCAGGTCCATGATGCCGGCCTCGATGGCCATCCGGCCGCCGAACGGCTTCAGGCCGGTGTAGCTGAGATAGGCATTCTCCAGGCCGGAGACGCCGCCGCCCGGCAGCGAGCCGGGCGCTGCGCCGCCAAAACCGTCGGACGAGCCGCCGAAGTCGTAGACCAGCGCGAAATTCCAGTCGTTGAAGAATTTGCCGGCGAGGCCAATGCGTGCGCGACGGACATTCTCGCCGCTGTCGAGCTTCTGCGGGACGGTTGACGCCGTGTTGGGACGATAGTCGTAGCCGCCGACATCCCAGTGGACGCGGCCGGTGATGGCAACGCAGTTCGCCCCGTCGGATGTGCAGATGGTCGGCCGGTTGTTCGGCATCGTCACGATCACGCCGGCTGTCGGCGGCGCGCCCTTGACCGGAAACGCCGCATTGGCATTGGCCACGACGGCCTTCGCCTCGGAGCGTGCTTCGGCTTTCGCTTCAGCCTTCGCCTCCGCTCTGGCTTTCGCGGCGGCCGCCGTGTTCGCGGCAGTCTGGTTCTGGAGCTTGTCGAGCTTCTGCTCCAGCATCTTCAGCTGCTGCTTCAGGAGCGCGATCTCCTGATCGCTGTTGCTTGCCGATTGGGCCTGGGCCTGCGAGCCCGCCAGCGCACCGGCGAGACCAATCGCCGCGGCTGTTATTCTTGTCCTGCTCACGTCATGCCTCCATCGTTTGACGATCTTCCCCAAGTCGTAACGGGAGAGCCTAAGAACGATCGATGACTGCCCCGCGACGCTACGCTCCGGTTGCGTGGTTCCCACTGGTGCAAATTCGTCGCAACCGAATCCACCGCGGCATAGAATGCTGGATGATGCGCGTCATGCCAATCTGTCGCGCCAGACGGTTTGCGATTTTGCACGAAGGCTTGCAGGCCGGACACACCGGGACAGGGCCGAATATTGCCGCCCGGCGCCCTTCTATTGGGGGGCGAACGCGCCTATATTCCGGCGTCTTTTCCAAGAGGTAGGAATGTTTCGAGCGAACCGGACCGCCGTCGTGACGGCATTGTGCATAGCCTTTTCGGCCCACTTCTATCCGGCTGCGGCGCAGGACCGTCGTGTCCCGTCGTCGCCGGCCGAGTTGCGGCTGTCCTATGCGCCGATCGTGCAGCGGGTGCAGCCGGCGGTCGTCAACGTCTATGCTGCCAAGGTGGTGCAGAACCGCAATCCGCTGCTGGACGACCCGATCTTCCGCCGCTTCTTCGGCGTGCCGGGCCAGCAGCAGGAGCAGGTGCAGCGGTCGCTGGGTTCGGGCGTGATCGTCGATTCCTCCGGACTCGTCGTCACCAACGTCCACGTCATCGAGGGCGCCGACCAGGTGAGGGTGTCGCTGTCGGACAAGCGCGAGTTCGAGGCGGAGATCGTGCTGAAGGACTCCCGCAGCGATCTCGCGGTGCTGCGTCTGAAGGATAGCAAGGAAAAGTTTCCAGCGCTCGAATTCACCAACTCGGATGAGCTGATGGTCGGCGACGTCGTCATGGCGATCGGCAACCCCTTCGGCGTCGGCCAGACCGTGACCCACGGCATCATCTCGGCGCTCGCGCGCACGCAGGTCGGTATCACCGACTACCAGTTCTTCATCCAGACCGACGCCGCGATCAATCCTGGCAATTCCGGCGGCGCGCTGGTCGACATGAACGGCCGGCTTGCCGGCATCAACACCGCGATCTACTCGCGCTCCGGCGGCTCGCAAGGCATCGGCTTTGCGATCCCCGCCAATATGGTGCGCGTCGTCGTCGCCTCCGCCAAGAGCGGCGGCACGGCGGTGAAGCGGCCATGGCTCGGTGCGAAGCTGCAGGCGGTGACGCCGGAGATTGCCGAGAGCCTCGGCTTACGCTCGCCGACCGGCGCGCTGGTCGCAAGCGTCGTTCCCAACGGTCCTGCAGCCAAGGCGGGGTTGAAATCCTCCGACCTTATCACCGGGATCGACGGCCAGGCCGTGGACGATCCCAACGCGTTTGACTACCGCTTTGCCACCCGTCCGCTCGGCGGCACGGCGCAGATCGACGTGCAGCGCGGCGGCAAGCCGCTCAAGCTGGCGATCGCGCTCGAGACTGCGCCGGATATCGGCCGCAACGAACTCGTTCTCACCGCGCGCTCGCCGTTCCAGGGCGCCAAGGTCTCGACCATCACGCCGGCGCTTGCCGATGAGCTGCATCTCGACGCCGACACCGAAGGTGTCGTGATCACCGATCTCGGCGGCGACAGCGCGGCGGCGAGTGTCGGCTTCCAGAAGGGCGACATCATCCTGGCCGTCAACAACCAGAAGATCGGCAAGACCGGCGATCTCGAGAAGGCGGCGGCCGTAAGCCAGCGGCTCTGGCGCATCACGCTGGTGCGCGGCGGTCAGCAGATCAACGTCACGCTGGGCGGATGAGTCCGAAGCGACCACAGGAGACGCCAACTCTCTTTGCCGCGGCGGGGCTCGATCACGACGCCCCGCATCCGCTGCCGGACCGGCTGCGGCCGCGTGCGCTGTCGGAGGTCGTCGGCCAGGATCACATCCTCGGCCCCGACGGCGCGCTGACGCGCATGCTCGAGACGCGCACGCTCGGTTCGCTGGTGTTTTGGGGGCCGCCCGGCACCGGCAAGACCACGGTGGCGCGGCTGTTGGCGGATGCGACCGATCTGCATTTCGAGCAGATCTCGGCTGTGTTCTCCGGCGTCGCGGACTTGAAGAAAGCATTCGACGCCGCGCGTGCCCGTCGCGAGATGGGCAAGGGTACGCTCTTGTTCGTCGACGAGGTGCATCGCTTCAACCGCGCACAGCAGGATTCGTTTCTGCCGGTGATGGAGGACGGCACAGTCGTCATGGTCGGCGCTACCACCGAAAACCCGTCATTCGAGCTCAATGCGGCGCTTCTGTCCCGCGCGCGCGTGCTGGTGTTCCGCTCGCTCGATGCCGCCGCGGTCGAAAAACTGTTCGCGCATGCCGAGGAGGTCGAGGGTCGCAAGCTGCCGCTCGATGAAGAGGCGCGCGCCGTGCTGGTGCGCATGGCCGATGGTGACGGCCGCGCGGCGCTGACGCTCGCCGAAGAGGTCTGGCGCTCGGCGCGGGCGGACGAGATTTTCAATGCCGTGCAGTTGCAGGACATCCTGCAACGCCGCGCGCCGATCTACGACAAGTCGGCCGACGGCCATTACAATCTGATCTCGGCGCTGCATAAATCGGTGCGCGGCTCCGATCCCGATGCCGCACTCTACTATCTCGCGCGGATGTTAGACGCCGGCGAGGATCCGCTGTTCCTGGCGCGTCGCGTGGTGCGCATGGCGGTCGAGGACATCGGCCTTGCCGATCCGCAGGCGCTCGTCATCGCCAATGCCGCCAAGGACGCCTTCGATTTCCTCGGCCATCCCGAGGGCGAGCTCGCGATCGCGCAGGCCGTGGTCTATCTCGCCACCGCGCCGAAATCGAACGCGGTCTATACCGCTTTCGGCACGGCGATGCAGGTCGCCAAACAGGCCGGCTCGCTGCTGCCGCCCAAGCACATCCTGAACTCGCCGACCAAGCTGATGAAGTCGGAGGGCTACGGCGCAGCTTACGAATACGACCACGACGCCCCCGACGCCTTCTCCGGCCAGGACTACTTCCCGGAAGCCTTGGGCCGCCAGATCTTCTACGACCCGCCCGAGCGCGGTTTCGAGCGGGAGATCCGCAAGCGGCTGGATTATTGGGCCAAGCTGCGCAAGGAGCGGGGCGGCTCGCGCTAGAATCGGCCATTTCGCCGTGACGGGAGCCGGCTTTTAGGGTACGCAGGCAACCATGAGCCGCCGTATCAAGAGAACCAATCAAGAGCCCCGCTCGCGCGACGAGCGCAAGGAATCGCGTCCGTTCAAGGCGCGTAGCGCGAACAAGGCTGGGCCGCGTCCAGGCAGGAAGCTTGGCGCCAAGCCGCCGCGCTTTGCGGGCGAGCGCGCCGAGCGGCGTCCGCCCAAAACGGAGCTGGAGCAGGCCGCGCCGGTAAAGCCGGTCGAGGTGCTGCTGCCGACCAAGGTTCAGACCGTCAAGGTGACGGCCGATGAGAACAACATGCGCGTCGATCGCTTTCTCGAAGCGCGCTTTCCCGGCCTGTCGTTCTCCCACATCCAGCGCGTCGTCCGCAAAGGCGAGCTGCGCGTCGACGGCAAGCGCGTCGACAGCAAGGACCGGCTTGAGGAGGGACAGAGCGTCCGCATTCCGCCGCTGAAGCTCGATACGCCGAAGGCGGTGGGCGAGTTGTCGGAGGCTGCGCAAAAGACCCTTGCCGCGCTGAAGGAGATGACGATCTACGAGGATGACGACGTCCTCGTGCTGAACAAGCCCGCTGGCCTCGCCGTGCAGGGCGGCTCGGGCATGACGCGGCACATCGACCAGATGCTGGAGGTGATGCGCGATTCGAAGGGCCAGAAGCCGCGGCTCGTGCACCGTATCGATAGGGAAACGTCGGGCTGTCTTTTGATCGCCAAGACGCGTTTTGCCGCCTCGCATCTGACCGGCGCGTTCCGCTCGCGCTCGGCACGGAAGACCTATTGGGCGCTGGTGCCGGGCCTGCCGAAGCCGAAGCAGGGCCGCATCTCGACTTTCCTTGCGAAGGAGGAGAGCGAGGACGACACCATCATGCGCATCGCCCAGCATGGCGACGAGGGCGCGAGCCACGCGGTGACGTACTACGCGGTGGTCGAGACCGCCGGCAACAAGCTGACCTGGGTGTCGCTGAAGCCGGTGACGGGGCGCACCCACCAGCTCCGCGCCCACATGGAGCATATCGGCCATCCCATCGTCGGCGATCCCAAATATTTCAACATCGAGAACTGGCAGCTGCCGGGTGGCCTGCAAAACCGGCTGCACCTGCTTGCGCGCCGGATCGTCATCCCGCACCCGCGCGGCGGCGTCATCGATGCCACCGCGCCGCTGCCGCCGCACATGCAGCAGTCGTGGAATCTGCTTGGGCTGGACGCGAGCCGGTTCGATCCGATCGAGAACGCACCGGAGGAGTAGGGAGCGCTGCTAGCCACAGTCATCGCCCGCGAAGAAGGCGGGCGATCCAGTATTCCAGAGGCCGGCCTTAGCGAGCTCGCTCTCATCACATCCGCCGCGGAGTACTGGATGCCCCGCCTGCGCGGCGCATGACAGCGGTGATTGTGGTTGCGACCGAAAGCCAGCCTCTCAATTCCGAAACTGCTCCAAAAACGTCCGCCACAATGCCCGCAAGTTCCCTCATGCCCGCTCGCTTTATCGGCCGCCGATCTTACCTTAAAAGCCGATCTTACTTCAAAAGCCTGCATTCAGCGGCGGAGACCGAAAACTCACATGCGCGAATTGTTCGAAGAAGCAGCCGGCCAACCCCCGCCGGATCCGCGGGAATCGGCGCGTGCGTCCGCGCGGACGCCGCGGCGCAAGCGCTTCTACAAGGATGTGGGCATCGCCGAGGTCGAGGGCGGGTTCGCTATCACGCTCGACGGCAAGCCGATCCGGACGCCGTCTGCCCGCCAGGTGGTGATCCCCGCGCGGGGGCTGGCCGATGCCGTGGCCGCGGAATGGGCCGCGCAGGGCGAGGCGATCGATCCCGTGACCATGCCGCTGACGCGGATCGCCAACAGCGTGGTCGAGGGCGTGGTCGATCGCGTCGAGCTTGTCATCGATGACCTCGCAAAATATTTCGAGACCGATCTGCTGTTCTATCGCGCCGGCCACCCCGAGGGGCTGGTCGCCCGCGAGGCCGCGCATTGGGACCCCGTGCTGTTCTGGGCGGCGGAGGCGCTGGGGGCGCATTTCATCCTGTCCGAGGGGATCGTGCACGTGAGGCAGCCGGACGAGGCGCTCCGGGCCGCCCGCGCCGCGCTGCCGGGGGATGCCTGGTCGGTCGCCGCCCTCCACATCGTGACGACCCTGACCGGCTCGGCGCTGCTGGCGCTGGCGCTGGCCCATGGCGTGCGTGACGCCGGCCAGGTCTGGGCCGCCGCCCATGTCGACGAGGACTGGAACACCGACCAGTGGGGCGCGGACGAGGAGGCGGCCGCCCGCCGGGCTACCCGCCTCAGGGATTTCAACGCCGCCGTGGCGGTGCTGGCGGCCGTGAACCCGCCGGCGGCCAAAGGTCCTTAACGAGAGGTTTACGAGGGGACCTTAGGGTGGGAGCAGCACTCCCTGGACCCCTGAGATGCCGACGCCGATAAGCTCGATCGTTCCCGTCAGTGCCGCCAGCGCCGTGGCTGATGCGGCGACGCCCGATCTTGTGCTGCAGGCCGGCAGCGTCGTCGATGCCAGGGTCATCAGCGTGCTCGCCGACAATCTGGTGCGGATCGCGATCGCCAATCTGTCGATGGACGTGATGTCCGAGGTGTCGCTGACCCCAGGGCAAAATCTTCAGCTCGCGGTGTCGCAGAACGACGGCACGATTCGTCTCGCTGTGGTCAACGGAGCAGGCGAGGCAAGCGCCGATCAGGTCACGCTGACGCCGACGGCCGCCACGCTGGTCGACAGCCCGTCGCTTGCGCCATCCGCGACCGCGGCTCGCAATCCCCTGACGCCGACCGAGCAGGTCGCCGTCACCGCAGCATCGGCCGAGGCCGTGACCAAGCAGGGCAGCCAGGCACCGCTGTTCGCCAATCTCGCCTCGGTCGTGACCGGTAGCGATCTGCCTGATGGCCTGAAGCAGGCCATGCTGGACGTACTGGCGCAACAGACGCCGCTCAACACCGTGCTCGGTGGCGACGATATCGAATCCGCCTTCCAGAAGTCCGGCCTGTTTCTCGAGGCCTCGCTTGCCGCAGGCACGATGCCGCCGTCAGGCGCGGTGCCCGACCTGAAGGCAGCGCTGCTGGTGCTGCGCCAGACGCTGGCCGCAACATCAGGCACGCTCGAGACCAGCGCGCCACCGACACAGGCCGTTGCTGTTGCGACGAACGCCGTCACTACTCCGCAGGCCGAAAGCTCGCCGCCTCAAGCTGCAGGCGAGGCCGTGCAAGCGCCGCTGCCTGACGCAGAGATAGCCCAATCGCTGCAAATGCAGCGCAACGCCAATGTTGCGGCCGCCGTGCTTGCCGACATGATCGACACACCGCAGGCAGCGTTGCCGCGGACGATCTCCGCAGGCCTTGCCGCGAGCCTGCTGCAAGAGGTCACGCAAAACCTGCCGCGTCTGATCGGGAATGTGCCGGGCGCCATCAAGGTCGTACCTGACGGCCACGTCTTCGAAGCGGCCGCGCGTATGACCACGCCACCGCCGTTCCGCGGCGCGTTGCCGTCGCCGCAAGCGGTCGCCTCGCCATCGCTCGCGCCGAATGCGCCGCTCGCCGCGACCGTGCGTCGCCTGCTCGACGACACCGATGCCGCGATCGCGCGGCAGACGCTGCTGCAGGTCGCCTCGCTGCCCGACCGCGTCGATGCCAGCGGCCATCGCATCGATCCGGCCGTGCCGCAATGGAATTTCGAGATTCCGTTTGCGACGGCGCAGGGCACCGCGATGGCGCAGTTCGAGATCTCGCGTGATGGCGGCAACGAGCAGGCCGATTCCGCCAAGCGCGCCTGGCGCGCACGCTTCACGCTCAATGTCGAGCCGAGCGGACCCGTGCACGCGCTGATCACGCTCAACGGTGACAAGACTTTCGTGCGGATGTGGGCCGAGCGGCCGGCGACGGCGCAGCAACTCCGCGCCGGGATCGGCGAGCTCAATCAGGCGCTGACCAAAGCCGAGCTCAAGCCCGGCGATATCGTCGTGCGCGACGGCACGCCGCCGCAAGCACCGCCGGCGCGTGCCGGGCATTTCCTGGATCGCGCCACATGAGCGAGGAGTCCAAGCTTGCAATCGCGCTGCACTACGAGAAGGGCAGCGGCGCGCCTGTTGTCGTCGCCAAGGGCAAGGGCACGATCGGCGCCAAGATCGTCGAGATCGCAAAAGCCCACGACATCCCGATCGAGGAGAACGAGATCCTGGCCGGCGCGCTCTCCAAGATCGAGCTCGGCGAGGAGATTCCGCCTGATCTTTATAAGGCCGTGGCTGAGGTTCTCGTATTCGTGCTGCGGCTGTCGGGGCGGGTGCGCTAGCGCATGAAGCTGGCGCGCATCTCTCCGCGCGTCATTGCGAGCGCAGCGAAGCAATCCAGAGTCCCTCCGCGGAAAGATTCTGGATTGCTTCGCTGCGCTCGCAATGACGGAGCATGTGGCCTCTATCCCAGCTTGAACAGAAGTGGGGTGCGCAAAGGCGCGTAGCGCTGTGCCCACCATGCCGCTGACGCAAGCGTGCCTTGCCGATATCGGCGCGATCTAGCTTAGCGGCGGCAGCGCTGGGCTAACGCCGTTCCAGCGCCAACGAAACGTTCGTGACGTTGGTGCCCTGCGGACGGATCGATACGGTTTGCCGTCCGCCGCGCGTTGTCAGGGACAGATTGGCGGAGAAGTTATCGCCCCGTGCGGCCGCGTCGACATGATCGCCGCTCGCACGGCCCGAGATCGTGCCGGATGCGTTGCGGGTGGCTTCGCGCCACGACCCGGAAACGGCGCCGCCCTGATACTCGACGTCACCGGCGAGATCGAAATTGTAGCTCTCGCTCGCGCATCTCAGATTGAGGCCAAGCTGGGCGCTGCCGTTGGCGACATTGTAGGTTGCGCGGCAGCGCAGCCGCTCCTGCCCGCCGTCCGTCGTGCTCAATACTCCACTGCCAGACCATGAGCCGGCCATGGCGGCGAAGGGGGATGCGGCGCTGGCCGTACCAAAGGGGAGGCACAACGTCACCACAACTAACCCTGCTCGTGCGATAGTTGACCCAGACATCGCAGGATCTCCTGTCTCGATTGATGATCGTTTCAACGCGCGGAACCCGAAGCGGTTTCTCGGAGTTCCACGGAAGTCCGGCTGGATGGCGAGACGATTTGACCGCGCGGTCGATGCCCGGCTTCCCCCTGCGTACGTCGGAAGACCGGCGTCCGGCTACCCCAGCTTGAACAGCGCCTGGAGGAAATCGACCACCGCCTTGCGGGCCTCGGCAGCGGTCGCGGGGTTGCCGCCGACATGCGGGTTGAGCTCGACGCAAGTGTCCTTGTAGCTGAAGGGCGCATTCGTATCGCCGTTCATCAGCACGCCGCTGTCGCCTTCCCTGATGTGGCAGTTGCGCACGGTCTGCGCGTTGGCCGACACCGTAACCGCGTTGACGCCGAGCAGGCCGCTGTCAAAGCCGTGCGCGCTGTCGGGGTATTCCGTGAGCACGACATCGTGCCCGGCGGCCTTGAGCCGCTCGACGAAGGCCTTGCAGCTCTTCACGGGATTATAATCGTCCGGTGTGCCGTGGAAGATGCGGATCGGGCGCGCCGCGACCTCGGTGTCGGTCTGATAGGTCGTCGAGCAATCCGGATAGAACGGAATGTAGGCCGCGAACTGCACGCCGGACTTGTTCCAGAGCTTGTTGAAGCGGTCGAGGCTCGCATACAGAGCCGCCTGTCCTCCGCGTGAAAAACCCATCAGCACGATGCGGTCAGGATCGACGCGGGGATGCTTCGCCAAAATCTCCAGCGAGTGGTAGATGTCGATGATCAGATTGAGCCGGCCGAGCAGGGCCTGGTTCGGCCCCGTCACCGTCAACCCGCGGCCGGTAAAACCGTCGATCACGAAGGTCGAGATGCCCATGGCGTTGAATTGGTGCACCCAGGCTTCGGTGGTGGCGCCGACGCCGCTCGAGCCGTGCATCAGCACCACGACCGGCATCTTGCCTGACCCTTGCGCGACGCGAAATTCGCCCGCAACCGTCACCGGCTTGCCGGCCGCGGCATCGCCGCTGAGGAATTGCTGGTCGGAGAGGGTGAGGGACGGGATCGGGAATATCTCGGTTCGGGCCGGAGCTTCCTTGGGAAGCGATTGAGCGCTGGCGAGCGCGGTGGAAGCGCAGAGCGCAATGATCGCCGCAGCGACGCGGAATGCCGTCGGCATCGGATACTCCCCTATGATCCTTTGGGAAGTAGATCAACGGGAGTGCGCGCTGTCAATTTGCGCGCGGGCGCCTCAGGCCTTGTCGGCCGTCTTCTCTGCGGTCAGCGCCTGGTCGATGGCGAAGCCGCCGATCTCGCTCATTGCGTGCGAGATCACGTCGCCCTTCCGCGCAAAACCGCTGGAGAGATAGTCGAACTGGGTGCGCGCCAGCCGCAGCACCTCGATCGGCACGGAAACGACGGTCTCGTTGAAGCTGTCGACGGAGGCGCGCAGCGTGTCGAGCTCGGTCGAGAGCTTGCCAATATGGCTTTCCGCATTTTGCATCAGGCCGATCAGCTTGCCGCGCTCGGCGTCGAACGCGGCCCGCTCGGCGGCTGCGGCCGAGGTCACCTCGGCAAGCTGCGCCCGCAGTGCGGCGATCTGGCTGACCATGGCGTCGGAGGCGAGCTCGGCGGCCTCGCGCAGCTCGGCATGGCGCGTGTTCTCCTCCTGCTGTCGGTGATAGAGCCGCTCGGCCGTCATCGCCCGCTGCGCCAGCGACTCGATCAGGCTTGCCGCGCGCAGCAGCATCTCGCCGTTCCGCCCCGACACCATGCTGGCCATCCGCCGCAGGAAACCGGTGGTCTCGGACGCGCTGTTCGGAAGCAGGGGAACGACCGTGGCGGACATGAGGTGATGCTTGCAGCCGGACATGATGACCGCCGCCGTACCGACTGAGCTCACGCAACATTCGGCGCCTGATCGTAACGAGAGCAAGCCTGAATCGGCAGGCCCGGTCAACCGGCCAGCGGCGACAAAATGGCCGCCATCCCGCCGCTAAAGCGCGCAAGCCTCAGGCGTCTTTCTGCCGGCCGATCCGCCCGAGATGAGTGAAGCCGAAGCCGGCCGAATATTTCAGGCCATAGCCCAGCGCCCGGTCGATGCCGATATGGGCGAGCCAGATCAAGGCGATGGACAAGGTGAGGGGCGAGGCGAAGCCGAAGCCCAGCGTCATCAGCGTCACCGGCGCCATGTAGCTGTGGGCGGCGTTGTAGACCAGCGCGCCAAATCTGGCGTCGGACAGATAGGCCAGGAAGCTCAGATCTGGCACGAAAAACAGCAGGGCAAAGACCAGCCAGGAGCCGCCCCAGACCGCGTAAAGCATCACCATCCCTACGAACAGGGTCAGCCCCTCCACGCGGAGCAGGATGTTGACGCCGCCTGTCGCAGCCCCGGTCTCGGCAGCTTGCTCGTCCATGGTCGCCTCCCAGGCAAAACTTTGTAATTCCTTGCGCTTTCACGCTGCGGCAAGGCAGCCCTGCGGCGCCGAAAGCCGCTTTCCGGCTTACAAAATGCCGTGTTAGAACCCCCGGCAATCGCATTTAGGCTAAGAACTGGCGGGAGCAAATGAAGAATATCCTGGACGCCCTTGAAGACCGTCGTGCCGGCGCAAAGCTCGGCGGCGGCGAGAAGCGCATCGAGGCGCAGCATGCCCGCGGCAAGCTGACCGCGCGCGAGCGCATCGAGCTCTTGCTCGACAAGGGATCGTTCGAGGAATTCGACATGTTCGTCGAGCATCGCTCCATCGAGTTCGGCATGGAGAAGAACAAGATCCCCGGCGACGGTGTCGTCACCGGCTGGGGCACCGTCAACGGCCGCAAGACTTTTGTGTTCGCGAAAGACTTCACCGTATTCGGCGGCTCGCTGTCCGAAACCCATGCGCTGAAGATCACGAAACTCCAGGACATGGCGATGAAGGCGCGGGCGCCCATCATCGGTCTCTATGACGCGGGTGGCGCGCGCATCCAGGAAGGCGTCGCCGCGCTTGCCGGCTATTCCTACGTGTTCCGCCGCAACGTGCTCGCCTCGGGCGTGATCCCGCAGATCTCCGTCATCATGGGCCCCTGCGCTGGCGGCGACGTCTATTCGCCGGCGATGACCGACTTCATCTTCATGGTGAAGAACACCAGCTACATGTTCGTCACCGGCCCCGACGTGGTGAAGACCGTGACCAACGAGGTCGTCACCGCCGAAGAGCTCGGCGGCGCCTCGGTGCACGCCACGCGCTCCTCGATCGCGGACGGCGCGTTCGAGAACGATGTCGAGACGCTGCTGCAGATGCGTCGCCTGATCGACTTCCTGCCGTCGAACAACACCGACGGCGTGCCGGAATGGCCGAGCTTTGACGACACCGCCCGTATCGACATGTCGCTCGATACGCTGATCCCGGACAATCCGAACAAGCCCTATGACATGAAGGAATTGATCCTGAAGGTCGTGGACGAGGGCGACTTCTTCGAGATCGCGGAGAGCTTCGCCAAGAACATCGTCACCGGCTTCGGCCGCATCGCGGGCCGCACCGTCGGCTTCGTCGCCAACCAGCCGATGGTGCTGGCCGGTGTGCTCGACAGCGATGCCTCAAGGAAGGCCGCGCGCTTCGTGCGCTTTTGTGACGCCTTCAACATCCCGATCGTCACCTTCGTCGACGTGCCGGGCTTCCTGCCGGGTACGAGCCAGGAATATGGCGGCCTGATCAAGCACGGCGCAAAGTTGCTGTTCGCCTATTCGCAATGCACCGTACCGCTCGTCACCATCATCACCCGCAAGGCCTATGGCGGCGCCTTCGACGTCATGGCCTCCAAGGAGATCGGCGCCGACATGAACTACGCCTGGCCGACCGCCCAGATCGCGGTGATGGGCGCCAAGGGCGCGGTCGAGATCATCTTCCGCTCAGACATCGGCGACCCCGACAAGATCGCCGCGCGCACCAAGGAATACGAAGACCGCTTCCTGTCCCCCTTCATCGCCGCCGAGCGCGGCTACATCGACGACGTCATCATGCCGCACTCGACCCGGAAGCGGATCGCGCGGGCGCTGGCGATGCTCAGGGATAAGAAGGTGGAGACGCCGGCGAAGAAGCACGACAATTTGCCGTTGTGAGGGGAGCGTAGGGCGAGTTAGCGAAGTGTAACCCGCCAACTTATCTGAATGAGGCGGATTACGGCTGCGCCTAATCCGCCCTACCATTGGCATGCTCGATCCAATGACCGAAGACGATCCGACCGACGAAATCTCCGACATCGAAGCGCGGATCGAGGCACTCGCCGAGATCGCCGAGCGCTGCCGGAAATACATCCTGGCGTCCAGGATCGCCATCGCCAGCGGTGCGGCTCTGCTGTTGATCACGATCCTAGGGGTGTTTGGATTTGGTCAAACCGCGGCGCTCGGCTCGATCGCCTTGATCCTCGGCGGCATCGTCTCGCTCGGCTCGAACGTCAGCACGTTGCGGCAGACGGATGACGCACTCCACGCCGCGGAAGCGCTTCGTGCGCAATTGATCGCCAGGATCGACCTTCACGTGGTCGAAGACGCGCCGCTCAAGCTGATGTGAGGCGCCGCTGCGCGCCAGCCGCGATCGTTTCACCTCGGACGGCCAATCGCCGGTTCGTGATGAAATGGGCTAACCGGGCACTATATTTCGTCTGCCGCAGCGAAATGCGCCATCTGATCCGCATGGGCCTTCGCGAAAGCGGGGCGGCCCGTTGCTCGCGCCACGTACGCGCGGCAGGCGGGGCTGTCCGCGAGCCCGTCGAAGCGATCGACGAGGCGCAGCACGTCCGACATCAGGATGTCGGCGACGGAGAAGGACCCCGCCAGCCACTCGCGGCCCGCAAGCACCGGCTCGAGGTGCTTGAGCCGGTGGGCCCTCAGGAAGTCGTCGAAGAACTTCACGGCAGGCGAACCATCGTCGTTGCCGGTGAACTTGAAAAGCGACCAGGGCAGGCTTGCCATCTCCACGGAGTTGAGCGCTGCAAACAGCCATTCCGTCGCCTCGTTGCGACCGCGAGGATCGGTGGGCATCAGCTTGGCGCTGCGCTCGCCGAGATGCAGCAGGATCGCGCCGCTCTCGAAGATCGAGATGTCGCCATCGGTCAGCCACGGCACCTGGCCGAACGGCTGGTGCGCGAAGTGCTCGGCGTTTCTGGCGCGGAACGGCACGCTCGCGACGCGATAGGGCAGATCGGCCTCTTCAAGGGCCCAGCGCACGCGGAGATCGCGCACGAAACCGCGCGGGGCTTCGGGAACCCAGTCGAAGGTGGTCAGGGTGAGGTCGGGCATGCCGTGTCTCCGTGGTGTTTTGGCATAGGACGGATGGAGCGGGCGCGTTCCGACAGCGTGAGACCGTTTTTCTCCGCAGGCAAAGACCGGTAGGGTGGGCAAAGGCGCAACTGCGCCGTGCCCACCATCTGTTGGCCGGTGTCAGAAGAGGTGGGTACGCTCCGCTTTGCCCGCTCTACGGGGCACTGGGTTTTGCTTACTGCCCGAGCTTCGCCAGCTTGCCTTGCTTCGCCGCCTCGACCGCGCGCTCCGCGTCCTCGGGCAGCAGGATCCGCTCCGCCACCTGCCTTGCCGCCTCACGCTTTACCGCCGCCACATAGGCGCCGTCATCGGCATAGCGCTCCGCGATCGACAGCCTGGGATCGTGCACTTCCTTGCGCGCCGCTTCGGTCGGTGCGAACGGCACCACTGCGCCTTGCAATGGATAGAGTGCGGTCGGGCCGAATCCTGTCGCGCGCGGATTCCAGGCGGTGTAGGTCGCACGCGGTACGGCGAGCGCGAGCTGGCGAATGCCCGCGATCGCCATGCCGTCATCGTCTGCCTTGGGCACGAACACGGGATAGCGGCCGATCTCCTTCGGCGGCAGCACGCTCTGGTCGGAGAAGGCGGCCAGCGTATGGATGCCGGCATAGGGCAGGCCGGGGATGTCCGTCGGCACCGCGCCTTGCGCCGGCACCAGCGTGCCGTGGGCGCGCATGGGGACGCGGCTTGCGGGCGGTTTTGTGCCGTCATTGATCCATGCGTTGAGGTCGGTGAGCAGCGCGCGCATCGGCATGCCCGCATGCATCGGGTTTTGCGGCAGCGACATCCCAGGCAGGCCTTTGCGCATGATATCGGCGGCTTCGGCGAAATGCGGTGTGCCAGATATCATGTAGGCGCGGACATTGTCGGGGAGGTCGAGGTGATTGCCGGCGAGATCGGTGACCAGCAGCGAGGCGTGCGAGGCCCACCATTCGTGCTCGCTGTCGGTCTGCATCACCTTCGGGCAGGTCGCCGAGAGCGAGCAGCGGCGCAAGAGGCCGTCGGTCTTGCCGGAATAAGGATCGCTCAGTGTTGCGTAGGTGAAGGGGAAGAGGTCGGCCTGCCACGCCGGGTCTTGCATGTGGCGCGGGTTGCGGCCGGGCAGGCCGAAGCGGACATTGGTCGCCATGCGCCGCGTGCCGGCGACATGCGGCATCAGTCCATCAAACACCATGCGCCCCTGGAGATCCTCGTTGAAGCCGAGATAAAGGAAGTCGCGCAGGAAGCGGCCGGATTGCGAGACGCCAAAACCGATGGCGCGGCTGACCGACGGATGCAGGCCATCGAGCAGCGGATTGGCCGGCGTCTCGTCGTGGCCGAGGAAGCTGACGACGTCGCGCACGGCGGCATAGCCCATGCCGAGCGGTACCGGATCGCGCGCCGTGTAGGTGATCTCGTAGAGCGCGCCGGCGTCAAAGCCGTCGGGCCGGGAAATCTCCAGCGTCGAGGGATCAACAAGCTTGGCGGAGAGGCCGGGCGGCGTCTGCCGCGGATCGGCCCAGGCGGCGCGCACGGTGACCTTGAGGTTGGCTGCATCCGCAGCGGGCCAGGTCAGCGTCGCGCGCACCGGGCTGGTCGTGTTGTCGAACACGACTTCTTCGCGCGCGGGGCCGGTGACGCCCTTGAGCACCGGGGCGGCCATCGCGAGTTGTCCCGGCTTGGAGAGGATGTCGCCCTGCCAGCCGACCCAGAGCATCGTGTAGCCTTGCCGGTGCAGGAAGCCGATGCCGGCATCCTCGGCCTTGTCCGCATTATTGGCGCCGGGCTGGGCGGAATCGTCGAACAATTGCGGCGCGAGCTTTCTGCCACGATTGGGCACGTCCAGCAGCAGCGTGCCGTTGCCGTGGGTCGGATCGGTCGGACGCAGGATCACGACGTCGGCGGTGGCCTCGACCTTGCCGTCGGCGTTGCGCGGAGCGAGTGCGAGATCGGTGATGACGGCATTGCGGTCGTCGGCCGGGTTCAGCGCGAAGGTCGCGCGCGCGGTGATGCGCTCATAGGTGCCGACGCTGCCAAAGCTGCGCCCCGAGAAGGCGGGCACGCGTTCCGTGATGTCGAAGCGGACGATCTCGGCGCGCGCAGCGAGGGGGAAGACGCTGGCGATCGCGATGATGCCCGTGATGATCCTGCGCATGGCCGGTCCTTCCCCGATGTCGCGCGCTCCTCATGTTCCGTCGCGCGGGCTTTTTGTTGCCGGCACTATAACCAGCTATGCTCTGGCCAAACAACAGGAGGAAATCCGATGCCCGCCGCCGACTTCGTCGTCCGCGCCATTGTCGCCGATGCCAGCAAGCGCGCCGCCTTCGTCACATTGAAGCGTTCGCGCGAGACGCTGGTGCTGGCGCAGGAATTTGCGAAGTAGGACGCGCTCCCGTCGCCTTTGCAATGAACCTGAACGCGCGATTCAGCAGCAGTTCATGTCGCGAGCCCGACACTTCCTTTGCATCACTTGATCGACCAAGCGGAGGACATGTCATGGAGCGCCGGAGTTTTTTGAAGCTAGCTTTGAGTGTCGCGGCCGGTGCCGCCACGTTCACGGCCGCCGCACAGGCGGCGCCATTGGCGCCCCAAATGCTCGGTGATCCCCGCATGCCGCAAGGCAATCCGGACGCTCATCCTGCCGTCACCAGCAGCGAGGAAGCAGCCCAACTCAAGCCGGAGCAGGTGCGCTGGGGCCACGGCCACTGGCATCACCGGCACTGGGGCTGGCGCCATCGTCATTGGGGCTGGCGCCGTCGCTGGCACCGCCGCCACTGGCGTCGCTGGTAACGCCGCGCCTGGACTGAAAAAGGGGATCGCGATTGCGATCCCTTTTTTGCTATGGGCGAATTGCTATGGGCCAAGCCTCTCAACAAAAAAGGCCGCGCAGCTTTCGCCGCGCGGCCATTTCGCAAGTGCGAGAGATCAGAATGGGCGGCAGCGACCGGCGTACCAGCGGAAGCCATAGGGGCACACGCGCGGACGCACGACGACGACCGGCGGAGCGACCACGACCGGGCCGGGAGCCACGACGACCGGACCGCGCATCGGACGGCAGCCGCCATAGGGACCGCGGTACCAGCCTGGGCCGCAACCACCGGCGGCACTGGCCGCCTCGCTGAAGCCGACGACCGCGCTGGCGAGCATCACGGCGGCAAACAGATATTTCATTTGATCTTCCTTCTCGTCCTTCGGGGCAAGTTTATGGGGGTAGATTGTAGGGTTTGCGCGCTTGTGGCGCACAATGAATCAAAAGGTACGATTCGACATGTTAATTTTTGCGACATGTCGGCACGGCGCGATCCAAACCTGCCAATCATGACCTGAATGCGGCATGAATATTCGCTGCGTACGGCCTTGCGCGACATGAATGGCGCTAGCTAGCGGCCGAGAAAGCCCAGCACCAACTCCCGGTACTTCTCCGGCGCCTCCAGGAAGACGAGGTGGCCCGTGTCCGGAATGACTTCAGCCCGCGCGTTCGGCATCTTCGCCGCGAACGCTTTTGCCAGCTCGGCGTTCTGCCCCATCTTCGGCCGCAGCGCCTCCGGTGCGTTGGGCCGGCCCGGTGCGTTGTGGTCATCGGCGCCCATGATGAACAGCGTCGGCTCGGTAATCAGCGGAATCTCGTGCGCGACCGGCTCGCGATAGATCATCTGGCCCGAAGAGACGAAGGCGCGCAGCCAGCGCGGATAATCCGGGCTGCCCTTGATATTGAAGCGGGCGTCGATGAACGGCGTGATCGCATCGCCCGGCAGCTTGATCGCGTAATTGGTCTGGAGCTGTTTTCGATAGCCGTCGGCGGTAAGCTTGTCCTCGGTCTCGATCATCTTCTCGGTCGGCGTCGGCGGCACGTAGAGGCGGTAGTCTTCCAGCCCGATCGGCGCGGTCAGCACCAGATGGGCGACGCGATCAGGATAGGCGCGGGCGATGCGCACGCCCAGCATGCCGCCGAGCGAATGGGCGACGACATCTGCCTTGTTGATCTCCAAGTGATCGAGCAGCGCAATGGTGTTGCGCGCCAGCGTGTCGAAATGCAGCTCGCCCACAGGCTTGGATGATTTGCCGAAGCCGACCTGGTCCGGCACCACGACGCGATAACCGGCGTCGTTGAGCATGTTGATGACAGGCGCCCAATAGCTCGACGGAAAATTGCGCCCGTGCAGCAACACCACGGTGCGGCCGTTCGGCTGCGCCGGCGCTACGTCCATATAGGCCATGCTGAGCTGCTCGCCGTCATTGACGACCGGAAGCAGGTGCACGGGATAGGGATAGGCAAAGCCTTCGAGCGCGATGCCGTAGGGCTCGCGTTGAGGCGTGTCGGCCGCGCGGGCGGCGAGTGGGAAAACGAGCAGGGTGGCGGCGAGGGCGGCCGGGAGGATGCGGATCATGGAGGTCTCTGACGGTCACGAAATGACCATCCGCATAAGCGCGTGCATGGCCGGGTCAAGCCCGGCCATCATGAGAGTGGAAGCTCACACGCAATTGTGTGCGTGGTCACTCCTTCTCGCCGCCGAACAGCGCCGCAAACTGCTTCTCGCCGGTGCGGGTGAAATTCACCACGCGACTGCCGGGCGTGGCGTCGCGCGCGGCCCATTTCAGCTCGGCGAAACGCTGCATGATCGCGGCACCTAGTGTGCCGGCGAGATGGTGACGCCGCTCGCTCCAGTCGAGGCAGGCCTTGCACACCGGGCGGCGCGGATGGCTGAGCATATCGGTCGAGATCTGCAAATTCTTGGCGAGGAAGCGCTCGCCCTCGGCGGTCAGCTCGATCTCCTGCTTCTTCTGCTTGACCAGGTTTCGCGTGCGCAGGCTATCTAGCATCTGCACGCCGAGATCGCCGGCCAAATGGTCGTAGCAGATCCGTGCGCGCCGCAGCGCCGGATCCTTCGGCCCGGTGCGCACCCGCATGTGCCCGGTGCGCGCCGCAAGGCCGGCAAGGCCTTCGAGCACGCCGGCGACGTCGTCGTCGGTGAGGCGGTAGTAACGGTGGCGGCCCTGCTTCTCCGGCTCGACCAGCCTGCCGGCCTCGAGCTTTGAAAGATGCGAGCTCGCGGTCTGCGGCGTGATGCCGGCCTCCTGCGCGAGCTCGCTTGCGGTGAGCGCGCGGCCGTTCATCAGCGCCGTGAGCATGTTGGCGCGGGCGGGATCGCCGACCAGCGCGGCGACCATGGCGATGTCGGGGCCTGATTTCATGCTTCGATGATAGCCGAAGCATTGCGGTCGGGCAAGGGCGTAGCTTTTCACCAACTCGTCATTGCGAGGCGCGCAGCGACGAAGCAATCCAGACTGTCCCTGCAGAGGGATTCCTGGATTGCTTCGCTGCGCTCGCAATGACGGAGGAAACATCAGGAGAGCCCCACATGTCCGTCACCGTCTTCATCCGCTACCAGCTCGATCCGTTCAAGCGCGCGCAGTTCGAGGAGTACTCGAAACGCTGGCTCACCATCATCCCGAAATGCGGCGGCGACCTGATCGGCTACTTCATGCCGCATGAGGGCACCAACAATATCGCGTTCGCGCTGATCAGCTTCGAGAGTCTCGCAGCTTATGAGGCCTATCGTGCGCGGCTGCGGCAGGATGCCGATGGCATGGCGAACTTCCATTTTGCCGAGGACAACAAATTCATCCTCGCGGAAGAGCGCACCTTCCTGCGCAAGGTGGTAGTGTAGGCCATCAACGATAAGGAGCCGCCCATGATCGCCGTGATCTTCGAAGTCTGGCCCAAGCCGGAACATCGCCAGGACTACTTCGACCTCGCGGCCGATCTGAAGCCGATCCTGCAAACCATCGACGGTTTCATCTCGGTCGAGCGCTTCGAGAGCCTGACCGAGCAGGGCAAGGTCCTGTCGCTGTCGTTCTGGCGGGATGAAGCTGCCGTGCAAGCCTGGCGCAACACGATGGAGCACCGGCGCACGCAGGCCAAGGGAAGAGCGCAGATTTTTGCCGACTATCATCTGCGCATTGCCAGCGTCATCCGCGACTACGGCATGAATGATCGCGCGCAGGCGCCAAAGGACAGCCGCGCCGTGCACGACGCGCACTAGCGCTCGTGGGCGCGTGTGCCTATCTCTGCGCGGCCAACAAGGGAGAGAAACATGCATGTGACAACTGCTGACAAGCGCGCGAATTTCAGGAAGATGCACGAGAGCGGCTGCTTCATCCTGCCCAATCCGGTCGATGTCGGCGGCGCCAAGGCATTGCAGCATCTCGGTTTCAAGGCAATCGCGTCGTCGAGCGCAGGCTTTGCCTGGACCATCGGCAAGGCCGACAACCGCGTCAACGTCGAGGACGTCTGTCAACATCTGGCGGCATTGAGTTCCTCGGTCGACATTCCCGTGAATGCGGATTTCGAGGGCGGTTTTGCGGTCGAGCCGGACAAGGTCGCGGACAATGTCGCGCGCGGCGTGCGCGCCGGTGTCGCGGGCCTGTCGATCGAGGATTCCACCGGCGACAAGGACAAGCCGATCTATGATCGCGCACTTGCGATCGAGCGTATCAAGGCTTCGCGCAAGGCAATCGGCGACAGCGGCACGCTGCTGGTCGGCCGTTGCGAAGCGTTCTTATGGGGCGTGACCGATCTCAAGCTCGTCATCGATCGGCTCACGGCCTATGCAGATGCCGGCGCCGACTGTCTTTACGCGCCGGGTCTGAAGACGCGCGAGGACATCGCCGCCGTGGTGAAGGCTGTCGCACCAAAACCTTTCAACCTGCTGATCGGCGGCTCCGGCCTGTCGTTGCAGGAAGCCGAGGATCTCGGCGTCCGGCGCATCAGCGTCGGCGGCTCGCTCGCCCGCGCCGCCTGGGGCGGGTTCATGCGCGCCGCAAAGGAGATGGCGGAGAAGGGGACGTTTGCCGAGCTCGCAACCGGTTATCCCGGCGGCGAGCTGAACAAGATGTTCAGCTAGATAGAAACAAACAGCGGCGGGATGTTGTGTCCCGCCGCTCTTGCGTCCGCTCGACGTCATGCCCGCGAAGGCGGGGCATCCAGTAAGCCGAGGCCTATCGATCAATCGATACCGTCTCGGAGTACCGGATCGCCTGGTCAAGCCGGGCGATGACAGTGGTGCGTTACTTGGCGCCGTCCGACGGTGCCTGAGTATCCGGGGCCGGCTTGCTTGGCGCCGCACCGGTGGTCACGCCCGGCGCAGTGTTGTTGCGCGGGGTCGCGTCACGCATGCCAGGAGGCGCAGCCGGGTTGGTCGGCGGCGCCTGCTGTGCGGTCTGGTTTGCCGGCGCGTTACTCGCCTGGTTACTGGTGCTGGTATTATTCAGCCCGTAGAACACGGCGCCCAGTATCAAGGCGACGGCCACGGCAAACAGGGCAACCTTGCCGCTGGAGGCGGGGCCCTCGCCAAGCTCGGGATCGGCCTGCAGGTCGGCGTCCCGGCGTGCCGCGCGAAGATACTCATCGTCGGCGAAGTTCGGGCGATACGGATCGTTGGGAAAACGGTCGTCAGCCATCGATTGGGTCTCCTCGATTATTGCGGCGAGACAACCCGGAGATGCGAGATTCTGTTCCGCGTCCCTTTATGCTTTCGTCGTATGTTGCCTCGCATCGGGAATCGGGAACCTGTTCATCCGGGAACCCCGACATAGGTTCCACTGCGGGACTGAGGGAACAAAGCGATGTGGAGCCTGCCGCCGAGCGATAGCGTGCTGCATTTCCTCTCCTTGGTCGCGGTCGCCGCGCAGGCCATGACGGCTGCACTCGCGGCTGGCCGCCGCAGCATGGATTGGTTAGGTGTCTGCTTCCTCGGCTGCATCACCGCGCTCGGTGGCGGCACGCTGCGCGATCTCTTTCTCGGGCATTATCCGCTGGCCTGGGTGCAAAACCCGATCTATCTCGCGCTGGCAGGCAGCGCCGCCTTCCTCACCATCCTGTTCGCCCGGCTCGTGCACCGGTTCAAGCTCGCCTTCATCGTGCTCGATGCCATCGGCCTCGTCGTCTTCACCATGACCGGCTGCGACATCGCCTGGCAGATCGATGCTTCGCTGCCGATCGTCATCGTCTCCGGCATGGTGACGGGCTGCGCCGGCGGGGTGTTGCGCGACGTGCTCTGCAATGACGTGCCGCTGCTGTTCCGCTCGGAGCTCTACGCCAGCGTCTCGGTGGTGACGGGGCTGTTCTATGCCACCGCTTTCGGCCTCAATCTCAACGCCGAGCTCTGGACCATTTTGACCTTCGTGCTGGGCATCAGCTTTCGCCTGCTCGCGGTGCGCTACAAATGGGATATGCCGAAATTCGCGTTCACGGGGGATGAGGAGTGAGGCTGACGTCGCCCCTCTCCATCCACGTCGTCATTGCGAGCGCAGCGAAGCAATCCAGACCGCCGCCGCGCAAAGATTCTGGATTGCTTCGCTGCGCTCGCAATGACGGAGGAGAGCTACGGCTGCTGTCCGCGTGCCTTGGCCACTTGTGCGGGCGTCACCAGCGGGCCGGCATTGCCCCAGGAATTGCGGATGTAGTTCGTCACCGCCGCGATCTCGTCGTCGGACAATTGCCTGGCGTAGCCTGGCATCTCGCCGGTGTTCGGCGCCCGCGGCGTTGTCACGGTGTGGGCGCCGTCGAGGATGATGCGCAGGGTGGAGGACGGGTTGATCGATTGCAGCAGCGCGTTGGCCGGCAGCGGCGGGTAGATCCGCGGCGCGCCGGAGCCGTCGGCTTCATGGCAGGCGATGCAGAGTTTCGCGTAGATGGCCTGGCCGGCTTTCATCTCGGCCTCATCCGGCGGCGTCACCTTCGGCTCGCGGCGTACCGGCGGCAGGTCCTTCAGATACGCTGCCATGGCGCGCACATCGGCATCGCTCATCTTCGAGGTCGAATTGACGATCACCTCCGCCATCGGCCCGTCGGCGTGGCTCCTCGCATTGCGGCCGCTCTGCAGATATTCGGTGATGTCGTCCGCACTCCACGATTGCAGGCCGGTGCGGGCGGCGCCATCGAGGCGCGGCGCGTACCAGCCGCCGAGCTCGCTGCCCGCCAGCGCCTGCGCGGTCTTGTCCGCGCCAAAATAGTTCTTCGGCGTGTGGCAGGCGCCGCAATGGCCAAGCCCGGTGACGAGATAGCCGCCCCTGTTCCACACAGCGCTCTTGCTCTGGTCGGGTTCGAACAGGCCGGGTGTGAAGAACAGCAAATTCCAGGCCCGCATCAAGCCGCGATAGCCGAACGGCCAGCGCAGCTCCGGCGGCTTGTTGCGGCTGGCGACCGGCGCGAGGGTGCCGAGATAGGCCCGGATCGCCAGCGTATCGTCCTTGGTCATCCGGGTGAAGTAGGGGTAGGGGAAGGCCGGGTAGTAAAGCGAGCCGTCCGGCGCGATGCCGTAGCGCACGGCGCGGGTGAAATCGGCATCCTGCCAGGCGCCGATCCCGGTGTCGCGGTCCGGCGTCAGGTTCGGCGCATAGATCGCGCCGAAAGGCGTGTCGATGCGCTTGCCGCCCGCAAACGGTTTGGCGGGATCGGCGGTATGACAGCCGGCGCAGTTGCCGGCCTCGACCAATGTCTTGCCGTAGGCGATCAGCTCGGGCGATGGCTCAGCGGCAACGGCTGCACCCGCAACCGCACTGCACAAGACCAGGCCAACCAGAATCCTCCGCATCGTCGACCCTTCTTGCTGCGACTCATCAGCCCATTCGCATCATACGGGCGGCACGTCGTTTCGCGACGCCGGGCCATGGTGACACAAACTGAAAATCGCCATGCCTTTCCGGCCACGAAATTGCGTTTTTTTCCCGTCGCCGCCGAAGGCCCAGATTTGTGATGCGCCGCGTCAAATATCCGACATAGAGTGGCGGCGGTGGTCGGCGCGCCCTAGCTAAAAACGACGGGCAGGCAACGGCTTAATGAGCAAGGCCTGAGCAGGGCGGCAAAGAGGACAACATGGGCATCAACCAGGGTCCGATCAGTCTCGATCAAAAATACACCCAGGACACCGGCCATATCTTCACGACGGGCATCCAGGCGCTGGTCCGCCTGCCCATGGCCCAGATCCGCCGCGACCGTGCCGCTGGCCTCAACACCGCGGGCTTCATCTCCGGCTACCGCGGCTCGCCGCTCGGCGGCTACGACCAGCAGCTCGTCGCGGCGCGAAAGCATCTCGAGCAGTACAACATCAAGTTCCAGCCCGGCGTGAACGAAGATCTGGCGGCGACCGCCGTCTGGGGCTCGCAGCAGCTCAACCTCTCGCCCGGCGCCAAATACGACGGTGTCGTCGGTATCTGGTACGGCAAGGGCCCCGGCGTCGATCGCAGCGGCGACGTGTTTCGCCACGGCAACGCGGCCGGCTCCGCCAAGAACGGCGGCGTGCTGTGCCTCGCCGGCGACGACCACGGCGCAAAATCCTCCACCGTCCCGCATCAGTCCGACCACGCCTTCATCTCGGCGCTGATGCCGTATCTCTATCCCTCGAGCATCCACGAGATGATCGAGATGGGCCTGCTTGGTATCGCGATGTCGCGCTATTCGGGGTGCTGGGTCGGCATGAAGGTGATCACCGAGACGGTGGAGACCACCGCCGAGATCGACCTCACCGACGAGATGAAGCCTTTCATCATCCCACCCGATTTCGAGCTGCCGCCCGGCGGGCTCAATCTGCGCTGGCCCGACGACCGTTTCGAGCAGGACCGGCGCCTGCAGGATTACAAGGGCTTTGCCGCGATCGCCTTTGCGCGCGCCAACAAGGTCAACCGCGTCACCATGGATTCGCCGAACGCCCGCTTCGGCATCATGGCCTCGGGCAAGAGCTACGAGGACGTCCGCCAGGCGCTGCGCGAGCTCGGGATTACCGAGCAGGTCGCCGCCAGGATCGGTCTTCGCCTCTACAAGATCGGCATGCCCTGGCCGCTGGAGCCGGAAGGCGTGCGGCAATTCGCGGTCGGGCTCGAGGAGATCTTCATCGTCGAGGAACGGCGCGAGATCGTCGAGAACCAGGTCAAGCAGGAGCTGTTCAACTGGCGCGATGACGTCCGTCCGCGCATCGTCGGCAAGATGGACGAGCACGACAAGCGCTTCCTGACCTTCTCGGCCGAGCTCAGCGTCGCCTCGCTTGCGACCTCGCTCACCGAACGTCTCCTTCGACTTAATCTCAATCCTGAAATCGCGGAGATGCTCCGCGCCAAGGCTGACTGGTTCAATGGCCGCCAGGCCACCCAGATGCAGGCGACAGCGCCTGTCTCCCGCACTCCCTACTTCTGCTCCGGCTGTCCCCACAACACATCGACGAAAGTCCCCGAAGGCAGCCGCGCGCTGGCCGGCATCGGCTGCCACTTCATGGCGCTGTGGATGGACCGCTCGACCGAGACCTTTACGCATATGGGCGGCGAGGGCGTGCCGTGGGTCGGCATCGCGCCCTTCACCAACGAGAACCACATTTTCGCCAACCTCGGCGACGGCACCTATTTCCACTCGGGCCTTCTCGCCATCCGGCAGGCGGTCGCCTCCAAGACCAACATCACCTACAAGATCCTCTATAACGACGCCGTCGCCATGACCGGCGGCCAGCGTCATGACGGCGATCTCTCGCCGCAGCAGATCACCTTCCAGCTCCATGCCGAGGGCATTCGCGAGATCTATCTGGTCTCGGAAGCGCCCGACACTTATCCGGCCGACACCATCGCACCCGGCGTGAAGAAGTATCACCGCGACGAGCTCGACAACGTCATGAAGATGTGCCGGGACTACAAAGGCACCTCGGCCATCGTCTTCGTGCAGACCTGCGCCGCCGAGAAGCGCCGCCGCCGCAAGCGCGGCCTGATGGAGGATCCGGCGCGCCGCGTCATGATCAACCCGGCCGTGTGCGAGGGCTGCGGCGACTGCTCGGTGCAGTCGAACTGTATCTCGGTCGAGCCGCTGGAGACCGAGTTCGGCCGCAAGCGCGCCATCAACCAGTCGTCCTGCAACAAGGACTATTCATGCCTCAAGGGGTTCTGCCCGTCCTTCGTCACCATCGATGGCGGCGCGCCGCGCCACCGCGCGCCGGCCGAGCTCGCTGACATCGGCGCGCTGCCGGAGCCGGCCTCGCGCCCGACGCTCGACAAGCCCTACAACATCGCGGTCGGCGGCGTTGGCGGCACCGGCGTGCTCACCATCGGCGCACTGCTCGGCATGGCCGCGCATATCGAGGGCAAGGCCTCGATGATCCTCGACATGTCCGGCCTCGCACAGAAGGGCGGCGCGGTGCTCAGCCACGTCCGCCTCTCGGATCATCCGGCGGAAGTGACGTGCTCGCGCATCGTCACCGGCACCGCCGACGTCGTGCTCGCCGCCGACGAGGTGGTCGCGGTCGCCAAGGACACGATCTCGCTCTGCGACACCACCCGCACCCGCGGAATCATCAACAGCCACGTCATCCCGACTGCCGATTTCGTCCTCAACCGCGACTTCAACTTCCAGACCCGCAAGCTGAACGGACTTTTGGAAACGGCGCTACACAAGGACTCCGTCTTCTTCGACTTCACCAAGCCGGCCGAGCAGCTGCTGGGTGACAGCATCGCCACCAACATGATGATGATGGGCTTTGCCTATCAGAAGGGCCTGCTGCCGCTGTCGGCGGAGGCGATCGAGCAGGCGATCGAGGTCAACGGCGTCTCGATCAAGATGAACAAGGAAGCCTTCCGCCTCGGCCGCCTTGCGGTCGCGGACCCCGCGCGCCTCGCCGAGATGCTGAAGGGAACGGACGAGGTGGTCGCGCCCAAGACGCTGGATGCCATGACGCTGGACGAGGTCATCGCGCACCGCGCCAAGCATCTCGCCGCCTATCAGAACGGCCGCCTGGCCAAACGCTATCGCAAGTTGGTCGATCAGGTCAGCGACGCCGCCAAGCAGGGCGGCTACGACGAGGCGCTGCCGCGTGCGGTCGCGATCAACTACGCAAAGCTGCTCGCCTACAAGGACGAGTACGAGGTCGCGCGGCTCTTCACCGATGGCGCCTTCGAAAAACAGCTCCGCGACCAGTTCGAGGGCGACTTCAAGTTCAGCTTCAACCTGGCCCCGCCGATCCTCAGCCGCGGCGTCGATGCGCTCGGCCGCCCGAAGAAGCGTGCCTTCGGCCCGTGGATGCTGAAGGCATTCCGCGTGCTGGCAAAATTCAAGTTCCTGCGCGGCACGGCACTCGACATCTTCGGCCGCAGCGCCGACCGCAAGCTCGAGCGCGATTTGATCACAGGCTACGAGAAGGACGTCGCCACCGTGCTCGGCCTGCTGTCGCCGCTCACGATCGACACCGCGGTCGAGCTGTTGTCACTGCCGGACCGCATCCGCGGCTACGGTCCGGTGAAGGAGAAGGCGGTGGCGGACGCCAAGGCCCGCTACGCCCAGCTCGCCGCGGATTTGGCGAGCCCGCCGCCGGCGCCGAGGCAGATCGCGGCGGAGTAGGGGCTTCGTAGGGTGGGCAAAGGCGCAAAGCGCCGTGCCCACCATCTCACCAACATTGCGGTCTGAAGAGGTGGGCACCTTCGCTTTGCCCACCCTACGATTTCCTGTTTGAAATCAACCACCGTTCTACGGTGCATGGGGTTGTTTTCGACCAATATGGTTGTTCCGATAAAAAGAAAATCGCTTGTGCCGTCGGGCAAAACACCTTTAGGGTTTTGACTGTGGTGTCCGTCATTGCGAGCGCAGCTCCGCGCCCGTTGCCACCTCACTTGCGCCAACCCGCTACCCTCTCGCCCGACGGAATATTTCCGCGCTTGCCAATCCGCCCAGTGCGGTTCAGAAAAACGAAGCAACAAGAAACGCGAGCGGAGACCTCTGTTTTGACCATTAAGGGCAAGGCCTACATTGCCGGGATCTACGAACACCCGACCCGGCATGCGCCGGACAAATCCACTGCCCAGCTTCACGCCGAGGTCGCGAAGGGCGCGATCGAGGATGCCGGGCTCAGTAAGGACGATGTCGACGGCTATTTCTGCGCGGGCGACGCGCCCGGCGGTGCCTGGCCGATGGTCGATTATCTCGGCCTCAACACCAAGAAGCTGCGCCACGTCGACTCGACCGAGACCGGCGGTTGTTCCTACATCATCCATCTCGGCCACGCGGCTGAGGCGATCGCGGCGGGCAAGTGCTCGATCGCGCTGATCACGCTCGCCGGCAAGCCGCGCACCGGCGCGATGCCGCCGCGCGCGGCCGGCGCGGAAGCCGATTTCGAGTCCGCTTACGGCGCGACCACGCACAATGCCTATGGCATGTGTGCCATGCGCCATATGCACGACTATGGCACCACCTCGGAGCAGCTCGCCTGGATCAAGGTCGCGGCCTCGCATCATGCGCAATACAATCCGCATGCGATGCTCAAGGACGTCGTCACCGTCGAGGACGTGCTGAACTCGCCGCTGATCTCCGATCCCCTGCATCGCATGGATTGCTGCGTCGTCTCCGACGGCGGCGGCGCGCTGATCGTGACGACGCCCGAGATCGCCAGGAGCCTGAAGAAGCCGCTGGTCAAGCTGATCGGTCATGGCGAGGCGATGAAGGGTCCGCGCGGCGGCAAGGATCTCGATCTCACCTACTCCGCCGGCATCTGGTCCGGCCCGCGCGCGTTCGAGGAAGCCGGCATCACGCCGAAGGACATCAAATACGCTTCCATCTACGACAGCTTCACCATCACCGTGCTGATGCAGCTCGAGGACCTCGGCTTCTGCAAGAAGGGCGAGGGCGGCAAGTTCGTCGCCGACGGCAACCTGATCTCGGGCGTCGGCAAGCTGCCGTTCAACACCGACGGCGGCGGCCTCTGCAGCAACCATCCCGTCAACCGCGGCGGCATGACCAAGATCATCGAGGCCGTCCGGCAGCTGCGCGGCGAGGCGCATCCGAAAGTGCAGGTCAAGAATTGCGATCTCGCCATCGCCCACGGCACCGGCGGCCTTTTGGGCGTTCGCCACGCCGCCTCGACGGCCATTCTGGAGCGCGTGTGATGGTAGATGCAAAAAAATATCCGGCCCCGGTCACGAACCCCGAGACGGCGGCGTTCTGGGACGCGGCCAGCCGCGGCAAGTTCATGATCAAGCGCTGCACGGCCTGCGGCGAAGCGCATTACTTCCCGCGCTCGATCTGCCCGTTCTGCTATTCCGACAAGACGGTGTGGGAAGAGGCCTCGGGCGAAGGCACGATCTACACCTGGAGCCTGATGCGGAAGTCGCCGACCGGTCCGTATGCGATCGGTTACGTCACGCTGAAGGAGGGCCCGTCGGTGCAGACAAATTTTGTCGACTGCGATCTTGAGAAGCTGAAGATCGGCCAGAAGGTGAAGGTGGTGTTCAAGCCGACCGACGGCGCCCCGCTGCCGTTCTTCACGCCGGCCCAGCTAGCACGGTCCTCATCCTGAGGAGCTTGCGAAGCAAGCGTCTCGAAGGATGGCCACGACAAAGAAGCGTTTCGGGCATCCTCATGGTTCGAGACGGCGCAAGAGCGCCTCCTCACCATGAGGATGAGAAACCACCGGGAGGAAACCAACAAAATGTCCGCCAGATACGAAGAACTCAAAGGCCTGAAAAACATCGGCCAGAAATATGTCTACAGCGATCGCGAAGTCATGCTCTACGCCTACGGCATCGGGCTCGGCGCTGATCCCATGGACGAGAACGAGCTCGCCTTCGTCAACGAAGGCACGTTGACGCCGCGGCCGCTCAAGGTGGTGCCGACCTTCGCCTCCGTCGCCGCGTGGGGCTCGGGCCCGGGTGAGATGAATCTCAACCGCGTCATGGTCGTGGACGGCGAGCGCGACATCACCTTCCACCAGCCGCTGCCGGTCGCCGCCAACATCACCGCCGATTCCTCCGTGGTCGAGGTCTACGACAAGGGCAAGGATAAGGGCGTCGTCATCAGCCACCAGACCGTGCTGAAGAACGAGAAGGGCGAGAAGCTCGCCACGCTGGTTGCCTCGCGCTTCGCGCGCGGCGATGGCGGCTTCGGCGGTCCGAACCTGACCCAGCCCGATCCGCACAGGATCCCCTCGCGCGCGCCCGACAAGACCATCGACATCGTCACGCGCCCCGACCAGGCGCTGATCTATCGCCTCTGCGGCGACCGCAATCCGCTACATTCTGATCCGGAGTTTGCGAAGAAGGCCGGCTTCCCGCGTCCGATCCTGCACGGCATGTGCACCTACGGCATCACCTGCCGCGGCGTGCTGCAGACCTATGCCGACTACGACGCCAGCGCGTTCCGCCAGCACGTCGCGCGGTTCTCCTCGCCGGTCTATCCCGGCGAGACCGTGACCATGGAGCTCTGGAAGGACGGCAACACGATCTCGTTCGAAGCCAAGGTGAAGTCGCGTGGCGTCACCGTGATCAAGAACGGCAAGACGGTCTTAGGTTAGGGGGACTCTCATGCCCCGGACGCAGCGCAGCGCTCCTTCAGCGGTGCGCTGCTGAGCCGGGGCCCAGAGCCGCCCAAGGAAGAACTGGGTCCCGGCGCTGCGAAACAGCGTTTCACGCTGCATCGCGTCCGGGACACAAAACAACAAAAGCAGGGAGAAGCCACCATGGGACTACTCGACGGCAAGGTTGCGCTGATCACCGGCGCGGGCGGGGGGCTCGGTGAAGCCTATGCAAAGCTGTTCGCGCGGGAAGGGGCCTCTGTCGTCGTCAACGACCTCGGCGGGCCCCGCGACGGCTCCGGCGCCGACAAGTCGATGGCGCAGCTTGTGGTGGACACGATCAAGGCGGCAGGCGGCAAGGCGGTCGCGAATGGTGCCGACATCTCGACCATTGAAGGCGGCCAGTCGGTGTTCGACGACGCCATCAAGCACTTCGGCCGCGCCGACATCCTCGTCAACAATGCCGGCATCTTGCGCGACCAGACCTTTGCCAAGGCTAGCGAGTCCGACTGGGACAAGGTCATCAAGGTGCATCTGAAGGGCACCTTCTGTTGCACCATGCCGGTGTTTCGCTGGATGCGGGAGAACGGCGGCGGGGTCATCGTCAACACCTCCTCGACCTCGGGATTGATCGGTAATTTCGGCCAGAGCAATTACGGCGCGGCCAAGGGCGGCATCTGGGGCCTGTCCAATGTGCTGGCGATCGAGGGCCGGAAGTACAACATCCGGGTCTGGACGCTGGCCCCGGGCGCGCTGACCCGCATGACCGCAGACCTGCCCCGCTATAAGGAGAACCCCGGCGCGGCGCTGGGGCCGGACGGCATCGCGCCGGCCGTGCTATACATGGTCAGCGATTTGTCGGGCGACCAGACCGGCAAGGTGCTGGGCGTGTCCGGGCCCCGCGGCGTGCGCGAAATGCGGATGATGGAAATGGAAGGCTGGAAACCGCCGCACTCGGGCTGGAACGCCCAGGACATCGCCGATCATGCCAAGGAGATCTTCTTCTCCGAGGAGCAGATCAAGATGGGTGCGCGGCGGTTTTAGCCACACTGTCATTCCGGGCCTGTCCCTTCGGGCCATCCCGGAATGACGAATAGAGAGAGACAAGGTAAGACGATGAAACTCACCGCCGACGCCAAGGGCACCTTCGCAATCGCGCCGACGCCGTTCCACGATGACGGAAGGATCGACGAGCGCTCGATCGACCGCCTGACCGATTTCTACGAGGAGGTCGGCTGCGACGGCGTCACGGTGCTGGGCATCCTCGGTGAGGCGCCGAAGCTCGATGCGGCCGAAGCCGAGCAGGTGGCGGTGCGCTTCGTCAAGCGCGCCAAGACAATGCAGGTGATTGTCGGCGTCTCCGCGCCGGGCTTTGCCACCATGCGCGCGCTGGCGAAGGCCTCGATGGACGCGGGCGCCGCCGGCGTCATGATCGCGCCGCCGCCCTCGCTCCGCACCGACGACCAGATCATCGGCTATTACAAGCAGGCGGCCGAGGCGATCGGTCCCGACGTGCCCTGGGTGCTCCAGGACTATCCGCTGACCTTGCAGGTGGTGTTCACGCCGGCCGTGATCCGCAAGATCGTCACCGACAATGCGAACTGTGTGATGCTCAAGCACGAGGACTGGCCGGGTCTCGAAAAGATCTCGACCCTGCGCAATTTCCAGAAGGACGGTTCGCTCCGTCCGCTCTCGATCCTCTGCGGCAATGGCGGTCTCTTCTTGGATTTCGAGATGGAGCGCGGCGCCGACGGCGCCATGACCGGCTACGCCTTCCCCGAGCTTCTGATCGACGTCGTGAACCTCTCAAAGGCCGGCAAGCGCGATGCCGCGCATGATCTGTTCGACGCGCATCTGCCGCTGATCCGCTACGAGCAGCAGCCGGGTGCCGGCCTTGCCGTGCGCAAGCACGTGCTGCAGAAGCGCGGCATCATCGCCTCCAGCGCCCAGCGCAAGCCCGGCGCGACCATCACGCCGGCGGCGAAGGCGGAGGTCGACTACCTGCTGTCGCGCGTCGCCCGCGTCGACAAGCGCGCCAATCTCGGCCCGCAATCGAGTGCCGCAGGTTAGTTGAATGCCCGAGACATCAGCATCGCGTCCCGCGTCGACGATCCTTCTGCTGCGCGACGCAGCAAAGGAAGTTGAGGTCTTCATGATGGTCCGCCATCATCAGATCGAGTTCAACTCGGGCGCGCTGGTGTTTCCCGGCGGCAGTGTCGATGCCGGCGACAACGAGATTGTCGCCCGCGCCGACCTTTGTTCGGGCGGCGAGGGCCTGAGCGAATCCGATCGCGGCTTCCGTATCGCCGCGATCCGCGAGACGTTTGAGGAAAGCGGTATCCTGCTGGCGCGGTCGAAGGGCTCGAACACGCCCGTTGATGCCAGGCGCGCCGGCGAGATCGCCGATGCGCATCGCGTCGCGCTCAACGAGCACAAGATCAGTTTCATGAGCATCCTGGCCGACAACGGCCTCCAGCTCGCGCTCGACACGCTCGTGCCCTACGCGCACTGGATCACGCCGGAAGGCATGCCGAAGCGCTTTGACACCTGGTTCTTCCTCGCGGCAGCGCCGCCCGACCAGCTCGGCGCGCATGACGGCCGCGAGTCTACCGACTCGATCTGGGTGTCGGCACGCGAGGCTGTGGAGGGCGGCGAAAGCGGCCGCTTCAAGCTGCCGTTCCCGACCACGCGCAACCTGATCCGGCTTGCCAAGCAAGGCAGCGTGAGCGCCGCGCTAGATCATGCCAAGGGTATGTCGATCGTCACGGTGATGCCGGTAATGACCAAGACCGAGAGCGGCCGCCAGCTCCGCATCCCCCGCGAGGCCGGCTATGACGGCGAAGTGTTCGAGGTCGGCGCGGTCGGCTGACACAGTTCGACGTACGACGAACTATTGCGCCTGTGGCCGCTGTATGTTCCATCCACTGAAAGCTGGACGGAGCGCGCCATGGATAACCGGCAGGACACAAATGTCGCCGTCGAGCTGGCGCTGCTGGTCGCGCTCGCAACGCTGTGGGGCGGGTCCTACACCTTCATCAAGCTTGGCGTCGCCACCATCCCGCCGGTCACGCTGGTCGCCGCGCGCACCACGATCGCAGGCCTGCTGCTGCTCGTCGTCATGTGGGTGAGGGGCATCAGGATTCCCAGGGACGTCGCGACCTGGCAGCGCTTCGCGTTCCAGGCCGTGCTCAACAGCGTCATCCCCTGGACGCTGATCGCTTGGGGCGAGCGCCATGTCGATGCTGCGCTGGCTACCATCCTCAACTCGGCCGGCCCGATCTTCACTTTCCTGCTCACCGCGGTCGTCACCCGCCATGAGGCCACGACCCCGCGAAAACAGTTCGGCGTGGTGGCCGGCATGGCCGGCATCCTGCTGATCGTCGGCGTCGATGCGCTCCACGACATCGGCAGCGGCCTCGTCGCGGAAGCCGCGATCGTTGCCGCCACCATCTGCTACGCTTGCGCTGCGATCTTCGGCCGGAGCTTCAAGAGCCTCGATCCCTTGGCGCCCGCGGCCGGCTCGCTGCTGGCGGGCGCGGCCGTGCTGATCCCGGCCTCGCTCGTGCTCGAAGCGCCCTGGGCACTATCGCCCTCGCTGAGCTCGGTCCTGGCGCTGCTCGCGCTGGCGGTGTTTTCGACCGCAGCGGCGTTCGCCATTTACTTCCGCCTGATCCAGACCCTCGGCTCGGTCGGAACCACCGCCCAGGCCTATCTCCGTGTCCCGATCGGGGTCGCCATCAGCGTCGCCTTCCTGGAGGAAACCCTGAGCCAGACCGCCTGGATTGGCTTGGCCTGCGTCGTCCTCGGCGTTGCCGCCATGACGGTCCCGGCTCGGCGCCCGGCTGTTGTTAAACCATCATGAAAAACAACTGCTTCCCAATGTCGGAGGCATGTTCCCCCGGAGCCGCGATACAGCGTATATTAGGGGTGTATGGAGTCCGGTTCCGCCCCAATGCCCGTCGAAACGCCACCGAATCTGCCGCCGAATCGATCGTTTTCGCTGTCGATCGGTCAGATGACGTTCGGCAGCTTCATTCTGGTGCTGGCGGTAATCATCGTCACCTCGACCGCCAGCGTGATCGCGATCCGGCATATCGACGCCACCTTCGCCGAGCTGCAGCGGCTGCAAAGCGTCGGCGATCTGGCGGAAGACATCGACCGCCGCATGAACGACCTGCGGCTCGCCGCGCGTGACTTCGTCACCGATCCCGGTGCCGGAATCCAGTTCAAGCAGGTGGGCGAGGCCGCCTCGACCCTGAGCGACATCCTCAAGAAGACCCGTATCGATCTTGCCCCTGAACAGCAGGACATGATCGACGGCGTCTCCGAGCGGCTAGCGACTTACCGCAGCGGGCTGGAGCGGATCTCGACCCTGATCGATCGCCGTGCGCAGTTGCTCGCCGGGCTGCCGCCGCTGCGCGATCAGTTCGATGCGGCGGTCTCCGAAAGCGGAGACCGCGATCTCGCCGCCCGCCTGTCGGAGGCGCAGAGCCGGATCGCGCTCGGGCTGCTCGCACGCAACCCGTCCGCGGCCGAACAGGCCGCGCAGGGCATGCTGGCGATGGACATCGCAGATAGCAGGCTGAAGGCGGCCGTGAGCAACTACGCCGATGCCCTCGTCGCGGTCGCTGTCCGCGAACGGCAGATCGCCGATATCGACCGCGAGGTGCTGGGAACCGAGGGCCGGCTGATCGGCCGCGTCACCGAATTGCTCCGTGACGTCAGCGACCGCCGCGGCCACGTGCTGTCGCGCGATTTCGCCCGGACGCTTGCGGAGGCGCGCTGGCAGAGCATCGTGCTCGGCAGCATGGGTGTGTTGATCGGCATCCTCGCCGCGGGCTTCGTGGTGCGCCGGACGGTGCGTCCGCTGGCCCAGATCGCGCGCTCCATTCGTGCCCTTGCGGCGGGCGAGAAGAATACGTCGATCCCGTCGGCCGATCTCAACAACGAGATCGGCGACATCGCACGTGCGGCAGAGGTGTTCCGTCGCGCGTTGGAAGAAGCCGACACCGCACGAGAGGCAGCCGTGCGAGCGCTCACCGAGCAGCGGCTGGCCGAGGAAAGCTATCGCAAACTGTTTGAGGGTTCGGTCGACGGCATCTACGTGACGACGCCGTCCGGCGACCTACTCAACGCCAATCCGGCCCTGGCGCGGATGATGGGCTATGACAGCCCGCAGCACCTGATCGACAGCATCAACGACATCGCCCACACCATCTACGTCGATCCCGAGGCGCGCGTCGAGTATCAGCGGCTGATGCACCGCGACGGCATGGTGCGCGAGTTCGAATATCAGGTGCGCCAGCGCAGCGGCAATGTTCTCTGGCTTTCCGACAGCGCAACCGGGGTGCGGGACGAGCAGGGCAGGATCGTCCGCTACGAGGGCACACTGCGCGACATCACCGACCAGAAGCGGGCGGAAGACGCCATCGCCGAAGGCCGCCGCCTGCTCCAGCAGGTCATCGACACCGTGCCCGCCGTCATCAACGTCAAGGACCGCGACCTGCGTTACGTGCTGATGAACCGCTACATGGCCGGCATCTTCGGCATCGAGCCCGGTGACGCGCTCGGCCGCACCACCGCGGACCTGATGTCGCGCTATGGCGCCGCCAAGACCGACGAGAACGACAAGCGCGTGCTCAGTTTCCGCAAAGGTCTCGGCTTCTACGAGGAGGAGTACAAGGATTCCTCCGGCAACATGCGGCAATGGCTGGTCAACAAGCTACCGCTGCTTGATGCCGAGGGCGAGATCGAGCGGATCGTCACCGTGGCGCTCGACATCGGTGAGCGCAAGCGTGGCGAGCAGGAGATGCGGAAGGCGAAGGACGCCGCCGAGACCGCGCTGCGCAATCTGCGCGAGACCCAGGCCTCGCTGATCGAGGCGGAGAAGCTCGCGGCCCTCGGCCGCCTGGTCGCCGGCGTCGCGCATGAGGTCAACAATCCCGTCGGCATCAGCCTCACGGTTGCCTCTGCGCTGGAACGCAAGACCGCGATCTTCAGCGCCGAAGTCGAGCGCGGCGAGCTTCGCCGCTCGACACTGAACGACTATCTCAACACCAGCCGCGACGCGTCCTCGCAGCTCGTCTCCAATCTCAACCGCGCAGCCGAGCTGATCCAGTCGTTCAAGCAGGTCGCGGCCGACCGCAACTATTCGGACCAGCGCAGCTTCGATCTCGCCGACCTCACCGAGCAGGTGGTGATGAGCCTGCGCCCGGGCCTGCGCAAACAGAACCTGACGCTCAACGTCGAGTGCCAGCCCAACCTCACCATGAACAGCTATCCCGGCCCGTACGGCCAGGTGCTGACGAATCTGTTCCTGAATTCGGTGGCACACGCCTTTCCGGACGGACGTCCGGGGATCATCGACATCCGGGTGCGCGAGTCCGGCAAGGACAATGTCGAGATCATCGTCGCTGACAATGGCTGCGGCATGTCGCTCGACGTGCGTCGCCGCGCCTTCGATCCGTTCTTCACGACGCGGCGCGACCAGGGTGGCACCGGTCTCGGATTGCACATCGTCTACAGCATCGTGACGAACCGACTCGGCGGGCGGCTCGACCTCGATTCCGAGACGGGCGAGGGGACGCGCATCCAGATAATCCTGCCGCGCACAGCACCGCTCGAGCAGGCTGCGGAATAGTCGGCCGGCTAATCGATATCGGCGAGCTTGTGCAGGGTGGCGCCAAAGATCTGGCTGGCCTTTCCGACGAGAGCGGTGCCCGTCATATCACCCCGCGTATCGGTGAAGGTGCCGCTGACGCCGATGCCGACTGCCGTTGGGCCGCCGAACAGAGGATTGTCGTCGCCGCGCGGGGAGGTGTGCCGTTGCACCAGCACCTCGCCCTTGAAGGTGTTGTCCTTCACCTTGTAGCTGCCGGTGTAATAGAGATAGGCATCGCCGCCAAGAATCTGGCCGTCGCGGAAAAGAATCACGCCGCTGCCCTTGCCGACTCGACCGTCGAGCAGGGTCACGTGAATCGAATAGAGGCCGTTCTTCATAACGTCCCGTTGGCCGGCCGCCATCGCCCAATGGCGTAACCAGTGAAGCTTTTATGCCAAAGCGCAACCCCTCGCGCAACGCGGCAGTTTTGCCGGCGGTGGTGTCCCGTGCCGGCACGCGAACCGTAATTGTCCCAGCTTGTGTGTGACGCGGTTATGACGGTCTCATCCTACAGCGAGGCCAGTCGTTGCGAATCAGAGTTGGCCCGCGAAATGCATAACCATCGTTGCACTGGCCGCGGGGTGCTGGAGCAAGACGAACGTGAGCAACTGGATCGATTCCGGCGGCGATGAGCCGCATCTGTACAGTGCGCGTCCCACGAATTGCGAAACACAACGACGGCGGATCGGCCGTCCCACACGGTGGCGAAGCGCGGCAAGTCTTGCTTGCGCGCTGGCGCTGATCGCGCTGGTTGCCCCGATTGGGCACGCACGCGATCGCGGCCAGTTTGTCAACACCAGTACAGAGCTGAAAGCCTGGTTCGACGGCTTGCGCAGCGGCAAGGGGCCATGCTGCTCCGATGCCGACGGCTCCGCGATCTCGGATTCCGATTGGGAGAGCAAGGACGGGCACTACCGTGTCCGCATCCCGCGCCTCGGCTACGTGATCGAGGGCCGGGAGCAAGAGCTCGTCTGGGTCGACGTGCCCGAGGAGGCCGTGATCTCTGAGCCCAATCGGGTCGGACGCACCATGGTCTGGCCGATCTACGGCTACATGGGCGTCACGATCCGCTGCTTTATGCCAGGTAGCATGACTTAGCCGGGCGATAGCGCACCCGGCTTATCCTCGATCTCAGATGCGGCGCTGCGTCAGGTATACTTCTTGTCGCGCTCGAGCAGCTCGATGGAGATGCCTTCGGGGCCGCGGATGAAGCAGATGCGGACGCCGGGCCGGATCGTGGTCGGCTCGCGGGTGAACGCCACGCCCTTGGCCTTGATCTCGGCGGCGACGGCGTCGATGTCCTTCACCGTGAGGCCGAAATGGTCGAGGCCCTGATGGGGGTGCGGGGGCGGCGGGTTGACGGCGCTCTCGCCCTCCAGCGGCGCGATGAAGATCCTTGCGCCGCCCAGGTTCACGTCGATGCGTCCCGGCGCGCGCACGATTTCGCCGCCGAGGATATCGCGCAGCCAGGCCGCGGTCGTTTCCGGATCGGGGCTGCGCAGATGGATGTGATCCCAGGTGACGACGACTGGCATTTCAATTCCTCCCGATAGGGCCTTCGCGGTGTTGCAGCGCATGTTAGCGATCCCGATCGATGATCGCTACCGTGGCTCCTATCCGAGATTCGCGCGGTTGCGGGAACCTTAGTTCGTCTCACGGATTGAGGAAGGAGGCGAGTGACGCACCCATGAACGCAGGGTTTGGCCGGATCGGACGGGGAAGCTTCGCTGGCAATGGCGAGGACCCGCCGCGGCGCCAGCCCCCAACTAGTGTCTGGCTCAAGCGAGGCCTGTTGTGGCTGCTGGCCATGCTCGTGGTTGGCGGTGCCCTCTGGCTGCTGATGCCGCCCTCCGAAGGCGAGCCTACGAAATTGGCGCTGGCAAGCATCGATCCAGCTCCCCCGACAACCGCCTCAGATACCTCCACTGCGGAGGCGGCCGGGCTCGACCGGATGACGATCTCATCGCAGACCTGGCGGCGCGGCGGACTCGGCTCGAAGGCACTTGTTACGTTTACCGTGCGAAATGACAATGAGTATGCCGTAAGAGATGTCGAGATCGTCTGCGCCTTCATGCGGCGCGACGGCAGCCATCTGACCGACCGCAGCCGTGTGCTGGCCGATATTGTCGGCATGAAGAGTCGCAAGACCTTTGCGCGCGTCCCCGTCGGATTCGTCAACGTGAACGCCGATCAGGCGAAGTGCTCGCTGGTGACGGCGCGGCGCGCCTAAAGGGCCCCCACATTCCGCTAGCGGAAAAGTTACCGTCCTTGCCCCTTGGTGGAAAAACTTGGCGTTGCCATTTGAACCGAACGGCTGGGCCTAGGAACCAATTAAAGGATCGCCTGTTAAGGCGGTTAGTCCACGCGGGGATGCGGGGGGCGGAGCGCGGCCAATGCCCATCTTTCGCTATTTCATGTTCGTCGGTGGAGCTCTGCTCGCCCTGTTGTTCGTGGCTGATTTCGTTTGGCCGACGTCGCCGGTTGCGCAGGTCGTTGCGGGTGTAAGCTACGATCAGCCGCTGATCCGGATCCGGTCCGATCGCCATCCGCCCGAACGCGTCGTGCTCGACACCAGCCAGCCGACCGTTGCCGCGCCGGTGACGAAGACGGCTGCCGTCGCGGCACCTCAGCCGACCGCGCAGGCGGACGTATTGGCTGACATGTCGGCAAAGACGCGGGTGCGCGAGACCTTTGCTCAGTTTACGCCGAAGGGCGACGTGGCGGCGGCCAGGAAGGTCGACGCCAAGCCGCAGGGTCAGGTGGCTCAGACGACCCAGGCTCAGCAAGTTCAGGTCCCAGCCCAGCGCAAGCGCAAGGTGGCCCGGGCGCGTCCGGCGCCTCAGCGTGGTCAGCCGATGATGCTGGTCGCACAGCAGCCGCATTTCGGTCTTTTCAACACGACCTGGTAACAGCGCGCCTCTGTCCTGCCTCGATAAAGGCGGGGAGGGCTTTTTATTGTTCGACCTCTCTGCTAATTCGTACCGATCCGAGCGTCGCAGATCAGCTGGCCTCCCAGCCTATGTCCGCGACGCTTCGGTTTGTGGCCCAATACGCGGGGTCATCAGGGCGCTCGTAGCTCAGCTGGATAGAGCATCGGATTTCGATTCCGAGGGCCGGAGGTTCGAATCCTTCCGAGCGCGCCATTCAAGCGGTGTCCAGACCGTGCCAGAGCCTTCAGGTCTGACCGATTCTGCAAGTCCTCGCCCTGGGGTTGGCGGCGCATTGCTCGGACCGGCCAACGCGGCTCGAAGGAACGGGTTCCGAAGCGGCCTCACGGGCGAGCCAGGGCAGGCACCGCGCCATGTGGTTGTGATCAGTTGGCCGGAAGACCGGTTTGCCGGGCCCGCGCGAGAGTGTCCGAGGGCGCTTCGTGGAAGGTCGTCCGGTACGCTGCGGCAAACTCGCCGAGGTGATGAAAGCCCTGGGCGCGCGCGCACGAGGCGACCGACGCACCACCGCTCCTGAGAAGCTGCGTGCGGGTAGCCCACAGCCGCTTCAGGCGGATGTATTGATGCAGGCTCATGCCGCGCACTTTGGCCACAGCACCGCCGAGGGTCCGGATCGAGACGCCGAACTCACCAGCAAGCTCGGCGGTATAGATCGGGGAGGTCGGATAGGCAGCGACGTAATCGTCGATCCGCTGCACGAGCCTGGCAGATCGCGCGCCCGCATTCGGGGCGCTACGCTCCGACAGCGGATTCGTTCGAAACAGGTCATCGAAGGCGAGCAGCAGCCCCTCCTGGAGATGGGCGGCGGCTTCCGTGGTCTCGAACATCTGCGGCGCGACCGATGCGGTCCTGAGGATGTCTTGCACTAGCTGCCGCGCGTAGAGATGAGCGGCGGGGTCTGCGATGCGAAGCCGCAATGCGTCGGCTCGATCGAACCATCCGCGATCCCTGAGCGTGGGCGAGAACATGATGAGCGCATGATGATTGATCTGGGGCTCGACGAAGTGGCAGTCATGGTAGCCACGCAGGGCAATGAAGAAGCGCGAGTCGATATCCATTCCGCTTGAGCTGGCGCGCAGATCATCGCTCATCGGCAGGATCACCATGCCGCCCGGCGCGCGGTAGGCGGTGTCAAGGATACGCGCAAACGATCTCGCGACGATAATCCTGCATGCCGGCAAGTTCACGATTGCCCGCGCGGCTGCGAAATTGGCGACGTCGAGCGGAATGCTGCGGGCGTCTTCCAGCGACTCAGCCGGTCGAAACGCGTCGACGTCGGTAAACCGGGTCAGCTGGAGCGCGGAGGAGGGGGCGAGAGCGTCGAAGAACATGCGTCTGGCCGGATGCTGCAATGTGACAATAAAATGAACGTTGGTACATGGCCATCAATGGCGAAACACGACGATTCAGTAAACAGGATTCAGTGCCGTAATATTGCGGACATCATGCCACGAGGAGCTCTCAGACCGATGTCACCGTCAACGGTCTCGGCTCATCGGCTGACCGGTGGTGAGGTCTTTTCGCAAAAGCGAAGGGGCCCCGAGGGCCCCTTCAATCTTACCAGCGGCGATAGCGGGGGCCATAATAACGCGGTCCGTAATAGCGGGGACCGTAATAGCGCGGCGGCCCATAATATCCGGGGCCGTAGCCGTAGACGTTCGGCTGCCACCAGCAGCGCCCCCAGGCGTTGCAGACCATGCGGACCTGCTCGACGTCGGAGACCTGCGGCGTCGCAGGTGCAGGCGCAACGGGCATGGCCGATGCCGTCGGCGATGCCGCGATGGCACCGAACAGGGACGCGGCGACGAGGCCGATCTTCAGCTTCATGATGTCTTTCTCCACTTACGCAATACAGAATATCGAAGTTGTTCTGATCAAATTGTGGCAGAACCGAAATGTAATACTGATGAAAGGCGAGCGGCGCGCTCCGGACGATCGATGCCACGCGCTCCGGGAGCGAGGTCGGCAAGGACCCGTCAAGCTGCTGGTCTATGAAATCGAGAAGCAGGTGCTGCTGTCGAGGGGCCCTCGGTTAGACAGCCCGCCGCAAGACGCCGCCGCGGCTCCCCTCAGTAGCAGGGGTGCCGCCGGCCATCCTGGCCGACATAGGCGGCCGCGCTCTGATAGCAGTGGTTGGTCGACGGGCCATCGTAAAAGGCGAAGGTGCCGGGGGTGATACCCGGCCCGTAATTGTGCAGATAGCTGATCTGGTAGGGCAGTGGGTTGGCGTAATAGCGATGGTACCGGTGGTGTCCTCGTGCCTCCGCAAGACCAGGGGCTAGGATTGCGGCCGACAGGGCAGCAACCGCGGCTAGAAGCTTCAACTTGCTCATCTCGATTCTCCGGAACCCGCGCGACTAAGTCTGCCATCTATAGCCATTTCGGGCCGCCGGGGCACCCGTCCCAGGCCCGGAAATCGGGGCAAATCCAGCAGATTCCCCGGTGGGTGTGACAGAATTGCCGGAACTGGGCTCGAAGCCTGCCCATTTTTGGCCTTTTGGGGATGCTTAACGAATTCCCCACACAAGTATGGCCAAAGAGAATTCGGTTTAAGATTCCTTCCGCCGGCGTCCTGGGGTTTTCCTTTGGGGGCTCTTCGAGGCCGGTTCATTCCTGCAAGGTTTCGTCGTCACGCCGCCATGCGCATCACGCTCCTCAGCCTGCTGTTGCTCTTCGTCGCTGCTGCCACGCCAGCGCGCGCCGAGCTGCATATCACGCGTGACCATGGCGGTTACGTCGAGGAGTACAAGGTCAGGTACAAGCGCGTTCGCGACAAGGGCGAGCGGGTCATCATCGACGGCATCTGCAACTCGGCCTGCACGCTGGTGCTCGGCATCGTGCCGATGAACAAGATCTGCGTGACGCCGCGCGCTAGCCTCGGCTTCCACCAGGCGTATTACGACAAGGCCTTCACCTTCGGCATGAAGATCACCAGTGCGGAAGGGACGTCCGACCTGATGTCGTACTATCCTGATACGGTGAAGGACTGGATCCGCCGCAACGGCGGACTCACCACCGACATGAAGAAGATCAAGAACGGGGTCGAGCTCTGGAAGATCATCGATCCCTGTCCGGAAGAATGGTGATCGGCTGATCTGAGCCGTCGTCTTCCTCGCAGCGCAGCATCCGAAATTCGCATTGCCGCACCGCCCCCGCTCGGGCAATGAGGACGGCAATGAATCATAATCAAGATCATTTGGCCGCAAGGGCGGCACCGGTGCTGTTCGTGCTGCTCTGGAGCACCGGTTTCATCGGCACCAAATACGTCATCAACAACGCCGATCCATTGACCTACCTCGCCATCCGCATGGCGGTGGTGGTCGGCTTGATGACGATCATTGCAGGCGTTGCCCGTCCGAAATGGCCCGATCGCATCGGCATCGCGCACAGCGCGGTCGCCGGCATTCTCGTCCACGGCTTCTATCTCGGCGGCACCGCGATTGCGATCGCCCATTCGATTCCGGCGGGACTCTCCGCGCTCATTCCGGGCCTGCAGCCGATCCTGACCTCGACCATCGCCAACCGCTGGCTCGGCGAGAAGGTGACGCCGGTGCAATGGGGCGGACTGCTGCTCGGTCTTGGCGGCGTGGCGCTGATCCTGCACAACCGCCCCATGACCGGCGAGGCCGGGCTCGGCTGGCTCGCTTCGGTGGTCTCGCTGATCAGCATCACGCTCGGCACGCTCTATCAGCGCCGCTATTGCAACCACATCGACTGGCGCGCCGGCAACCTCGTCCAGTATGTGGCCGTCACGATCTTCTTCACGGTCGGCGCCTTCCTGTTCGAAGATCGTGTCGTGCACTGGACGCAGGAGTTCGTGCTCGCGCTCGGCTGGCTTGCGGTCGCCCTCTCGATCGGATCGATAGGCCTTTTGTACTGGCTGATCCGCCACGCCGCTGCGACGTCGGTTGCGAGCCTGTTCTACCTCGTGCCGGCCGTCACGGCGCTGATGGCCTATCTGCTGTTCGGCGAGAAGCTCGATGCGCTGGCGATCGCCGGCATGGCGATGTGCGCGGCCGCGGTATTCGTGGTCAACCGGCGCTTCGGCTCGTAGGCGCCGCTGCCGGAATACATCCCTGACGTGCAGGCCGCGTTCGTGCTAGGCTTGCCGCATTTCAGTTTCCCTTTCACGCGGTGATTTCCATGAAGAAGGCGAAGCGCGCACTGCTCGGCAGATCCCTGAAGCCGGTTCGGATTGCCTGCATCAACTACGCCAGGGAGTCGATCAACGACCGTGAGATGAGCCAGCTCACCGCGGCGCTCCAGAAGTGTTACGACAAGCATTTCCTGCCGGTGTGGGGCTATCCGGTCGACCTCTATGTCACGCGCAAGCCGAAGGCCACCGACTGGCAACTGGTCTATTTCGACGATGCCTTGCACAAGAACATGCTCGGGCGCCATGAGCTGACCCATCGCGGCCAGCCGATCTCCAAGATCTTCGTCAAGGCACTGGGTGAGGAGCCGATCAGTGTGGCGGCGTCGCACGAGCTGTTCGAGATGGTGCTCGACCCCATGGCCAATCTCTGGGCTGACAAGAATCCGAACACCCAATATGCCTATGAGGTCTGCGACGCCGTGGAGGAGGATTCCTTCGACGTCGACGGCTTGCCGATGTCGAACTTCGTCTATCCGTCCTGGTTCGAGCCATTCAAGCATCCCCGCGGCACCAAGTTCGACCACAAGGGAACGCTGAAGGCGCCGTTCTCGATGACCGAGGGTGGCTATGTCATCAAGAAGGTCAACGGGAGGAAGGTGATCAAGGCGTTCGGCTCACCCGCAAAGCGGCGGCGCTTCAACGCCGAAGACCGGCGCGGCCATCGCAGCGAATTTCGCGATCCGAAGGGAAAGCACCACCCGGGCCGGCGCGCGTCGAAGCGGAGAGGGTAGGGCCTGTAGAGGAGACGTCTCCGGGCGCGCCCGCACCCGGAGACGCGCTGCGATCAGCGCTTGGCCTTCTTTTTCTTCTTCGCCGTTTTCTTGGCCGTTTTCTTGGCTGCTTTCCTGGCCGTCTTCTTCACGGACTTCTTGGCTGCCTTTTTCGACGACTTCTTGGCGGCCTTTTTGGCCTTCTTCTTGGAAGCCTTCTTCGGCGCGACTTTCTTCGCAACCTTCTTGGCGGCCTTCTTCACCTTCTTCGCGGCGGTGACTGTGGCGTCCTTGGTCACGTCCACGGCGCTGGTGATCGTCTGCATCGCCTGCTCGGTGATTGGCTTATCGTCGTCCATATCGTGTCCCCCACGGTTTGCATGGAGCGATGACGATAGCGGGTTTCATAATAGTGTCAAAGCAACGCTCAACCTTTGCGGAAGCGGCGAGCGCGCGCTCGCGTCCCTTGGCATGATCGAGGATCGGTTGCTGGGGCGCGGTGGTGACCGCGGTCTCGTCAACCGCGGGTCCGTTGGTGGCGGATCGTGTGACCGGATAACGGTCCTTATTGCGGCTGCGGCACGATCCGGATGTAGGGCTTCGGTTCCTTCCAGCCCTGCGGGTAGATGGTCTTGGCCTCGTCGTTCGAGACCGAGCCCGCAATGATGACGTCCTCGCCCTGCGACCAGTCGGCCGGCGTCGCGACGCGATGCTTCGCTGTGAGCTGGAGCGAGTCGATCACGCGCAGGATTTCCTGAAAATTCCGGCCCGTGGTCATCGGATAGACCAGCACCAGCTTGATCTTCTTGTCCGGCCCGATGATGAAGACGTTGCGGACGGTCTGGTTGTCGGCCGGCGTGCGGGTGAGGGGATCGCCCGAGGTCGAGGCCGGCAGCATCTCGTAGAGCTTCGAGACATTGAAATCGGTGTCGCCGATCATCGGGTAGTTCGGGGCGGCGCCTTGCGTCTCCTTGATGTCCTCCGACCATTTCGAATGGCGGTCGACCGGATCGACCGAGAGGCCCATCAACTTGACGCCACGCTTGTCGAACTCCGGCTTCAACTTGGCGAGAGCGCCGAGCTCCGTCGTACAAACCGGCGTGAAGTCCTTCGGGTGCGAGAACAGCAGGGCCCAGCTGTTGCCGATCCAGTCGTGGAACTTGATCTTCCCTTCGGTGGTCTCGGCTTCGAAGTCGGGTGCGGTGGTGCCGATCGGAAGTGTCATGGTTCTACCTCATCGCATTGAATTTGCTTGGGAATTACTGTCTGGCCGTCAGCATCATTATAGGGCCTCGGCGAGGCCAAGTGAACGCCAAGTGAACCGCTTCAAGTAAAATGTGAATTCCTTCTCTGAAGAGCCGATCTCCTAGCATCTTTCTGTTACAGGGGCACCTGCGGCGAAGCATCTCGACCCGGGATGACGGGGCTGGATTGCCCCGATAAAGCCTTTTATGACCCGCATCACGCTCGCCCGACGCTCTCCGGAACCGAAACGGTCCTCATAGCGACTAATCGGCAACCATTGAGAAAAGTCGCGATCCCCATATCGAATCGTTAACCACCCCTTTACGCCCGCATGAAAATGCTGGTCGATCAGAAGAAATCTGGAAGTGAACTATGTCCGCCGCTGCGCCTAAATCAGTTGAGTCGCCGTCCCTCGAACCATCCTGCCGCGATACCGCGGCCCATGCGCTCTCCATCGTGCGCGACGGCGTGATCACGGGCGAAGGCCCGACCACCAAGGGCCGGGTGCACTTTTCCCGCTCGCTCGATGCCGATGACACCGCCTGGTGCGTCCGTATCCTGACCGCCACCGCCGTCAACGACCAGCCGGTCAGCCGCGCCGAAGCCGAAGCGCTGTTTGAGATCAACGAGGCCGCGACCGAGCGCACCGATGGTGGCCGGTTCGACGATCTGCTTGCCAAGGCCGTGGCCCATTACGCCGCGAGCGCCTCCGGCCTGAAGGTGCCGCCGCGCAACGTCGCGCTGGTGCAGGACATCGAGAGCTGGGCACCGGCCTATGCCTCGAAGGTCAACAGCGAGATGCTGGAGTGGATCGCCGGCCAGATGCGCGGCAAGCGTCACAACAACCGTCGCCTGATGGCGATGGTGGCGACCTTCCTGGGCGCCACCGCCTTGCCTCTGGCGGGCCAATTGCCGAACGTGTTCGACATTGGAATGTAAGAACTAAGGACCAAGACATTCCCGCGCCCCTTGCGAGGCGCGAAAAAGAGCGGCGGGGTTATTTCCCCGCCGTTTTTTGCTTGCTGGCGTCCGGCTCGAGGCCGAGCGTGCGGCCGGGGAAGCCGGCGGCGTCGAAATAGCGCTGGCTGCCGACGCGCTGGACGTTGAGCACGGTCTCGAGACCGTTCTCAGACTTCTTCTTCGACTTCTCCACGGCCTTGAATGCCTTCGGCACGATGCCGTTGGGCAGCGCCTCCGACATCACCCGGCCGACGAGGCCGCCGTTCTCCGAGCCGCGCAGGCCGAGGAGCTGCGCCGCAGTCATGCCGACGTCGGCATTGCTGACCGGCAGCTCGTCGACGAAGCCGGCTTTGAAGTCCGGACCGATCGCAGCCATGAAGTTGTAGGTGTCGCCACGGCTGAAGCTGCCGTGCATGCCCTGGCCCTGGCGCAGCACGGTGTCGGCCACCTGCACCGAGCAGTTGGTCGGCGCCTCGCCGCACTCGCTGGCATAGGAGCGGAAGTTGACCACGATCGCCGGCGTCGGCGTTGCCGCCTTGCCGCGCAGATTGATGCTCGACAGCGGCAGGGTGCCGGGGAAGCGACCGAGCTGGTCGTCGACGAACAGGCCGGAGACGTAGTCCTGCTCCATCAGCGCCTTAATGGTCTTCGCTGCCAGCTTCTTGTCCTTATTCGGCAGGTAGATCAGGTCCGAACCGCCATTGGTGGCGATGACGAGGTCGGGCTTGGTCGGATCCTTGCCGAGCACGCCGTTGCCGGCCTTCGGATGGGCGTTGCCGGTGACGGCGGCGTTCTTGTCGTTGGGGTCGAACAGCGGCAGGTCCAGCGCTTTCGCAAGGTCGATCGCCAGGAACCCCATCGGCAAAAAGTCCTTCGGCGTGTCGTCGTAGCTGAGCTTGGCCGAGGGGCTGGTCTTGCTCTCCTTGGAGATGGTCGAGAAGCCGTGGTCGGCCTGGATCATGATGTTGGTGTTGGCGGAAAGGCCAAGCTCGTCGAGTGCCTTGCGGATCTGGGCGAGGTTGTTGTCGGCGTTCTTGATACCAGCCATCGAGGTCGGCCCGTTGATGCCTGGCAGGATCTGGTTCAGGCTGTCGCCGGTGTTGTGCTGACTGCCATCGGGATCGCGCGACCAGAAAACGAGGACGAACGGCTTGTTGCGTGCCTTGAACATCGGCAGCAGCACCTTGGTGGCGACGTCGGCGAAATAAGCCTGCTGCGCGACGTTGGCGACGGTGGTGCCGGGCGTCTTGGCATCGCCCGCCTTGGCATTGTCGCCGCGCGACGGCGCGGCGAGCGCAAGGCCGGCCTTCGTCAACGCCGCCTTCACCTCATCCGACAGCGGTACGCCAATCTTGGTGCCGGTGGCGTCGTCGAACACGACCGAATGCAGGCCGGGCTTGTCGGGATGATCGGTGTGGTCCCACTGGTAGGTCGGACCGTGCTTGCCCAGCGCGGCAGTGCTGAAGCCCTTGTCGCGGGCCATCTTCAACACAGTTTCTTCGTTGAGATAGTCGCCCTTGAAATGCTCGTCGATGTCGCCGAGCACGGCGTCGTTCTCGATGAAGGGGACCACGGTGTCGCCGGCGGGCACCGAGGTGTAGTTGGTCCAGATCGTGTTGGAGAACACGCCGGTGTCGCCGAGATAATGGCCGGTCGACATCGCCGAGCCGTTGGCCATGGTGAAAGTCGGGAACAGCGAATGCGAGTTCTTGAAATTGACGCCCTTGTCGCGGACCTCGGCCATGGCCGGCGCGGTCTCGGGGGTGATCTTCAGTGCGCGCAGCCCGTCGGGAATGAACAGGATCAGGTTGCGGGGCGTGTTGTTCTGGGCGGAGACAAATCCGGTGGAAAGCACTGTCAGTCCGGCTGATAGCAACACCAGTGAACGGCGCATCAAAATCTCCTAGCGGTGAGGCGGCTTGGCCGCCGAACCGCGGCCCCCGGCAATCGTTTAGTTTTGCTGTGTGACGGTTTTGTTACAAGAGCGAAAGTACATGCAGAAGTGACGGGAAGGTGGCCACGCGTCCACGGATTTATCGTTGCTGGGTACGGACGCCCTCGTGTCCCGGACGCGCTGCAATGCGTCGCATTGCTGCGCAGAGCCGGGACCCAGAAAGCGACACAGTGCGCTGATGCATGGGCCCCGGCTCTGCCGCGCACCGCTGAAGGAGCGCTGCGCTGCGTCCGGGGCACGAGACCTCTGTTTAACGATACACATAGCTGTTTGTCCTCGCGGCTTGTTTCGCCCGAGCTTTGCTCCGTCGCCTCACCCTCATTTGAAAGAGGGCGCAGGGAAGGCCGGGAGCCGGCTGGCTCCCATTGACCGCTATGCCATGAGTAGATTGCGCTACACTGCACAGCGGGTAACAGGGCAGCCGGAGGCATCCCGGCCTTCCCTGCGCGGATGGTTGGAACGGCTTATGTCGTGCTCTCCCCGGGGAGCGATGCACTATTGCCCCCGTCGCCTTGCGGATGATTGATACGCGTGTCCGGTTGGACACAACGCATCACCGCAAGCCTTGACGCACAGGCTCCGGGCGCCAGGACCACACGATTTGGCCGTACGCAGATCGCACCGGTCGTGTGCGCGAGGTCTTCGCTCACGGTTGCCCGCCCTGCAAAACCCTTCGCGCCGATGTGACCCTCGCCCACCGCCGCCCGGCCCGCGTTCGTGACGATCGCGATACGCCCCTCTTCCTTGGGCCGGAGTGGGACCACACATACGCCGTTTCCGAATTTCGGTAAAGTGGAATATTTTTGACCGTGCGGATTGACCGAGGGCTTGGGTGTTTTGCCCGTCGGGCAACGCAAGTGTTGGGCCTCCGGGCTTCGGTCGCCGAATTCCGGGCGTTCGGTCGCACCCGGTTCCCTGTTAATCCCGTGCCTTAACCAACAATTAATTATACGTTTGCGGGTGGGCAACAGCCCGGCCTAGCGTGCGGTGGGGAGCCGTTATCCGCGAAGCCAAACGAGTTGGTGCGTATCATGATGTCCAGATCAAATGGGGCCTTGCTCGCCTCGCTCAGCGCAGCCGCGCTGCTTCTTCCCCCCAGCGACAGTTTTGCGCGACCGGGCGGTGCCGCCCCGCATGGCATGGTGAGCGCTGCCGCACCGCCGGTTGCGGCACGTCCGCCGATCGCGCCGGGGATGCGGTTCCGCGGCCGCAACAATGCTCGCAACAATCCCTGGGTTTATTGGCCGGGCGGCGGCGGGTTCTTCTACGACGGTGCGGCGTACAGCGAACCTTTCGCCGATGCCGGCCAGCCTGTCACCAACGACGTTCGCTATACCTACACCTACGACGTTCCCTGGGACTGGGCGCATCGCTTCCCGCCGAACGTCGTGCCGTCCGACCGGCCCTATGTGCCGAGCTGCCCGACGGAATCCGTGACGGTGCCCGGCCGCGGCGGCGGCGAGCACACCGTCAACATCATGCGCTGCTACTGAGCGGCGCAACTCATTTCAGAATGCACTACAAGATTCCGACAGCGGCCGCCCGGTCGCGGTCGGATTGTTTCTGCCTGACGTTTGCGAGCTCGCGGCTGCAGGCCGCAAAAGAGGTCGTCCCCGGGCGCAGCCCGAACTGACCGCAGACGTCCCGATCCTCATCGGCAATGGCGCGCACGAGCTCCGCTTCGGCGGCCTCGCGCAGCGTGGGAGCCGAGACGAGCGTGTGCATCGCGAAGGCCGCCACAACGGCGAGCAGCAACGCAGCCCCGATTCCAAGGCGCGGCAGGTCGTCGGCCGCATGCTGAGAGGGGCGAGCCTTGCTTCTGGTTTCGGTCATGAAATCCTCGCGAATGAAATATAGATAATCAGAAAAATAATGATCGAGCCGTCCGGCAAATCGGCGGATTGAACACGAATACACGCCGCGCCGCAGCGCAGACGTGAAACAGATTACAAATTCAGGCCGGCATGGGCCAAATTCAGAGGCGATACTAGCCGAGCTCAAAACTGGTTATGCCGAACACGCGGTCGAGCCGCAGTGACGGAACTGGTCCAGTGTACATTCGCGCCGTTTCGAATGTCGGCTTCAGGCCAAGGGATTCCGCAAGCGCAATACCTTCGCGGTTCACCGCGGGGATGTCGAGCACAATCTCGCTGCTTCCGGGACTGGCCAGCAAAGCGTGCACGATGGCATCTGCCGCTGCGCGGTCATCGGCTACCAGCGGACCGATCTTGCGGCCGGTTCGGCAGGTGCGGATCACGCCCCACGCGGCGAGCTTATTGTCACGCATCAACGCGCGCCCGACGTGCCCAGGCGTGCTGATCCAGGCGCGCAGAAAGGCCGCGCGCGGGGCGGGGAAGACGGTTGCATCGTCGGCTTCCACAAGTGCGAATGGGATCGCGTCGAGCGCAACGAGATCGGCGGGCGGCGGCGGAGTCACGACAGCGCCGCTGTAGCGGATATTGGCGTAAGCAAGCTGGAAGCCGGATTTGCTGTAATTGTCCTGCTGTGCGACGACGCCGTCGAGCCCGATCACGCGTGAGCCCGCATGCGCGATCGCAGCATTCCAGATGCGCAGGCCGTGGCCTCTGCCGCGAAATCCTGCCCGCACGATGTAGAAGCCGAGGAAGGCGAAACGGTCGTCGTAATTGACGCAGGAGACAGTCGCGACGGGTTCGCCGTCGATCTCGCCGACGAAGAAGCCTTTCGCGTCGGGGATTGCGAAGCAGGCAGCGTCGCGCGAGCCCGGATTCCAGCCCTCGGCCGCGGCCCACTCGATCGCGATGGAGATCTCCTCACGGCCCAAATGGCGGATCTGCAAATCGCTCATGTCGCGTGGCCTCGTGGCGATGGACTTGTTAGCAAGTCTGGTTTGCGGGCAAGTCTGGCTGTAGAAGGCCTGGTGACAGGCTGAGCCTTCGGTTCGCCTCAACGCTATCACAGGGATGATCGGTCATGGCAGCAGAGAAGGTCGCACTCGTCACCGCGGGCGGCAGCGGCATGGGGGCAGGGGCGGCGCGGCGGCTCGCAGCCGATGGCTTTCGTGTGGCGATCCTGTCGTCCTCCGGCAAGGGTGAGGCGCTCGCGGCCGAGCTCGGCGGGTTCGGCGTGACCGGCTCGAACAAGTCCAATGACGATCTGAAGCGCCTCGTCGACGGCGCGCTGGCAAAGTGGGGACGCATCGACGTGCTCGTCAACAGCGCCGGCCACGGCCCGCGCGCGGCTATCACGGAGATTACCGACGAGCAGTGGCACCTTGGCCTCGACACGTATTTGCTGAACGTGATCCGTCCGACCCGGCTGGTCATGCCGGTGATGCAGGCGCAGAAGGGCGGCGCCATCATCAACATCTCGACCGCCTGGGCGTTCGAGCCGAGCGCGATGTTCCCGACCTCGGCGGTGTTCCGCGCGGGCTTGGCCGCCTTCACCAAGATCTTCACTGACACCCATGCGGCCGACAACATCCGCATGAACAACGTGCTGCCGGGCTGGATCGACAGCCTGCCACAGCTAGATGCGCGCCGCGACAGCGTGCCGCTGAAGCGCTACGGCAAGGTCGAGGAGATCGCGGCGACGGTCTCGTTCCTCGCATCCGACGGCGCCGCCTATATCACCGGCCAGAACATCCGCGTCGACGGCGGGCTGACGCGCTCGGTCTGAGGCGCGCCTGCGGCGAGAGCAGATTCGGATCCTCGCTCTCGCGCCCTGTCCTGACGCGACGCGGGCCTGCATTTTGCGTCGCTGCAATGGGAAAATGCGTGGCACTTCGGCCACACCCGTCGCACTTCGCGCGTGGCGGACCGCACCCTTCGTCACAGTCCATGCGAACTTCGCCGCAGCCCAAGACGCCGAGCGATGTGCCGCCTATGCCTAGGTTGCGTCGGATCCACTTGGCTGGCGCATTCGAGAACGCGGCTCCGATCGCGTGGGGCAAGGAGATTGCAATGAAGAAGTTTTTGCTGGCGGTCGCGTCGGTTGTTTTAGGCACCGTGTCTGCAATGGCGGCCGACCTCGCGCCGCAGTACACCAAGGCGCCGGCGATGGCGCCCAGCTACAACTGGACCGGGTTCTATGTCGGCGCCAATGTCGGCGGACAATGGGGCAGCGCCGACCCGACCACATCGACCGTGTTTTCTCCGACCGGCTACTTCGCCGCCAGCAGCGTTCCGGCCATCGCCGCGGTCGGCGCCCAGAAATTCAACAGCTCCAGCGTGACCGGCGGTTTGACCGCCGGCTATAATTGGCAGGTCAACCAGGCCGTATTCGGCCTCGAAGGCGACATCAACTATTTCGGCTTCAAAGGGGGGGCGACCGGCTCGGCGGTCTATCCCTGCTGCGCGCCGTTCAGCTTCGCCGTCAGCTCCCAGGTCTCGGCCGACTGGCTTGCCACTATCCGTGGCCGTATCGGCTTCGTCGCGACGCCGAATTGGCTCATCTATGCGACGGGCGGCGCGGCGATCGCCGAGGTCAGGAGCAATTTCAAATTCACCGACACGTTCACGGTAACGGAATCGGCCGCGATCCGCGACACGCGCGTAGGATGGACTGCTGGCGTCGGCAGCGAACATGCCATTGGCGGTGGCTGGTCGCTCAAGGCGGAATATCTCTATGTTGATCTCGGGCGCAGCACGGCGACAAGCACTAATCTGACTGCGGGCGCGCTGCAGAACGTCTTCACCCACTCGGTCGATCTCAAGTCGAACATCGTGCGCGTCGGCGTGAACTACAAGTTCGGCGGACCGGTCGTCGCCAGATACTGAGCATTCCGTTCCTGTTCTCGCGTGGAAAGCCCTGGCTCGGCCGGGGCTTTCTGCTCCGAACCTCAGCCGCCGTGCGAGCTCACCAGATGCGCCAGCGCGGGCAGGATCTTGTAGCGGGCGATCTCGTGCGGATATTCGCCGCGATTGGCGAGCAGCACAATGCCGATCCGGTGGGCCGGTACGAGGCCGATATAACCTGACGCGTTGTTGAGGCCGCCCGGCTTGTCGACGACGGTGACGCCGGGAAGGTGCACGGTCTCCCAGGCCATGGATTGGCCGAACGTGGCTTGGGCGAACCTTTGGTCGACGCGGAAACGTTCGCGCTGTGTCATGCGCAGCGCTTCGCGCAGGCTCGGATCGATCGAACGGCCGTCGACGGCCGCCGCAACGAAGGCTGCAAGATCCCGCGCGGACGAGAACATCTGGCCGGTGCCGGGGAAGTCGAAATAGCTCTGCTGGTTGCCGATCGGGCCGATCGCGCCGCCCTGGTCGGAGTAGCCCTGCACGACGCGCCGCATCGAGGCCGCGTCCATGATCGCGCGGTTGTCGGCTCCGCATTCGGGGATGGACGTGGCTTGCATGCCGAGCGGCGTGAGCACGCGGCTCTCGATCAGTCCAGCGATCGGTGTGTGATAGCAGCGCTCGAGCACGAGCTGGAGCAGGACGTAGCCGGCATGACTGTAGATGCGCTGCTTGCCGGGCGCGACGCCGGCGGGCGGTGTCCATGCGTTGAGCATCGCGATGAATTGCGTCTGCGAGTAGGAATCATTCGGCCAGGGCGGGTGATCGGTCGGCAGCAGCAGTCCCGAGGTGTGCGTGGCGAGCTCGCCGACGGTGACGCTGCGGACATAGTCGCCGTCGAGCTCCGGCAGATATTTCGGCAGGGGATCGTCGAGCCGCAGCTCACCGCGGAGCGCGCCGAGGGCCACCAGCGTCGCCTCAAACGGTTTTCGCAAGGAGGCGAGGCTGAACAGCGTGTCCGGCGTGACCAGCCGCTTGGTGGCGCCGTCTGCGAAGCCGTAATTGAAGAATTCGATATGTTGGCCGGCGTATAGCGCGGCTGCGAGGCCGCCGGGGTGGTCCGGCGTTGCGGTCGGCGCGAGTTCCTCCGCAACGATGTCGCGCATCTGCGCGATCATGTCGGAGTCCGCCGATGCGCGACGCGGCCGGAGCGCGATCGCAACAGGAACGAGCGCGGCGCGTGCGAGGGTTCGCCGGGTGAATTGCGGTGAGATGACAACAGGCGGCACGTGATCCGGATAATATGTGTGTGCGCCCCCGGGGAATCTTCTAGCGGGGAGCGCCCGCTGTCCCAAGTCACAATTGCGCGCTCCGGGTTCCACATCGCGGTCGGGCGAAATACTTAGCTTACGAGCTAACAATCATTGACGTCGGATCGCGGCAAGCTTATAGTTAGCTACATGGCTAACCAAGTATCCCAGCTCGACCAGGTTTTTGCTGCGCTCGCCGACCCCACGCGGCGGGCCATCGTGATGCGGCTGTGCGCCGGCGAGGCCTCCGTCGGCGAGCTCGCCGAGCCCTTCGAGATGGCGCTGCCGAGCTTCATGAAGCACATCCACGTCCTGCAGCTGAGCGGGCTCGTGCAGTCGGAGAAATCCGGTCGCGTGCGCACCTGCCGCCTCAGTCCGGACGCGCTCCTCAGTGCGGAAGACTGGTTCCAGCACCAGCGCGCGATCTGGGAGGCGCGGCTCGACCGGTTCGAGGCTTACGTGATGAAGCTCAAGAAGGAGAGGGCGGCCGCCAGGCGGCCGCCCAAGACGACCGACAAGACCACCAACAAGACAAGCAAACGGAAAGGTGCCTGACGATGACGAGTTCTGCCAATGCTGCCCTGTCGCAATGGTCGATCGACCGCGAGATCGTGATGTCGCGCGTGATCGACGCGCCGCGCGACCTGGTGTTCGAGGCCTGGTCCGACCCAAAGCACCTGCCGCAATGGTTCGGGCCGAAGGGATTCAAGATCGAGACTTTCGAGATCGACGTGCGTGTCGGCGGCGTCTGGCGCTTCAACATGATCGGTCCCGACGGCACCGTCTATCCGAACCGCATGCGCTTCCGCCGCATCGAGCGGCCGTCCCTTATGGAGATGGACCACGGCGCCGACCAGGACGATGACCCCGGCATGTTCCGCTTCACCATCACCTTTGCCGAGCAGAGCAACGGCAAGACCGTGCTGATGATGCGGCAGCTGGCTGCAAGCACCGAGCAGCGCGACGGCATGATCGGTTTCGGCGCCGTCGAGTACGGCTACCAGACACTGGACAAGCTCGCGGCTTATGTCGGCGGGCTGAAGAAATAAATGCCCCGCGTGTTCCGGGGGCTTCGAAGAACGCCCCCGGGATGAACTCGGAAACGCGAGGGAAGAGCAGTCGCCGTCGCAATTATGACAGCGCGCAGGCCAATTATGACAGCGCCGTCACCCAGATTTTTGTCGCGCCTTGCTGCTGATTTATGACAGAATTGCTACCGTTGGATGTCATATTGACTACGGCGGAGCGATTCATGTTGCAGTGGCAGGCACGGTCAAATCCCCTCGCGTGGTGGTGGGGGTCCCTGACGCTGGTCAGCGCTGCCAACATTCTTGTCTGGTTCATGCTGTACCGCGAGTTCTATCCGACCGTTGCCGGCAGTGTCGGCGGCGGTTCGGATATCGGCCTGATGTTCCTGCTCTGCGCGGGCTATGTGTTCGGCTGCGCCTTCCGCTCGGTGCTGCCGCGCGCCGACGTGCAGCGTATCTGCCTGTTCGACACCTGGCTGTCGAGCGTGTTCGTCGGCCGCACGGTCGCGACCATTGCCGAGGTCTGTTTCGCCGCGCAATGGGCGATCATCCTGCATCAGCTCGGTCACATGACCGGCGCAGAGACTGCGGTGAATATCGCGCTGGTGATCGTGCCGATCATCATCATCGCGGAATGTTTTTCCTGGTACGCGGTGGTGACCACCAACTTCCTCTTCAACGCAATCGAGAACTCGCTGTGGGCAGTGACCTTCTTCCTTGCCGGCATCGCGCTGTGCCGGCTGATGCCGGAATTCCAGGGCCCGGTGCGCTGGGCGCTGATCGCCGGCATCGTCGGCATCGCCTGCTTCCTTGCCTTCCTCGTTACCGTCGACGTTCCCATGTATCTCAGCCGCTGGCGGGCCGGGCATGCCGAAGGCGGCAGGTTCCTTGGATTCCTCGAGGGCCTGCATGACGTCTCGACGCGATGGGTGGTGACCCACGACATCGCGCACTGGAAGGGCGAGCTGACCTGGATGTTCCTGTATTTCAGCGCGGCCGTCTGGTCTAGCCTTGCGCTCTGCGCCCTCTATGCCATGGAAGGCTATCTCACGCGCTATCTCGCCTGAGCGTTCACGCCTCGCCGAGATCGAGCTGCGTCAAAATTCCCTGGCGCAGCGCCAGCCGGACCAGCTCGATGTCGGAGCCGACGCCGAGCTTGTCCTTGATCAGCGAATGCAAATTCGCCACCGTCTTCGGGCTGACGTGGAGCGTCTCGGCGATCTCCTCCGTGGTGTTTTCGGCGAGCAGCAGCCGCAGCACCTCGAATTCGCGCGGCGTCAGCACGTCGGCGGCCGAGCTCTCGCCGCTGATCCGGCTCAGCGCAAGCTCGTGGTCGATATCCGGGCTGATCGCGACCTTGCCGGCGAGCACGTCCATCACCGCGCGCACCAGCGTCTCCGGCGGGCTGGTCTTGGTGACGTAGCCCCTCGCGCCGGCGCGGATCGCCTGCACGGCGAAGCCGGCATTCTCGTGCATGGTGAAGACGAGGATCTTTGCCGCCTTGTCCCATTGCCGGATGCGCCTGACAGCCTCGACGCCGCCGATGCCGGGCATGCTGAGATCCATGATGACGAGGTCCGGCGTCTCGGATTTGAACAGGCGATAGGCCTCGGCGCCGTCGCCGGCTTCGGCGATGACGCGCAGGCCCGGCTGCTTCTCGAGCACGGAGCGATAGCCTTCGCGGACGACGGAATGGTCGTCGACCAGCAAAATGGTCGCGGTCATGCCGCGTGCTCCAGCGCTGGCGGATTGGCGGCCGCGAGCGGAATGACGACGCGTAGCGCGGAGCCGCCAGCGGGGCCGGCCTCAAAACTCAGGCGGCCGCGCAGCGCCGCAACGCGCTCGCGCATGCCGAGCAGGCCCATGCCGGATTTCGCGGCGCGATCGGTCGAGCGTCCGTCATCGTCGATGGCGAGTGCGATCTCGCCGGCATGCATCGTCAATTCCATGCTGACCTTGGTGGCGCCGGCATGCTTGGCGGCATTGGTGAGCGCCTCCTGCACGATGCGGTAGAGGTTGGCGCTGATCGTGGCCGGCAGGGTCTCGAACGAGCCGTCGAAACGGATCGAAAAACGGGTCTCGCCGCGGCTGCGTCCATTCCAGCCGGCAACGAGACCTTCGAGGCTGGCGACGAGGCCGAGCTCCTCGACGTCAGGCGGGCGCAGCCGGAACAGCGTGCCGCGCAGCGTCTCCATCATGCCGGTTGCGGTCCGCGCAATGCCGTCGCACTCGCCAAGCAAGGAGGGACACTCCTGCGCGGCAGTCTGGCGGGCGGAGGCGGCGAGCGCGCGGATGGCGGCGAGCGACTGGCCGAATTCGTCGTGCAGCTCGCGGGCGAGATGGCGGCGCTCCTCGTCCTGGAGCGCGATCAGTTTCCGCGTCAGCTCGGCGCGCTCGGCCAGCGCAGTGTCGAGGCTTTCGGCGAGATGATTGAAGACGTCGCGAACCGCGGACAGCTCGGCAAGATCGAACGGCGGCAACCGGGCGGTGAGGTCGTTGGCGGCGATCCGCTCGAGGCCGGCGCGGATCATGCGCGTCGGGCGCAGCGCGCGGGCAAGCGCCGCGTAGACCAGGACGCACAACAGCGGCAGCGCGATCGCAAGCGCCAGCATCAGGCGGCCGGCCTCGTGCCAGGCCTCGGCCGTCTGCACGGCCGGATCGACCGAGACCACGGCCTCGCCGAGCTTGGTTCCGCGCAGGATTACGGGCCGCGCGGCCTCACGGCCGGGGTCGAACAGGCTGTGGTAGAACGCCGTGAAGATCTGCGGCGGCGGGTCCTCCGGGATCGGCGCGCCGCTACAGAAGCGCTGCAGCATCTCGCCGCCGACGCCACGGAAGGCCAGGCATAGGCCGGGCGTCATCACATAGGCTGAAACGGGATCGAGGTTGGGAAAGTCCGAGCGGGGGCTCGCCGCCCACAGGACCTTGCCCTGTTGCAGCTCCAGGGTCTTCGCCACGATAGCGGCAATGCCGTCGATGCGCGCATGGGCTGCGCGGTCGGCCGTGATCAGGAAATAGGCGGAGATTGCGGCGAAGCAGGCGGCCGATATGGCGGCCACGCGCAAGGTCAGGCGGACCTTGAGATCGAATCTCGGGCGGTTCCACATCGGCGGGCACCTGGCGCGAACGGAATTGTCGCCTCCGCATTAAACGGCAGAACGGGAGCCGCGCAAAGCGGCACCCTTACTGCGGTGCAACGTCGTGAAATTTTCCCGGCGCTGGCCGGGATGGCCACGGCTGCATTGCGCGAAGCGTCCGCCTAGCCTGCAGTCTTTCCGTCACGCGAGGGCTGTCATGCGCCGAACCCTGTCGTTGCTGTCTTTCGTTGTTCTTCTCGCCGCCGGGCTGGATGGCCGGGCCGTAGCCGCTGAGACCACCGTCGCGCTCGACGATTTCAGCTATGCCGATACCTCGGCCGAGCCGGCCGACCAGAGCGCCGCCCACGAGCGGCGGCTGCAGGCATTCATGGTCGCGCTCCGGCGCGACATCGCCGCCGACCCGCGCTACCGGCTTGCGCCGTCGATGCAGCAGGGGGCGGCGTTCAAGGTCATCGGCGGCATCCAGAAGACCAGCACGCTGGTGCAATGGGCCAAGGTCGCGGTGATCGACGTGGGCGCCAAAAAGGTCGTGATGGACAAGCTCTACACCTTCCGCGGCGACAATGATGAATCGTGGGAGCGTGCCGAGATCTTCGTCTCCCGCGAGGTCATGGCCGCGCTGGCGCAGCCCTGAGGCTCCGGCTGGCCTCAGAACGTCAGCTGCACCTTCATCGATTGCGCGCGGTCGCTGGCGAGCTCGAAGGCGGCGACCGCGTTCTCGAATGGCATCGTCGCCGTGATCAGCGGCTTCACGTCGATCAGGCCTTCGCCCATCAGCCGTATCGCCAGCTCGAACTCGGGATCGAAACGGAAGGTGCCGCGGAGCTGCAATTCCTTGGCGACGATGGAGTTGATCGGCAGCGTCATCTCGCCGCCGAGGCCGAGCTGCACCAGCGTCGCGCCGGGACGGAGCACCTCGAGCGCGGTGCGCAGCGCGGCCTGATTGCCAGAGGCTTCAAACAGCGTGTCGAACACGCCCTTGCCGGCGCGCCAGGGATCGAGCGCCGTGGCACTGGTCGCGACGTTGATCGCATGCGTGGCGCCGAGCTTTTTTGCGACCGCGAGCGGCGCGTCGGCGACATCGGTCACGACGATCTCGGACGCGCCGCCGAAGCGCGAGACAAGAATCATCAGCGCGCCGATCGGGCCGCAGCCGGTGATCAGCACGCGCTTGCCGAGGAGGGCGCCGGCCTGCTTGCCGGCGTGGAGACACACCGCGAGCGGCTCGGCGACCGCGGCTTCCGCGAGCGACAGCTTGTCGGAGATCGGCACCGCCTGCGTCGCATCGACCGTGATGAACTCGCGAAACCCGCCCTGCACATGCGGAAAGCGCATCGCGCTGCCGAGGAAACGCATGTCGAGGCACTGGTTGCGTAGGCCTTCCTGGCAATGCAGGCATTGGCCGCACGGCTTGCTCGGATTGACCGCAACGCGCGTCCCGGTCTTTACGCTGGTGACGCCGTCACCGATGGCCGCGACCACGCCCGCGATCTCGTGACCCAGCGCCATCGGCTGCTGGATCCGGACCACGCCGAAGCCGCCGTGATGATAGTAATGCAGATCGGAGCCGCAGATGCCGCCATTGGCGATCTTGACGCGGACCTCGCCCGGGCCGGGTGCGGGATCGGGATAGCTGTCGATCCGCAAATCCTTCGGGGCGTGAATGACGACGGCGCGCATGGTCTCGTTCCCTCAGGTTTCGCGATTACATCGCGGCGATCATGCCGCCATCGACATAGATGATCTGGCCGTTGACGTAAGTGGAGGCATCCGACGCCAGGAAGATCGCCGCGCCGACCAGCTCGTCAGGCTTGCCCCAGCGCTTTGAGGGAACGCGGCCCATCAGCCAGTTGTTGAAATCGGTGTTGTTGACCAGCGCCTCGTTCATGTCGGTGAGCATGTAGCCGGGGCCGATCGCATTGGCCTGGATGCCGTGCTGGGCCCATTCCACCGCCATCGAGCGGGTCAGGTTCTTGATGCCGCCCTTGGCCGCGGTGTAAGGCGCAATGGTCGGACGCGCCAGCTCGCTGCCGAGCGAGCCGATGTTGATGATCTTGCCGTGCTTGCGCGGGATCATGCGCCTGGCGGCTTCGCGGCCGATCACGAAGGCGCTGGTGAGGTTGGTCTCGATCACCTTGCGCCATTCGTCGGTGGTGAACTCGACCAGCGGCTTGCGGTGCTGGATGCCGGCATTGTTGACGACGATGTCAACTGCAATGCCTTGTCTGTCGAAGTCGTTGAAGGCGGCAACGATCGCGGGCTCATCGGTGACGTTGAAGGCGGCGCCTTCGGCCTGATAGCCGGCGGCGCGAAATTCGGCGACGGCCTGCTCGACGCGCTTGGCGTCGACGCCATTGACAATGATCCTGGCACCAGCCTTGGCCATGCCTTCGGCAATGGCGCGGCCGAGGCCGCGGGAGGAGCCGGTCACGAGAGCGGTGCGGCCGGAAAGGTCGAAGAGGGCAGTGCTCATCTCAAAAAATCCTCAAGCGTTGGAGCGGCGCACGGTCAGATCGGAGCGATCGAACACGGCGGGCAGAAGGTCGACGCCAAGGCCGGGGCCTTCCATCGGATAGACATAGCCGTCCTTGATCGTGGGCATCGTGGTGACGAGCTCATTGTACCAGCCCCTGTAGAAGGCGCGCACGGATTCCTGAATCAGCGTGTTGGGCTGGCTGAACGACATGTGGATGGCGGCGATGAAACCGATCGGGCCGATGCAATCATGCGGCGCGAAGGGCCGGTGATAGGTCTCGGCCATCGCCGCGATCTTGCGGCCCTCGGTGAGGCCGCCGGTCCAGCACAGATCGGCCATCACCACATGCATGGCGTCGCGGTCGAGCATGTCCTTGTAGGGGAAACGCGAGCCCAGTGTCTCGCTGGCGCAGACCCAGACGTCGGTCGAGCGCGCATATTCGGCGAGCGCCTGCGGCGAGTTCATCCGGATCGGGTCTTCGTACCAGGTCGGCTTGTAGGGCTCGAGCGCGCGGGCGATCTGCTTTGCGGTCGGCAAATTCCACAACGAATGGAGCTCGACCATGATCTCCATCTTGTCGCCGACCGCCTTGCGGATCTTCTCGAACGGCTCGATCGCGTGCTTCATCTGCGCGGCGGTGATGTAGAGGCCCTTGTTCTCCTGTGCCGCCGGATCGAACGGCCAGATCTTCATCGCGGAGATGCCGCTCTCCAGCAGGCTTTCGGCGAGCGCATCGGCGTGGTGCATGAAGCCGTCGAGGTCCTCGTAGGGACCTTTGGAGGCGCCGAGATTCCAGTTGGCGACCGGGCTGATATTGGTTGAGCGGACATATTGCGTGCCGGCGCAGGTGTTGTAGATGCGCTGCTTGTCGCGGCAGAGGCCGCCGAGCATCTGGTGCACCGGCTGATTGCAGACCTTGCCGAACAGATCCCACAGCGCGATGTCGATCGCCGACGCTGCGCGATATTCGACGCCGGTCGAGGACTGCGCCATCGGCAGGTTCAACATGTCGCGATGGATGGCTTCGATGTGGAGGGGATTACGGTCGAGCAGGCGGCCGGCAAAGGTGTCGTGGATCTGCGCTTCGACTGCACCCGCACCATAGAACGTCTCGCCGAGACCGATCACGCCCGTGTCGGTGTGGACGCGCACCCAGATGACGTTGGAAAATTCCTCGGTGCGCAGCGTCTCGATCGAGGTGATCTTCACGGCAATGTCCTCCCGTCACAGGCGCCTCGCACCGGTCGTGTTTTCATTTTGCGCTGCAGCACGTAACGCATCCGCGAAAGTCTTACGCTTGCTTGTAATATATCACAACATGTTTTAAGGGTGCCACAAATAAGGCGCCACCCGGCAACGAGAGCGCGGGCTGACGGGAGAGGACGACATGGCACGGCGCAAGCGCTCGCTCGAGGTGGTGAGAAACGACGACGGCGAGGGCAAGCCCTCGCGGCGCAACCGGCTCAATTTCTTCGAGCTGGCCTATCAGAAGATCGAGGAGCTGCTCGTTCATTGCGAGCTCAAGCCCGGCCAGTTCATGACGATGCTGGAATTGCAGCAGATCACCGGCTTCGGGCGCACGCCGGTGCATCACGCCGTCAACCGTCTCTCCGCCGATACGCTCATCATCATCCGCCCGCGCCATGGCCTGCACATCGCGCCGATCGATCTCGCGCGCGAGCGCATGCTGCTGGCCTTGCGCCGCGACATGGAGCGCTTCGTCGTGCGTCTTGCGGCCGATCGCGCCAGCCTCTCGCACCGCAATCAGGCGCTGCACATCGAGCGTTTGCTGCGCGAGCGCCGCGCCACCCTGACCCTCGACGAGTTCAACAGTATCGATCGCCGCATCGATGCGCTGGTGCTGGAAGCCGCGGGCGAGCCGTTCCTGGTGCATACGCTGCGGCCGCTGCACACGCTGTATCGCCGCATCGGCTACATCCACCATCGCTTCATGCCGGGACAGACCGACCTGTCCGGCACGATCGATCGCCATCTTGCCATTCTCGCAGCCGTTGCCGGCCGCCGCGTCGAGGACGCGGTGAAGGCGAGCGATGCCCTGATCGACTACATGGACCTGATGTTCACCGGCATGGAGGCGGGGATCGATCCGCGCCTGCTCGATTGCAGCATCGAGCCGCTGCTTGGCGCTTAAGCTACTTGGCGCTTAAGAAGTACTTGGCGCGTAAAGAGTTTTGAAGAGAGGACCAAAGATGTCAACGATGGCCATGCCACAACCGACCGCGAGCGAAGCCGCGGTCCGCTACCTCATCACCAATTACAGCCCCAAGGGCAACAAGGTCGGCTGGCTGATGATGGCCTCGATCCTGGTCGAGGCCTGGGATCTCTATTCGATCGCCTTCGTCCTGATCTTCATCAAGGAGCAGTACAATCCCGATCCGCTGATGCTGGGCCTTGCCGCAGCGGGCACGCAGGGCGGCGCACTCATCGGCGCGCTCCTTGGTGGCTGGCTCTCCGACAAGATCGGCCGCCGCGTGATGTTCCTGGTGACGATGGTGATGTTCATCGTGCTGGCACTGGCGCAGGCCTTCGTGCCCAGCGTCGGCTGGCTCGTCGTGATCCGTTTCCTGCTCGGCATTCCGCTCGGCTCGGATATCTCGACCGGCTACACCTACATCATGGAATCCATGGCCAAGGGTGAGCGCGAGGTGATGGGCAATCGCTGGCAGTTCATGTTCGCCGTCGGCGAAGTGCTGACCATCGGCGTCATCGTGATCTTCCTGCTGTTCGACATCCACCACGAGACACTGTGGCGCGTGACGCTCGGGCTCGGTGCCGTGCCCGCTCTGATCATCCTGATCATGCGCCACGACGTGCCGGAGACGGCTGTGTGGCTGGTGCAGAAGGGACGTTATCGTGAGGCCAAGCAGGTCGCGCGCGAGATGTTCAACGACGATCTCGCCATGCTGCCCGATCAGGACGTGGTGATGCCGAAGGTTTCGACCCGAGACTTCATCGCCGACCTGAGGAAGGACCCGATCCGCTGGCGCGCCACGATCTACGGCTGGATCGCCTGCTTTGCGCAAGGCAGCGAGTTCTCGACCTTCGCGTTTTACCTGCCCGTGCTGTTCGTGATGGTCGGCGTATCGAGCGTGCTCGGCATCAATCTGGTGACGATGGCGCTGTTCTGCTTCGCCGCGCTGTCCGGCTGGGTCGGTCCGCTGCTAACGCCGAAGATTGGCCATCGCGGCATCTCGATCGCCGGTTTCGGCATCGTGCTGGTCTCGCTGCTGGTTGCGGCCTTTGCGCTCTACACCGACAACAAGATCCTGCTGCCGTTCGCGGCGGCCGCGATGTTGTGGGGCCATTATTGGGACGCGTCGAACTGCATGACCATTCCGACGATGGTCGCCAAGCCCAAGTATCGCGGCACCGCCAGCGGCTTCGCCTACATGTTCGTGAAGCTGCCGTCGTTCCTGGCGATCTTCCTGTTCCCTTCGCTATTCGCCGCGATCGGGCAAGCCGGCGCCACGCTGTTCGTCGCAATCTTCCCGCTGATCGGATTGCTCGCCGCAATCTTTATCCTGCCGGAAGTGTACGGCTACGAGAACGACTGATCTCGCGAGCTACCTGATCGCGGCGGCCAAGGCCGCGATCAGGGCCGGCGGCGTCACCAGCATGCCAAGCTTGAGGAAGCGCCAGGCGCCGACCTCGATCTTCTCCCGCCGCAGGGCGACCAGCCAGAGGATGGTCGCGAGCGATCCCGTCACGGACAGATTGGGCCCGAGATCGACGCCGATCAGGATGGCACTGACGACGGGCGCCGGCAGGTGATCGCTGGCCGCGACCGAGCCCGCGACGAGGCCGACCGGCAGATTGTTGGCGATGTTGGTGGCGATTGCCGTCGCAACGCCGACGCTCCAGGCGGCCTTCGGCACCGATTGCGCCACCGCTTCGTGGAGCAGTGCGCTGAGCTGCCCGATCACACCGGTCTTCACCAGCGCTTCCACCATCACAAAGAGCCCGCCGACCAGTGGCAGCACGCTCCAGGAAACCCCCTTCAGCACGGGGAGAGGCGACTGGCGGTTGATGAGCAGCACGGCGGCCGCCGTCGTACTCCCGCAGAGGAAAGTCGGCAGACCCAATTGCAGATCGAGTGCAGAGGCCCAAATCAACACGATGCCGATGGCGCCGATGCCGTAGGCGGTCAATCGGCCGCCGCGGCCGAGCTTCGGGTGAGGGACCCGCATTTCGATCGTTTCTTCCTTGAGCTCGCGATGCAGCACGAGGCGCAGTGCGACATAGGTGAGACCGATCGAAGCAAGCGAGGGCAGGGCGAACTGGCGCAGCCACGCCCCGAGATGCGGCATGTGCTTGCCGAAGACCACGAGGTTGGCCGGATTGGAGATTGGCAGCACGAAGCTCGCGGCATTGGCGATGAAGGCGCAGACGAACAGATAAGGCAGGGGCTTGGCGCCGGCCGCGCGCGTCGCGGCGTAGACGGCCGGCGTCAGCACGATCGCGGTGGCGTCGTTCGAGAGCAGCACCGTGACGAATGTGCCGACGAGATAGATCAGCAGGAACAGCCGCTGCGGCGAGCCGCGCGCATGTTCAACCGCGAACGCGGCCAGATAATCGAACAGGCCTTCAAGCCGGGCGAGCTCTGCGATCAGCATCATGCCGATCAGGAAGAGGTAGACGTCGACGCCCTTCTCGATGCCGGTGAGCGCATCCTGCCACGGCAGGAAGCCGAGCAGGACCAGGGCGCCGGCGCCGAGCACGGCCCAGATCGCTTCGGGCAGTCGAAAAGGGCGGATGATGACGCCCGCGGTCGCGACGACGATGATGCTCCAGGCCCAGATGGCGTCAGACGGCACGTTCGGCAATTGCAGTCTCCCGGTTGCGCCCGACTATCGTATCCGCAGGCTCAAAGCTTCACCGCCAGCAGCACCGCGCCTGCGCCGATCATGGCGATGCCGACCCAGCCTTGCGCGGTCGGACGCTCGCCGAGAAAGGCAAAGGCGAACAGGGCAACCAGTACGACGCTGAGCTTGTCGATCGGCGCCACCAGTGTTGCGGGCCCGAGTTTCAACGCGCGGAAGTAACACAGCCAGGACGCGCCGGTCGCAAGCCCAGACATCACCAGGAATAGCCATGTTTTCGACGAGACCGCCGAGGGCACGGCGAATTGGCCGGTGAAGAACAGCAGCACCGAGAAGGCCAGGAGCACCACGATGGTGCGGATGAAGGTGGCGAGGTCCGGATTGATGTTCTCGACGCCAACCTTGGCGAAGATCGCAGTCAGTGCGGCGAAGCAGGCAGAGAGCAGCGCCCAGGTCTGCCAGGCGGAGAAGAGGGTGGATTTCATATCATCAGGATCCGTTGGTGCATGACGGCGCCCTAGCGCCGCCATTGCGAGCGAAGCGAAACAATCCAGAATCTTTCCGCGGAGGGACTCTGGATTGCTTCGCTGCGCTCGCAATGACGGAATGTGGGGCAACTTTCCACGGCCAAAACTCTCACCGCGCCACCGACAGCTTCTCCGTGATCGCCTTGCGCAAGATGCGCGACAGCGACTCCACCGAATATGGCTTCTGGATCAATTCAAATCCGCGATGGGCGTTTTCGGCGAGCACGTTGCTGTAGCCGCTGGTCAGCACGACGGGCAGGCCCGGATAGCGCTCGCGGATGATGCCGGCGAGCTCGACGCCGTTCATGCCGGGCATGATGACGTCGGAGAACACCAGATCGACCGCGAACTCGTTCTCACCGAGGATGACGAGTGCGGCATTGGCGTTGGCGACGCGGCGGGTGACGTAGCCGAGGTCTTCCAAAAGTTCGGTCGAGAACTGGCCGACATCGTCATTGTCCTCTACCACGAGCACGCGGTAGCCGCGCCCGGTGGTCGCGCTCTCGCTGGTGAGCGATGCGGATTCTTTCCCGGCGGCCGGGCTCTCCGCCTGTGGCAGGTAGATCGTGAAGGTCGCGCCCTTACCAGGCGTGCTCGTCACCGCGACGTCGCCCTCGGACTGCTTTGCGAAGCCGAACGCCTGGCTGAGGCCAAGGCCGGTGCCTTTGCCGACCTCCTTGGTGGTGAAGAACGGCTCGAAGATGGCGTCGATGTTTCCGGGCGCGATGCCGCTGCCGGTATCGGCCACCGAGATTGCGACGTAATCGCCGCCGCGCGCCGATTGCGTGCGCAGGCTCGGAATGCCCTGGACTTTGCGGACGGCGATGGTGAGGCGGCCTTCGCCGTCCATGGCGTCGCGGGCGTTGATGGCGAGGTTGATCAGCGCAGTCTCGAACTGGGCGATGTCGGCGACGGTAAAACAGTCGGCATCGTCGATCTCGACAGCGATCTCGATGCGGCCGCCGACCAGCGGCCGGACCAGCTGCGCCACGCCCTCGACCTGGCTGCCGACATTGAAGATCTGCGGTTTCAGCGGTTGCCGCCGCGCGAACGCCAGGAGCTGCGCGGTCAGTTTTGAAGCGCGCTCGACGGTCTCGGAGATCGCATCGACATAGCGGCGGCGGCGCTCCTCCGGCAGCTCGCGCCGGCGCAGGAAGTCGGTCGCAGAGCGGATGATGGTGAGGAGGTTGTTGAAGTCGTGCGCGACGCCGCCGGTGAGCTGGCCGATCGCCTCCATTTTCTGCGACTGCCGCAGCGCCTCCTCGCCGCGGCGGCGCTCGGTAATGTCGACGGCCTCTGGCACCGCGCCGGTGATGTTGCCGTGGCGGTCGAGCACCGGGCGCATGCCGAACTCGAAATCGCGCTCGCCGATGGGAAGGCGCAACCGCATCTCCATCCGCACCGCTTCGCCTTTCAGCACGGTATCGAAGGCCTCGCGCACGGCGGTGCTCATGCCCTCGGTCGCGCTGAACCAGGGCGTATCCCAGAACGGCTTTCCGATCACGTCCGACGCGTTCGCCGTGATGCCGTCGAGCGCGGTCTTGTTGGCGTAGAGCAATTCACCCCTAAGGTTGACCAGCCCCTGGTACTGGTTGCTGGTGCCCAAAATCGCGCGCAGCCGCGCCTCGTTGGATTCGAGCTCGGCGGTGCGCTCGACGATGCGCTCTTCCAAGGTCTCGTTGAGTTGCCGCAGCTCGATCTCGGCCCGCTTGGCGACGGTGATGTCGTGGGCAACGCCGATGAAGCCGATATGCTTGCCGGTTGGATCCCAGCGCGGCTGCGATTCCGAGCGCAGCCAGCGCCATTCGCCGGAGGCATCCTTGTAGCGCGCCTCCAGCACGAACGGCTTGAGCGAAGCTTCGCCCTGAACCGATTGCTGCAAGACATGCGGCAGGTCGTCTGGATGCAGCACCTTGCGCCAGTCGAATGCGATCGCCTGGTCGTAGGGCAGGCCGACGAAATCGACATAGGCCTGGTTGACGAAGGAGCGCGTGCGGTCGAGCTTTGTGACCCAGATCGGCACCGGCGCGCTGTCGGCGATCAGCCGAAAGCGCTCCTCGCTCTCGCGCAAGGTCTCGCGCACCAGCATCTGGTCGGTGGCGTCGATATGGGCACCGACGAGGCGGATCGCGCGGCCGTCGCCGTCACGCTCGATCTTGGCGACGACGCGGATCCAGCGGGTTTCGCCATCGCTCGGGCGGATGATGCGGTATTCGGCGGTGTAGTCCTCACTGGTCCCGGACAGCGCCTCGAAGAAATGATTGACGGTCGCGTCGCGGTCATCGGGATGGATGCGGCTGACCCAGTCTTCATGGGTCTCGTCGACGGCCTCGGGCGGCAGCCCGTGGATCATCAGATATTCCGGCGAGCGGCGGTTCTTGAAGCCTTCGCGGAAGTCGACCTCGAGCCCGCCGACCTTGCCGATGCGCTGGATGCGCGCGAGCTCGGCCTCGCGCTCCTGGAGCGCGCGATAGGCTTCATCGCGCTCGCGCGCAATGTCTTCGAGGTGCTGGCGCAGCCTTTCGGCGGCAATGGTCTCGGGCAAAGGATCGTTCAAGGCGTCGGCCGTTGTGATGCGGGAGCGCACGTGCCGAGCCGATATTCACACAGACAAAGCGTGATAGCCATTGCTCAAAAGGGAATAGACAAGGAAACGCCCTCGCCGAACGGCATGTGGCGGGTATGAGCGAACGCGGGGTCTGGCTATTTGTTCCAAACATTGGAACGATGGGCCGTCGATAGGCCTGTCCGCGAGGCGCTACAACTCCCCTATCCGAAGAGGCTAAATCTTGAAGCTCTTTGTCTGCCAGGCCTGCGGCAACGTTCTCTATTTCGAGAACCGCGCCTGCGAACGTTGCGGCCACAAGGTCGCCTTTCTGCCGGAGAAGGAGACGATGTCGGCGATCGAGCCTGACGAGGAGGCTGGAGGCGGGACCTGGACCACGCTCGCCGACAGGGGCAAGGGGCGGATGCTGTGCCGCAATGCCGAGTATGATGCCTGCAACTGGCTGACGGATGTTAGCGATACCACCGGCTATTGCCGCGCCTGTCGCCATAACGGCATCGTGCCTGATCTCTCCGACCCCGCGCAGCTGGCGGGCTGGCGAGAGCTGGAGGTGGCGAAGCACCGGTTGTTCTATTCGCTGATCCGCTGGAAGCTGCCGCTTCAGACCCGGCAGGACAATCCCGAGCACGGGCTGATCTTCAATTTCCTCGCCGACGATCCCAACAGCGGCCAGAGAATCCTGACCGGCCATGACAACGGCCTGATCACGATCGCGCTGACTGAGACCGATGGCATCGAGCGCGAGCGGCGCAGGCTGGAGATGGGCGAGCCGTACCGGACGCTGCTCGGGCATTTCCGCCACGAGGTCGGGCACTATTTCTGGGATGTACTGGTGCGCGATGGCGGGAAACTGGAGGAATGCCGCTCCGTGTTCGGCGACGATTCCGCCGATTACGGTGAAGCCCTGCAGCGTCACTATGTCGAACGCGCGCCGCCGGACTGGCAGCAGGGCTACGTGTCGGCCTATGCGACGATGCACCCTTGGGAAGATTTCGCGGAGACCTGGGCGCATTACCTCCACATCGTCGACACCCTGGAGATGGCTAGCGAATTCGGCATGGAGGTGCGCCCCAAGGTCGATCGCGACGGGGAGTTGTCGACGCGGATCCGGTTCAACCCTTACGAGGCGAAAGGCGTCGAGGCGATCGTCGACGCATGGCTGCCCTTCACCTTCGCCATGAACAGCGTGAACCGCGCCATGGGCCTGCGCGACCTCTATCCCTTCATCCTGTCATCGGCCGTGGTCGCCAAGCTGGGCTTCATCCACAGCCTGGTCCGGGACGTGGCCAAGGCCGGGAAGCCGTAGGTCATCCGAGGGCTTGGCGAGGCCCGTTCGGTCTTGCGCCGGTACGCCAGCGGGGCCGGATTTAGACCGTTGCCTCCGGCCAGTTTTGATGTACCACGGGAGCCACACGGCCCGTCCTATAGGCCCCAAACGGTCAGGGAAGGGTCCCGCCCCAGGTCGAGACTCAAGAAAAGCATGTTCAAACGCATTCTGATCGCCAACCGCGGCGAAATCGCCTGCCGGGTCATCAAGACCGCGCGCAAGATGGGAATTCAGACGGTCGCGGTCTATTCCGAGGCCGACCGCGACGCTCTCCATGTCGAGATGGCCGATGAGGCCGTGCTGATCGGCCCGCCGGCCGCGGCCGAGAGCTATCTGGTGATTGAGAAGATCGTGGAGGCCTGCCGCAAGACCGGCGCCGAGGCCGTTCATCCCGGTTACGGCTTCCTGTCCGAGCGCGAGGCATTTCCGCGCGCGCTGGAAGCCGCCGGCATCGTCTTCATCGGCCCGAACCCGGGCGCGATCGCCGCGATGGGCGACAAGATAGAATCCAAGAAGGCGGCCGCGAAAGCCAAGGTTTCGACCGTGCCGGGCCATCTCGGCGTCATTGAGGACGGCAAGCACGCGGTCACGATCGCCGACGAGATCGGCTATCCCGTGATGATCAAGGCCTCCGCAGGCGGTGGCGGCAAGGGCATGCGCATCGCGCATTCGAAGGCCGAAGTCGCGGAAGGTTTCAATCTCGCCAAGGCCGAGGCCAAGGCTTCGTTCGGCGACGACCGCGTCTTCGTCGAAAAGTTTATCGTCGATCCCCGCCACATCGAGATCCAGGTGCTGGGCGACAAGCACGGCAACGTCATCCATCTTGGCGAGCGCGAATGCTCGATCCAGCGCCGCAACCAGAAGGTGATCGAGGAGGCGCCGTCGCCGCTGCTCGACGAAGCCACCCGCCGCAAGATGGGCGAGCAGGCGGTCGCGCTGGCCAAGGCCGTGAACTACGATTCCGCCGGCACTGTCGAGTTCGTCGCAGGGCAGGACAAGAGCTTCTACTTCCTCGAGATGAACACGCGTCTCCAGGTCGAGCATCCCGTCACCGAGCTCGTCACCGGCGTCGACCTCGTCGAGCAGATGATCCGTGTTGCCGCCGGCGAGAAGCTCGCGCTCGCGCAGAAGGACGTCACGCTCACCGGCTGGGCCGTGGAAACGCGCCTCTACGCCGAAGACCCGTTCCGCAACTTCCTGCCCTCGATCGGGCGGCTGGTGAAGTATCGCCCGCCGGCGGAAGTGAGCAAGGACGGCATCACCGTGCGCAACGACACCGGCGTGCAGGAGGGCGGCGAGATCTCGATCCATTACGATCCGATGATCGCAAAGCTCGTCACGCACGCGCCGTCACGCGCGGCCGCGATCGAGGCGCAGGCGACCGCGCTGGATTCGTTCTATGTCGAGGGTATCCGCCACAACATCCCGTTCCTGTCGGCGCTGATGCATCATCCGCGCTGGCGTGAGGGCAATCTGTCGACCGGCTTCATCGCCGAGGAATTCCCGAAGGGCTTTGCGGTGCGCGTGCCCGAAGGTGAGGTCGCGCGACGGATCGCCGCGGTCGGCGCCGCCATCGATCACGTGCTCGGCGAGCGCAAGCGGCAGATCTCCGGCCAGCTGGGCGGCCGCATCGTGCAGCGCGAGCGCCGCCGCGCGGTCTGGCTCGACCGCCAGGAGATTTTGCTCGAGGTTGCCCGCGAGGGAGAGGCGATCGCGGTGCGGTTCGTCGACGCCGAGGGCAAGGCCGGCAATGCGCATCTGCTGCAGTCCGCATGGAAGCCGGGCGATCCGGTCTGGCAGGGCACCATCGACGGCCACGTGGTCGCAGTGCAGGCGCGCCCGATCGCCAACGGCATCCGCCTCGCGCATCAGGGCGTCGAGGTGCCGGTCTATGTCTGGACCGAAACGGAAGCCGCCTCGGCGAAGCTGATGCCGGTGACGATGGCCTCCGACACCGGCAAGAAGCTGCTCTGTCCGATGCCCGGGCTCATCGTCTCGATCTCTGTGACCGAAGGCCAGGAGATCAAGGCCGGCGAGACGCTGGCCGTGGTCGAGGCCATGAAGATGCAGAACGTGCTTCGCGCCGAGCAGGACGGCACCGTGAAGAAGATCCACGCCAGCGCCGGCGCGACGCTCGCGGTGGACGCGCTGATCCTGGAGTTTGCGTAAAGGTGTGAGTTGGGACGGGTGATCGTCCCATAAGCACGCGTCATTGCGAGCGCAGCGAAGCAATCCAGACTGGTCCCTGCGGAAAGATTCTGGATTGCTTCGCTTCGCTCGCAATGACGGAGTATGATGCGGCCTCCGTAACTTGACCGAGACAGCACCATGGCCTTTCGTTCCCGCCGCGAAAAACTGCGATCGATCCTGTCGGGCGGGACCTGCATCCATCCCGGCTCAGTCTATGAAGCGATCTCGATCCGCATTGCCGAGGATCTCGGCTTCCCGCTCGGCATGTTCGGCGGTTCGGTGGCCTCGCTCGCCGTGCTCGGCGATCCCGATGTTACGCTGATCACGCTCACCGAGTTGGCCGAGCAGATGCGGCGGATGTCGCGCGCCTCCGCGCTGCCGGTGCTGGTCGATGCCGATCACGGCTATGGCAATGCGCTCAACGTGCGCCGCACGGTGCAGGAGCTGGAGGCGGCGGGAGCGGCCGGTCTCACCATCGAGGACACGCTGCTACCGCCCGCCTTTGGCGAGACGAAGGCGCAGCTGGTCTCGCTGGAGGAGGGCGTCGGCAAGATGAAGGCCGCGCTCGACGGTCGCAGCGATCCCACGCTGGTCATCATGGGCCGCACCGGTGCGGCCTCGATCAGCTCGATCGACGACGCGATCCGCCGCGCCAAGGCTTATGAAGCCACCGGCGTCGATGCACTGTTCTTCACTGGCATCAAGTCGCGCGCTGAGCTCGAGGCCGTTGTATCCGCAACGCGTCTGCCGATCGTGCTCGGTGGCGCGCCGGACGAATTGAACGCAATCGACTATCTCGCCAGCCGGCGCGTCCGCATCGCGCTTCAGGGCCACGCGCCGATCGCGGCAGCGACCCAAGCCGTCTACGAAGTCCAGAAGGCATTGCGCGAGGGCACGGCGCCGAAAGCGCTGAAGGGATTGCCAGCAGCGGAGCTGACTCATCGCGTCATGCGCGAAGCCGAAGTGAAAGCGCGTGGTGCCGACCTTCTCGGACTGAAAAAATGAGCCGGGCGATCCTCCAGGTCATGATCCGCGGCCGCGTGCAAGGCGTCGGCTATCGGGCCTGGGTCGAGTCCCAGGCGGTGACCTGCGGGCTCGAAGGCTGGGTCCGCAACCGCCGCGACGGCAGCGTGGAAGCACTGTTCGCGGGTACGCCCATGCATGTCGCCGACATGGTCGCGCTGTGTCGTCACGGCCCGCCGTCCTCGCGCGTGGATAGCGTCACCAGCGAGACGGCGAGCGTGGATGGGCTGGATTTGCGCAGGGCAGGGGAAACGTTCTCGGTGCTGCCGACGGTTTAGTCGGCCATCACTTCGGAAGCTTCGAGATCGCGTCGCTGAGCTCGTGGATCTCGTACGGCTTGCGCAGGATCGGAAAGTCGCCGCGCACGCCAGCGGCGGCGTCGCTGTAGCCGCTGGCGAGCAGGATCGGCAGGTCGGGGCGGATCTGGCGCAGGCGATGGGCCAAGCCGACCCCGTCCATCTTGCCGGGCATGACGACGTCCGAGAAGACGAGGTCGACGCCGTTATTCTCGACCTCACGCAGCGCGGATTCGGCATCCGCAACCCGGCGCACGCGATAGCCGAGCTGCTCCAGCAGGCCGATGCTGACGATGGCGACATCGGGATTGTCTTCGACCAGCAGCACCGTGCCGCTGCCGCGCACCGGCGCTACCTCAAAGGCCTCGTTCGGCGTGGCCGCGGTTTCGCGCGGCAGCAGGATGGTGAAGGTGGTGCCCTTGCCAAGCTCGCTTGCGACCTTGACCGTGCCGCCGGCCTGATGCGCAAATCCGTGCACCTGCGACAGGCCGAGGCCGGTGCCTTTTCCGACCGGTTTCGTCGTGAAGAACGGCTCAAAAATCTTGTCGACGACGTCGGAGGGGATGCCGAGCCCGGTATCGGCGACGGTGATGGCAACGAATTCGCCGCTGTGAAGCGGACCGTCCAGGACGATGTTGTGCGCGCCGATCGTCACAGTGCCGCCGTCGGGCATGGCATCGCGGGCGTTGATGACGAGATTGAGCAGTCCCGTCTCCAACTCGGAGACGTCGGCGTGGATCGGCCAGACCTCGCGCTCGATGTCGAAGGCGAGGCGAACCGCGCTGCCGACGCCGGCGTGAAGCACTTCGCGGATCGCCTCGATGCGGTCGCCGAAATGGATCGCCTGCGGATTGACGCTCTGCCGCCGCGCGAAGGTCAGGAGCTGTCCCGTCAGCGCGGCGCCGCGCTTGGTCGCGGTGTCGATCGCCGAGATCGCACGCTGGAACTTGGAATCGTCGAGGTCGGCCTTCTTCAGGACGTGAAGGCTGCCGCTGATGATCATCAGCAGATTGTTGAAGTCGTGCGCGATGCCGCCGGTAAGCTGGCCGAGCGCATCGAACTTTTGCGACTCCGCGAGCTGCGCCTGCATCGCCTCGAGCTTGATCTGGGCATTGCGCCGCTCGGTGATGTCGCGGGTGATCTTTGCAAAGCCGACGAGGGCGCCGTCCTCGTGGATCGGATCGATGATGACGCTGGCCCAGAAGAAAGTGCCGTCCTTGCGGACGCGCCAGCCTTCCTCCTCGTAGCGGCCTTGGTCCCGCGCGATGCCGAGGGCCCGCGCGGGCTTGCCGTTGGCGCGGTCGGTCTCGGTATAGAAGCGCGAGAAATGCTGGCCGAGGATCTCCTCGGGCGAATAGCCCTTGATCCGCTCGCCGCCGATATTCCAGCTGGTGATGACGCCGGTGGGATCCAGCATGTAGAGCGCATAGTCCGCGACTCCGTCCACCAACAGCCGAAAACTCCGCTCGCTTTCGAACAAGCCTCTCTGTTGACTGGACTCTTTTACCATTCCTGGACCCCGCCTCGACCGGGAAAAACGCTCAAGAGGGCGGTTGGTTCCCGCTTTCTGGGACGTTTTTAGGCAAAAACTGCGGTCGGTATGCAGGACCGGCACCATGTCATCGCGATGGTCCGCAGTCCCGCAAAGATGTCAGGTGGTGGCCACACTCCGAAATGTCGCCGCCATCGCACGCAGCGCGGCAAGCTTTCCGGGATCGCTGACCTTCGAATGGAGCATCACCTTCGAGCTGCCGAGCTTCGGCAGCTTGTGCGCCGGTCCGATGTCGATCAGGCCGGGAGGCGCGATCCGCCGTGCCAGCGGCGCGATAGCGAGCCCGGCAAGCGCCGCCGCAACCACCGCGGTCACGCCGCCGCCGACAAAACGCTCGCGCCAGGCGAGGCCGGCCTTGTCGAGCGCGCGCACGGCGACGGCGCGGACGCCGCAGGGCGGGGCGAGCGTCGCAAGCGGCAGCGGCTCGCCTTTCGGCAGGATGAGGCGCCGTGATGCGAACCAGCCGAACTCGTCCTCGGTCAGCTTCTCGCCGCCGCGGCGGCTGCCCTCCTGGCGGACGATCACAGCATCGAGCTCGCCCGCGTCATAGGCATCCTGCATCTGGCGCGAGAAGCCGATGGTGACGGCGAGGGTGAGGTTTGACGACATCGCATGCAGCCGTTCGAGCAACGGCACCAGCTCGGGGCCCGCGGCGTGATCGGAGATGCCGAGCGAGAGCGATTGCGCGGCCGGTGCCTCGCCGGATAGCGCGCGGTCATGCGCCGCGATCAGCGCGCGGGCGCGCTCGAGGAAGCTGGCACCGTCGGCGGTGAGGCGGACCGCGCGCGGCGAGCGCTCGACGAGACGTTTGTCGAGCAGTGCCTCCAGCCGTTGCAGCTTGAGACTTACCGCTGCCTGCGTCGTGCCGAGTGCTTCAGCAGCACGCGTAAAACTCTGGAGGTCGGCGACCAGCAGGAAGGCCTGGACGGTGGCGATGTCGAGTGGGGCTATCATTTTGAATGCTTATCACTGGTATCAATATAGATAAGATACCAAAATGACAGGGGAAGGTCTAGCTTCTCGCCAACACCGCGCAAGCAGCGCGATATCTTGAGGAGAACGACAATGCCCCTGATCACCGTGTCCTACACCTCGTCCCGCCAGTCGCCGTCGCTGAAGGCCGACATAGCCGACGCCGTCTCCGAGCTCACCGCTGAGATCCTGCACAAGGATCCCAAGGTCACCGCCATCATCGTGAAGTCGGTCGATGCGGGTGACTGGTTCGCCGGGGGCAGGTCGCTCGCCGAGCAGAAGCTTGCCAGCTACTGGATCGACATCCACGTCAGCGAGGGCACCAACACCAAGGACGAGAAGGCGGCTTATATCGCCGCGATGTTCAAGCGCATGGCCGGGATTTTGGGCCCGCTGCATCCCGAAACCTATCTGCATGTCGACGAGGTCAAGGGCGACGCCTACGGCTTTGGCGGCCTGACCCAGGAGCGGCGCTACATTGCCGGCAAGCTCGAAGTGTCGTTGGCTGCGGCGTGAGGCCGCAAGCCGCGGGTGAGTCATCTCACCCGCGGCTTTTGTCGTCAGCTCGCTGCGCGGAACTGAACCTCGGAATTGTTCATGAAACACATCTTGTCGAACAGTGTCAGGTCCAGCGGATTTGGGAGCCTGACATCGCTGAGATCGGGGCAGGGCTTGACGGAGGGGTCATAGGACCGGTCTATCTGCGAGATGAAGACGACGATCAGTCCCTTGTCGCGCGCAAAGGATTTTAGCGCGCGCACCTGAACCGTCAGATCGGGGTTTTCCCGCCTTTGGTCGAGCAGTTGCAGATAGTCGATCACAACGACCGTGCCGCGGGGGACCGCGGCCATTTGCTTGACGATGTAGTCGGCGCTGATGGCGTCGGAGCAATCGACCTCGAAGAGTTTGTCGAACTCCACCGGCTCGACACCAATCGCACGCAAGCGGTCCAGCACGTCCTTCTCAGTGTATTCGAGTGAGAAGAATGCCGCACGACTGCCGGACTTCATGGCCTCGACGGCGAGTTCGAGGCTCATCAATGTCTTGCCCTGACCGGGCCGTGCCCCGACCAGCACGAGGTCGCCCGGCTTAAATTGCGGGAACAGCCTGTTGGCCGGCGTCACGGCGGCGGCTTTCGCTGCGAGCATGCTCCAGGCGGAAAACCCTTCCGTCGCGGCGATGCGGTCGAGGGCGGCGTGCAGCGGGATGCCTTCCTCGCGGGACAGGCGCTTCGCTTGTCGCTTCAGATGATAGATCGGTGCAGACAACTTCATGGTTAAAACCTCCCATTGCGAGCAGAAGCGCAATCCCTCCTTATGCCTGGCGCTCGAACAGTCGGTCCGACGGTTTAGTCGCCCGACATGAATTCTGCTTTCCCGGCGGAGGGGGGAGGCGCGGGCGGCACCTGGTACAAGCGTAACCGATTCCGTGGCCGCGGAGAACGCGCGCGTGGCGCGCCGCCAACAGGAAAACGTCAGGCGGCTGCTTCCGGCAGCAGCGCGCGTGTCGGCCCGAACAGCTCTTCAAAAGCCTGCCGAAGCGCGACGTCGACATCGGCCAGGGTCACCAACTGGCCGAGATCGACCAGCGAGGTCACGCCATAACGAGGATCGGCGACGCCGCAGGGGACGATGCCGGCGAAATGCGCAAGCTCCGGCTCGACATTGATGGCGATGCCGTGGAACGAGACCCAGCGCTTCAACCGCACGCCGATCGCCGCGATCTTGTCCTCGTGCTCCGGCCCCTTGTCGGACCGCTTCACCCAGACGCCGACCCGATCTTCGCGCCGCTCGCCGCGGACGTTGAAGGCCGCGAGCGTCTTCAGGATCAGCTCCTCAAGGCTTGCGACATAGGCCCGAACGTCCGGCCGTCGGCGCTTGAGGTCGAGCATGACGTAGGCCACCCGCTGGCCCGGGCCGTGATAGGTGAGCTGGCCGCCGCGGCCGGTGGCAAAGGTCGGGAATCGGGGATCGAGCAGATCGGAGTCCTTGCCCGAGGTCCCGGAGGTGTAGAGCGGGGGGTGCTCGAGCAGCCAGACCAGCTCCGGCGCCTCGCCCGCCGCAATGGCGGCGACGCGGGCCTCCATGGCGGCCACGGCCTCCGGATAGGGCACGGGCGCGTCCGAGATTCGCCATTCGACGGGCTCACCGCCGGCGACGGAAAACGACGTCAAATCGAGCTCTTGGCGAGGGTTTTGAGGCGAATTAACCATTGGCTAACCATAACGTGGTGATGATCACAGGCGCAAATGCCAAGTCCTCTGGCGTAAGTCTCCAGTTGCGGTGGTGCTGACAGTGCCTACTCTCGACAAAGTCACCGTGGATCTCATGGTCGTCCTCGGGACGACCACCATGCCGATCCATCAAGTATTACGTCTTTCCCGCGGCGCCATCATCGAGCTGGACGCAACCGAGGCCGACGAGGTCAAGGTTCTCGCCAACAATCTGCCGGTGGCCTCCGGGGTGGTGCTGGTCGACCGCAACCGGATCGCGGTCGAGGTCAAGCAGATGCTGCCGCGGACGCAAGGGACGAGATAAGGCCGATCAGGGGGCAGGGCAGGAACTTTCCTGCCAAGCTTGTGGAATTCGGGGCCTTTGCAGGCTTGTACCCCACTGATGGATTTGTTAGATCGGCGCCGTTGATCCGGCGGGCCTCAAGCCCTAAGCCGGCATCCCCAAAGCGCTCGTGGCGGAATTGGTAGACGCGCTGCCTTGAGGTGGCAGTGAGTAAAATCGTGGGGGTTCGAGTCCCTCCGAGCGCACCATAAACCCACATTTCACATTGAAATCATTAGGCTTTTTTCTGGGTGCTGCCCGGAAATGCTACGACTCCGTTCTCGCTAGGCGTTCGCGTGCCGTTCGCCCGAGGCGCTGCCAGCCAGTCTTCGAGTGACTGGCTTTGATCGAACGTGACGATCTTCTCCATCGCGCTGATTCCAAGCCGCTGTCGATTGGCCTGAGCGATGTAGTGAGCGGGCATTTTTGGGTCGGCCCAGCCGAACATCGCCATCATCTGGCTTTCGGTGCAGTCTGCATAGGCAGCCACTTCGGCTCTAGCCTTGCGGACGCCATGGCAGCTCTTTTTCGGTTCGTTCACGGCGGCCAGGACCGCGTATTTCTTCAGTTTGGCCGCCCATGCCTTCTTGTTCGTCGGGAGAACCCGCCCGCGGACGAGCTTGCCGGTGAATACCTCGGTGCCAATGATGTTTGCCGCACGGGCAGCCCTGAGACTCTCGGCGAACTCCGGATGGAGGGGCACCGTGACGGTGGTATTGCCCCGGCTCTTCTCGGTGGCAATCTGCACAGCCATTTACTTCGCTGCTGCGCTGCTCATGCCGGAGTTGGCCTTCCGGAAGGAAATGAACCGTCACGACCCGGGCCTGACGTGTATCGAAGCACTCAGAAAGGCGTGTGAGACCTCGCTGACTGCCACCGCAATTCGCAACGCCTGTCTTACGCGTGATGGCGCCGCGGTCATCCTGAGTTCGGGCGAGACCATTGAGTACTGCTTCATGTCCGAAGGCCTGAAGGAAGCGAAGGGCATTAGCTGGCAACCTTTTCGGAGGTGGCCGACGCCGGAGCCCGATCGCCTCGGCATCCGGACCTCACGTTTCGTCAGGTTTCAGATCGTGTCATTAGCCTTCAAGGAGGAGCATGCGCTGCCTGCTTTTTTCTCCCGTTAATCCAGACCCTTAACGAGGGCCAGTAGCTCCCTGCGGCTCCTGGGATTGTCTCTCTCAGCCTGACTTCAGAAAAATTTTGCAGACGTCGGCACGACTCCATGAGATGCATGAGCGGGCGCAATGCCGCGCCCACGGGGTGGCAATCGATAGGTTCAGGTTTCGGATCGGAGCCGCCGCGCTGCTCGTTTTTTAAGAATGCGTTTGAGAAGGCTGTCACGCGCCGTTGGCGATCCGTGAGCCAGGGGAGGGAGGCTTGAGATCTTTTGCGATTGACGGTTTCGGACCGTCCGCCGGGTTGTCCCGACACCAATGGTGATGACGGCCGACGATATCCTGTCGCATCCGGCGTTGGAGAGCTGCGTTCGCGGCAAGGCTCAGGCGATGCTGGCGATACACGACGCGAGTCCACGAACTACGTCGCCGTTCGCGACCCAGCAGCGCTGGCTGATGACTCAGGCGATGCTGGCGGCTTATTTTCGCAACCAGGCACAGCAGATCGATTCCGGAATTCTGCCCGCACGACTGGTCGATTCGATCGTGGCCCATGCACTCGCAAGCCGCAACACAGCGACAGCCCTCATCAACGAGATGCTGAAATACGGCACCGTGCGCCATGTCGCGGGGAGCGAAGGCCGGCGCTATCGGCCGATCGAGCCGTCGCCAATAGCGCTTGCAGCGTTGTCGCATTGGCTGGCGGCGCATCTGACGTCGCTGGACGGGCTCGATGGCGGCAACAGATCGGTCGAACTGCGTGAGCGGCCGGCTCTGCTCGGCGCGATTCTGCCGCTCATCGCCGATGGCCTGCTGGCAACGCGCGCGGTTCGGGAGCCGAACGGAACCTTCTCGCTGTTTGCCTGGATCGACGATGGCGGCGTCGTGATGGATCGTCTGATCGTCGGGTGTCAGCAGGATTCGATTGCTCTCTCACGCATTCCGACCGATGTGACGTCGGTTTCGTGGTTGGCGCGGGGGCTCAATCTGTCGCGAAGCCAGCTCGCCCGCAAAATCGCCGCCGCCGAGACGATGGGCAGTCTTGGCTGGTCCGGCGTCCGCGGCAAATCCGCGTTATGGGTATCGGGCGAATTCTGGCGCGAATATCACGCCGCGCAAGCGGTGAAGCTCGCCATTATCGAGCAGGCTTTCGAAGCCTGTCGTCCGTGTTGCGCGGGTGATTAGGCGCGCAACGTTGCGGCATCCAGAAGATGCCGGTCATCGCGAAATTCGCGAGCATCAGCCGTGCCAGAACCGATAATCAAGACCGATGCGAAACTGGTCGAACCGCTCGCCGCGCGACCAGCTGAAGCTCTGGGTGCTGCCGGCAAATCCGGCCGTCGATACCGAACTGGTGACGTTGCCGAGATCGATATGGAGCCATTCGGCGCGCGCAAACCAATTGCCGTCGATATTCCATTCGCCGCCAAGGCCAGCGACCCAACCGGACCGCGTCACCGAACTGCTCGACGTTCCCGCGGTCGCTAAGGGCGACACGCCGCAGCCGCCAACAAGACAGCTCTGTGTTGCCGTTGTATCAATGCGTCCCCAAGCGGCGCCGCCGGTGACATAGACAAGAAATCTGTCCATGGCGATGGTGCCGAACCGGCCGCGCACCGTCGAAAGCCAGGCGGTCTTGCTGCTCAGCGAATCGGTGCCGAAGCCGGTATCGCCGCAGACACCCGGCACAATGGTCCCACGGCAGAAGCCGTATTTGGCATTGGTGAAATCGCCATCGGCTTCGATGCCGACAAGCCAGCGCGGAGCGAATTGCCAATTGTAGCCTGCTTGAACGCCACCGGTGAAACCGGTCGCGTTGATCCGATTGGCAGCCGGGAATGCGAGGTTGGGGAGCGAATCCGTAAAATTCGACGTTCCCGAATTCGAATTGGTGACGCCACCGATGTTGCCGCCGATATAAAAGCCGGTCCAGCCGAGCACCGGCGGTGCGGCGACCACGGGCGCCTTGACGGCCATGTCAGCCGCAAACACTGGCGTCGCGACGAGTGCCGCAAGGCCAAGAATACTGAGCGCGACTTTGTTCAATGCCCCCTCCAGAAAAACGCTTCGTCGGCGACGGACGAATGAAAGCAATTAGTGGTTGACCCTAGCATCCGAAAATAGCGCACACCACCACTATGTGAAAGTAGTGGCTTTCTCGGCATTTCAGAATGTCGAATCAGACGATTCATCCACACCGCGCGAATTCTGCAGGACGCGATTATTGCGGGGCGTTATTGCGAACGTGCATTCACATGCAAGCTCCTCCATCTGCTCATTTTTGGGGTTCGGGCCGCCCGAATGTGTTTTGCCCCACAAATGCGGACTGAACTGCCTTGCGCACGAGACAGGTGTCAACGATACGTGCTTCAGCCGACGGTAACCGGGAGGGTGGCGGTGAAGGCGAAGGGTAAACGCACAGACAAATCGTCGAGCGGCACGACCGCCAAATTCCAGCCCCTGAGCGCGGATGACCTCAACGGCATCGTTGGTGGAAATATCACGCCGCCTCCCGGCCAATTCAATTCGATTGCGGGCTTCGATACATCGCACCTCAATCTCGATGCCAACTCGATGCTTGCCGGTGTCTCTTCTCAGGAGATCGCGCAGGCCGTCGTCAATCATCAGACGACCGAAACGCAGGCGATGCATTTGATCGAGGCCGTGGCGGCTTACGATCAGACTCACACCACCCAAGCGCTTGCTGCCTTTGCCGGCGCGATCACGCAGACTTCGGGCCACACCAATGATGGCTATGCGGTCGGTGCCGAGATCGGCCATCTGATCACCGCGGGGCAGGTGAGTGCCACGCAGGCGATATCGGACGTCGCCGGCGCGGTTACCGCGGGGCAGTCGACCGGCCATGTGGCGGTCACCATGCTCGCGGGTATGAGCGGACCGGTTTCCGCGAGCGTTCAGGCCGCGGCCGGAACGGAAATCGCGGCGCTGGTGACCGCGGGCAACCTCAGCGCCACCCAGGCCGTAACCGACATCGTCAACGCATATGGTGTGGCCGGCGCGCTGACCCTCGATCAAACTATCGATGTCCTGAACGACGCCGCTGGTACGCCGGCCATGCACGCCGCCGTGGCGAGCGAGTACAACAGCCTGATGGCGAGCGGCCTGACTACGGGCAACCACATCGCCGCCGATATCGGTGCCGCAGTGGCGCAGTCCTATTCAGGTATCAGCCACGATTCGACCGCCGACATGAATATGATCATGGTCGCGAAAACCCTGACGATGGATGCGGTTATCGCTGGCGATTATGGTGCTCTGACTGGTTTCCAGCCGTTGTTGGCCACGATGCAGAACGCCGTCGCCAACGGCAACGAGTCCGTTCTCGACAATGCGGTGGCCAATAGCGTGCTGTCGCTGGTGAATGCCGGCGGCCTCACGCTGACGACGGCCGTTGCGGATCTGGTGCAACAGATCAACAGCCACGCCCTCAGCGGCGATCAGGGTTTCGCGCTGCTGAATTCGCTGGTGAACCTCGCGCCGAACTACTCCAATCTTGCGAACAACGTCGGTAGCTCGCTCTCGATCGATGCCGTACTCAATCAATTGGCGCCGGCGAGCGCGCAGACGGGGAGTCTTTCCGACGTCGTCGCTGAAGTGAATTCCGGTCGGTTGGCAGTGGGGCAGGCCATCGCCGCATTTGGCGGCCTTGCTGCCGGCTCCACGGTCGCGCAGATCACGGCAGGTGCCGACATCGCCGGCTTTATCCAGGCCGGCTATATCACCACCAATGCGGCCATTGCCGACATCGTCAGCTCCAACTGGGCCACCACGGAGACGTTCAATTTCCTGCTCGGCATGGCGAGCAGCGGCAACACCGCGATCGCGGGCGCCGCAATTGCTGAAATGCCGAGCGTAAGTTCGCCGTCGCAGGCGGTCGCCGCCATCAATTCCGCCATTGGCCTAACCGCGATCACGCCGACGCAGGCGCTTGGTATCCTGGTCGATCTCGCCAGTTCGACCGGGATGCAGGCGGCTGTCGCTGGTGAAATCGATTCCCTGATCTCGAACCACCAACTGACCACGTCGCAGGTCATGACTGCCATCGGCAGCGCGGTGACCTCATCGGTTCTGACCGCGACGGAAGCCGTGACCTTGCTGGCGGACATCGCGGCGCCGGCTTCCACGACCGTGCAGACCGCCGTCACCGCGGAAATTGCGTCTCTTGTTACGGCCGGCAATCTGACCGCCGATCAGGTGATCACGGCGCTGACCGGTCTTGTCGCGGGCGGCGGGGCTGCGATGCAGTCATTCGTTGTGACGGAGATCGGCGCGCTTGTCGCGGCGAACGAGATCACGACGGTGCAAGCGTTCGCCGACATCGCTGCCGCAGGTGCTTCACATGTTCTGAACGCCGGTCAGACCATTACCCTGCTGGCGTCTTTGGCTGCCAACTCAACGCCTCTGCAATTCACCTTGGGGTCCGACGTCGCCACGATGATCGGGACGGGCGCGATTACGGCAAGTGCGGCGGTGACCGATATCGCCGGCCTCAACCTGTCGTCGTCGGAGGCATTCAATATACTGCTCGGCCTGGCAACCAGCGGCGACACAGCGACCGCAAGTGCCGCTACCGCGGGAATGGCGAGCCTGCTGTCGCCAACGCAGCTGGTCAACGACATCGATTCCGCCATTGCCAATTTCACGATCACCACGGCGCAGGGAGTGGGCCTGCTGATCCACCTCGCCAGCGGTGCGAACATGACGTCGGCGGTCGCCGGCGAAATCGATGCGCTGATCGCAAGCAATCAGGTCTCCACCAGCACGGCGATGGCGAACATCGGCAGCGCCGTGACGTCGTCCGTCCTCACGGCGGCGCAGGCAGTGACCTTGCTGGCCTATATGGCAGCGCTGGCGTCGACGCCGTTGCAAACCGCCGTGACGGCAGAAATCGCCACGCTGGTGACGGGCACGACCATCACGGCAAATCAAGCGGTCAACGCGCTGACGGCGCTCTTCCCCAGCGGCACCACGGCGATGCAGGCGTTCGTGGTCGCGGAGATCAACGCGCTCGTGGGCGCGAACCAGATCACGGCCATTCAGGCCGTCAGCGACATCGCGGCCGCCGTGACGGCGCATGTCCTGACCGCCGACCAGGCGGTCACTTTGCTGAACATGCTGTCGAGCTCCGGTTCGACCGCCATGCAGGCCGCGGCCGGCGCCGAGATTGCGGCGCTGATCAGCTCGGCCTCGATTTCCACCTCCAATGCGGTCGCCGCGATCACCCACTCGACCAACACGAGCAGTGTTGCGTCGATCGAGCTCGCGATCGTGCAGCTGATGAACGTCGCGGCGAGCGGCAATGCGTCGGTGCGCGCGGAGATCAACGCCGACATCGCGGCGCTGATTTCGACGACCTTCCCGGCCGATACCGCTGTGGCGTTCCTTGCGAGCCTCGCGGCGAGCAATAACGCCGCGCTCGACAATGCGGTCGCCGGCACGATTCTGTCGCTGGTCGGCGGCGGCGCGTTGTCGATCACCTCCGCGATCGCCGACGTGACGCAGGCGGTCAGCGCCCAGGCCGTCAGCGCCGACCAGGCGGTGGCGCTGTTCGCGTCGATGCTGGGCGCCGTCGGCGCCAACGCGACCAATCAGGCCGCGATCATCACGGCGCTCGGTCATCTGGTTCCTGGTTCGCTCACGCTGTCGGCCGTCATGGCGGACATCGCCACCGCCGCGGGTGCTGGTCAGTTGACCCCGGCCCAGGCCATCTCGGCTTTCGTCAGCTTGATCGCCGGCGGGTCCGTCTCCGTGCAGGCTGCAGCAGGCACGTCCATCGCCGCGCTGATTCAATCTGGCGCGATCACTGCGAGCGCCGCCATCGCCGATATCAGGAGCCTCAATCTCGCGTGGAACGAGGCCTCCACTATCCTGCTCGGCGTGGCTGTCGGTGGCAGTGCCGCGACCGCGAGCGCGGTGACTACGGAACTCACCAGCGTGTTGTCGTCGGCTGGCCAGGCACGCAGCGAGATCGCCACCTTTGTCGCCGCTTCCGGGATCGCCGCAACGCCGCTGCTTGGCTTGTTGGTCCAACTCGCCAGCAACACCGCATGGCAGGAGGTTGTTGCCGAGCAAATCGAAACGTTGTCGGTGACGCCCGCGCAAGTGACGACCGCGGTCAACAACGCCGTGATCGCTTCCGTTCTGACGGCGGTCCAGGCCGTGTCCTTGCTGACCGATATCTGCGGAATGGCTTCGGCGAGCATGCAGACCGCGGCAACGACGGAGATTCTCGCGTTGGTCACCGGCGGCCGCATTACCGCTGTGCAGGTGATCGCGGGGCTGACCGGCGTCTTCTCCTCTTCGGGCGGTGAGGGGAGCGGGGCGTCTTCGGCGGCGATGACCTTCGTCTCGCACGTCATCGGCGCGCTCGTCGCGGCCGGGCAGATAACGAACACGGCCGCGATCAACGACATCGTTGGGCTGAGCATCGCGCCGGCGACAGCAGTGGTCGTGCTCGCCGGATTTGCGTCGAACAACAGCTTGACGCTCGACAATGCGGTGGCGGCCGCCATCGTGTCTCTGCTGAACGCCCAGACGTTCAGCATGACACAGGCCGCTCATGGCGTGACCACAGCGGTGAGCAACGGGGCGATCACCGCCGCGCAAGGCATCACGTTGTTGGCGGCGATGCTCGGCATCACCGGCAACGTCAATCCGAATTCGCCGCTCGGGCCGACCGGGATCTATCAGGCGCTTGGGTTCCTCGTCCCGTCCCAGATCACCGCGACAGCGGCCTTGGCGGACATCGTCACGGCGGTCGGCAACGGCCAGCTGACGGCGGTGGAAGCGATCAACGCGTTCGCCTATGTGGCGAGCTCCATCCCGGCGCAGTTCGCCGCGGGCCAGGACATCGCCGCGCTGATCCAGTCAGGCGCCACGACCGCCAGCGCCGCCATCGCGCAGGTCGGCGGCCTCGCCCCGGGTACCATCAACACCAACGAAGCGTTCTACATCCTCGCCGGCATTGCGCTCAACGGCAGCAGCGCGACCGCAAGCGCCGCCGCCGTCGTCATGGCTGGCCTCGGCGTGCCCGGGCAGTCGACCCAATACATCACCACGGCCGTCAACAGCTCGGCAATGACGGTCACGCAGGCGGTCAGCATCCTGCTCGAGCTCGCGGCCGTCACCGGCATGCAGGCGGCGGTCGCCGCTGAACTCGGCACATTCATCTCGAACAACCAGATCACCACGGCGCTGGTGATGACCGATATCGGCAACGCGGTGACGTCGTCGGTTATGACCGCGACACAAGCCGTGGATGTGCTGGCGGATCTCGCGGCACCGGCGTCATTGGCGGTGCAAAGCGCCGCTGCGACGGAAATCACCGCGCTGGTGAGCGGGGGTTACATCACCGGCAACCAGGCGACCACGACGCTGATCGGTCTGCTGACCGGTGGCACGGCGGCGATGCAGGTCTTCGCGCTCACCGCCATCAATGCGCTCATCGCCGCGAACCAGGTCACCGCCACACAGGTGGTGGCCGACGTCGCCGCCGCGGGCAGCGCCAATGCACTGACCCCGGACCAGACGATCTCGTTGCTGACATATCTCGCCGAGTCCGGGTCCGCGACGGTGCTGGCCGCCGTCGGCACTGATATCGCCGCAATGGTCGCGGCCGGCACGGTGACCGCCAGCCACGCGGTCGCCGACATCATGGGCACCACTGACACCGTCACGCCGACCAGCATCCTGCCCGCCATTCCGGTGATGATGTTCGCCGCGGCGAGCGGCAATGTGAGCCTGCAGAACGCTGTCATTGCACAATTGTCGTCGTTGGTCGCACCGTTCTACAGCGCGAGCAGTCTCGATCAGGACGTTGTCGATGCCCTGACGGACGCCTTCGCGGTCAGCAACGTCCCGAGCATCTTGCATATGATGCGGGATTTCGGCCCCATCAACGTCTCTGCCGCCGAGGTGAATGCCGATATCGTCAGAGCTGTTGCGAGCGGCGCGCTGACCGTGAGCAATGCCATCGCGGTCCAGCAGGCACTTGCCGTTCAGCTGGGTTCTGCGTGGCCCAACACGCCTATCACCCAACCGCAGATGGCGACGGCGCTCGGGGCGCTTGCCGCGTATAACAATCCGACGCTCACTGCGCTCGTCGCCAGCACGATCTGGTCCATGGTCAATGGCGGCCAGTTCGCGTCGTTCGCTGTCGCGCTGAACCCTGCCGTCAACAACAACGCCGCGCTCAACGTCACGCAGCAGGCGGCGCTGCTGCTGGCGCTCGCGGCCGATGTGCCCAGCGGCGCGAACAGCACCATCTACCTCAACACCATTGGTGGTGTCTTCGCCAGTCTGACGGCCGCCCAGGGACTCCCGCTCACCGAGCTGACAGCCGACATCGCGGCCGCGGTTAATTTCCATCAATTGACCGGCGATCAGGCGGTTTCGGTGCTGGTCGGTGCCGGATCCATCAGCGTCGCGGCCCAGATTGCTGTTGGCGGCCAGATCGACGCGCTGATCCAGGCCGGCAGCGTCAGCGTGTCCAATGCCGTCGCGCTTGTCGCGGCACTCAATGCTGCCGACGCGTCGTTCGGCGTTCTGATCGGCATGCTGATCAACGGCAACAGCGCAAACATCAGCACCGTTGCGCAGGAGATGCTGAGCCTTACTCAGATCCAATTCCCCGCGTCAGCCTTCAACGACATCAACACCGCGATCTATGCCGGCGCGATCACCGCAGATCAGGGCCTCGCGGTGCTGGCGGCATTCGCTGCTGCAGGCAACGCCTCGACCCAGATTTCGGTCGGCGGGGCGGTTGCCGCACTGATCGGCAACAGCACCATCACGTTGACCGGCGCGATCACCGACATCGGCGCGGCCGTCACGTCGACGGTCCTCAGCGGCGCGCAGGCGGCCAACATCCTGCTCGGTCTCGCGAGCCAGGGCAGTGTGACGACGCAAATTGCCGTCGGCGGCGAGTTTGCCGCGTTGGTCACGGCGAGCGCGCTTACCGGCAACGCTGCGATAGCCGACATTACGGGCGCGGTTCCGTCGATCCTCACGGCCAGCCAGTCCTTCAACGTCCAGATCGGCATGGCATTGAGCGGCGACCCGGCGCTGCAGACGACCCTGACGCCCACGCAGGTGATGACCGATATCAACGGCGCGCTGGGTGCATCGTCGATCACGGTCACTCAGGCGCTCGCTTTGCTGGCGCAGCTCGCGAGCGGCGGGAACAGCACCATGCAGTCGGCGGTGGCCGGCGAGATCAATCTGCTGGTCGGAAACGCGACCATCACCATGGCGACGGCGGATCAGGCATTCGCCGTGCTAGCGCAACTTGCGGGTGTCGGCAGCAGCAGCGTCCAGTCGGCGGTGATCGGCGACATCAATCTGATGATCGCGGATTCGCTCATCACCACGTCGCAGGCAATGACCGACATCGCGACCGCGGTGCACGGTGCGTCGTTGACCGGCGATCAGGCGGTGGCGCTGCTGGTGGGCATCGCCGCGCAAGGCACGCTCAGTGTGCAGTTCGCGGCCGGCGGATCGATCGTCGCGCTGATCGCGGCCGGCGCGCTCTCGGCCACCAGTGCAGCGACCGACATCGGCAACGCGGTCACCGCGTCGAGCCTCACGTCCGACCAGGCGGTCGCGATCCTGCTCGGCATGGCGATCGGCACCAATGCGGCCGCCGCCTCGGCGGCGGCGCACGAGCTTGAAATCCTTGTCACGCCCGCGCAGGTCATCACCGACATCAACAACGCGGTGACGGCGTCCCAGCTCACCGCGACCCAGGCCCTGAGCGTGCTGGCCACGCTGGCGGCGACCGGATCGACCGCGATGCAGACCGCGGCCGTGGCCGAGATCAACACCCTGATCGGCGGGCTCACCGTCACGCAGGCGATGAACGAACTGCTTGCCATCGCCGCCAACGGCCTGACCGTGCAGGGCGCGGTGGCGAACGAAATCAACAGGCTGATTTCAGGCAATTTGCTCACCGCCGCGCAGGCCGTCGCCGACATCGGCGCCGCGGTGCCGTCAGTGCTGACGGCGGACGAAGCCGTCACGCTGCTGATCAATCTCGCCACCTCGGCGCCGACAGCGGTGCAGACCGCCGTCAGCGCGGAGATCTCCACGCTGATCACCGGCAGCCACATCACCGCCGACCGGGCGGTCATCGACCTGGTGGCCGTGGCGGCGACCGGCTCCGCCGCATTGCAGGCCGCGGTCGTGGCCGAGATCAACAGCCTGATTGCCGCCAACCAGACCAACGCGGCGCGGATCATCGCCAATCTTGGCACCGCGGTCGCAACTGGCTTGCTCGGCGTGGACGAAGTGATCACGTTGACGACGATCCTGGTGGCCTCGTCGCCGCAGGCGCAGGTGTATCAGGCCGGACTCGGCATCGCGAACTTCGTCAACTCCGGTCTGGCCACGGCCGCTCAAGCCGTCGCGGATATCATGAGCGCGACGTCGCAGGGTGTGACGCTCGATCAGGCCTACGCCCTGCTGGTCAATGCCGCGGGGGGCAATTCGGCGCTGGACGCTGCCCTGAGGGACCAGCTCTTCAGTGGCACCGTGCCCGATCTCCCGTCTCTCGCCGCGCTGCTGCCGGCAGCGAATTCTGCGGTCGCTGCCGAGATCGGAAAAGCGGTCCTCTGGACTGTCTATCAGACTCCTGTGACGACGCAGGCCCAAGCCAACCTCGAACCGCCAATCGCCGTCAACGCCATCGTCACGCAGCCGTGCGATCAGGCCGTAACGGCTCTGGTCGCTATGGCGGGCCTCGGCGCCCAGTTCGGCATGAACACGAGCGACTTCGGGCGGATTTTCGGCGCGGCGGTGATCAACGGAATCGGCGCGATCATCGGCCACGGCCAGGTGACCGGCGCGAGCGCGGTTGCCGATGTCGTCAACGGCCTGAACGCAGGGCTAATCTCGGCCGACCAGGCCGCCTACATGATGACGTATCTGGCGAGCTCGGGCTACGTGTCGCAAGCCGCCGCCGGCGCCGGCATGGCCGGCATCGTCGCGCAATCTTCGGCCGTTCTCACCAATCTGTACAATGGCAACTACACGTTCCTCATTCCTTCGACGTACAATCTCGACCAGCAGGTCGAGCTGTTCGCAGGAGTGATCGGCGCGCCCAGCGCCAGCGCGTCGCTGCAAGCCACAGTGGCGGGCTGGATCGCCGGCTACACGCCGTTCAACGTTTCGGGCCCGCAAGTCGTCGCCGACATCGACGCGTTGCTCACGAGCGGCGCGCTCACGCCCGCACAGGCGGCGGTCGTGTTCTATCAGCTCGGCGCCAATGTCGGCAGCGCCCAGGGCGGATATACGGATTCGCTACAGACGGCCCTCCAGGGCACGATTTCGGGGCTCGGCCCCAACGCCACCGCCGGGATCGTCGAACTGATCAGCGATCAGATCATCACCGCGGATCATGGCGTCGCCTTGTTGCTGAGCCTCGTCGGCAACGGCACCGGCTCGAACAGCCTCGTCGCCAGCGAAATTGCGAGCCTGGTGCACAACAACGCCACCACCGCCGCGCAGGTGATGACGGACATCACCGCCGCCATGGGCTCGGGTGCCACCGCCGATCAGGCGGTCACGCTGCTGGCGATCCTGTCGGTTCAGGGCAATGCGACGCTGCAATCCGCCGCCGATGCCCAGATTCTCTCGCTCATCACTGGCAACCAGATCTCCCCTGCGCAGGCGATGGCTGACATCGGCAACACCATCGCGGCCGGCACGCTCACCGGCGACCAGGCGGTGGCGCTGCTGGCGAGCCTTGCCGGAAGCGGCAATGCTGTGGTGCAGGCCGCGATCGGTAGCGAAATCGCTGGCCTCATCGGGGCCAGCAATCTCACGGCGAGCCAGGTCAACACCGATCTCGGAAATGCGATCACCGCCCATGCGCTGACGGTCGATCAGGCCGTTGTCGTGCTCGGCAGCGAAGCCCGTGCGGGCAACGCCGCGGTGCGCACCGCGGCCATCGGCGAGCTCTCGGCGCTGGTCAGCGGCAACCAGATCGCGGCCGCCCAGGTCGGCACCGACATCGGCACTGCGATCGGCACCGGCTTCACCGCCGATCAGGCGGTCGCGCTGCTGGCCAGCATCGCGGCCCAGGGCAATGCGGCCCTGCAGGGCGCCGCCGCGGCGGAAATTCTCGCCTTGATCGCCGGCCATCAGGTCACCGCCGCGCAGGCGATGACCGATATCGGCAACGCCATTACCGCCGGCACGCTGACCGGCGACCAGGCCATCGGTGTGTTCGCCCTGCTGGCGAATTCCGGCACCGCGGCCGAGCAGGCCGTCATAGGGGGCGAGCTGGCGACGCTGATCGCCGCCGCCACGATCACGGCCACCCAGGCTACGGCCGATATCAACACGGCCATCACCACCAATGCGCTGACGGCCGATCGTGCGATTGCCGTGCTCGCCAATCTCGCGGCCGCCGGCAACGCCACGGTGGTGGGCGCAGTCATCACCGAAATCGCCGCGCTGGTCGGCGCCAACAGGATTTCGGCCACCTCTGTGGCGACCGATATCGTCGGCACCATCGGTGCGTCGCTCACGATCGACCAGGCGGTCGCGCTGCTGGCTGGCGCTGGCGGACGAGGCGGGGCGGCGCTGCAAGCCGCCGCCATCAGCAACATTCTCACGCTGGTCCAGAACAGCCAGATCACCATCGCACAGGCGCTCACCGACGTCGGCGGCACCGTCGCGGCCGGTACCCTCACGGCAGATCAGGCTGTCGGCCTGTTGGCGGCCGTCTCTAATGCCGGCAGCGCGGCGCAACAGCAGGCGGTCGGCGCCGAAATTGCGGCACTGATCGCGGCGAACCGCATCACCGCCTCGCGGGCGATGACGGATCTCGATAGCGCGGTCGGAGCGGGTGCGCTCACCGCCGACCGCGGCATCGCCGTGCTGGCCGGCGTCTGGCTCGCCGGCGGCACCGGCGTGCCGGCCACCGCGGTCAGCGAAATCCTCGCGCTTGTCACCGAGGGCCGGCTCAGCGCCGCTCAGGCCGCGAGCGATATCGGCGGCATGGTGGGCGGCGTGCTCACCGGCAATCAGGACGTGACGCTGCTGGCGAGCCTGTGGCTGCAGGGTGGCACGACGGTCCGGGGCGCTGTCGCCCAGGAGCTGGTCACGCTGATCACCAACGGCAACATCACGGCCGCGCAGTTCGGCGCCGCAATTACGGCGGGCGCGCTGACGGCCGATCAGGTCATTGCCTTGATGTCGGTGGTCGCGAGCGACGGCGACACCCAGATTCAGATCGACATCGGCGCCGGCATTGCGGCGCTGATCGCCGGCAATCAGATCACCGTCACGGCGGCGATCAGCGATATCGACACGGCCATCGCCGGTGGCGTGCTCACGCCGGACCAGGGCGTCGCGGTCATGTCGGGCATGTCGGCGAACGGCAGCACGGCGGTGCAGACCGCGGTCGCCGACGAGATCGAGGTCCTGGTGCATCCGGTCATTTCGGCGAGCCAGGCGGTGGCCGACATCGCCAATGCCATCGGCAATGGCATTACGGCCGATCAGGCCATCTCGATGCTTGCCGTGCTCTGGACCGAGAACGACGCAACGCTGCAAGGCGCCGTCGTCAGCGAAATTCTCACACTGATTTCCGGAGGCCAGATCACCGCCACGCAGGCGATGACCGATATCGGCAACACGCTCGCCGCCGGCACGCTGACCAATGCCCAGGTCACGGCGCTGTTCAGCGCGCTGTCGAGTGCCGGATCGACGATCGTGCAGAACGCCGTGGCCACCGAGGTCGCGAACCTGCAGGGCGTCGCCGGCATCGATGCGCAGGTCACCAGTCACGGCATCACGGCCGCCGTCGCCATTCCGGCGCTCTTGAGCCTGCTCGCCGGCGATGCGTCGTTGCAGTCGGCGGTCACGACCGAACTTCTCAAGCTGGCGGGAGAGACGCCCAGCGTCATCCCGCTGATCGCCTCCGACATCGGCGCGGCGATCGGACAGAACTTTAGCGCGGATCAGGCGATCAACCTGCTCATCAGCGTGGGCGCGCAGGGCAACGCGGCGCTGCAAGTTGCCAGCGGCGCGGAGATCGCGTCGCTGATCACCAGCAACCAGGTCAGCATCGCTCAGGTGATGTCGGACATGCTCGGCGCGGTCGATTCGCAGTGGCAGGCGGGTCTCGACCCGTTTGCGCGCACGGGAAGTGACATTCGGACCATATCGGCGGATCAGGCGGTTGCGCTGCTGACCGTGATCGCGTCGCATTCTGGGGCCGCCGTCCAGGTTGCGGCCGGCGACGCCATCTTCGTATTTACGCAGCTGAACTGGATATCGGCCGCGCAAGCGGTCGGCGACATCACCGCTGCGGTCACGTCGGGTGCGCTCGGCGCAGGACCTGCGGTGGTCATGCTGGCGGCGGGCGCCGAATTCGCCGCCAATATCCTGCAATCGGGCTACTATACGTTCTTCAGCAACGATATCCCCGCCAACTATGTGCCTGCGACCCAGTCGGTCTTCCTGGGCGGAATCACCACCCTGATTGCCAACAATGCGTTGAGCGCGGCTGCTGCCATGGCTGACGTCGCAGCCATTGCGGGCGTTCCCACCCTCGGCTTTGTCGATCAGGCGACCCAGTACTGGATTTATCGGACGCAGTTCGGCTCCGTCACAACCACCCAGTATCAAGGGCCCGGTTACATTTACGCCTACACGATCGATAGCGTCGGGGTGAATGCCACCACCGCGCCCGCCAACGCCAGCCAGGTGTTGTCGCTGCTGGTCGGCATTGCGGAAATCGGTACAACGGCTGTGCAGTCCGCGGCCGGCACCGAAATCGCCGCGCTGATCGGACAAAATCAGATCACCGCGCCGCAAGCGGCGGCGGCGATTGGCGGCGCGATCGGCAATGGCTTGACCGCCGACCAGGTCATGGCGATGCTGGCGGGCATCGCCGCCACCGGCAATTCGACCGCGACCGCGGTGGGCAACGAAATCCTCGCGCTTGTGACCGCCGGCAAGATCACCACCACGCAGGCGATGACCGACATCGACCACGCCGTCACCAGTTCGGTCCTGCCGGCCGGCGCTGCACTCGCGGTGCTCAATGCTGTTGCGGCCGGCGGCAATGCCAGCGAGCAGACCGCAGTGATCGGCGAGGTCGGCACGCTGCTGACCGAAACCAAGATCACGTTCTCGCAGGCACTGTCGCTGTTGGCGACCGTCGCGGGCGAAGGCCCGACCGCCGTGCAGACGGCGGCCGTCAGCGAGATCGCCACACTGATCACGGGCCATCAGCTCACAGCAACGCAGGCGCTGTCGACGCTGCTCACGATTGCGGGTGACGGCAACGGCACTGTGCAGACGGCGGTGGTCAGCGAGATTACCACGTTGATCTTGAGCAACCAGCTCACCGTGACCCAAGCGATCACCGGTATCGGCACTGCGGTCGGCGCCGGTCTCAGCGGCGCTCAGGCGGTGAGCATGTTGATGTCGCTTGCGGTGCAGGATACCGCGGCCCAGAGCGCTGTCACGGCCGAATTCCTTGTCCTGCTCAACGCCAACCAGACCACGCCCGATGCCGTGGCGAACACGATCGTCAATGCGGTTCTCGCAGGGACGATCGTGCCTGCACAGGCGCTTACGATGCTGATCGGGCTTGCCGAAGGCGGCAATATCGCGCTCGCGCTCGCTGTCGGCACTGCGATGAACGCCTACACCAGCGGCAACGCCAACAACGGCAATTTGTATACTCTCGACAGCAATGCCGCTGCCGCGATCGCGTCGGCCGTCAATGCCCATGCCATGAGCGCCAATCAGGCCGTCGCCATGCTTGTCGGCATGGAGGTCACGACGCAGGTCACCAGCGCTCTCGTCGCCGCCAACGTCATCACGGCCCAACAGGCCGCCACGGCGCTGTTGCTGGTCTGGACGCAGAACGATCCGTCCCAGCACGTGCAAGCAACCGTGGCCCGCGAACTGACCGCCCTGATGGCCGGCATTGGCTCGGGCGCCCTGATCGCGCCAACTGCGCTGATGGTGGACATCACGGCTACCGTCACGTCGAATACGATGTCCAGCTCCCAGGCCGTCATCCTGCTCGGCGCGCTGCTCTGGCAAGCGCCATCGACGTCTCTGCCTGCTCTCATCAACGAGGTCGGATCGCTGGCCAATCAATTCGGCGCTGCTCAGATCATCTCGCAAATCCAGGCGATGCTGACCTCGAACCAGGCTCTGGCCGTCTTCTCGAATTTCGAAGCGTATTCTTGGCGTTTGAACGCCGACGTGGCGAAGTACATGAGCCTGCTGTTATCCGGCATTGCCACCGGCAGCGCCGCCAACACCATGCTGGCGGGCGCCGCGCTCGCCTCGATGGTCGAACAGCAGCAGATTTCGTCCTACACGTTCAACATCACGCCGCTGATCACGAGCGGCGCCCTGACCCAGGCCCAGGGCGTCAATGTGCTCGCGGCGACGATCGCCAATCTCTCGCCATCGGACATCGAGTCCGTCGGCATCGCCGGACAGCCGGGCGTCAACGCGATCAGCAACCTCGCCAACTACATCGCCGCTCTGGCGGGTGTCGCCGCGATCGGCGAGATCGACGCCTTTGTCGGCGCGTCGTCGGCGTCGATGGCCGCCTGTGGCGCGCTCGCCGGGGCGTTCGCCGATCTTCTCACGCGGGTGGATAGCCACGGCCAGCCCCTCGCCACCGTTGCGCAGATCGTGACGCAGGTGAACACCGACGTCAGCAACAACGTGCTCGGGGCCGACCGGGCGATCTGGTTGCTCTCGGGCCTCGCCGCTCACGTGACCAGTCCGCTGATCGGCACCGAAATCGCTACGCTGGTGGCCCGCGGCCGCATCACCGCCGCGCAGGCGATCAACGATCTCGATGCCGCCGTCATCGGCAATCTGTTGTCCGCCAGCCAGGCGATCGCGGTCCTTGGTGGCATTGCGGCGAACGCGCATGGCAGCGCCACGCTGCTGACCGGTGTCGCCAACGAAATCGCAAGCCTCGAAGGCGCCGTCCTCGGCACGACGCAATTCCAGGCGGCCATCACGTACGCCGCGGGTGAGTTCGTCGCGCTGGCCAGCGGCCAGAAGACCGCCGCGCAGGTGATCACCGATCTTGAAACCTATTCGACCGCCAGCGTTCCGGCGGACGTGCTGTTGAGCGTGGCGCTGATCGAGAGCCAGGGCGCCGGCCTGACGACTGCCGCCAACGCGATCGCGATCGAGATCTACAACCGCATCAGCAACGATGCCGCGGAAAGCGGCCTCGCCCAGTTGGTCTCGGAGGGCGTTCTCTCCCTGACGATGGCCCAACAGATCGTCAGCCAGGCCTTGACCGCCGCGTGGTCGAACATCCCGACGCCCGTCCTCAATCTAGGGAACGTGCCGGCGACCGGCCCCTATTCGGCCAGCGTTACCGGCGGCATCACCGCGCCCATGACCTTGCAGCAGGCCCTCGTTCCCGCGATCGATCTGCTGAACCAGGATCTCATCGCCTATACGGACGCCCCCGCTGTCGTCGCCGGAACGATGACCGCCGCGACGGCGATCGCCAACGTCGAAGCCTACAGCGGGTCCTTCCCCTATGTGGTCGACGTGGCGCTGATGCATTTGTCGACGCTGGTGAACGCCGGTGTCGGCCCGGCGCCGAACCTGACGCTTCTGCAGCAGCTGGGCGGTTACACCCCGGCAGATCTCCAGGCCGTTCAGAACGCCTACAACATCCTCACCGGGGCGAACGCCGCAATTCTGGTGGCGCTGGGCCATCGCATCGGTACCGGCGCCACCGAAATCGGCCTGGTGGGCGCGATCACCGGCGGATACCTGCCGTACACGCAGGCGATGGCGCTGCTGAACGGCGAATTGACGGCCGCGCTGGTGCATGCCTCGTCGACCGAAAACAGCACGCTGCACAGTGTGGCGTATGCCTGGATCGACATCGTCGCCAACAACATCGCCAACGGCGGTGCTCTCTCGATCCACAACACCGCGCTGGCGGTGCAGAGCCAGATCGAAAGCGGCGGCCTCACGACCATCCAGTCGTTGTTGACCGGCATTGCGACCATCAACGCCGTCGAGAGCAATGCGGCCAATTACTCCGTCGAGACCGATCTCGCTGTTCACCTCAGCCAGATGTGGACTGTCTTGATATTGCCCGCCAATGCGAGCATCACGGACGTGGCCGCGGCTGCTCACACAGCGACGGCCTGGTACCAGACCGCCTGGACCGCGGCGTGGACCAACTTCCCGCTGTCGCACATCATCGGCGGCGAGATCGCCGGCAACGCGACCAGCGCGCAAGGCTACATGGATCTGCTGTCAAGTCTGCTGGTGTCCGGACTTCCGATCGGGCAGGGGCCACTGTTGAACGCCCTGGGGCTCGGCAAGAATGTCCAGTCCATGCAGAGTGCGTTGATCAACCAAATCTTCGGCACCACGGGCAGCACTGTCGATCCCGAGGACATGGCCAACGGCTTCGGCGATGTGCTCAAAGACGCGTGGGAAAAGATCAGCTTCGGCTATGGTAAGGGTCTGACCGGAAGCGGCGCCGGCGAGGCGGGGGAATTCGAGGTGACGCTCGACTCCGGCACGCTTGTCGAGTTCAGCCCGGCCATGACATTCACGATGGTTCAGCTGGCGTCGAACGGCATGGTCGCATTGATGACCATGGATGCGGTTGCGGGTGTCCTCAACTCCAATCCGGTCATTGCGAATATCTCAGGGCCTCTGCTGGGCGCGTTTAAGCTCGTCGCCAATACTTGCAACCTCGTCACCAACCTCCTGAACACCACGGCGCTCACCTACATGAGTCAGGTCTATACGATGGGTGCGGACATGGTGAATATTTTCGCCGACGGCAGCGACACCCAGAAGATCGCTGCCGATGGGGCGGCGCTTGGCGAGGCGTTGTTCCAATATTCGGTGGGCTTCCAGTTCCCGGCCGTGCAGAACCTCGCGCAGGATGTCGGCGCCGCGTTCCAGGATCTGTTCACCGGGCATCCGCTCAGCCTCGCCAGCGACGTGCTGTCGCTTGGCGGTGACACGATCCGGCTGATCCTGAGCAATCCCTACCTGCAGGCCGCCGCGGCCGTGCTCAACACCTATGCCACGCAGGTGGAGGACGATCTTGGCCTGAACAAGGTTGCCAACGCGTTCGAGAGCCTGGGGGATTGGCTGGCCGAGGCCACTGCGCTGCCTCCGAACACCACCGTGCAGCCGCTGGGCCTCAACTCGGCGACGTTCTATCATACCCTTCAATCGACCTTCAGCTGGCTGTGAGGCAAACGTCAGGTTTGGGATTAGGAGTTCACGTGTCCGATCAGACCGAAGTGGCGGCGTCCGGCAAGGCAGCCGATCCCGCAGACCAAAAGGGGGCGGAGGCCTTGGGTACGGCGCTGGGCCTCTCCCTCCAGCAACTGGCCGCGGCCAACGACGCGCAGCAGATTGCCATCATGGCGATGACCGCGGTCCTGGCGCTGTCGCCGGGGACCGCCGCCATCGACACCGAAAAGCTCGGGGCGGTGCTGTCGATCCTGACCAAAGGCCAGCCCAATGGCGACGCCTACCGGGCGCGGATCGCCCAGTACATCTCACTCATGGTCAATATCGCGCGCAGGCTGCCTGCGGCGATGGACGAGGCGAAAAAAGCGGCCGCTCAGGCGCCCGCGGGCGCCACCGAGAGCGCGCGAAAGGACAACTGACGGCGTGGGTCAGGCAGCCGCCGCGGAATTCACCATCCGCGGCAAAAGGCTGAAGTGCCGCAAGGCCATTGGTGTAGATGTGGCAGGCCACCCGGTCAGGACGGGCGCGGCCAGGCGTAGCGAACGGGCATGGCGAACGAGGGCATTTTTCGCGAAGCGGCACTCGAGAGGTTGTCGGCGCCGGAGCGGCTCGACCAGGGGCTCCGTATTGTCGGACGTCCGACTTGGGTCGCGCTGCTGGCGCTGGCGGGTCTCGTGGTCGGCGGCCTGATCTGGAGCATCGTCCTGACGGTGCCGGTCACGGTACCGGGCCAGGGCATTTTGCTATCGCCGGGCGGCTTGCTCGACGTCACCGCCGACAATCCCGGGCGTCTGTTGAGCTTCAGCGTGGCGGTCGGCGACAAGATCAAGGCCGGTACGGCGGTGGCCCGGCTCGATCAGCCGGAGATTCGCGAAGACCTGATCAACGCGGAAGCCGAATACCGCGACGCCGTCGGCGAACGCGACCAGATCGTGAAATTCCAGGAGCGCCGCGGGCCGACGCTTGCCGCCTCGATCGCGCAGCGCCGGCAGGGCTACAAGGACGATATCGCGTTTCTTGAAAAGCAGCTCGGCTGGCTCGACGATATCGCCAAGGGCGACGCCGTCCTGATGGACAAGCAGATCCTCACGCGCAAGAGCGCGCTCGAGACCCGCGTCGAGATCGGCAAGGCGGAGGCGCAACGCGCGCAGGCCCAGGACGGCATTCGCAACCTCGATTTCGAGGCCACCAAGGCGCAGACCGACGACGAGCGCGAACGCCTCAATGTCGAACTGAAGGTCGCGGCCGCTGAGCGCAAGATCCGCACGGTGCGCGAGAAGCTCGCCCGCCAAAGCGTGGTGCTGAGCCCGTATGACGGCACTGTCATCGAACTCAAGGTCAACCCGGGCGAAATCGTCGATCGCAACGCCGCTTTGTTCTCGCTGATTCCCGACAAGGTCGCCGAGGCATTGCCGAAGGCTGACAAAGACCCGATCGGGCCGCTCTATGCGGTTGTCTATGTGCCGTCGAACGACGGCAAGAAGGTCCGTCCCGGCATGAACGTGCGCCTGTCGCCCTCGACGGTGCGGCGGGAAGAGTTCGGCTTCATCGAAGGCCGCGTCCGTACCGTGGCGGAGGTGCCGGCGACCGCGGAAGGCATGTACCGCACGCTGAAGAACCGGCAGCTCGGACAGTCGCTCGCCAAGGACGGCGCCCCCTACGAAGTCGTGGTGGATCTGTTCGCCGCCAGGGACACGCCGAGCGGTTATCGCTGGTCGTCGTCGCGCGGCCCCGATCTCAGCATCAATGCCGGCACGACGGTCGGCAGCGACATCGAGACCATGTCGTTGCCGGTCCTGAGCCTGTTGATCCCGCCGCTGCGGCAGGTTCTGGGAAGCGGTTCGTGACTACACGGCCTGAACTCAAGACCCGGATCATCGACGCGGTGCGCACGACGCCACAGGTCGCATACTCCTTGCACGCGCTGCATGAGCTGCGCGACAGGGTTGCCGGCGGCTCCGCGCACACCACGCCCACCATCCTGCAATACGAGGCGGCCGAGTGCGGCGTCGCGTGTCTCGCGATTCTGCTCGGCTATTACGGCCGATGGGTGCCGATCGAGGAGTTGCGCGAAGTCGCGGGCGTCAATCGCGACGGGACCAGTGCCAACAACCTGCTGCTCACCGCGGCGCGTTATGGCCTCGAGGGCCGCGGCTACACGGTCGCTCCCGGCGATCTGACCGGCGACGTTCTGCCCTGCATCGTGTTCTGGGAGTTCAACCACTTCGTCGTGGTGGAGCGTCGCACCAGCGAGAAGGTCTGGATCAACGATCCGGCGACCGGGCCGTGCGTGATCACCGCGCAAGATTTCGAGCGGGCCTTCACCGGGGTGATCCTCGCGCTCGAGCCAGGCGCGGATTTCGTGCCGGGCGGTGAAGCGCCAAACTTTGTGCGCAGCATTCGCCAGACCCTACCGGGCGTCAAGGCGCCGATCCTGGCCGCCGTACTCGGCGGCTTCCTGTTGGTGGTGCCGGGCCTGATGATCCCCGGCCTGCAGCGCGCGTTCGTCGACTATTACATGATCGCCGGATTGTCGCGCTGGCTGTGGTGGCTGGTCGGCGGCATCGCGGCGATCGCGCTGGCGAAGGGACTGCTGACCTTCCTGCAACAGCGCACGCTGGCGCGGTTCCAGGTCAAGCTCGGCGTCGACACCAGTGGCCGGGTGTTGTGGCACATCCTTCGCTTGCCGATGGCGTTCTTCGCCCAGCGCAACAGCGGCGAAATCACCAACCGCCTCATGGTCAGTGACCGCCTGACCGGCCTGCTTTCGGGCAGTCTCGCGGTCACGTTCATCGGCCTGCTGTCGATCGTGATCTACGCGGTCGTCATGCTGGCCTACAACGTGCCGCTGGCGCTGGTGGTGATCGCATTCGCGGCTCTCAACCTGGCGCTGCTGGTCTGGTTGTCGCGCCGGCTGTCGGACGCCAACCGGCGGATGCTGCAGGACGAAGCCCGCATGCAATCCACCATGATCCACGGCTTCGCCAATCTTGATACCTACCGCGCCAGCGGCGCCGACAACCTGTTCTTCCGGCGCTGGGCGGGCGAGCACGCCAAAGTCGTCAGCGCCGAGCAGGCTATGGCGTTCTGGCAGCGGCTGCTAGCCGGCCTGCCAATCCTGCTCGGCACGATCGCCGGTGCCTGCATCGTGTTCATCGGCGGCATGGGCGTGATGCAAGGCACCGTCAGCATCGGCATGCTGGTGGCGTTCCAGGCGCTGATGGCCAATTTCAACGCGCCCGTCACCAGCGTGATGGGGTTGACCGCGCAATTGCAGCAGGCGCGGGGCCATATCGACCGGCTCGGCGATGTCGGCCGGCAGCGCGTCGATCCAATTCTCGAGGCCCCTGATGAGTCAGGCGTAATCCCGGCGCTGCATGGCGCCCTGGATATCCAGGGCCTGACCTTCGGCTACACGACGGTGACGGCGCCGTTCCTGCGCGACATTTCGTTGAAAGCGCCGGCCGGCGGTCGCGTCGCCATCACGGGCGCCACCGGCAGCGGTAAGTCCACGCTCGCCCGGCTGATGGTTGGCCTGATGACGCCGCGCGACGGCGTGATCCGGATCGATGGCATCGATCTCGCCCGGCTGTCGGCGCCGGTGTTGCGCTCGGCGGTGGCCTATGTGGACCAGACCACCACGCTGTTCGCAGGTACGGTGCGCGAAAACCTGACCATGTGGGATCTGACCATCAGCGAGGATCGCGTGGTGGCGGCGGCCCGGGACGCGATGGTGCACGAAATGATCGCGTCGCGTCCGATGGCCTACGAGACGCGCGTCGACGACAATGGCCGCAATTTCAGCGCGGGCGAACGTCAGCGCCTTGCCATCGCCCGGGCGCTCGCGGTCGATCCGGTGCTGATCGTGTTCGACGAAGCGATGAGTTCGCTGGATTCCATCGCCGAACAGGGAATTATCGACAACATCCGCCGCCGTGGCTGCACTTGCATCCTGATCTCGCACCGCATTTCGACCCTGCGCGATTGCGACGAAATCATCGTTCTGGACGAGGGCCGCATTGTCGAGCGCGGCCGCCACACCGCGCTGATGGCGGCGCATCGCCATTACCAGAAGCAGGTCGAGGCATGATGGCGACCCGCCCGCCCGTGCTGAGCCTGGCGTCGAGTGACGGAATGCTGGCCGCGCCGTTCGCGGCCGCGCCCAGCATCAATCTCGAGCCCGGCGAGGCGCTGGCGCTCAGCGAAACCCGGCAGGGCCACATCATCGCCGCCGGGCGGGTCGAGATCTATCTCACCGTGAAGAGCGGCGACGAGCCGTCGGGACGCATGTTCCTGTGCGAACTCGGCGGCGGCGAATACATCGCGCCGATCGTGGTGGCGGACGATCTGCTGGTGACCGCGGTGGCGGTCGAGACCAGCGCGATCGCCGCCATCCGCACCGACACGCTGGCGATCCAGGCCAAAGGCTCCGAGCAGCAGCATAACGCGGTAGCCGCATCCATCGACGGGTGGCTTAGTCATCTGAGCGCCGCCGTGAGCCGCATGGTCGGCCCGGCGCCGCTCGACATCGTCACCTTCGCGCCCGGCGAACAGGAGAAGGCCGCCGGTGAAGCCGCGCTCATGACCCGTGGCGGCGTAGTCTGGTTGACGGCGCTGGGCGCCGATCTGTCGTGCTGTGGCGGCGTGCCGGTCGCCGGCATGAATAGCCGTCAGGTGGCGGCGGTGGCCGGCGGCATCTGGATCTCGCCGGCACGCTCCTGCGATGTTCATGCGGTCGGCACCGCCGATATCCTTCGCCTGTCGGAATGGCAGCGTCTGCTGGAGTTCACCCACGCCACTTTGTTCTCGCTGGTCCGGCGCGCGCACGACACCCGCCAGGACGCGTTGCGCCAGGCGGTCCAAGGCCGGATGGCACGCACCACCCGCACGGTGAATCGTGCCTTCACGCGGTTCGACGCGGTACTGGGCAAGGTCGCGCCGCAAGCGGCCGCCGAGCCTGTCGGCGACGAGCCGTTCGTCGCGCCGTTCGTCACCATTGCGAGCAAGCTCGGGCTCGATTTCACCAACCGGCAGCGCGAACAGCTGTCGCAGGCGCGCAATGTCGACGACGCGGCGCGCGCGGTGCGGTTGCGCAACCGGCAGGTGGTGCTGAGTGGCGACTGGTTGCAGCAGGATCTCGGCCCGCTGATCGGTTTCCTCGACGACACGCGGCGCCCGGTGGCGCTGATCCCGACCGACGCGAAGCGCTGGGTGATGATCGAGGCGGAGCACGCCAGGCCGAAGCCGGTCGACGCGACGCTGGCGGCCCGGCTGGCGCCGCAGGCGCACATGCTCTATCCGCCGTTCCCGGATCGGCCGATCGGGTTTGCGCAATTCATCGGTTTCGGCTGGCTGCGCAACCGATGGGATGCGGCGCTCGCCGCCTCCATGGCGCTGGCCTCCGCGCTGCTCGGCCTCGCGACACCGATGGCGATGCAGCTGGCGTTCGATCGCTTCATTCCAGGCCACCAGACGCTGTCGCTGTTCACCCTCGGCATGGGCCTCGTACTGGCCGCGTTCATCGCCGCCGGCTTTCGTTTCGTGTTTGACATCGCGAGCCTGCGGCTCGACGGGCGCGGGGCGGGCGCCTTGCAGGCCGCCTTCATGGACCGGCTTTTGCGGCTGCCCGACAGCGCGCTGCGCATGAGCCCCGGCAATATCGCAAGTCGCTTCGTCGCGGCGGATCAATTGCGCCGCGGCGCCTATTCGCTGATGCTCGGCTCGATTTCGGCGCTGTTCTTTTTCGTCAGCAACATCGGCCTGATGTTCTACTACTCGCCCGCGGCGGCGGGGGCGGCGATCGGGCTGTTCGCGCTGATCGCCGCAATTGCAGCATTCTGCGGCTATCATCAGCTCGATGCGCTACGGCGCGGGGAGGAGATCCTCTCCGATATCTACGGCATTGTGTTCCAGCTCGTGAATGGCATCACGACTCTACGCGCCACCGGATCCGAGCAGCGCGGCTTTGCGCGCTGGGCCATGGACTTCGCCGAGCTGCGCTCGCGCATGTACAAGGCGCGGACCTTCGGCACCCTGTTCGAAACCGCGCTGGTGGCCTTCGAGCTGCTGGCGCTGGCGGTCATCCTGTTGATCCTGTCGCAGCTGTCGCGCGACGAACTCTCGACCGGTGCGTTCGTGTCCTTCATCGCCGCCTATGGCGCCTACTTGGGCGCCTCGCTGCAACTGGCGCGCAGCGTCGTCGCCGCCTGGAATTCGCAACCCTCCTGGGGGCGTGTGGCGCCTTTGCTGCGCGTCGCGCCTGATGTCGCCGGATCGAAGCGTGATCCTGGTGTGCTGACCGGCAACATCGATATCACCAACGTCTATTTCCGTTACGGCCCCGATGCGCCGTTCGCGCTCCAGGGCATCTCGCTGTCGCTGGCGCCGGGCGAGCACGTCGCGCTGGTCGGCCCCTCGGGGTCCGGCAAGTCGACCCTGATGCGGCTGCTGCTCGGGTTTGAGATGCCGGCGAGCGGCACTGTGCAATACGACCGACAGGATCTGCGCTATCTCGACATCGAATTGGTGCGGCGACAGATCGGCGGCGTGTTGCAGAACACCGCGCTGTTTCCCGGCACGCTCTATGAGAACATCATGGGCACCCACGAGGGCACGCTCGACCAGGCCTGGGAGGCCGCGCGGCAGGCCAATGTCGACCAGGACATCCACGCCATGCCGATGGGCATGCACACCATCGTGACCGAAGCCGCGTCGGCGTTTTCCGGCGGCCAGATCCAGCGCTTTGTGCTCGCCCGCGCCCTAGTCGGCAAGCCGCGCATCCTGCTGCTCGACGAGGCCATGAGCGCCGTCGACAATTTGACGCAAGCCCGACTGACCGACAGCCTGCACCGGCTGGCGGTGACGCGCCTCGTCATCGCGCACCGCCTCACCACGGTTAAGAGCGCCGACCGCATCGTCGTTCTCGACCGCGGCAAAGTGGTGCAAACCGGCCGTTACGACGAGCTGATGGCGGCCAAGGGCTTGTTCGCTGATATGGTCGCGCGGCAGCTCGTTTGAAATTCATCGCGGCTTCCAGCCTGTGGGACATCCGGCGGTTGCGCATGCAAATGATGTATCGTTGGCCAAGTTGGTGTGGTGACAACAAGGAATGGTGGCCCGGCAGGACTCGAACCGGCAACCAGACCGTTATGAGCGGTGGGGCTAGCGTTACCCTCGCATGGGGCAGGGCTCTTCTTCAGCGGTTCGGCCAAAAGGCATTTTCGCGCGCGAAAAGCACCAAAACTCGTTGCCCTCAGTCGTAACCCTTTGAAATCGCAGCGAATGCGAACGCCCTCCGAGCGCGCCACCTGGGGCATAAGTCATTGATGCGAAAATATTTTCGCGATTTCTACTCCCACATTGTTACTCGCAGTGAACCTTTTCTTTGAGCTTTTCCGTCGGCTTCTCTCCGACGTGCTTCTAGTCTAGCGTTCGCTCTTGTCGTGGTCAGCGCTCATTGAACCAAAATGTCGCGAAGGAAAACCACAAGCAGCATACAAGGGGGCAGCAGCGTAGCCCATCGTAGAGATAGGCGGGCGTACGTTCATTTCGAACGATAGAACAGCACGCGTCCGGTTGGTATGAGTTGGAGTAGAATATCATAGTCGCCGACATTTGCAGTCAGGACTACGAAGCCGAGCTTTTGCGCCTGAAGGAACAGTACGCAGTCCTGAAGCGCGCGCAACTTGCCGTCCTTTTCATATCCCTGGATGCGGCAGAGGATCCCCGATAGCAGCGCGGCTCGTCCCAGCACCTCTATGTCCGGCGCAAAGATCCGATGTGGTGGCATCGCTTTGATCTGCTTCCCGATTACATCGACGACAGGGGCGGTTCGCGCGTCGGACGGATTCAGCGCGCCGACCGTGTGCATCAACTCCTGGATCGCGACAGTCGAATGGTTGACTTGTCGCTGCGCGATCAGGTCGTCCAGGACCTGATGCGAACGATCTTGCATTTGATCGATATAGACGCAGGTATCGAGCAGTAGTCCCTGTCCGGCGATCGGACTGGCGCTGACGAATGGAAGTTCATCGTCGCTGCGCCGTGCCAGCGTGTTTTCCGGATCGAATCGCGCCCAACGTCGCGCCGCGTCAAAGTCGAATTCCGCCACTTAGAAACCGAGCTTCAACGTTGGATCGACCTTGCCCCGAGACTCCTTGAAAGCTTCTGCGAAATTATCCTCAAGTGCGACCGTCGCCAATGCAAACTCGATCAAGTCCGTATCCGCCTCGATGCCCGTCTGGCGCTTGGCCTGCCGGACCAGGGCGGGACTTACCCGGCCACCGATGCGGCTGTCTTTTTCGCCCAGAAGGCCAGATTGTTCCGCAGCCAGCATGACCGCTTTGAATCGCGCCTTGCTCACGACAAGCCCGCTGGTCGCAAGCTCGCGCTTAAAGGTCTTTATCAATCCAGAGCTGCCCTTGGATGCAGCTCTCCTCTGTTTCGCCCGGAGCAGTGTGCGCTTCTTCGCTGATGCCTTCGCCATGGAATTTCGCCGTGTGTTAGACAAAAATGGACTTTGTCTAACATAGCGCTTTGCTGCTCCATCTTCAAGGCGTCTGCCGAGGGGAAGCCTGGAGGGAAGGGTGTCGGACGCAGGAATTAGTTGGATGTTTGGCCGATCCCAGTTGTCAACCGCCCTTCGCGGCGGCTTTTCCTTGACGTTGCGGTCACGCCCGGAAATGTCTTGGTAAATCGGGTAATCATTCCTCCGCCTGCTCTTGCCAAGTCACCAATGCATCGCAGAACGCGTCTTCCAGTTTCCCGATTTCATGAGGAAATTCCACCATCGCTTCCTCACGGGTAAGCCGTCGCCGTGCCCAACGGCTTAGAGAAGAAATGTCGCACTGACCAACACCCGTGAAGTCGACATAGCAAACCCTGCCTTCGTGACCGCCGAAAGCGATAACGCGACGGAGCCGACCGGGGTTCCTCTCATCATAGAAGCCAGCCTCGATCAGTGAGGGGGCACGGTGTTCTGCTTCAGCTTCATTTTGTGCCGCCTTTCTTGACGGGCGACTTCTTTTTGGCCTTTGGCAGCTTGATCACCTTGGCGTCGTCACCATCCGCCTCAACCTCGTCGTCATCCACCAGTCCATCGTCATAACTTTCGATACGATCACATTCCACCTTGTGGGTCGGAAACGAGACGTAATCCAATGCCTCCGGGTTGAGGAAAACCGTTTGGTGATAGCCCTCATATGGCAGGCGGATCAGACCGGGCTCCGGGTCGCTGTAGGGATAGTGTTCGTCCTCAAACCGCTCCCAGCATTCGAAGAGGTTGCAGTCAAAGTATTCAATCTCCCGGCGCTTGCCGTTCGAAAGCTGGATCGTCACGGTGTGGGCCAAGGCGAGAATTTCGGCGGTGTCCGCCGCTCGCGCGGCCTTCTCGGTCTCAAGTTCCTCCGGTTTGACGCGGCCATCAGCGACCAGTTTGTCCCACTGTTCATCGGTGATCATGACCGTCTCACGGACGCGCTCGACTTGCTCCTTGGGATAATCTGACGTGGAATCACCGGCCCCAATTTCCTCGTCATAGATCGCCTCGACGATATCCCAATCGCGCGTGTCGGGCATCTGGACCGGTGTACCCAGCTTGTAATTGTTATGTTCTTCTTCCGGCCCGTACCAGTCATAGGCTTCGCTGGAAAAATAGAACTCGGAAATTGCCTCGCGCCGGATTGCCACGCTGCGGTTGCCCAAGTCCTTGAACGTGATGAACCGACGGTTCTCATGTAGCTGCGAATAGGCCGATGCGCGGACAGCTTCTGAGATCGACAGCACCAATGGTTCGCTGGCGCTCTTAAAATGCACTGCGATCTCGCCGTAGTACTGCAGATCAAGCGGCGCATTATCGCTATAGAACGCTGCCTCCACAGGTGGGTGCGTGCCCAGCAGTTCTGCCGGTGTTGCCTTGAAGTATTTTGCTAGCTTTGCCAGCGCGGTTTTCGGCACCTCCGCACGGTCAGTTTCCCAGCGTTGATAGGTTGGCTGAGTCACGCCCGCCGCCTTAGCAGCATCGGCTTGCGTTTTAGCGTTCTGAACCCTGTGATATTTCAGCCGGTTTACCATCTTGGTCCCCTGTTTGCCCAAATAAAATTATGCGTATATATGCGCATAAATCTATTTTTGCAGCAAAAGGCGGCCAATTTGAAAGACATTTAATGGGCGCGTCGCCGAGAGTGTGGTTGGGCATTGTATGCTGCTCTCTGAAATGCGCTCTCAGGCCTGAAAGGCACCTTAAGGTTTGCTGGACCCCGCCAAGCTCTTGATATTAAAAGGAATGGAGACGCCCTCCGAGCGCACCAAAGGCGTAAGTAATTGACACGAAAAATGTTTTCGCGATTTCTCTGCTCCCACATTGTTACTCACAACGAATGTTAGTACTTTGCCCGCGCAAATCTCCTGTTTGATCTCGCTCGTCTTGGTGCAGCGCTTAGTTGAACCAACGCCGCGCGAAGGAAAACCACCATTTGATCGCGAGAGGGCAGTGGCGTAGCCCAGCGTAGAAATCAGTGGGCTCGTGCTCATCCGTGAGCGCTACGCGGTTTGTGTCCCATCAAACGACATGTGGGCAGGGTGCGCCCGCACGTTGCACGACTAGTAGGTCCTTGAGCACGCCTACTGCCGCATGCCGCAATCGCTCAATGACAGCCAAGTCTCGTATGACGGTTACGGCAATGGACGGTGCCGAGACCGGAAAATTCATTTGTCCCGTTGATCCGTTGCCGACGCCCTGGCCATATGCGCGAGCGCTGATGCTACGCCGGAATTTCAGTTGAACTTGGCAGCGTCCAGCTCTGCGCTATCTCCGTGATTACGCTCAAGGAAGTGTCGGACGAGCGACGCAATTTCGTCGGTTGCTTCGTCGAGTGCGAAATGCCCGCTTCCAGAAGATGAACTTCCGCGTCCGGGGCGCGTGCCCGATTTTTGATCGCGCACCGTATAGCCGGGGAAATTGACATGGCTCCTCTGCAGAATTGAGATTGGAACGAGTTCGGAGCGAATGCGTTCGCAGGCTGCGGAACGTACGTTCACAGGTTGTGTAATGTCATGGAGAACAATCATGCGTCCAGCCACCTCAGTATTGGCTCTAAGCTTAGTCGCCGCTGGTCTAACCCTGCTGCCGGTTGAATCGGATGCACGTCCCCGTGGTCGGGCGGGCGGATTTCATGCAGGCGGTTTTCATGGAGGCGGAGTAAGACCCGGCTGGCACGGCGGTGGCACCCGATGGGCTGGAGGTCGGTACTACCGTGGAGGCTATTACGGCAGAGGCTGGGGAGCCCCCGTAGCCGCGGGCGTGGCAACTGGCGCTGCGCTCGGGGCAGCAGCTGCTTACGGGTCCTGCTATCAAACTCGGTCCGTGTGGAACGGCTATGCGTACGTTCAGCAGTCAGTCAGGGTCTGCTAGAAGCAGCAGCAAGCGCGCCGTCTCCGATCTTCAGTGAGGCAGGCTAGATCGGCCTTCGAATATCCGGGCGCCGGCATTCGAAGCAATTCATCGAGGTGTGTTGGGACGCGGTCTGATGACCTCGTCTGGGCCGGATGGTTGGTCCATGCCGCGTGGAATGTGAATCGGTGTGTCGGCAACGACGGCGGGTTCGTCTATTTTCGCTTCTATGCGCCGGAGCAGGCGTTCTTCGACAAAACGTTCAAGCTGGTTGATTTCGAGATGGTCGGATCGGAACCAACGGTCGGCTCGGGCTCGCGAGCGAAGTGACGCACGGCGGGACGCACCCCCATGTCGATCACCGCGAGGCGCGTGACCTGCGCCTCGCTTCGCCAGCGAAGCATTTCCAAAAGCACGAGAGCCTCCAATCTGAACGCAAAGAGGAAAGACATGAGAACCGGAAGCTCAATCCTGACGTCTGCCCTGTTGATCTCATCTCTGTATGGTGTCGTGCCGGCATTGGCGCAACAGGATCAAACAACCCCACCCCTGCTCAAACAGATCAACAACGGAAACTGGCTTCCGCAAAAGGAAGCGGAGACGCTGCGCGACGAGTTGTTTTACCAGCAAGCGGTTCATGCCTACATGACCATGCAGCCCGCGCTGAACGTCATCGGGATGCGCGACGGTTCGGAGGCGGCATTCGGAAAGGGCTACAACGTCCTGCCGATCTGGAAGGACCGCATGGACTCGCGTGCGTGGGTACCGACGCCCAACGCTGATGTCATCTACTCCATGAGCTATCTCGACCTCAAGGAGACCGGACCGCTCGTCATTGCCGCGCCGCCCAACGTAATCGGCATGTTCACCGACTTTTTCCAGCGCACGATCACCGATGTCGGTGCGATCGGGCCGGATCGTGCGCGTGGCGGGCTCTATCTCTTGCTACCTCCAGGTTATGACGGCGAGACACCGCAAGGCTATTTCGTGTTCAAATCGAAAACCTACAACGTCTTTCTGTTCTTTCGTACCGTCATGGCGAACGGCGACAACGGACCGGACCCGAAACCGGCTGTGGCACTTGCAGAAAGAACACGCGTCTATCCGCTGTGGGCTGCGGAGAAAGACGTCAAGCCGATGCAGTTTCCCAACGGAAGCGGCAAGCGCGTGAACATGATGTATCCGGTCGACAATACCTATTGGACCAAGCTCAAGACGTTCGTCGACTACGAACCGGACTCAGCCATCGATCCTGAATTGCGCGGTGTGCTGGCTTCGATCGGCATCATCAAGGGGCAGCCGTTCAATCCGACCAGGCAGCAACAAGAGCTGTTGCAAAAGGCGGTCGAGACGGCGCCCAAGATGATCCTTGCCATGCGGCAACTGGGCAGGCCAGACGGACGTCAGCTCTATTACAACGACAGAAAGTACGAAAACACCTGGGCCGGCGGGACGTCCGAATGGCTCCAGGACGGCTATCTCGACGTGAACCAGCGGGCAAGCTATTTTCAGTTCGCCTATTCGACGGCGTCCGCAATGGTGATGAGGACGCTGGGAGCCGGGTCGAAATATCCGTTCACCGCCCGCGACGCGAGCGGCGAGTTCCTCGACGGTTCGAACACCTACAAAATGCATCTGCCGCCCCATCCGCCGGCCGCGTTGTTCTGGGCGGTGACTGCTTACAACGTCACCGACGGGACCATGCCGGAAACGCCGCAACTGCTGCCGTCGATCAACGGATTCAACAAGGTCGCGACAAACAGCGATGGATCGATCGATATCTGGTTCGGCCCCACGAAGCCCGCCGGCGCTCCTGACTCGAACTAGATACAGACCGTCAGCGGCCGAAACTTCTTGGCCGCATTGCGCCTCTACGGCACCGGCGTCGAATTCTTCGATCAGAGCTGGAAGCCGGATGACGTGGTGAAGGTGAATTGATCTGCGCTCAATGAAGCTAATACAAGCGATCGGTCGGAAAGGAACGAGTAATGAAAACCACATCGGCAAATCAATCAGGGGCCACCCGGCGCGATACGATGAAGGGCGGTATTGTCGCGGCGTCGCTCGCTGCTCTGAGCGCCAGAGCGGCTGTTCCCGCCGCGCTATCGACCGCCTCGGTCTTGGCTGTCACGGAGACCGCGCAGGCTCGACCCGCCTCCGGCGCGGCATCGCAGGTCACGGAGCCTGCGACCGGCATCACGATGCATCCAGGCTACGCCAGGACGATTGCGCAGATGGCCTACGTCTGGGGCTGGCCGATTGTGAACATGATGAACCGCAGGGCCATATTCGCACAGGCGCCGCATCCGGGCCACCTTAATGGCGTGGTCCCCGTAGCGCCGACTGGTCAAGTTGGAATGCTCTCCGATTACGTCGATCCTGCGGAGACCTTTGTTACATGCCCGAACCAGGACGTCGTCTATGGCCTTGGGTTCTTCTCACTCGACGATGAGCCGGTGGTCGCGCAGGTGCCCGATTTCGGCGATCGCTTCTGGGTTTATGCCATGTACGATGCGCGTACCGATCAGTTCGGCAATCTCGGCAAGCCTTATAACTCCAAGCCCGGCTTCTACCTGCTTGCCGGTCCGAGGTGGAGGGGCCTGAAGCCGTCCGGCATCACCGACGTCATTCGGTGTCCTACGTCGTTGGCCAATGCCATTCCGCGCATTTTCCAGGATGACACGCCCGAGGACAAAAAGGCAGTTCAGCCGGTCGTGAATCAGGTCGTCTTCTATCCGCTAAAGGATTTTACCGGCAAGATGAAGACCATCGAATGGAGCAAGGCCCCCAACATTCCTGGCCCGAAATCAACCGGGGAAGAAACGAAATGGGTGGTGCCGGAGAAGTTCTTCGATGAACTCGGTCAGGCGCTCGACACCGTTGATCCCTTGCCGGGGGAGCAGGCGATGTATCAACAGTTCCGTCTGCTGCTCGACGCGGCCGCCCAAGACCAGGAACTGAAGAAGCTGCTGGTAGCGACCGCCATCGACACGGACGAGAAGGTCATTCATCCGTTCTTCCAGTGGAAGTACAACGGACGACCGGCCGGCAACGGATGGAATCGCTCGACCAACAACGCGCAATGGGGCGTCGACTATTACAACCGGACCGGGACGGCCAGATCGAACATGTTCGACAACCGTCCGAACGAGACTCAGTATTTTTATACTGACCTGGATGGTGCGGGTGGAGAACTGACCGGCAGAGGCAATTACGAGATCACGTTCGCAAAGGGAGAGGAACCGCCGGTCAACGGATTCTGGTCGCTGACGCTCTACAACGACAAGCATTTGTTCCATCCGAACAATCTCAAGAGCTATTCGCTCGGCACCAAGAACAAGAACCTTAAACGCAACGCCGACGGCTCGCTCACGCTCTATGCGGGCGCGAAATCGCCGGGCGGGGATAAGGAGGCGAACTGGCTGCCGGCGCCCGACGGAAAATTCTCGCTCTACATCCGTGCTTATTGGGGCAAAGAGGGCATCCTCGACGGCTCATGGCAGCCGCCCGTCGTTCGGAAAGTAACGTGACACTGATGAGGTAAGGCCGGCGCAAAACACATCGGCCACATCCGGCGAGTTGGCCGCTTCCCAATATGAAAGGGTCGTACAATGACGATCAAGCGATTCCGCACACGTATCCTGTCCTTTTCCGTCCTGCTGAGCGCAACTCTCGTCGCGACCGGCATGGCTTACGGCCAATCCAGCCGCTTCGACGCCTTGGCCAATCTGCCATTCGAACAGAACCGGCCGACGCCGGAGACCGCCAAGACGTTGATGCAGGAGCTTGAATTCCAGCAGGCCACGCAAGCGTACCTGTGGGCGATGCCGCTCATCAACACGCTCGGCATGAAATTCGGCTCCGAGAAGGTGTTCGGCGCCGGCTACAACATCCTTCCGGTCTGGAAGGAGCGGCTCGATCCGAAGACGTTGGTAACGACGCCGAACTCGGACGTGATTTACGCCATGAGCTATGTGGACATGGGCGAGACCGGGCCGATCGTGTTCGAGGCGCCACCCAATCTCCAGGGCATTCTGCTCGATTTCTGGCAGCGGCCGATCCCGGTCGACGGCGGCAAGTTCTTCGGCGACGTCGGATTGCCCGGACCGGACGCCGGCAAAGGCGGCAAGTTTCTCGTTCTGCCGCCAGGCTACAAGGGCGATGTGCCGAAGGGTTACTATGTCTACCGCTCCGGCACGAACAACCTCTTCATCTTCCTCCGCGCCTTCTACCAGGATCCGAAGGATCTTTCGCCCGCGGTGAAGCTGATGGAGCAGGCGAAGATCTATCCGCTGAATCTCCCCGAGGCCGAACGCAAGCCGATGAAGTTTCCGAACGCCTCGGGCGTCGCGGCAAACATGTTGCCGCCCTCCGATATTGCAGCCTTCGAACAAATCAAATGGCTGCTCGATCGCGAGGGTGAGAACCTGGCGGGTGAAGATGGTCTGGGCCTTCTCGCGAATATCGGCATCATCAAGGGCCGCCCGTTCGAGCCCGATGCCGACACGAAGGCGATCCTGAATGCGGCAGCGAAAACGGCTTACAAGACAAGCCGTGTAATCGGCAGAAAGACCGAGATCGGCGGCCGGGACCTCAAAATCTGGAAGGACCGCGGGTGGGTCAATCCGATCAACAATGTCAGTGAGCCGGGTTCCGAGAAGACACTGGATCTGTCGTGGCGCAACAAGAAGGCCGGCTTTACCGAAATCGAGCCTCGCGTCTGGATGTTCACCGACTACTACTCAATCAGTCCAGGAATGGTGTCGTTGTCGCCCGGCAAGGGCGCATTCTACGGGATCGCCTTCAACGACGCAGACGACAAGCCGCTGTCGGGTGATTCCTCGTACAAGGTGACGCTGCCGCCCAACGTTCCAGCCGCGCTGTTCTGGTCTCTCACCCTCTACGAAGCCGAAAACGCCTCAGGCCTGGCGACCGAAACACGGCGCTTCCCCTCGCTGGGATCGCGCGACAAGCCGGAGCAGAACGCCGACGGCACGACGGACCTCTACGTCGGCCCGAAGTCTCCCGCCGCGAAAGAAGCCAACTGGCTTGCCACCGCGCCGGGACGAGGATTCTTCGCCATCTTGCGGCTCTACGGCCCGGAAGAGCCGGCCGTGAACTATAGCTGGAGGCCTGGCGACTTCGAGAAGATCGGATCGGACAGCACGGCAGGTTCAGGCACGAAAGCGAAATGACGCACGGCGCGACGCGCCCATATCGATCCTGGCGAGGCGCGTCGTGCGCCTCGCTCGCAAACCAGATTCGTGACCGCTGAAATTGCCTTCCGCGGCGATCAAGACCGACGCCTGCGAGCGGCTTTGCGTAGATCGGCGACCGCCTGGCGCCAAACGTCGCCGTCGCGTCCACCGAAGCGGCGGGCGTAGGCCGGGTGGAAGGTGATGCGTAGCGGGTAGCCTTCAAACTGGAGCTTTGCTTTGCGCATTAGGCGGATCGACTGCGATTCGCCAAACAGGCGAGACGCGGTGCTGCCAAGAGCAACGATCACGTCCGGCCTGGAACGCCGGATGTCACTCAGCACTGCCGCTCCATAATGATCGACTTCCTCTATTGTTGGGCTGCGGTTACGTAGCCTCCGGTCTTTCGAATACGCGATCGGTCGAAAAGGTATGGCGTTTGCCAAACGCGCCTGTTGGGGGGCGATCCCGGCCTCATTTAGCATCTCGCGCAATGCCCTACCGGCCGGCCCGACAAAGGGCCTACCCTGCGCGACTTCCTCGGCGCCAGGTGCTTCGCCAACCACGTATAGCCGCGGTCGTCGGAACGGGCCCTCAGGCGCGACGCGACGATGATCGAGATGTGTCCTGGCGACGCTTTCCTTAGCCATCGGTTCCTGCGTCCGGCCTGGCCTGACTATGCAAGGTTCAGGCTCTATCAACCGCGATCCCGTCCCTGATTTCCAAAAAGCGCGCGGCACATCCCGTCTCGCCTGGCGGCCGACGGGGGCGTTAGGAACAACCAACGCCTGGGGATGTTTGGCGCTTCGCGGGTCGAAGTGTGCAGGCTCGTCGACCCGGGTCGTTGTGCCGACAGCCTTTGCGCCTACAAACCTTGAGTTCGCCCGTGGAACAAGCCGGCCTTCGCAATTTCACCATCAATTTCGGCCCGCAGCACCCTGCGGCTCATGGTGTGCTTCGGCTTGTGTTGGAACTTGACGGTGAGGTTGTCCGGCGGGTCGATCCTCACATCGGTCTGCTTCACCGCGGAACCGAAAAATTGATTGAAAACAAGACCTATCTGCAGGCGATCGGGTATTTCGACCGGCTCGATTATGTCGCACCGATGAACCAGGAGCATGCGTTCTGCCTCGCAGCAGAGAGACTGCTTGGCCTCGAAGTGCCGCGCCGCGGCCAATTGATCCGCGTGCTGTTCTGTGAAATCGGACGTCTGCTCTCGCATCTTCTCAACATCACGACCCAAGCCATGGATGTCGGCGCGCTTACGCCGCCGTTGTGGGGCTTCGAAGAGCGTGAGAAGCTCATGGTGTTCTACGAACGTGCCTCCGGCGCGCGCATGCACGCAAATTACTTCCGGTTCGGCGGCGTGCATCAGGACCTTTCCCCAAAGCTGATTGACGACATTGAAGCCTTTTGTGATCCGTTCCTTCGCGTGGTGGACGACCTGGATCGGCTGTTGACGCCAAATCGCATCTTCAAGCAGCGCAATGTCGACGTCGGGAGGGTGACGCTGAAGGAAGCCTGGGAGTGGGGCTTTTCCGGCGTGATGGTGCGCGGTTCGGGCGCGGCCTGGGACCTGCGCAAGGCGCAGCCCTACGAATGCTATCCGGAAATGGAATTCGACATTCCGATCGGCAAGAATGGCGACTGCTACGACCGTTATCTGGTCCGCATGGAAGAAATGCGTCAGTCGGTGCGCATCATGAGACAGTGTATCACAAAGCTGCGCGCTTCCGACGGACAGGGTCCGGTCGCGGTGCAGGACAACAAGGTCTTTCCTCCGCGGCGCTCCGAGATGAAGCGCTCGATGGAGGCCCTGATCCATCACTTCAAGCTCTATACGGAAGGGTTTCGCGTGCCGGCCGGCGAGGTCTATGCCGCGGTGGAAGCCCCAAAGGGTGAATTCGGCGTCTACCTGATCTCGGATGGCACGAACCAGCCCTATAAGTGCAAGATCCGCGCACCCTCGTTCGCGCATCTGCAGGCGATGGATTTGCTCAGCCGCGGCCATTTGTTGGCGGACGTCTCCGCAATCATCGGCTCGCTGGACATTGTGTTCGGTGAAATCGATCGCTGACCTCTTGAAGAGGAAACCGCGATGAAAACTGACAAGCAGTGGAAGGGAAGCAGAAATGGTTCATGAAAAACGAACTTTCATCTGCCGCCGAGCGTCCATCATTGGCAGTGCGATCGCCTCCGCGATCGTGTCGGTTGTGACTGTCGAGCCGGCACTGGCCGTCAATCCCGCACAACGGGCCCTATCCGGGGACGAGTCCGTGAACTTCATACGTCAGATCGCGGACCGTGAGAGCAATGCCGGACCGGCTAACTTCGCAGATCTCGCCGAAAGAGTTGTGCCGGCCGTGGTAGCGGTCAGCTCCAAAGCTGCGACGCCCAATTCGTTGCCCGACCAATCATTCGAATTCGGTCGGCCCGACGATGACTCGCCGCAAAGCGAGAATCCCGCGCCGGATGTCCCCGATCGCGGTACCGTTCCAAGAACGACACGCACGGTGAATATCGGATCAGGTTTCTTCATTTCGCCTGACGGCTATGCCGTGACCAACAGTCACATCGTGGAGACCAGTGACATGGCGGAGATCCGCACCAGTGACAAGAAGACCTATTCCGCGAAAGTGGTGGGAAGGGATTCCTTGAGCGACATCGCCTTGATCAAGGTCGAAGGTCGCAACGACTTCAGCTACGTGCAGCTCGCCGACCAGCCGCCGCGCACCGGTGATTGGGTCCTTACCGCCGGCAATACGTTCGGGCTCGGCGGCTCGGTTACAGCCGGCATTGTTTCGGCGCGTGAGCGCAACATCGGGACTGGTTCTGCGCAGGATTTCATCCAGATCGATGCGCCGATCAACCAGGGCGATTCTGGCGGGCCGAGCTTTGACACGAGCGGCAAAGTCATCGGCGTCAACAGCATGATCATTTCGCCTTCCGGAGGCTCGGTAGGCGTCGCGTTTGCGATACCCGCCGAAGTCGTCAAGACGGTGCTACCGCAACTCAAGGACAAGGGCACGGTGACGCGCGGTTGGATGGGTGTCGAGGTTCAATCGGTCACTGCGGAACTTGCCGACAGCCTGGGCGGAAGCGATCTCCACGGCGCGATCGTGGCAGGCGTTCAAGAGAACGGTCCCGCGGCGAAGGCGGGGCTAAGAACCGGGGATGTGATTACCTCGGTGAATGGGGAGCAAATCAAGAATGCCAGCGAATTGACCAAGAAGGTCCACGGGACGGCGCCGGGCTCTCGGATTCAGGTCACTGCGCTTAGACAGGGAAAAGTGAACCCGTTGAGCGTGACCGTGGGCCAGCTGCCGAGTGAACGCAACGTATTCCCTAGCATTCCGAGATAGCGGGATTGTAGTCCGTCACTTGTGAGCCGCTCGGCACAAAGAGATCGATGGTGCAAAAATCAGGAGAGCGCGAATGACATTCAGCTTGAAAAGCCCTGCGTTCCACGATGGCGACCGAATTCCCGCAAAATACACGGCGGATGAACAAGACCTCTCACCTCCGCTGGAGTGGTCGGATCCGCCGGCGGGAACCAAGAGCTTCGCCCTCGTCGTTGAAGATCCGGACGCGCCGTCCGGCACGTTTCACCATTGGGGCCTTTACAACATCATGGGCGAACGAACGCTGCTGCCGGAGGGAATCGGCCACGGCGCGAAGACCAAAACCGAGAGGCTCGGAAAGGGCGTCAATGATTTCGGCGAGATGCGTTATCACGGACCCGCCCCGCCGAAGGGACACGGAACCCATCACTACCACTTCAAGCTGGCGGCGCTGGATGTCGAAGCGCTTTCGCGAGCGCCCAAGATGTCCGTTGCCGACATCTGGAAGTCGGCTGAGAAGCACATGCTGGGGCAGGCCGAGCTCATCGGCGTCTATAGCCGGTGACGCAAACGGCGGTTCGCGATTTGAGAGCGTCTACGACTGCGATCCGGAAGCGCCGCTCGCGCTGGCTGCAAGCACGTTGCTCGTGGCGAAGCCCACCGCTACGAGCGGCCACCCAAAGGAGCGGCGGCGCCGTTCTCGCGCATCGATCGCAGATAGTGCTCTGCGTGTTGAAAGTAGTTCTCCGCGGCAATCCGGTCGCCCTTCAAGGCTTCGGCGCGGGCTAGCGCCAGATAGCGCTCGTAGTGTCTTTGAGCATTCCGGGACGAATTGATCGCGATGCCGTTGCGGGCAGCGTGCTTGGTTTTGCGCATCTGAGACTTGCGCGGCATTTTGATGCTGAAGCGCGGCTCGACCGCCCCGCTGAGTGCAGATGTTGTCATGTCCATCCATAAGTCGCCCGGCTGAAGCCGCACGATGTTCATCTAAAGTGGGTTGGGGGCAGACGTGGATTGCGGGACGATCATACGTCACCATCCGTCGAAGCTCGCCGCGGCGAGAACCGAAGCGATCCTCATCGACTGCAAACACAGATATAGGAAACCGAGCTGCCAATTCAAGCCGCGTCCAGTCCGAGGGACCGCGCCGAACCGTCCGGTGCAGTTCGCGCGAAACATTGCTTACGAAACGAACGGTACCGCCGCCTGGACGTTGCATGAGAAGCTGCAGCACAGGAGACGCGCATGGACCGTCCGTTGATCGTGCCCGCTGGCAGAGGGCTCCTGGACCCCGGAACCGGCAAACCGACGAGCGACGAGTTTTTCGGCGCGGTCAGGGGCGATCTCGCCGACAAGGGTTTCTTTGTCACCGCGGCCGATGATCTCATCACCTGGGCGCGAAGCGGTTCGTTGATGTGGATGACGTTCGGGCTCGCCTGCTGCGCTATCGAAATGATGCAAATGGCGATGCCGCACTATGACGCAGAGCGGTTCGGATTTGCGCCGCGTGCGAGCCCAAGGCAATCGGATGTCATGATCGTGGCCGGCACGCTGTGCAACAAGATGGCGCCGGCGCTGCGCAAGGTCTACGACCAGATGCCGGAACCGCGATATGTGATCTCGATGGGATCATGCGCCAATGGCGGGGGATATTATCACTACTCTTATTCGGTGACGCGCGGATGCGACCGCATTGTTCCCGTGGACATCTACGTCCCGGGCTGTCCGCCGACTGCAGAGGCGCTCCTTTACGGCGTGATGCTCCTGCAAAAGAAGATCCGCCGAACCGGAACGATCGAGCGTTGAGCGCGAACCGCCCCGGGAGGCAGTAGCATATCGATTGCGGCATCGCTGCGCCGGTATCAATCTCTCAATAATCGAGAACCCGTGGTGACGACCGACGTTGTCCGTTCAGCTGTCTTCGAGCAAAAAGGACGTAATCATGAGTGCAACAGGCCTCGATGTATTTGACAGAACGATCCATCTCACAAACACGTGGCTGGATGAGATGATGACGTCGCTCCCGCATGACAGGCAGCTTGCATGGCATGCGTTGGGAACGGTGCTCCGAACCATTCGCGATCGGATCCCGGTCAATCTAGCGGCACACCTCGGTGCCCAGCTCCCGTTGCTGGTCCGGGGCGTCTACTACGATCAGTGGCGGCCGAGTGAAGTCCCGAAGGACTGGCGTTCTGCCGCCGAATTTCTCGGGATCATTTCCGCAGAGCTGAGCTCGTTGCGGCCGATCGGCGCAGGCGATGCCGCGCAGGCCACGTTCCAGGTCTTGAACCATCACCTTGACCCAAATCAGGTCGAGAAGGTTCGCCATGCATTGCCTGAAGAGGTGCGGGCTCTCTGGACGGCCGGTCGTCAACAAGGGCAGTCTGCCGCCTAACCGGAACGGGACCACGCCTTCCGCAGAGCCGGACGGCCCGCCGGATTCTTCACTTGGGCTTGGCGAGCCGTCCGTCGAAAGGCCGCATCGCGGTCACCAGTCTGGGCCGATGCCAAAGCTGAAGCCCGGCCCATAGACCCCGATGCCCGGCCGGTCGTAGTAGCCACGATCGTAGTAGTCGTATCGCCGCGGACCGTAATAATAGTCGTTTCCAATGATGACGCGGCGATCGCCTCTGGTGTGCCAGCATCGGCCGGCGTCGTCACAAACGAGCCGCGCCTGATGGAGCAAAGGCGAGCCGTCTCCGACTTGAAATTCGTCGGCAGCATAAGCGCTCGACGCTATGAGAGCACCAGCACCGGCGAGCAGCGTCAGGATCATTCGTCTCATGTCCGTCTCCTCTGACTGCACGCCCCGACCAGCGAACGCTCCAGCCAGATGGCCGTTCCAATGAGTTGCCGGCTGCCGATTGGACAGAATCCTTGAGCTGCCCGGGGTGGGAATGGAAACGTGACCCCGAAGTATCATTATTAGATACGCTGAATGGTGGGTATTGCGGCCGCGGACGTCCAGCCACATCACCTATTGGAACCAAGTGCCATTTGGCGACTTCAGCGTCCATATGCGACATCGGCGGAGGCGAGAGATCATGGCGACATGTGAAACCTGCGGCAATGACTATGACAAGACCTTTCAGGTCTCGATGAACGGGAAAGCGCACACATTTGACAGCTTCGAATGCGCCATTCACGCGCTAGCGCCGAGCTGCGATCATTGTGGAATCCGTATCGTCGGACACGGCCTGGAGAAGGCGGGCACTTTTTTCTGTTGCGAGCACTGCGCCCAGGGCGAGGGTGTCAAAGGCCTGCGTGATCGGATCTAGCCCGCGCCACGCGCATCATGGCCCTTCGTTCTGCATCTCGCTTTGAGCGTGCTGCGTCGGGTGGCGACAAGTGAACCGGCCGTACGCGCAACGGCAGGTTACTTAGGGAAATCGGATGTTAACATCCATTCTTGTTCATATCGAACCAGACCACGCATCGCGCAACCGCCTTGAATGCGCCGCGCAAGTTGCGCGTCGCTTTAACGCCAGGCTGATCGGTGTAGCCGCAGCTCAGCTGCGGGCACCAGTGGTCGATAACTACGGCGGGGTTGCCATCGCAGCCGAGATGGAGGCAGAAGAGGAGCGCATCCGGACGGGATTCAAAAACGCTGAGGCGGGGTTCCGGAACTCTCCAGCGGTCGGCGGCCTGCAAACTGAATGGCGCTCAGTGGTTGGGGTGCCTGAAGCGGTATTGGTACGCGAAAGCCGTGCGGCCGACGTCATTGTTCTCGGCCGAGCCCCCGCCCAGCTTGGCGTTTTCAGCTTAATGGACCCAGGCGACGTGCTGATGCACGCTGGCCGACCGGTGCTGGTTGTCCCAGACGGAACACGGAGCCTGGAGGCGAAGCGCATCGTCGTCGGCTGGAAGGATACGCGAGAAGCGCGCCGCGCGTGTCTCGATGCGCTGCCGTTGCTTCAGAGAGCCGACCTCGTATCGGTTGTCGAAGTCGTCGACGAAACTGAAATCGATGCCGCCAAAGCGAGGGTTGCGGACGTTGCGACGTTTCTTGGCCGTCATGATGTCCGCGCAGAAGCGGAAGCGCGTGTGCGCGCGGAACGGTCGGTGGCGGACGCACTCATGCTGGCGGCGGAACAACACGGTGCCGATTTGACGGTCACCGGTGCATATGGACATACGCGGCTACGCGAATGGGTATTTGGCAGCGTCACGGCCGACTTGCTGACACGCAGTCCAAAATGCTGCTTTCTCGCTCACTGATCGGTCAAGAGGCCTGGAATGATTGGCGACATCGATATGGCGCCGGGGCCGAACTGGTCGAAACCTGCAGCCGCTGAGGCGCGAAAAAAATGCGGAAAAAATTGCGCCGACAGAGGAACGGGTAACCTGCGCGCCTCGTTATTCAGTCAGTGAGCGGTCGACGGAATGACAAAGCCAAACCGAGAGGAATGGCAAAGCAAGCCAAAGATCGTTTCACAAGCCCCGTCAGCCTACTTCGGTAGCTGGCGGGGTCGTTTCGCGCGCTTTGGCGCGACCCCTCAACAGGCTATCCACAGGGATATACCGACTTGGCGCACAGCGCTGGCGGCGGTCGGAGGGGCACCGGGCAAGGCTCCCCAGTGTAGGATGGTTGATCTGTCGCGCTTGGCGCGAGCATCATGACCTGCCCTCGCTGGAGGAAGATGCTCAAATCTCCCTGGCTAGCCATATTCCTCGCCGATCCCGTATTCGCGGTAGATCTCGAGCGGATCGAGGTCGGGGAACAGGCGGCATTTGGCCTGGGCGAGATGCAGGCTCACCGCGGCTGGCTCCTTGCCGCTCGACAGCAACTTGCGAATGTCGTCCATATGCGCGCACGGCTGGTGCTTGGCCTCGAGCTGCTCCAGCGCCACCAGCGCGGTCGCGAGCGCCTCGGTCAGAACCCAGTCGTCGTGGCCCGTGATTCCCTTCTTCGGCATCGGCAGACCCCAATCCGCTGACCTCGGGTGTGGCAGCGGCAGCAGTCTACCGTAGCTTCCGTCGAATCTCCATCGAGCCGGGCGCGTGGAACACGGCGAGGGGCTGCGCTCTCGCTTGCATTATGGCGGCGCGTGGCTAAAAGGCGGCGGCACGCGGGCGATGGTATCTTTGTTGAAACGAAGTTGGGCTAGACGGGCCTCGCGCGACCTCTCTCGCCTGGAGCCAGCATGGTCTTTCTAAGCTTCGTCTACCGCTTCCTGACCAACTTCGCGTTCATGGCGCTGGTCTACTTCAGCCTGAACTTCATGGAGAAGTACCAGAACCGGGCGATCCTCGCGATCCTGGTGCTGGTCTATAGCGGCATGCGCGCGGCCTCGACGCTGCGCGCGTTCTACTTCTTCCAGAAGATCGAGAAGCTGGAAGCCGAGACCAAGCGCCTGCAGGCGCCGATCAATGACGGCTCGGGCGGAACGAATACGCGCAAGCAGGTCGTGGCCGACGTGGCCCGGCTGCGCCGCGACGGCGAGCTCAAGTCCTATATGGATCTATTCTTTCTGGCGCTGATCGTGCTGCTCTGCGTCGCCAATATCATGCGGCAGTAACGGCTTTTACTCAGGCGCGCTTCTTCACGCTGGTGGCGACGCGGGTCGGGCGGGGTGCCGTGCTCTTGGCTTGGGCCGCGTGCTTCGGGTGTGCAGCATGCGCGGTTCGCCGTGCCTGCATCTTGGCCGGCTTGCCCTTGCCGGCATGCGGCGCTTCGGCCGCGATCGCGAGCCGGGTTGCGGCGCGTCGCGATAAGGTCGCCGACAGCAGCACATCGACCGAGCCCTCGGGGATCGCGAAGAGATCGCGCCCGGGCGCGGGCAGGGTGGCGGCGACATCGGCCTGAGCCATGGTCTTGCGCGGCAACACCAGCGGTTGGTGCCCGGTCTGCGTGTTGAGATCGGCGAGGCCAGGCGCAGGCAGCGTCGCGGTCTGCGTGAACGCGAAGTTCGGCACGGAAGGCCAGCGCGCGATCGGCGTCGTTTCCGTCGGCGGATGCAGCAGCCACTCCACCGCCGTGGTCGGCGTCGCCGGCTGGTCGGCGGTCGCGGGCACCACATGAACGATGCGATAGCCGCGTGCCTTCAGGTCGCGGATGATCTTTGGCAGCGCCGCCACGGTGCGCGCCTGGATGTCGTGCAGCAGCAGGATGCCCTTGCCCTTGGCCTCCAGCCGCTGGATCGCGAGCTGGTAGACGCGATCGGACGAGATATGGCGCCAGTCGTCGGCCGGGAAGTCGGCGCTCCAGACCTGGATGCCGCGGGAGATCAGCAGGTTTTCGACGCCCTCGGCGCGCATCAGGCCGGGAATGCGGAAGAACGGCGCCAGCTTGGACGGATCGGTCATCGCAGCCGACGTCCACTCGATGCCGCCGTTGATCTGCGCCTCGGCCTTGTCGAGCGGCATCCGGTCGAAGGTCAGCGGATGGTTCATGCTGTGCGTGCCGACAGTGTGGCCCGCCGCGACCAGCTTGCGCACGCCTTCCGGGTTCGCCTTGGCCTGTTCGCCGATGATGAAGAAGGTCGCCTTGATGCACTCGTCGGCGAGGATCTGGAGCACCTGGTTGGAATTCTTCGGCAGCGGACCGTCGTCGAAGGTCAGCACCACCTCGTGGTCTTTCAGCGGCAGCGTCTCGCGGTACTGCATGGTGCCGATGCGCGGATGCTCATGCGGATCGACGACGAGCGTGCGGGAGGTGCCGAGCGCGCCCGGATGGCCCGGACATTCGGCGGCGAAGGCCGCCGGCGACGCCGTGGTCAGCAGCCCCAGGAGCAGGACGGTCCACGGTCGCGTCCGAAAAACAACGCTACTGCCGATCATGAACCCGGTCTGCCCTCATCTGCGTTTGCCGCCATAGTAGGTCGGAGCCATCAGGAAACGGTTCAGGCGCAAAGACCTTTCCCCGCCTAGGGTCCCCTCAATCTTTGCAGGGCGTAGCATGAACAGAGTGTTAATAGGGCTCAAATCACCCCATCTCGGTCAGCCGTGACATTCCGGCATCAATGCGCGTTGGCGTTCTTCTGTGATGTGACCGCCGGGACCAAATGAACCACGTGAAAGCCGTTCTCCCGCAAATACCGGAGGAAGGCCGGCATCATGGCCGCCGTACGCGCCTGGGGATCGTGGAACAGGATGATGCCCTTGCCGGCGGCGGCTAGGCGTTCGGTGACCAGCTTGAGTTCCTGCTCCGGCGTCATGTCGTTCCAGTCGCTGGCCCAGAGATCAGCCCCGAACACGACGATGCCGCGCGACTGGAGCAGGTCGAGCTGGGCTTGCGTCTGTTCGAAATAGGGGAAGCGGAAGAACGGCGTCGACGGCGTCGTCGTCGAGACCCCGTGCAGCGCCATCTCGTCGGAGGCGATGCCGCGGTCGATCTCGTACTTCGCCGCATCGGCCGGGATCCGCGCCATGTACGGATGCGACCAAGTGTGATGGCCGATGGTGTGACCCTCGCGGGCGATGCGCTTGACGAGGTCAGGATATTCGGCGGCGCTCCGCCCGACCAGGAAGAAGGTCGCGCGCACGCATTCCTGTGCCAGCGCCGCCAGCACCTTCGACGTCATCGGCGGACGCGGGCCATCGTCGAAGGTCAGCACCACCTCGTGATCTGCGAGCGGCAGCGTCTGCGGAAAGCTCTTCAGGCCGACGCGCGGCGTGGTCTTGGCATCGACGCTCAGCACCCGCGACGTGCCGAGCGCATCGCTCCGCGGGCAGTCCGCGGCCTCGACTGAACCAATCGCGGTGAGGGCGGCGAGAGCCGGGCCCACAATGATCGAGGTCCATTTCGGTCGATGCATCTTTGCCATTGCGCTCGCGATTGCCTTGTGGGTATTGCCTGACCGTCAGCCCAAACCATCAACCTGTCAACGGCGAGGCGTACCATGGATGAACATATGGATGACGCCGCTTCCACCGGGTCCTTGGTACTCGACCACGTCCCGATGCGCAATGAAGACGGCGAAATTCGGCACGAATTCGTCGAAGAAATTGCCCATGCGATCGAGGCCGCCGACAGCGCCGCGCTGCGCGCCTGCGTCGCCGATCTGCACGAGGCCGATCTCGGTGATCTCATTGCGGCGCTCGCACCCGACGATCGTGTCCGCCTGGTCGAGCTGACGGGGCGCGACTTCGACTTTTCCGCACTGAACGAGGTTGACGAGAGCGTCCGCGAGGAGATCCTCGACGAGCTGCTGCCCGAGACGGTCGCCGAGGGCGTCCGCGAACTGGAATCCGACGATGCGGTCGAGCTGCTCGAAACCCTCGACCAGGAGGAGCAGGAGGAGATCCTCGAGAAGCTGCCGCTGCGGGAGCGCGTCGCGCTCGAGCGCAGCCTGCTGTATCCGGAGAACTCCGCGGGCCGGCGCATGCAGACCGAGTTCATCGCGGTGCCGCAGGATTTCACGGTCGGGCAGGCGATCGATTACATGCGCGATACGCCCGATCTGCCGGACCGGTTCTACGAGATCTACGTCGTCGACAAGGACCAGCACTGGCAAGGCGCGGTTCCGCTGGATGTGCTCCTGCGCGCGCGCCGCCCGGTGGCGCTTGCCGAGCTGACCGACGAGGATCGCCGCCGCGTCTCCGTCCTGGAGGACCAGGAGGAGGTGGCGCGCATGTTCGGCAAGTATAACCTCGTCGCAGCACCCGTGCTCGACACCCAGGACCGCCTGGTCGGCGTCATCACCGTCGACGACGTGGTCGACGTCATCGAGGAAGAGGCGGACGAGGACCTCAAGGCGCTCGGCGGTGTCACCAGCGACGAAGAGCTGTCGGACACGTTTCTGACCATCGCGCGCGGCCGCTTCAACTGGCTGCTGATCAATCTCGCCACGGCCTTCCTGGCGTCCTCCGTGCTCGGCCTGTTCGAGGGCCAGCTCGAGCAGATGGTGGCGCTCGCCGTGCTCGCGCCGATCGTCGCGAGCCAGGGCGGCAATGCCGCGACGCAGACCATGACGGTCGCGGTGAGGGCGCTCGCGACCCGCGAGCTCGGCTCCTCCAACGCCTGGCGCGTGGTCATCCGCGAGACGCTGGTCGGTCTCATCAACGGCGTTGCCTTTGCCGTGATCACCGGTATCGCCGCGGTGGCCTGGTTCAAGATCCCGGGCCTCGGCATCGTCATCGGGCTGGCGATGATCTGCAACCTCATCGCCGGCGCGCTCGGCGGCATCCTGATCCCGATGGCGCTCGAACGCGTCAGGGCCGATCCAGCGGTGGCGTCGGGCACGTTCGTGACGACGGTGACGGATGTCGTCGGCTTCTTCTCCTTCCTCGGCATCGCCACGCTGTGGTTCGGGTTGAAGTAGGAAGCGCCTCCGTTCCGTCATTCCGGGGCGCCGCGCTCTCTCCGCTCGTCATTGCGAACGCAGCGAAGCAATCCAGAATCCCTCCGCGGCGACAGTCTGGATTGCTTCGTCGCAAGAGCTCGTCGCAATGACGGGGAGAGGGCGGCGTACCCCTCTCGCATCCCGGGCGCCGCGCCTTTAATCCCACCTTAAGCGTGCTGCCGCATGATCCCTCACGCTTGGGGGAATGAGCATGCGGTTGCGGCTGAAGGCGGACGGACGGGTGGTTGAGTTGCGGGACGGGCAAGAGTTTCCTGTCCAGCCGGTCGTCTCTGCGGTTGAGCCTCCGCCGGCGGAGGCCGGTTCGCCCGCGGTGCGCGATTTGCGCCGGCGCGCCTGTCTCACCCAGATGGAGTTCGCTGCCAAGCTCGGCGTGCCCGTCGAGACCATCCGCAACTGGGAGCAGGGCAAGCGCGCCCCGCGCGGACCCGCTCGCGCACTGCTGGCCGTGATCGCGCATGCGCCCGACACGGTATTCCAGGCGCTCGCCAAAGCCTGAACGCCTGACGCGAACCCCCCGTTAGCATTGCGCTGAAGATCCGGCCCCGAGGTCGGCGTCCTCAGTTGCACTCTGGCGGACCGGGCCCATAATGATGCCAGTGATGACACTTGGGGCTGCCGCAACAGAGAGGATTCCTCATGCTGTTCGTCGAGGCCGATGGCGCGAAAATTCCGGCGATCGGGCTAGGGACCTGGGAGCTGAGCGGCCGGACCTGCGCGCGCGTGGTCGAGCAGGCGCTGCGGCTCGGTTACCGCCACATCGACACCGCCCAGGTCTATGACAATGAGCGCGAGGTCGGCGACGGATTGCGCGCCTCCGGCGTCCGCCGCGACGACGTTTTCGTCACCACGAAAGTCTGGACCAACCATTTCGCGCCCCACGATCTCGAGCGGTCGGTCAAGGAGAGCCTGGTGCGGTTGCGGCTTCCCGCCGTCGACCTGGTGCTGCTGCACTGGCCCAATTCGCATGTGCCGCTGGAGGAGACGCTGGGCGCGTTGGCGCACGCCAAGCGCATGGGCCTGACACGCCACATCGGTGTCTCCAATTTCACGGTGGCGCTGATCGAGCAGGCGGTCGCGCTGTCACCCGAGCCGCTCGTCTGCAACCAGGTCGAATATCATCCCTATCTGGATCAGGCGAAGGTGAGGGCGGCCTGCGACCGGCATGGGATGGCGCTCGTTGCCTACAGCCCGATCGCGAAGGGCCGCATCAAGGCTGACCAGACGCTCGCCGGGATCGGCCGCGCCCATCACAAGACACCGGCACAGATCTGCCTGCGCTGGCTGGTGCAACAGAATGTGTCCGCGATTCCCAGAACTTCGCGTGTCGAGCGTCTGTCGGAAAACATCGAGATCTTCGATTTCGAGCTCTCCGATGACGAGATGGCGGAGGTCGCGGCACTCGCCAGCCCCAAGGGCCGACTGACCGATTTTGGCTTCGCGCCGAAATGGGATTGAGGGGCTGTTCCGGTATGCTAGGAGCAGGCCGGCAACCCAAAATCGGGCGATGGAACTGCGGAAGATCATACGGACGGACATTGCGGCATCAGCCATCGCGCATCTGACGCTGGTGGTGCTGATCATCGTGATCAGCGAGGTCCATCCGTTTCATTCCGGGCCGCCCGAGACTGTCGCGGTCGATATCGTCACGCCGGAGCAGGTGAAGCAGGAGGAGGCCAAGGCAGAGGAAAAGGCTGAGGAAAAGGCTAAAGAGGAGGCGAAGGAGAGGCCGCCGGAGCCGCTCCCCGAGCTGAGGCTGCCGAAGCTGGATCTCAACGACAAGCCGGACGCCGCGCTGAAGCCTGCGCAGGCCAAGGAGAAGGCGTCACCGCAATTATCGCCGCAGAAGCAGGCCTCGCACGAACCGCAGCAGAAGCAGCCGCAGCCTCAGCCATCGCAGGTGCCGCCGCAACAGCCGCCGCCTCAGCCTCAGGCGGCTCAGCCGCCACCGCCGGCACCGCAGCCGCAGGCCGCGCCGCCAGCCTATCGGGCGCCGGAGCCTGACGTCACCGTCAAATACGGCGTGATGCTGGGCCTGCCGCCCGAATTGCCGCCCGCGCCGAAAGACGCGCCCAAGGATGACGGCGGCGATGCCATGGATTCGATCGGCGCCAGATTGTCGCCCGAGGTCATTGCCGAGCTTCGCCGGCACTTGAGGAGCTGTTCGAAACTTCCGGCCGGGGTCGCGCCGACCGATGCCGTGCGCATCAAGCTGCGTGCGGTGCTCGCCACCGACGGCACGCTGGCGCGCCCGCCGATCCTGATCGAGGCCCCGCCGTCGGCGAAGGGCGTGGCCATCGTGGAATCGGCGATGAGCGCGCTGCAGGCTTGCCAGCCCTACAAGATGCTGCCCGTCGACAAGTACGAGGAATGGAAGGTGATGGACCTGTCGTTCACGCCGGTGGATTTCGGGTCGTAGGCTCGGCGTCGCCCCGACGGGCGAAACACCGCAGAGGCTGTCAATCCGTCTTTGCAAAAATATTCTACTTTACCGAAATTCGGAAATGGCGTATGTATCGCCCATCCCGGCTCATCCTCGAGGGGCGATCGTACGTCGTCACTGATTGCGAGCCGGAGTTGCGGTGGACGCGGCAGCGTCGGCACGAGAGGTGCGGGCAGGGCGGGTAGTCCCTGTGAGCCCGAAACCGCGTGTGGATGAGCGGCGCTGTCAGTTCGTCTCGCCAACATTCTTGCGGCGCGTGTGCACACTGCCGCGAGACCCTGTGGCATCAGGCGAACATGCGTACGGCAAAACCGTGTGGTCCTGGCCGTCGTCGCTACGGTCAAGCCTGTTGCGGAGGTGTGGAGCGCCCAACCGGGTCAACCGCATCGCTAATCCGCGAGGCGAGGGAGGCCAGAAGGAATTCGGCTCCCGGGAGAGCACGGCATAAGCCGTCAAACCACTGCGCAGGGAAGGCCGAGTGATTGGCACCACCTGTATGCCGCTGTGCGGTTTTCCTGCGCTACATTTTTGCGCAGCGGACCGCGGGTGCGAGGTCAGCACCCGGCCTTCCCTGCGCCCTCTTGGACAAGAGGGCGGAGTGACCAGGCAAAGCTCGGGCGAAATGCGCCGCGAGGGCGCGAAGGCGCGTCTACGATTCAAATGCGAGGGGGAAGAGCAAAGCTGTTGCCTCATACTCCGTCATTGCGAGCGCAGCGAAGCAATCCAGAGTCTTTCCGCGGAGGGATTCTGGATTGCTTCGCTGCGCTCGCAACGACGATGGGGAGAGGTCCGCGCGACAGACTCCGCTCTCGTGCCCCGGACGCAGCGCAGCGTCTCTTCGACGGTGCGCCGCAGAGCGGGGCACATGTCTCAGAGCAATCCGTGCGGCGTGGGTCCCGGCTCCGCGCGGCAACGCTACGCGTTGCAGCGCGTCCGGGACGAGAGAGCATCAATGACCTTGCTTCCGTACCTCCCCACCGTCCACCACCACATCGGGCGCCATCGCCGCCCATGCACTGGACGCAAACTGCCGGCGCCAGGTTACGATCACCACGGCGGCCGTGGTCACGAACAGCACCCAGGGGCTGACGAACCAGCCGAGATAGCCGAGCGCGAAGAAGAAGGCGCGCTGGCCGCGATTGAAGTGGCGGCCGGCGGATTCGAACACGCGCGAGGTGCGGTTGACATGGGCCTCGGCCTCCGGCGTGCCGCGCTGGGAGGCGGGCGGCATGCCGCCGAACAGGATCGCGACATAGTTGAACAGCCGATAGGCCCAGGCGAACTTGAAGAAGGCGTAGACGCAGATCAGCACCAGGCCGACGCATTTCAGCTCCCACATTGCGGGCGAGGTGCTGAGGTCGATCGGCAGCTTGCCCAAAATGGTGATGGCGTCGTTGGTCGCATGCAGCAGCGCCAGCGCGCCGCCGAGCGCGAACAGGCTTGTGGAGGCGAAGAAGGCGGTGCCGTTCTGGAGCGAGGCCATGATCTGCATGTCGACCATGCGCGCATCGCGGTCGAGCAGGCGGCGGACCCAGACCTCGCGGTAGCGGTTCATCCGCGCCGACAGGCTGTCGCGGCCATAGGCGGAATGCTCGAGGGTTGCGGCATAGACCAGCCATTCGATGATGAAGAAGCCGACGGCGGTGATGTCGACCCAATGCCTGCTCATGTCTCTCTCCTCGCGAGGATCGCAACGATTGCCACGCATGCTGGGTTGCGGCAACGATTGATTGGCGGCAGGCAATGGCGCTAAAAGCAGCCGCATGAGAGGACTTACGGAAGGATCAGGACATGGCAGCGCTCAAGCTCGCGATCGGCAACAAGAACTACTCGTCATGGTCGATGCGGCCCTGGCTTGCGCTGCGCGCCAACGACCTCCCGTTCGTGGAGACCGTAATCCCGCTCTACACCGACAATCCTGAGGACAAGGAGCAGATCCTGTCCTTCAGCCGCGCCGGCAAGGTGCCGGTGCTGGTCGATGGCGACATCACGGTGTGGGATTCGCTTGCCATCATCGAGTACATCGCCGAGCGTTATCCGGAAGTGAAGCTGTGGCCCGATGACGTCGCGGCCCGCGCGTTTGCCCGTTCGGTGTGCGCCGAGATGCATTCCGGCTTCATGGCCTTGCGCAACGAATGCGGCATGAACCTGCACCGTCCCGTGCGTCCGGTGACGCTGTCGGCGGACGCCAGCGCCAACGTCGCACGCGTGCAGGAGATCTGGCGCACGTGCCGGACCCGCCACGGCGCCGGCGGGCCGTTCCTATTCGGCCGCTTCGGCGCGGCGGATGCGATGTATGCGCCGGTCGTGCATCGCTTCCGGACCTACGCCATCGAGGTCTCACCGGAGACCAAGGCCTACATGGACACGATGATGGCGATGCCGGCGTTCCAGGAATGGACCCGCGACGGCCTCGCCGAAACGCTTGTCATCGAAAAATTCGAGACTGTGTAATCGCGAGCATGATCCGGAGAAGTGGACACCGGTTCTCCGACAAGATCATGCTCACTAGAAATGTGAATGGGCGCGGCTTGACGGCATGGCCGCTCGCAGCGCTCAATCACAGGGAATAATGGAGAGGCGACCGCTATGGGAATTCTGGACTCGCTGGAGAACAATCCCGCGCTGCGCAGCGCGCTTGGCCAGCTCGGCGCCGCCGTTCTGCCGGCCGTGATGAACGAGGTGCTCGGCAGCAACAACCAGGGCGGCCTGGGCGCGATCGTCGCAAAGCTCCAGCAGGCGGGTTTTGGCGACCAGGTCAAATCCTGGCTCGGCAACGGGCAGAACCTGCCGATCTCCGCCGACCAGCTGCGCGCCGTGCTCGGCAACGACACCGTCCGGCAGCTTGCCGCGCGCTACAATATTCCGGTCGACCAGCTGGGCGAGATCCTGGCCCAGGAGCTGCCCAAGGCCGTGGATCAGGCAAGCCCGGAGGGTCATCTGCCTCATGGCGCCTGAGGCCTGGTTCCAGCGGTCTCCAGGCCGGCTCTGTTCCCGTTATCGTCCTGAAAAGACTTCAAAATTGGTAGGTTTGCCATGCTCGCGAGGCTGGTCAAAAACGCCGCATGCGTGCTATACAGTGGCTGGGCTTCGAGCCGCCTCGCAGTGGGACCACGGGCGAGGCAGGCGTTGTTTGAGTGAATGGAGAGGGTGTTGAAGCACAAATTCTCGATTGGAACGCGCGTATTGTTCACTGCTAGCAACGTCGCGCGCCCGGCTGCGAGTGGTTCGTACGAGATCATTCGCCTGCTGCCGACGGACGGCGACGACTGCCAGTACCGGATCAAGAGCTCGACCGAAGCGTTCGAACGGGTCGCCAAGGAAAGCCAGCTCGCGCTCTCATAAAGCGCTGACGGCACCACCATTGACATCGCGGATGAATTTGCTCCGCCCGCCGTCAAAAGGCCCCGCTTCGCCTCGACAAATTGGGCCGGGGGGCAGTTGCCGACTCGCGGTGCTCGCTTGACCATTCGCTCTTTGCTCGCGTGAGGGGACATCGCGCATGAACTGGGCATGGGCCTCGTCGCTCGACCAAATCTGGCGCTTGCCGGCCTTTCCGATGTGGATGACGCTGGCGGCTGCCGGCTTCTTCGGATTGATCCTGCTGATCACGCTGCTGCGGGCCGAGAAATCGGTCGCCAACGGTGCGCTGACCGTCATCACGCTGCTCTCGATCGGCATCGCGGTGGCCGCAACCATGCGCGTCTACGGACCCGCGGGGCAGGCCGCGCCGAGCGAAGCGCGCGCGCTAGCCATGGCGAATATAAACCTGCCGGCGCTGTCCTGCCTCGACGATCTCGCCGGTGATGCCGTGGCCGTTGGCTGCGAGAAGGCGCTGTTCGGTGCGCCTGACGCGGCGGCTGCCGCCGTTGCTTATACGGCGGCCCGGATCGATCGGCTGACCGCGCTCGGCGACGTCGCGACCGCCGACATGAGCCTGACACCGGACACGAAGGTGCTGCGCAAGTCGCTGGAGCGCGATCGCTACGGCCTCGTTGCCCAGGTGCTGGTCGTGCGCGACGGCTGCACCCAGTTCGATTGCGCCGCCTTCCGCTCGCTGACCGATCAGCAGCAGGTCGCCGCCCACATGGACGCCCATCTCTACGACATGCTGGTCGCACGCTACGCGCCGACCTGGAATGCCGCCGCGGCGCCGGCGGGGGCCTCGGGCCCGGTCGCCGCGCTGCCGCCGTCGATGCCCACGGGCAAACCGACCAATGCGGAGTTCCCGAGCGCCTCGTCGACGCCGCCGGTGAGCATTATGAATCCTGAGCCGCCGACGGCGGCCACGCGCCAGGGATCGGGCGCCAATGCGGCGGCGGCACCCGCTGCGCCGCCGGCACCACGTGCCCCGGCTGCGACCTCGGCCCAGGCCGCAGCACCGGCTGCGAAGAAGCCGCCGGCGCCGAAGGCTGCGCGCGCGCCCGCGGCCCCGCCGGTTCCGCTCGCGCCGCCGCCGGGCTCGGCTCCCGCGGCTGCGGATAACAACTAGTTCGGCTTTGAAAACCTGTGGCTGGCCCGCTAATGCTGGGCCATGCCACTCCATCTGATCAAGCTTGCCGTCGGCTGTGACTCCGTCAAGGAATTGAAGGGGTGGATCGCCGAGCGGATGCAGACGGCCAAGAAAAAAGGCCTGCCGCGACACCACATCCACATCACCCGCATGGTGCCCAAGCGCGACGCCGAGATTCTCGCGGGCGGATCGCTTTATTGGGTCATCAAGGGCGAGATCGCCGCGCGCGAGAAAATCATCGGCATCGAGCCGTTCCGCGACAAGGACGGCATCGGGCGCTGCCGGATCGTGATGCAGCCGAAAGTGATCTCGGTGTCGCCGCGGCCGATGCGCCCGTTCCAGGGCTGGCGCTATCTCACCGATGATTCCGTGCCGCCCGATCTCGGCAAGTCCGCCGCAGGCACCATCGCGGCGATGCCGGAGCCGATGCGGCGCGAGCTGCGCGATCTCGGACTGCTGTAGTCGCTAGTTCCAAGAGCAATTTTGAGATCAACCTCGGCTATCGCACCGCGATATTGTCGATCAGTCGCGTCGTGCCGAGCTTGGCTGCGACCAGAATCCGCAACGGCCCGTCCCTGCGCGAGGTGACAGGTGCCAGCGTCTCGCCATGACGGAGCTCGAAATAGTCGAGCGCAAAGCCGGCGGCGTTGATCGCCTCCGCGCCGCGCGCCATCGCGCTCGCGATGGCTTCGCCGGCCTGGATCCGCCCGGCGCTGTCCTTCATGGCGCGGTAGAGGACGGTGGCGGTCTGCCGCTCCTCGAGCGAGAGGTAGACGTTGCGCGACGACATCGCGAGCCCATCGCGCTCGCGCACAGTGCGGGAGCCGATCACCTTCACGCCAAGGTCGAGGTCGCGCGCGATCTGCGTCACCACCCGCAGCTGCTGAAAGTCCTTCTCGCCGAAGATCGCGACATCCGGCCGGCATTGCGTGAACAGCTTGCCGACGACGGTGGCGACGCCACCGAAGAAGTGTGGGCGAAAGCGGTCCTCGAGGCCGGCCAGCGCCGGTCCCTCAGGCACGATGCGCGTCGCAAAGTCCTCCGGATACATCGCCTCGACGCCGGGGTGCCAGACCATGTCGACATCCTCGGCCGCAAGCTTGGCGATATCGGCCTTCCAGGTTCGCGGATAAGCGCCGAAATCCTCGGTCGGCGCGAACTGCGTTGGATTGACGAAGATCGACACAACGACGCGGCTCGCGCGTCGCTTGGCCAGGCGCACCAGCGACACATGCCCGTCATGGAGCGCCCCCATGGTCGGAACCAGCGCGACCGTGGCTTTTCGCTTGCGAAGATTGTCGACGGCGCGTCGCAGGGCGGGCACCGTGCGGGTGATCAAGGGGTGTCGTGACATCAGGACTCGGGGATCGTTGGGGAATGGGAGCGGCCTGCCGCGCTAGCGGCTAACCTTAACAAGCGGCGGTCGTGGACGCCATGCGTCGACATGCGGCACAGCATCCCCGCAACGCGGATGTCGCGCCATTGTGGGCCGGATCACAGACGCGACACCGCGACACGATTCACGATGAAGACCCGCGCACTGTGATTTCGTTATCCTGTCACGCATTTCACTTGACCGCAGACGCGGCCAACTCGAAGATATTGTTTAGGGGTGTTGAGGATCGCCATGCTTGTGCAGGCTAGCCAAAGCCAATCCGGCTCGGCGCACGTCGTCGTGCTCGGCAATGAAAAGGGCGGCTCCGGCAAATCGACCACCGCCCTGCACATCGCGGTTGCGCTCCTGAAAGCCGGCCAGCGCGTCGCCACCGTCGATCTCGACTGCCGCCAGCAAAGCTTCACCCGCTACATCAACAACCGCTCTGCCTGGGCGCGCCGCACCAAGCTCGACCTCGAGCTGCCGATGCATCGCTGCATCAAGCTCGGCGAGACCATGCAGGTCGCTGAGAACGAGAATTCGGAGTTCCTCCAGTTCATGGAGGCGGTCTCGGCGGTCGAGAGCAGCTTCGACTTCATCGTCATCGATACGCCCGGCACCGACAGCTATCTGATGCGGCTGGCCCATTCGATGGCCGATACGCTGGTCACGCCGATCAACGACAGCTTTCTCGATTTCGACGTGCTCGGCACCGTCGACCCCGCCAATTACGCGGTGACAGGTGAGAGCCATTACGCGGAGATGGTGCGCGACGTCAGGCGCAAGCGCCGCCAGCTCGACGGCTCGACCACCGACTGGATCGTGGTGCGCAACCGCCTGTCGATGCTCGGCTCCCGCAACAAGCAACTCGTCGCCGAGGGGCTGAAGGATCTGTCGCTGCGGCTCGGCTTTCGCTACGTCGACGGCTTCGCCGAGCGCGTCGTCTATCGCGAGTTTTTTCCGCGCGGCCTGACGGCGCTCGACGAGATCGACGAGGCCACGCTCGGGATGCGGCCCAATCTCGGCCATCTCACCGCGCGGGAAGAGGTGACGAGTCTGCTCCGCCAGCTCAAGCTGCCGCTCGATGAACGTGGCCGCCGCCGTGCGGCAAATCGCGCCGAGTGGTTCAGCCAGGTCGACAAGCCGCTCGAGGTTCACGACATCCTCGGCGCCTGATCCAGGCGGTATAACGCTACTTCCAGCCAACCAAAACAGCCAGTTCCCGCGGGAACCGCGGTCGTGTTCGGCCGTTTTCATCCCACGTTTACCGCGAAATTGAACCCAATCGAGACGGGTTGCGTCGGATGGTGACCTACACCCTGACGTAGCCGTACAAGAACGCGATGCCCAAGAAACGTGTGCGGCGCACAACGAAAGGGCTGCCAGTTCACAATATTTGGCCTTCCTGTCACGCGGCTGTGACATATATTAGGGAATAGGCGCGAAGGGGCCGAAGAGCTCCTCGAATAACACGATTTTCAACAGGGATCAGGTCGCAGGACCTGAGGCTGAGGACGAAAATGAAGCGTGGAATTGCCGTTCTGGTTTCTGTCGGAGCCCTCTGCGGCGTCGCCTATTTCACGGCGAGCAAGTGGGCCATCAAGCACGAGACCATCACCTTCTACGACGCTTCGCGCGACAACCGTCCCGTGCCTGTCGACATCGCGATCCGTCGCGACAAGGAAATGCAGGCCAACGCCGGCATGATCACCATGCCGGTCGCCGTGATCAATCACGGCAACACCGTCAAGAACACCGAGTACGGCTTCCTCGCCAACATCTTCGCCGCGCGCGGCTACCTCGTCGTCAGCCCGCAGCATGATTTGCCGACCGATCCGCCGATGGTGACCAAGCCCGGCGAGATCTATGTCGGCCGCCTGCCGCAGATCCTGCGTGGTGTCGCCAATATCCATCTGGCAATGCAGGAGATGAAGAAGGTTCAGCCCAACGCCGACTATTCCAGGGTGACGATGGTCGGCCATTCCATGGGCGGCGACATCACGATGTATTTCGCCAAGCAGTATCCGGACGAGGTCAAGAAGGTCGTGACGCTGGACAATCTCCGCGTGCCCTTTGTCACTGCCGGCAAGTTCAAGATCCTGTCGTTCCGCTCCAAGGATCCGCAGTTCAAGACCGATCCGGGCGTGATCCCGACCGACGAGGAGTGCGAGAAGGCCGGTATTCAGGTCGTGAAGACCGACTTCCAGCACAACGACATGCGTGACACCGGTCCGGACGGCGCCAAGAACTCGATTCAGGGTATGCTCGATAAATTCCTGAGCGACACTGACAGCGCAATCGCGCCGGTCGATACCACGTCGTCGCCGCCGAAGGTGCTCGAGCCGGGTCCCGTCGCGCTGATGTCGCCGGCCAAGAGCTGATCAGTCCGACTATCGTTCGAAACACGCTTCAAAGCCTCCGCCGGCTTATGCCTGCGGAGGCTTTGCACATTGACCGGGCAGGGCGCGCTATCCACATTGGTGGTGTGAGACCAAGTGCGACCCCAGATGTCCGGCGATCCCATTAAGCCGCGCAATAGCGATGCCGTCTCGGCGAGAGCCGAAAGCGACGGCGCGTTGCCGCAGGCAAAGACCTCGACTTCGGAGGACGTCGCCGCCTTTGTCGCCAAGGCGCGTGCACTGTCGCCGCATGCGCCCGGCGCCAAGGGCCGCCTCATCTTCGCGCTGGATGCGACAATGAGCCGGCAGCCGACCTGGGACATGGCCTGTGCGCTTCAGGCGGACATGTTTCGTGAGGCCGCCTCCCTCGGCAGCCTCGACATCCGGCTCGTCTATTATCGCGGCTTCAACGAATGCCGTGCCACCGGGTGGATTTCGGACAGCGGCAAGCTTGCGACGCTGATGAGCAAGATCGATTGCCGCGGTGGCGACACTCAGATCGGCAGGGTGCTGACCGACGCGCGGCGCGAGGCGGTCGCGTCGGGCGTGCGTGCCGTGGTCTTCGTCGGCGACGCCATGGAAGAGCAGGTCGATGCGCTTTGCGCCAAGGCCGGCGAGCTCGGCATGCTGAAGGTGCCGGTGTTCCTGTTTCAGGAAGGCCATGATGCGCTCGCCGAACAGGCCTTTCGCGAGATCGCGCGCCTGACCGGCGGCGCCTGGTGCCGGTTCGATCCGGGCGCGGCGGCGCAGCTGCGCGAATTGTTGCGGGCCGCTGCGGCCTATGCCGCTGGCGGCCGCGAGGCACTATTGAAACTGGCGAAGACGGCGAGCGGTGCGGCGCAGCTGATCGGACAGATGAAGTAGCAGATCAAGCCGGCGCTGCCTGCGGCGGAGGCGGTGCGGCGACAGGCGGCAGCAAGCGTCCCTGCACAAACGTGGCCAAGGCTCTTCTGTCAATTGCGGACGCGCGAAACGACGCCATGCTTTTCGACAAGAGGGCGACTATATTCCAGCCATGACCCTGATCGCCGGCCTTGTCGCCGTTATCACGATTTATCTGCTGCTCCAGATGTTCCGCGCCGCCAATCCGGCGGTGCTGGCACGCACCATCAAGGTCGGGGGCGGCGTGGTCGCGCTCGCTGTCGCTGCCTTCACGGGCTTGCGCGGCGAATTGGCAGTGGCGATTCCGCTTGGGCTATTCGGTGCCGGACTGCTCGGCTGGACGCCACTGGCGAATGCGGGCTTCGGGAATATCGGAGGCCTGTTCGGCGGCGGCGCGACGCGCTCGTCCGGCCAGAGCTCGCGCGTGCGCTCGCAATTCCTGGACATGCGGCTCGACCACGAGTCCGGCCAGCTCTCGGGCCAGATCGTCGCCGGACCGCACGCCGGGCGTGAGCTCGACGAGTTCGACCTTGCAAGCCTGCTGGCGATGGTCCCGGCATTCGACGCCGAGAGCGTGGCCTTACTTGAAAGCTATCTGGACCGCCGGTTTCCCGCTTGGCGTCAGAACGCGCAGGGCAACGCGGCAGGGGGGCAGCGCCGCACGGCGTCGAGCGGCAAAATGACGGCGGAGGAAGCCTATCAGATCCTTGGCTTGCAGCCTGGAGCGGGGCGCGACGACATCAGCCGGGCGCACAAGTCCCTCATGAAGAAACTGCATCCCGACCAGGGGGGCTCGACGTACCTCGCTGCCCGTGTAAACGAGGCCAAGGATACTCTGCTTCGTACGCATAACGGCTAACTCCGGCACCACGCCACAAACGCCCGTACCGTGTGAGCTCCACTTGCTCTGTTTGCCGTCGCCCCGATGCCCGCCATTGTCGGCGTGGTCGATCCCTTGAGCAAAGTTTTAACCGTAAAGTCTTGACGAGAGGTTGTCGCGGAACAGCCTCCAGCGCTACCGCTTCCCAAAAACAAGAATGCCCGCGCAGGGCGCGGGCATTTCGCTTGGAGGGGTAGGGAAGATCAGTTGCGGACGGTCATGCAGGAGATGTCGGCGCGCTTCAGCGCCTTGCACACCGCCTCGGCCTGGTCCCGCTCGAGCCCGGCGAAGCGGGCGCGGTAGAGCTTGCGATTGTCCCTGGCGACAACAGGCTCGGTGAACGGATCGGCCTTGCTGAGCAGGCCGCGGGCCGAGCTGCGCGCGGCTTCAATTCGCTGCTGGGCTTCGCCCTCGCTCTCGAGCGCGCCGACCTGGACGATCCAGCCGCTATGGGTGGCGAGCGGCTTGGTGGCGGCGCTCGTCTGGATCGGCTGCGGCGCCGGATCGGCAGAGGCGAGCCTCGCGACCGGGGCAGCGGCGGTGGCCGCCGGCAGCACGCCGAGGATGCCGTTGCCGGTGCCGAAGCCTGCCGGCTGCTGCGGCATCTCGGTCCGGGTGACCTCGGCCCGGGTGGGCTCCGGCTTGTTGATGATGTCGGCCCTGGCGACGACGGCGCCGGAAGTCTCGGCGACGTCGGTGCGGGGCGAAATCGTGTTGGTGACCTGCGGCGCGACCTGGGTCGGGGCGGCGGACGCGACTTTGACCGCGCCGGCCTTGACCTGAACCGTCTTGACCCGGACCGGCTTCATCGGCTCGGACGAGCCCGGAATGAGGGCGAGCGGCTGGCTCGAGATCACCCCATTGGTGAGCGGTGCGGGCTCGATCTTGGACTCCATGGGCTTGGCTTCGGGCTTGGGCTGGGCCGGCGGCATCGCGGCGGTCGCAGCTGCAAGGGCCGACAGGCGCGAGGCGGGTCGTGACGCGGCTGCCTCGGGGGCGGGGGCGGCCGCGACCTGAACCGGCGCAGCGGGACGGGCCGGGGTATCCGAAGCGTCGGCAACGTCGGTGCTGGTGTCGGCGCTGTTGCGCTCGGTCACCGCCACGACAGTGTGGTTGGTCGCGCCCTTCTCGAGATTTTCCGCGAGCAGATTGCGCATGATGGCATCGCGCGAGCCTCCGCTGCGGCCGCCGAGCACCACGCCGATCAGATGACGGTTGCCACGGCGCATCGAGGTCACGAGATTGAAGCCGGAAGCGCGGGTGTAGCCGGTCTTGATGCCGTCCACACCCTCGACACTGCCGAGCAGGTGATTGTGGTTGCGGATCTGCTCGCCGCGCCAGGTGAACGACGTGGTCGAGAAATAGCGATAGTAGCGCGGGAAGCGCTCCTGGATGGCGCGGCCGAGCGTGGCCTGGTCGCGCGCGGTCGTCACCTGCTCGTCGTTGGGAAGGCCGTTGGCGTTGCGGTAGACAGTCTTGGTCATGCCGAGCGCGCGCGCCTTGCGCGTCATCATCGCGGCGAAATCGTCCTCGTCGCCGCCGATCGCTTCGGCGATCACAACGGCAGCGTCGTTGGCGGAGCGGGTGACGAGACCCTTGATCGCGTCCTCGACGCGGATGGTCTGGCCGGCACGCAGATTGAGCTTGGTCGGATCCTGATCGGCGGCGTGCTGCGACACCGGCATCTCGGTGTCGAGCTTCATCTTGCCGGATTCGAGACGCTCGAACAGCAAGTAGAGCGTCATGATCTTGGTGAGCGAGGCCGGATGGCGAACCCCGTCGGGGCTGGTCGACTGGAGCACTGTGCCGGAATTGCCGTCGACGATGATCGACGCGAATTGCGGGCTGTAGCTTTCGGAAACGTCGCGATGCACACGGTGGTGCGCGTAGTGGCGCCGATAGCGCCGCGCATCGGCGGCATCGGTCGTGAAGATGACGGCTGTGGTGACCGCGAGAAGCCCGAAAATGCCGACCCGCGCCAAGCGCGAGGAAGACCAGTTGTTACGAAGCATGGAACCCCGTCCCCGTTTGTGACTTGATCACCGGCTCGTGAGGCGAAATTGTGCCCTGCGTACCCGGGATCATTACCTGCTCAGGCTGTCCCTCCGCTGGTGCTCGCCGCGGGGGACGTTGGACCTGAGCCGCTATTCTGGCTAAGGTGATGTTCTCAAACGGCTTTTGACCGTCTGCGGAAGGTGAACACGTCCAGGGAATCAGGGTAGGGGTCCGCGGTTTCCAAAAGCTTAAGGAACCCTTGCGGGAAACCCAGGGAATCTCCGTAACTTGGATTGACTTTTGTGCGTCGCACAAGATTCTTGACTTTTTTGTGCGTTGCACTAATTGTGGGCAGAGTCAGGGAGCCGGGGCTTCCGGACACGAGCCAGGGAAAAGGATTCCAAGATGTTCAAGGTTGAAGACTTTCAGAACTACGGGAAAGAGCATTTCGAGACGTGCGTTGCTTCCGCGACCTCGGTGCAGCACGGCCTCCAGGCGATCGCCAGCGCTTACGGCGACTACACCAAGAAGTCTTTTGAAGATACCAAGTCCTTCGTCGAGAAGCTCTCCGGCGTGAAGTCGCTGGACAAGGCGATGGAAGCCCAGACCGATTTCGCCCGCTCCGCCTACGAGACCTTCGTCGCGGAATCGCAGAAGATCGCCGGCCTCTACAGCGATCTCGCCAAGCAGGCGTTCAAGCCGGTCGAGACGGTCGTGTCGAAGTTCACCCCGGCCGCCCAATAACGCATTCGAAGAGTGCTGGAATCGAAAAAGCCCGGCTGGTTCAGCCGGGCTTTTTCTGCGAGTGGCGGCACGTCAAGAGGTTGGACATGAGGTACCTGGGACGGGCGGCGTCGTCCCGCTTATGATGGTAGGGACAAAGCCCGTTTGACGTGGATACAGGTAGTAGCTGTCGCTGAGCGCAACTGTCCCGCTGATCGTGTAGCCGAGGTTAGGCGTATAGAAGTACGTCGCCTCACCAAGGATAAGCCCAGCTGTCGTCGGCACCCCCGTCAGGGATGTTGGCAGGATGACAGTCGCCCCGGCGGTCCTCGCTGTGCCGTTGAGTGACTGGCTCCAGATCACCTTGGCTGTGACGTTATCGCCGGTCGGCTGCACCTCCGAGACGGTCACGAAGGCCTTGGTGACGTCATAGGGTGATAGAACTTTCGACGAGGCGTTGAGAATGCCGGTGACGTCGCTCGTCGTCACACATTTGTTCTGCGACAGGATATCGGCGATGGTATGTACCGTAGCCGTGACCTTGACGTTGATCGAGAGCGCGTTGCCGAGCTCGACTCCGCCCATGCAAAGCAGCAGCATGAACGGCAGCACGATAGCAAGCTCGATGGCTGCCACGGCATTTTCGTCGGCTCGGAATTCCCTCAGACGCATGGGCAAGCGGGTCATTGATAGGGCTCGTTCTGGAAAGCGGCGGATGCCGTGATCTGGCGATTGCCGTTGGGCAGGTTTGCCAGGGTAAAGCCGAGCGGTCCCATGAAGACCGGCCATTGGTAGATCACCGCCAGGATGACCTTGTCGCTGGGGCCTCCCGGGTTGTAGGGCCAGCTGTTGGCGACACTGCCGTCGGCATTGAAAGTTAATGTTGGTGCAGCCGCGCTCAATGCCGACCAGCTGCTCCCGGATTGAACGCTGATCATCAACTTGTTGCAGTTGAAGATGATACGGACCTGCGAGCAGACCAGGGTCGAAAATTGGGTCTGCGTCATGCCGGCTGCCTGTACCTGGCCGGTCATGACCTGGCGCGCCGACTGCTGCACGACCTGCTGAAGCAGTTGCTGGCCGAAGAAGACCAGGAATATCTGGATGATTCCAACCAGCAACGCGATGAACACCGGCGCAACCAGCGCGAATTCGACAGCGTTCGCGCCGCCTTCGTCTTTGCGGAAAGTTGCGAACAGCTCGCGAAGGCGTCGCTTTCCGGATATGGCTGGCAACTCGGGCATGACGTCAGCTCAGTTCGTCAGGTGAGGGGCCGTTTCCACGACCAACAGGAACAGTTTCTTGAGTGCATCGGTGATGTCGCCGCCCGATTGCACGCCGTAGAACAAGCCGGGGGATGCACAGGCTTGCGCATTCTGCGCGATCTGTCCGGTCTTCGAGTCAGGATTATTGAACGGCGCGATATAGCTGTTGTACCAGCTGTTGGTCGGCAGCGGCAGGTACTCGGTATAAAGCACCGCGATGCGAATTCCCCGGTTCTTGATCGTCGTGCATATCGACGTGTTGATCGGCTGCTGGCACCGATACTTGGAGCCGTTCGCAAGCGGCGTTCCGTTGCAGGACGAGCTCAGCGACACCATCTTGTCATCAACCCCGTCGGTGACGAGGAACACCACTTCCTGAGGTGTATCCCCGGTCTGATTTGACCCCCCGCCGGGGAGAGGCATGAGTCCGTTGACGTTCGTGAGCGCATTTTCGATGTCGGTGCCGTAGTCGGTGGTGCAGCTCCCCGAAACGACGCAGTTCTGATGGTCGACGGTGAGAAGCGAGATGTTGTTGGCGGCCGAGGTCGCGGCACTCGACAGGTCGGCGGATGGCAGCCCCGACGGCGCATAAACCGTGTTGAACCCGTAGTCGAATGTATAGATCGCAGCCTTGTAGGTGTTGTTCTGCGTCGCCTGTACGGTTTGCGCAGTGCTCATGAGACTTGCGGTCGCCTGAGCCACGAGGTCGATTCGCAGCGTAATATTGTTGTTGCGCGCGATGGTGAGGTTGTCCTTGGTCGAGGCGCTCGCGCCGCTGTCGAGATTGGGATGCGCTTCATGACAGGCGAACGCGCAGCTCCTCGAGCCGGAGGGCTGGCTCGCGGTCGCGGCTATCATTTTGGTGATATCGTCCGACGTCGCTGCAATTCCCATCGACGGCGAGTCGTCGAGCAGCAGATAGAAGTTGATGTTCGGCGCGCCGGAGGCGCTGGCCGTCGCTGCGCCCCTGATTGGCCACACGGGGGCGCCGAGCAACGTCGGGAAGGCGTTGCTGGAGTTCGCGGTGTAGCTGACGGTCGCAGTGCGCACCAGGCCGGTGTTGCCGACGTTGACCGTCAGGATCGGATTCCCCGTCAGGCCGCCGGCGATTGCGTTTGCCGTTGCATTGAAGATATTCGTGGCGGTCGTCTGTGCGACTGTCGTGCTTTGGGCCATCATCGACGGCGTCACGGCCGCGATTGCGGCGGCATCGGCAGCGGCGTCCAGCTGCGATTGCCGGCGTTGGGCCTGGGTGTAATCGAGCGTCATGCCCAACAAATAGATAGTCGGGAACAGCATGATCGCGAAGATGACGGCGACGTTGGCTTGCTCAGCGGCGGCAAAGCGAGCCAGTGGTCGACGAATGCACCGGGCGGCGGGCAGGCGAAACATGACTTTCCCCGAAATCTCTAGTTTGCCTGATTTCGGGGTGCGCGGTTGAAGACCAGGTAAATTTGGCCGTACAAAACCGGGGCCAATTGCGCGCAAAAGGTCGCGCCCCCGCCGCTGAAGGGGTTCCTGGTTAATGTCGGTGAAACCGAGGATGGATTATTTTGGCAAATCGGTCCGGATTGGTTAACCTTGGCCCGGATCGCCCGAACCGGGAATCGGGACCGCCGCGGCCGCATCGGCTCGGCCGTCGCACGCTTGCGGCGAGCCGGGGGCGGGCCCATATTCCCTGCAATCGATCCGGCTTCGACCGGGCCGGTTGGAAGCGGCGATCCAACAGGGCGGCGCGCCCGTGCGAGGCTCCCCGGTGCGGGACCGCGCGGCAAGCCGCCATACGCTTCCGTGGGGAATTTGAACGCCTGAGCCATGCCGCAAGTGACTTCCAGACTCGATCCGTCCGCGGCCGCCGCCGCCCACGCTCCCCGAATGAGCAACGATGAGAACCGTTCCGGTGGACCGGCGGGTCCGAACACGTCCGTCATCACCAAGGTCAAGCCAAAGACCAAGCGGCCCAACCTCTATCGCGTGCTGATCCTCAACGACGACTACACGCCGATGGAATTCGTCGTCCACGTGCTGGAGAAGTTCTTCCAGAAGGATGTCGAGGCCGCGACCAAGATCATGCTGCACGTCCATCATCACGGGATCGGCGAGTGCGGCGTGTTCACCTACGAGATTGCCGAGACCAAGGTGACGCAGGTGATGGATTTCGCCCGCAAGCACCAGCATCCGCTGCAATGCGTGATGGAAAAGAAATAACTGCGCGTTCGAGTCCCGAGCTGTCCAGACCGGTTCTGTTCGTGCGGTGTGTGATGTCAGCGGATACCGCTGCATGATCCGGCGAAAATCGGCGCCGACGCCAATCCTGCCCAAACGGGTAGTTTTGCCCAAATCGGAACGGGTTTTGCATTGAGAATGCGGTGGGGCGCGTAATGCCCACCGAGTCGCGGAACCGGTCTTTTGCCGCGGTCTTGTATAACTATATGTGACAAAGGTTGTTGTTGCCTGACCGGGCGATGGCGATCATGATGGTGGGGGCCATAGAGGACGCGAATGCCGACTTTTTCCCAAAGCCTTGAACAATCCCTGCATCGTGCACTGGCGATCGCCAACGAGCGTCACCACCAATACGCGACGCTCGAGCATCTTCTGCTCTCGCTGATCGATGATTCCGATGCAGCCGCGGTCATGCGCGCCTGTAGCGTCGATCTCGACAAGCTCCGCACGAGCCTCGTCAATTATCTTGAGACCGAATTCGAAAATCTGGTGACGGATGGCGCCGACGACGCCAAGCCGACCGCCGGTTTCCAGCGCGTGATCCAGCGCGCGGTGATCCACGTGCAGTCCTCCGGTCGCGAAGAGGTGACCGGTGCGAACGTGTTGATCGCGATCTTCGCCGAGCGCGAGAGCCATGCCGCGTACTTCCTGCAGGAGCAGGACATGACGCGCTACGATGCTGTCAACTACATCAGCCACGGCATTGCCAAGCGGCCGGGCGTCTCCGAGGCGCGGCCGGTGCGCGGCGTCGACGAGGAGACCGAGACCAAGGGGGCCGAGGACGCCAAGAAGAAGGGCGAGGCGCTCGATACGTATTGCGTCAACCTCAACAAGAAGGCGCGTGACGGCAAGATCGATCCGGTGATCGGACGCAATTCCGAGATCAACCGCGCGATCCAGGTGCTGTGCCGCCGCCAGAAGAACAATCCGCTGTTCGTGGGCGAGGCCGGGGTCGGCAAGACTGCGATCGCGGAGGGCCTTGCCAAGCGCATCGTCGACAGCGAGGTGCCGGAGGTGCTCGCGGCTGCGACCGTGTTCTCGCTCGACATGGGCACGCTGCTCGCGGGTACACGCTATCGCGGCGACTTCGAGGAACGCCTCAAGCAGGTGCTGAAGGAGCTCGAGGCGCATCCCAACGCCATCCTGTTCATCGACGAGATCCACACCGTGATCGGTGCGGGCGCGACGTCGGGCGGCGCGATGGACGCATCGAACCTGCTCAAGCCTGCGCTCGCCTCGGGCACGATCCGCTGCATGGGCTCGACCACCTACAAGGAATACCGTCAGCACTTCGAGAAGGACCGCGCGCTGGTGCGGCGCTTCCAGAAGATCGACATCAACGAGCCGACGGTCGAGGACGCGATCGCCATCCTCAAGGGCCTCAAGCCGTACTTCGAGGACTATCACCGGCTGAAGTACACCAATGAGGCGATCGAGGCTGCCGTGCAGCTCTCCTCGCGCTACATCCACGACCGCAAGCTGCCCGACAAGGCGATCGACGTGATCGACGAGTCCGGTGCGGCGCAGATGCTGGTTGCCGAGAACAAGCGCAAGAAGACGATCGGCATCAAGGAGATCGAGACCACGATCGCCTCGATGGCGCGGATCCCGCCGAAGAGCGTGTCGAAGGACGATGCCGAGGTGCTCAAGCATCTCGAGCAGACCCTGAAGCGCACCGTGTTCGGCCAGGACAAGGCGATCGAGTCGCTTGCCGCTTCGATCAAACTCGCACGCGCGGGCCTGCGCGAGCCGGAGAAGCCGATCGGCTGCTACCTGTTCTCGGGTCCGACCGGTGTCGGCAAGACCGAGGTGGCCAAGCAGCTCGCGGCGTCGCTCGGCGTCGAGCTGCTGCGCTTCGACATGTCCGAATACATGGAGCGGCACACCGTGTCGCGCCTGATCGGCGCGCCTCCGGGCTATGTCGGCTTCGACCAGGGCGGCCTTCTGACCGACGGCGTCGATCAGCATCCGCATTGCGTTGTGCTGCTCGACGAAATCGAGAAGGCACATCCTGACCTTTACAACGTGCTGCTCCAGATCATGGATCACGGCCGGCTCACCGACCACAATGGCAAGCAGGTCAACTTCCGCAACGTGATCCTGATCATGACCACGAATGCGGGCGCTTCGGATCTCGCCAAGCAGGCGTTCGGCTTCACACGCTCGAAGCGGGAGGGCGACGACCACGAGGCGATCAACCGGCAGTTCGCGCCGGAATTCCGCAACCGCCTCGATGCTGTCGTCTCGTTCGGCCATCTCAGCGTCGAGGTGATCGGCACTGTGGTCGAGAAGTTCGTGCTCCAGCTCGAGGCGCAGCTTGGCGACCGCGACGTCACGATCGAGCTGTCCGAGCCCGCCAAGGCCTGGCTGGTCAAGCACGGCTATGACGAGCAGATGGGTGCGCGGCCAATGGCCCGTGTCATCCAGGAGCACATCAAGAAGCCCCTGGCCGACGAGGTGCTGTTCGGCAAGCTCAAGGGCGGTGGCCACGTTCGCGTCGTCCTGGTCAAGGACGAAACCGACGAGACCAAGGAAAAGATCGGCTTCGAGTTCGTCGAGGGCCCGGTCACGCCGAAGCAGGAAAAGCTGCCCGGCGCCCGCAAGCGCCCGCCGGGCAAGTCCAAGCCAGGCGGCCCCGGCGGCTCCAAGGGGCCGACCTCGAAGGGGCCGCTGGTCAAAGCGTGATCGGCGCATCATGAATCGAAAAGGCCGGCTGAAAAGCCGGCCTTTTTGTTGGCATGGCGGTGCCTGAATCTAGGTGCCGGCTTCGGGCGCGGCGGCAGCCGGTGGTCGCGGTTTCCTTGGGGCGGACGGCCGCGCGCGGGGAGCGGGAGACGGCTGCATCGTGACGATGACCGGATTCGGCTTGTGATCGGTTGCGGCGCCCGTCGCGGCATCGACGCCCATGCCGACGACACCGCCAAGCAGGAGATTGCCTGCGAAGCCGGCGGCCCCTCCGGTCTGGATGTCCCGGCCGAGCGGCACGATCTGCGGTTCATAGCCTTCCTTCTGGAAGGCGATGGAGATGTCGGCGTTCCGCTTGACGACCACGGAGCACGGCGTTGTGCAGGTCGTTGGCACTTCCAACCCGCTGACGACGGCTTCAACGCCAGACGGTGTCGATGAAATGCTGATGTTCTCGGTCGTGCCGCGCGTGACAGACGCGCAGCCGCCCAGCATGACGCTGAGCGCCACTATTCCAAATGAACGCATGAAATGCCCCTTGTCCCGGCGCAAATGAAGCGCAACCGGAGCGGGAGAGCAATCCCTCATAGGTCTGGATAGTTAAGCCACGCACAGGTTGCGCCTGGGAGCAACGGGAGCCTGTGCATGAACGCCTGTCATTCGCCCCGCAGGCGCTGGTCGTCCTGGACGCGGACATGCTCGGCGCCGCGCGCACCCGCGGGCGACAGCCGCAGCATGCTCAGCATCGCGCCGCACATGGCAAAGCCAACGCCGGTGAAAAGCGCGATCCGGGTTCCCTCAACCGGATAGCGGCCGAGGAACAGCGCGACCAGCGCAGCTCCGGTGGTTTGGCCGAGCAGGCGTGCCGTGCCCAGCATGCCGCTCGCGCCGCCGGCGCGTTGGCGCGGCGCGGCGGCGATCATGGTGCGGTTGTTGGGCGTCTGGAACAGGCCGAAGCCGGCGCCCGCCAGCGCCATCCGCCAGATCACGTCGAGCGGCGCCGGGCTCGCGGGCAGGACGGCGAGTGCTGCGAGGCCACAGGCGAACAGCGTCAGCCCGATGCCGCCGAGCAGGCCGGCCGGATAGTGCTCGACCAGGCGCCCGGCCAGCGGAGCGGCGAACGCCACCGCGATTGGCCACGGCGTGATCAAGAGGCCCATATGCACGGCCGAGTAGCCGAAGCGGCTCTGCAGGTAGAACGGGATCGCGACGAAGGCCAGCATCTGCCCGCAGAACGAGGCGATCGAGGTCGCAATCGAGAGCCCGAACACCGGAATGCGCAACAGGTCGACCGGCAGCAGCGGCGACTTCATATGCGTCTCGCGATAGATGAGCAACGCGCCGGCGACGATCGCGATGGCGAACTGGACGAGCCAAGTGATCGGCGCCTCGCCGTGGCCGACGCTGTCGATCGCGGCGATGCCGACGCCGAAGGTGATCGCCGAGAGCCCCGCGCTCTGCCAGTCGAAGGAATGGCTCGCCGGAATCGTATGCGGCAGGCTGCGCAGGCCGAGGACCAGCGTGACCGCGCCGAGCGGAACGTTGATGGCGAACAGCCAGGGCCAGCTGCCGACTGCGAGAATGCCGGCGGCGAGCGTCGGCCCGACCGCGGCGGAGAAGGCGACGACGAGCGCGTTGAGCCCGATGCCGCGGCCGAGCAGGTTGCGCGGATAGGTAAAGCGAACCAGCGCCGCGTTGACGCTCATGATGCCGGCCGCACCAAATCCCTGGATGATGCGCGCGACCGTCAGCAGCGGCAGCGTATGCGCCAGCGCGCAGAAAGCGGATGCAAGCGTGAACAGCACGAGTCCGACCAGATAGACGCGACGATAGCCGACGATCTCGCCGAGCGACGCCAGCGGCAGCAGCGAGATCGTGATCGCGAGCTGGTAGCCGTTGACGATCCAGATCGAGAAGGCGGGGCTCGCATTCAGGTCGGCTGCGATCGTCGGCAACGCGACATTGGCGATGGCGCTGTCGACGACGGCCATGGTGATGCCGAGCGCAATGGTCAGGATCGCCTGATTGCGCTGGGGCTGTGGCAGGCCGTCGGCATGCTCGATCGGGACGGACGACATGGTGGAGGCGTGCTTGATTCGAGCCGTGATGATCTCCGGACTAGGAAATTGCGCGATGCATCGCAACCCGGCAGGACACGGACGGTTCCTGTGCCGGACGCAGGTCTCCCGCTGCCACTGGCATGGATCGGTCAGGCTCTCGCAGGCTCACCAGCGCGATGTCCAGCCGCTGCTGGTAAGCCAACTACACCGGCGGCGGATTGCGGTCGGAGAAGGTCCCCCGCTGGTGCCAGTACGGATAGGGCAACGTCACCTTGCTAGCCGCGTCGAGCGCTTCGATCTGGTCCTTGGTCAAGGACCATCCGACCGCGCCGAGATTTTCGCGCAACTGTGTTTCGTTGCGGGCGCCGATGATCAGCGTCGAAACGGTCGGACGCTGCAGCAGCCAGTTCAGCGCGATCTGGGAGACGCTCTTGCCCGTCTCCTTTGCGACCTCGTCGATGGCCTCGACGACCCGATAGACGTGTTCGTCCGGTACGGGCGGCCCGAAATCGGCGGTCTGGGGCAGGCGGCTCACTTCAGGCTTCGGCTGGCCGCGGCGAATCTTTCCGGTGAGGCGGCCCCATCCGAGCGGTGACCAGACCACGGCGCCGAGCCCCTGATCGAGGCCAAGCGGCATCAGCTCCCACTCATAATCGCGCCCGACCAGCGAATAGTAGGTCTGGTTGGCGACGTAGCGTGGGAAACCGTGCTTGTCGGCAACGCCAAGCGACTTCATCAGGTGCCAGCCCGAGAAATTCGAGACACCGACATAGCGGATCTTGCCGGCGCGCACGAGGGTATCGAGGGTGCTCAGCACCTCTTCGGGCGGGGTGAAGGCGTCGAAGGCATGGAGCTGGAACAGGTCGATATAGTCGGTGCCGAGCCGGCCGAGCGAGCCGTCAACGGCCGCGAGCAGATGCTGGCGTGACGAGCCGATGTCGTTGGGGCCGTCGCCAAAGCGGAACGTGGCCTTGGTCGAGACCAGCACCTTGTCGCGGCGGCCCTTGATGGCTTCACCGAGGACCCGCTCGGATTCACCGAGCGAATAGACGTCGGCGGTATCGAACATCGACACGCCGGCCTCGAGACAAATGTCCAGCAGGCGCCGCGCTTCCGTGGCGTCGGTCGTCCCCCAGGCCGCGAGACGGCCAACGCCGCCGAACGTGCCCGTGCCAAGGCTCAAAGCGGGCACCATGAGGCCGGACCGGCCCAAGCGTCGGTGTTCCATCGAATTGCTCCTCGTGGCCGCTGATTGATTGGTGCGGCCTTGGAAGCAGATCGTAATGCAAGCAGCCGCGTTGTCCTATCGCGCGCTGACATACCCGCCTTGCTTGGAAAATGGCCTAGTCGTGCAGACGCATGTCATCAAATGTTGCGTCTGCGACGCGCGCACCGACCGTCGTCGCAGGAGGTTGCGCTTCGACCCTGGCTGCTGACGATGCGACGCAGGGAGCCTCGCTGTCACGCGCCTGCCGGGGCAGGAGCGTCAAGCCCCAGCCCACCAGGACCAGCACCGCGAGCCGGATCGCGATCACACCCAGCAACAGCTCCGACCCGCTTATCGTCGCGTGAGTCCTCATGCATGCGAACCTGATGCAGACTGCACGACCTGACAATCTGGAATTGGCGAGCATTGCCTTCGCCTGAGACGAAGGCTTGCGATGATGGCTGACCGGAGTGGCTCTCAGTGCGGCAGCTGACTGTGCCGGAAGTCGCGCGGTGACATCCCGAAATGCTCGCGGAAGACGCGGCCGAAATGCGAGACATCGTTAAAGCCCCAGGCGAACGCAATCTCGCCGATGTGGCGCTGGGCGAGCACGGGCGAGGCGAGGTCGCGTTTGCACTGGGCGAGACGCTCGGCCAGCACATGGCGCTGGAACGAAGTGTCCTCGTCGGCGAGGAGATCGTTGACGTAGCGCGAGGAGATGCCGAGCGCGGCGGCGGTCTCGGTCAGCGAGAGGTCGGGGTCGGCGAGGCGTGTGCGGATATGCGCCTTGAGCCGGTAGAGCAGGGCGGAGCGATGGGTCGAGGACGGCAGCGACGTCCCGCCGAGCCGTTCGCTCAGCGCCATGGCGAGCAGGTCGACGGCTTGCGCGGAGAGGGCGGCGGCGCTGTTGGGCGCGAGCCGGTCCGCGCTCTGGCAGAGGCGGAAGATGAAGTCATAGGCGAGCCGCTCGAGCGGTACGTCGGCCCCGAATGTGATCGCGGTGAGTGTCTCGGTGCCGCCGAGCCGGCGCTGCAACATCTCGCGCGGCACCTTGAAGATGGTCTGGGAGAAGCTGTCCTTGAACTTCAGCTCATACGGACGCGTGGTGTCGTAGAGCGCGAACTCGCCGGGATGAATCACGGTCTCTCGACCATCCTGCACCACGCCGCCATCGCCGCGATGGCCGAGCGCGACGAGAACATAATCCTGATCCGAGCGCGCGATGCGCGAGGGCGTGCGGAAAACGTGCTGACGGTCTGAGCAGACCTCGGAGCAAACGGCCTTGCCGAGCGCGACTTGCGTGACCGAGCCGTGGAAGGCGCTGCCGAGGTCCGACTTGCAGTCGAGCCCGACGAAAACGTCGCAGACGATGTCCTGCCAGAGGGCCAGCCGGCGATAGCCGGGGCTGCCGTCTGTCGTGAACTGGATTGGCATCTCACAGGCCTCCCTTTCACATCCAGCAAAACCGCATGGTGGCGCAGATCCAGCCTGACCGCAGGCAAGTTCCGTACCGGGGCGGCGATCCTTCCAGTCGAGTTTTTGTTCCGCCGTGGTCGAGCGCGCGGCTGCCCGGCTTGCCTCAATAGACTGCATCGGACGTGGTCTCCGATCAACCGGCAATGGAGGCGGCAATGGGCATTGAACATCCGAAATACAAGGTCGCGGTGGTGCAGGCGGCGCCCGCCTGGCTCGACCTCGACGCCTCGATCGACAAGTCGATCGCGCTGATCAGGGACGCCGCGGAGAAGGGCGCCAAGCTGATCGCCTTTCCGGAGGCCTTCATCCCCGGCTACCCCTGGCACATCTGGATGGACTCGCCGGCCTGGGCGATCGGCCGCGGCTTCGTGCAGCGGTACTTTGATAATTCGCTGTCTTACGACAGCCCGCAGGCCGAGCGGCTACGCGATGCCGCGCGTAAGGCCAGGCTCACGGCCGTGATCGGCCTGTCCGAGCGCGACGGCGGCAGCCTTTATCTGGCGCAATGGTTGATCGGGCCGGATGGCGAGACAATTGCAAACCGCCGCAAATTGCGGCCGACGCATGCCGAGCGCACCGTCTATGGCGAGGGCGACGGCAGCGATCTTGCGGTCCATGCGCGCCCCGACATCGGCCGCATCGGCGCGCTGTGCTGCTGGGAGCATCTCCAGCCGCTGTCGAAATACGCCATGTACGCCCAGAACGAGCAGGTGCATGTCGCGGCCTGGCCGAGCTTCTCGCTGTACGACCCGTTTGCGCCGGCCCTCGGCGCCGAGGTCAACAACGCTGCCTCGCGCGTCTATGCGGTGGAGGGCTCCTGCTTCGTGCTCGCGCCTTGCGCGACGGTCTCGCAGGCGATGATCGACGAGCTCTGCGACCGGCCGGACAAGAACGCGTTGCTGCATGTGGGTGGCGGTTTCGCCGCGATCTATGGCCCGGATGGCAGCCAGATCGGCGACAAGCTGGCGCCAGACCAGGAGGGGCTGCTGATCGCCGAGATCGACCTCGGCGCCATCGGCGTCGCCAAGAATGCTGCCGATCCCGCCGGGCATTATTCGCGGCCCGACGTCACGCGGCTGCTGCTTAACAAGAAGCCGTACAAGCGCGTCGAGCATTTCGCGCTGCCGGTGGATACCATTGAGCCCACGGACATTGCCGCGGCGGCGAGCTGATCGCCGGGATCAAGGGGAGGCACGATCATGGAATCCGCAATTCCTCTGCATCTCGAGACACAGCGCACCCGCCACAAGCGCGTGCCGGAGGATTACCAGCCGCCATACCCATCGTTCGTGGCGCGCTACAGGCCCGCGGTGAGCCGCGTCGTGATGGCCTATTTCGGCCTGCAGTATCGCGGGGCGACGCCGGCGGCTGCGGCGGAAGCGCTCGCAGAAATCGCCGGGCTGTTCGCCGGCGAAGGTGGTCCCTCGCATTGGGACCGCGCGCACTATGTCGACCAGGCCGGCCACGCTAACATTGTCTCGGTGGCCTATTGGGACGACATCGCGCGTTTCGACGCCTGGTTTGTGCCGGCACGCGAGGCGTGGACTGGAAAGCACCGCGACGGCATCGGCACCTTCATCGAGGTGCTGCGTCCCACGGTGGCGCGGCACGAGACGCTGTTCTCCTCGCTCGGCAGGCCCGAAGGCGTCGCGATGATCGCCGACGGCATGAGCGGCGAGGTTCAGGAGCACGCCTATTGGGGCGGCATGCGCGACCGCATTCCGCTGTCGCAGACCGACCCGATGTCGCCGGGCGGCAATCCGGGATTGATCCGTGATGGTGCGCGGCTGCGCGTGAAGGCGAACGACAACCTGTGCCTGATCCGCTCAGGCCAGGACTGGAGCGATACCGAGGCGTCGGAGCGCAAGCTCTATCTCGACGATGTCGAGCCGGTGCTGCGTGAGGGCATGGACTTCCTGCGCGACGACGGGCTTGCGATCGGCTGCTATGCCAACCGCTACATGCAAGTGCTCTCGGCTGACGGCAAGGCGAGTGAAAAATCCTACGGCCAGAGCTGGTGGAAAAGTCTCGCCGCGCTGGAGCGCTGGGCGGAATCGCATCCGACCCACGTGAAAATCTTCGGTGCGGCGATGAAATATCTCTCCACGCTAGGGCCGTCAGCGAAGTTGCGGCTCTATCACGAGGTCACGGTGGCAACTGTCGATGAGCAGTTCTTCGAATATCTGAACTGCCATCCGAAGACGGGGATGCTTGCGGCGGTCGAGACAGTCACCGCCTAGGCAACGCAATGGCCAAGCAGCTCCGGGTGCGCGGCGCAGATGTGATGCGCGCCGGCGTCCCGCAGCTCGGCCTCGCTGCCATAGCCATAGAGCACGCCGATCGCAGTCATTCCGTTGGTGCGGGCGCCGACCACGTCATGGCTGCGGTCGCCGATCATGATGGCGCTGTTTGCATCGACGCGGGCCTCGTCCAGCGCGTAACGGAGCAGGTCACACTTGTCGACGCGCGTGCCGTCGAGCTCGGAGCCGAACACGCGCTCGAAATAGGGTTTTAGGCCAAAATGATCGACGATGCGGTTGGCGTAGACGGCGGGCTTGCTGGTCGCAACGAACATGCGCTGGCCGGTCGCGGCAATCGTCGTCAGCGTGTCGACAATACCGGCATAGGCCTCGTTCTCGAACAGGCCGATGTTGCTGAAGCGGTCGCGATAGAGCATTAGCGCCTGGTCGGCCAGTGCGTCGGTTCCGGTGAGCTTCTTCAGGCTCGCATGCAGCGGCGGACCGATGCACCAGGTCAGATCGTCCTCGCTCGGCACTGCGACGCTCAGCCGCTCGAGGGCGTACTGGATCGAGCGGGTGATCCCGGGCTTCGGGTCGGTCAGGGTGCCGTCGAGATCGAAGAAGACTGTCGCCATCAGGAGCTGGCTCGCGTTGAAATTTCCGTTCTGTTGCTAGTCGGATCGGATCTCAAGTCAAGACCCGTTGCATCATTGCTGCTTCGTCCATTCGACGATCGCGGCGGCATCCGCGCCCGCCTGCGCCTCCCAGGCAGTGATCGTGCCCGTTGCGGCCGTTCGGAGCGCCGCGACGAGGGATGGCGGCGCGGGCTCGGCGATCTTGACGCCGTTGTCGCGCATGCGCGCATAATTCTCCGAGGTGCGATGGGTCAGGAGCGCGAGCTGGCTCTGCTCGGTCTCGGCCGCGGCCGCCATCACCTCGCGTTGCGTCGGCTCCGGTAGCGCGGCAAATGCCTCGCTGCGGACGAAGGCGATCGAGACCGGCATCGCGTAGTTGATGGCTGTGAAATAGGGCAGGAAGTCCCACAGCTTGCGTCCCGCGCCGCCGTCGCCGGAGGTGAGGAACGCGTTCAGTTGATGCTCCTTCAGGCCGACAAGCGCTTTGTCCATCGGCAGGAACTGTGCGTTCGCGCCGGCCGCCTTCATCACCTCGCTGGAATTGGCATCGTAAGCCCGCAAATTGAGTTTCGGCAGGTCGTCAGCGCCTGCAAGCGACCGGTCCGACCACAGGCCCGTCGCAGGCCAGATCGTCAGATAGAGCAGCTTGAGACCGTGGGCGGCGAGGGCCTTTTCGTAAAGCGGCCGTGCGCGCGCATTGGCGGCGCGAGCGATGTCGACCGATTGCACCAGGAAGGGTAGCGTCGAGAGGCTGAGCACGGGGTCGAGGCCCGAGAGCGCGCCTGCAAAGGCGTCGCCGCCCGCGATCCGGCCGTCCAGCGCCGCGCGCGGCATTTCGCCCGAGCTGATCTTCAGCTGATTGTCGAAGGCGTTGGTCACGCTCACGAAACCGTTTGTGCGCGCGGCCACGCGATCGGCGAAAGTGCTGAGCCCGATCCCGGATATGTTGTTCTCGGGATATTCGGTGGTCATCCGCCAGTTCACTTGCGCCATGGCTGGCGCGGCGGACAGGATCAATAATGCGAGGGCAAGGATCGCGCGGATCCGTTTGGCGGGGAAGCGCATTGGGAGAAGCAGGTCAGTCAGCATTTATTGGCAACTCGTCGAACCATGGCACGACGCCACGACATGGCAGATCATCTTGTTGCATGCCGCGCCCGCGTGCGCCACGGCGATACTTGGGCACGGCTGACGCGAATTGCATCACGCATCGTCCCCGCACTGCTTGTGTCCGCGACACAGGCGATGGCTTGGGACAGCTCACCCGCAAAGACCAACGTTGCCGTTCCCAGCGTCGAAGAGCTGGCGATGCCGCCTGCGATGCCGGCGGATGGCCGCGAGAGCGACACGCGGGAATCGATCTGCCTGATCGTTGAGGCGGCCGCGCGCGATGCCAAGCTGCCGTTGGAATTCTTCGCCCGCGTGATTTGGCAGGAAAGCCGTTTCCAGGCCGATGCGGTGGGCCCGATGACGCGCAACGGCGAGCACGCGCAGGGGATCGCGCAGTTCATGCCGGGCACCGCGAGCGAGCGCGGGCTTCTCAATCCCTTCAATCCGGTGCAGGCCCTGCCGAAATCGGCCGAGTTCCTGAATGAGCTCCGCAATCAGTTCGGCAATCTCGGCTTGGCTGCGGCCGCCTACAATGCCGGGCCGCGGCGGGTGCAGGAATGGCTCGCCGGCAGTGGTAGCATGCCGGAGCAAACCCGCAACTACGTCTACGCCATCACCGGCGCGACGGTTGACGCGTGGGCCAAGGCCGGCAGCACCGGCAAGGGGCCGCCCAGCTCACCGCCCACGAGCTGCCGCGACCTGATGGCGCTGTTGAAGCGCGCACCGAACCCGTTCGTGGCCGAGCTCGAGCAGCATGTCGAGCTCGCTGCCGCCAGGATCTGGGGCGTTCAGCTCGCGGCGGGCTTCGATCGCAACAAGGCGCTGGCGATGTATTCCCGCGCCGTCACGCGCCTCAGCGCCGTGATCGGCGAGCGCGATCCCAGCCTGTTGAGCTCGGTGATGCGCAGCCGCGGTTCGCATCCCTTCTACCAGGTGCGCATCGGCACCGACACGCGCCCCGAAGCGGACGATCTCTGCAACCGCATCCGGAAAGCGGGCGGGGCTTGCTTCGTGCTGAAGAACCGCGGCGTGGCGGGGTAGGCGATAGCTGGAGCTTTCGCTTTGCGAAGAGCGGATCATAGCCTGCATTGATCTTGCGCTGGGTGCAGCCGTGTGAAAGGACAATCAAGGAGCGAACGCCCCGCGGAGGGTGGGCCTTTTGGAGCTGCTGCAGGTGATTGGGGGCGCGACACACAGAGATCCCATCGGAACGATCCACAGAATTGCTCTGGCATGCGCTTGTATGGTGAGCTTCGTGCTCTGGCTTGCATTGGATTCGGACTTCGCCAACGCCCTGTTTTGGGCTGCGAAGCTGGAGGGGCATCCGATCAGTGGGACCGTCCCGGTGAGCAAAGTCGCAATCTGCCTCGGCTGGAGCTTGTTGGCATTCGGATTAATCTGCCACCGCTACTGGATAGGGACGATCGCTATTTTGGCGCTTTTGGCGGCCACCCTTGTTGGCGAGATCGGCTCCAGCATTGTCGACATCAGGTTTTTTGATCTGCCGGTAGCCAAATCGATCGTTCAGTCGGCGCCGCATGGATTGCTTTATGCTCTCAAGCTGCCATTCATCGCGATTGCTCTTGCCTACTTCATCGTTACCAGGCGTGCCTTCGCCAATGCATATGAGCGGCTCTGCCTGGCAGCCATATTGGGCTTGTGCGCTATCATGGCGTGGACCGGCTTGTTCGATCTGATCTATCCGGGCATCGCATGGCGCTAGCCAGCATTGCGCCGCGCATGCCAGCCCCGCCGCGTGTTTCCTTGACGCGGCCGCCGGCATTGCCCGTTATGCAGGCCCGATTCCACAACCCCGACCGGCCGTCCCTTGGCGTTTCCTCCGCTCAATTCTCCTCAATGGCAAAGTCCGTGGCGCACCTTCGCCTGGGGGCTGCGTTCAATCACGCAGACGATCCTGACGCTAGTGCTGTTCGCGACCTATCTCGGCATCGGCGCGCTCGCCCATGACAGCCATTTCAGCCTGCTCTGGGCGCTGTGCTCGACACTGTTCGTCTGGGCCGGGCCGGCACAGATCATTTTGATTACCACGCTCGGTTCGGGTGCGACCGTCATCCAGTCGGCGATCGCGGTCACTGTCAGCGCGATCCGGCTGTTTCCGATGGTGGTCTCCGTGCTGCCGCTGATGCGCACACCAACGACCAAGCGGCGTGAGCTGTTCTTTGCGGCGCATCTCACGGCCGTGACGTTGTGGGTCGAATGCCATCGCTTCCTGCCGCAAGTGCCGCGCGAGCGTCGCATCGCCTTTGTGAACGGACTTGGCTTCGGTCTGGTCTCGGTATGTCTGACCGCCAACACGATCGGCTATTTCCTCGCCGCCAACCTGACTCAGACATTGGGCGCCGCGATCCTGCTGCTGACGCCGCTATCCTTCCTGTTCTCGACCGCGCGCAACAGCCGCGAGGTCGCCGATGTCGTCGCGCTCGCGCTTGGGGTTCTGCTCTATCCGCTGGCCGCGAAGATGAACTCCGGCCTCGACATCCTCGTCAGCGGCCTTGCCGCGGGCACGATTGCCTATGGCGTGCATTGGTGGCGGGAGGTGCGCGCATGAGCGCCCCGCAACTCATCGGCGACTGGCACGCGCTGCTCTTGCTGTTCGTCGCCGGCGTCATTCCCAACCAGATATGGCGCATGCTGGGCCTGTGGTTCGGCGGCGGTATCGACGAGGGCTCCGAGCTTCTGGTCTGGGTGAGGGCGGTCGCGACCGCGATCCTGGCCGGCGTCATCGCCCAGATCGTGGTCGAGCCACCCGGCGCGCTCGCCAGCGTGCCGGATGCCTTGCGCTACGGCGCGGTCGGCGCCGGCCTCGTTGTGTTCCTGCTGACCCGCCGCTCGATCTTCGCAGGCGTTGTCGCCGGCGAAGTCTTCATGCTGGCCGGCAAGTGGTGGTTGGGCTAAAACCGTCGCGAACAGCCAAGGAACTGGAAATATGGTTCGCGAACAGGAGCTCCGGGAAGGCGAGGTCGCCATCGAGCTGCCGTCGACGGAGGATGCCGGCCTCGTCTTCATCGGCCGCATCCGCACCCCCTGGACCTCGCGGCTGGAGACGCCGCGCCAGGGCCGCGCCGACGGCCCGGTGTGTCGCCTCGAGATTTTCGAGCCGTTCTTGCCCGCGATCAAGGGCGTCGATTTCTACAGCAATCTCGAAGTGCTCTACTGGCTCGACAAGTCGCGCCGCGACATCGTGCTGCAGAGCCCGAAGAACAACGACAAGACCCGCGGCACGTTTTCGCTGCGCTCGCCGGTCCGGCCCAATCCGATCGGCACCTCGATCGTGAAGCTGGTCGGCATCGAGGGCGGCACGATTCTCGTGCGTGGCCTCGATTGCCTCGACAACACGCCGCTGATCGATATCAAGCCTGATCGCTGCGAGTTCACGCCATTGGCTGCGCCGCAGCCGGGGGACTTTCAGACGGAATAACGATCAGCTCTTCAACGCCGCGATCAGCTTGATCGCATTCTCTTCCAGCACCTTGACGTCTTCCTTGCGGCTCGCGGGCGGCAGCATCGCCACGCCGTCGTGGCGGGGCATCACGTGCATGTGGAGATGAAACACCACCTGGCCGCCGGCGGCCTCGTTGAACTGCTGCACGGTGATGCCATCGGCCTTGAAGGCCTTCATCGCGGCGGCTGCGATCTTGTGCGTGCCGCGGGCGACGTGAGCATAGTCATCGGGCTTGATGTCGAGGATGTTGCGGGCAGGAGCCTTCGGGATCACCAGCGTGTGGCCGGGCACCCGCGGCATGATGTCGAGGAAGGCGAAGACATGCTCGTCCTCGTAGACCTTGTGGCAGGGAAACTCGCCGCGCAGGATCTTTGCGAAGATGTTGTTCGGATCATAGGCGGTCATGGCGGCGGCTCCCAAGAATTTTGAGCTTAGTTTTGCGCTTAGTGTCACCAGCGATGGCAAACCGTCAAGGCGCCTCGTCGATGCCTTTCCGGAACGGGCCGAGCTCGGCGAGCTCGCGTCCGGCCTCGGCGACATAGGCACGCTCGCGCTTGAGATAATCGTCGATGGCGCGACGCAGGCCAGGATCGGCGATGAAATGGGCGGAGTGGGTGGTCCGCGGCAGGTAGCCGCGCGCGATCTTGTGCTCGCCCTGCGCGCCGGCCTCGACATATGTGAGGCCGCGCTTAATGGCGAAATCGATTGCCTGGTAGTAGCAGACCTCGAAATGCAGGAACGGATGATGCTCGACCGCTCCCCAGTTGCGGCCGAACAGCGCGTCCGAACCGATGAAGTTGATCGCGCCCGCGATCCAGCGCTCGTTGCGGCGGGCCATCACCAGCAGCACGTCCTGGCTCATGGTCTCGCCGATCAGCGAGAAGAACTCGCGCGTGAGATAGGGACGGCCCCATTTGCGCGAGCCGGTCTCCATGTAGAATTCGAAGAAGGCATCCCAGGCGTCCTCGGTGATGTCCTTGCCTGTGAGCCAATGGATGGTGATGCCGGCGGGTAGCGCATCGCGTCGCTCGCGCTTGATCGATTTGCGGTGGCGCGAGTTCAGCGTCGCCAGAAAATCGTCGAAGGTGGCAAAGCCCTCATTGCGCCAGTGGAACTGCTGGTCGGTGCGCTGGAGGAAGCCGTGCTGGGCAAGCAGCTTCCACTCGGCCTCGCGCGCAAAGGTGACGTGCACCGAGGAGGCCTTGCTGACGCCGCACAGCGCCACCAGCCCGCTCGCCAGTGCCTCCGTGATCCGCTCGTGGTCGACGCCGTCGCGGACCAGGAGCCGCGGCCCCGTCGCCGGCGTGAAGGGAACAGAGACCTGCAGCTTCGGGTAATAGCGCCCCCCGGCGCGCTCATAGGCGTCGGCCCAGCCGCGGTCGAACACGTACTCGCCTTGGCTATGCGATTTCAGATAGCAGGGCACGACGCCGGCGACACGGTCGTTGATCTTGGCCACCAGATGCCGGGGTCCCCAGCCGGTGCGGATCGTGGCTGAACCCGATTTCTCAACGGCGGAAAGAAACGCGTGAGATACGAACGGGTTATAGGCGGGCCTTAAGAGGCTGAGAGAATCGGCTGGAAGCCTGGATGAGGTTCCCGTGCCATGCCCGTTGCAGGCCTTGCCAGGATTGGCGCAGGCGTCCCAATCCTCTGGCGAGACTTCGCCAATGGACGGTACGGCCTCCAGCGTGATTTCCGATGATCGCATTGCGCCCAAGATCGTGCATTGCAGCAGCGACTTCAAGGGTGGGGAACATCAAGCCTGCGGCACGAAGCCCTCAAAGATCATCTGATCGGCATGTTGCCCAACCCGCGTCCGCTGCTCCGGCGTGCGCACGGTCCAGCCGAGCAGCGCGCAGCCGAAGAGGTTGCGGGCGATCCAGGGGGCGGACGCCGGCAGGTGATCGACCTTGAAGGCGACGAAGTGGGGCTGGGTTTGGAAGCCGTGGCGAAGGTACAGCATGCTGTCGCGCTGCGCTTGCGTCAGGTAGGTCCAGTACTCGTCCTCATAGCTCCGCTGCGCGACGATGCCGCGCGGGCGGGAGGGCAGCAGCTCACGCAGCGCCAGCACCTGGTCTGGGTCGAAGGACATCCCGACCGCTTTGCCCTGATACGACGCCAGCACCTCGGCCATCCGCTTCACCAGCTTGCGGTCGCCGTCAAAATGGCTTTTCACCTCGATCACCAGCGGCACGCGGCCGGCAACCATCGCGCAGAGATCGCCAAGCGACATCATCCGCTCAGACGTATCCCTGAACCTGATGGCCTTCAGCTCCGCCGCGGTCTTTGCCACCACCGGGCCGGTGGCCTCGGTGAGGCGGCCAAGCGCGTGGTCGTGGTGGACCATGGCCTCGCCGTCGGCGGAGAGCTGGATGTCGACCTCGATCGAGAAATTGCCCGCAACCGCCGCCTGCACCGCGCCCGGCATGTTCTCGACGATACCGCGGGAGATGTCATGCAGGCCGCGATGGGCGACCGGCCGCGCTGTCAGCCAATCCGGAGCACGCACGATGCTGACCTCAGGCGACCTCGAACACGCCTTCGACCTCGACCGCCGCATCCGCGGGCAGCGAGGCGACGCCGACGGTGGTGCGGGCGTGGCGGCCCTTGTCACCGAAGGCCGCGACCATCAGGTCGGAGGCGCCGTTGAGAACCTTTGGCCCGTCCAGGAAGTCCGGCGCCGAGTTGATGAAGCCGCCGAGACGCACCACGCGCACAACCTTGTCGAGGTCGCCAAGCGCCGCCTTGACCTGTGCGAGCAGGTTGACGGCACAGCCGCGCGCGGCCGCAGCACCTCCCTCGATCGAGACGCCAGCGCCCAGCTTGCCCTTGGCGATCAGCTTGCCGGCGGGATCGAAGCAGACCTGGCCGGAGACGAACAGCAGATTGCCGGTGCGCACGAACGGCACGTAATTGGCGACGGGAGTGGGGGCCTCGTGCAGCTTGATGCCCTGTTCCGCCAGTTTCTGCTCGACCGTGCCCGCCATGTCTCGACCTCGATGTCTGAAAAATTATCCGCTCCGGCGGGTCTGGTGACCGCCGGGCGCGCCCTGTTTCGCCCATCATGCCGCCACATGCAAGCAAGCCGATAGGGCGACGGGACGCCGGGGTGAACTGGATTTTCCCGAGGCAGGTCAGGAGGTTCAACGGAGAGGCGCAACTTTACGTGAAACCGCCGCAGTTGCGACGCAATGGAACGGTCATTAAAGTGTCGAATCTGCGCGTCCCCAGGGAACAGACATGGTGCACCTTTTCCGGACTTCATTCGGTCTGATGGCGCTCGCGATGGCCGCTGTCGGCGCCGGTGGCAGCGCGCATGCCGCGAACGGTCCGTTCCTCGCACACCAGGCGCTCTATGATCTGAGGCTGGTCAAATCGCGCTCCAACTCCATCAACAGCGCGCGCGGCCGCATCCTCTACAATTTCGCCGGAAGTGCTTGCGAAGGCTACACGTCCGAATTCCGCCAGGTCTCCGAGCTCGACAGCGGCGAGGGCAAGGTCACGCTCAGCGATCTCCGCTCCAATTCCTGGGAGGACGCCACAGGGAAAAGCTACCGCTTCAAGATCGAGACGCGGATGAACGAGACCGAGGCCGGCCTGGTCGACGGCTCGGCGGAGCGCGACGGCGACCACATCAACGTCAAGCTGAAGTTGCCGGCACCGAAGAATTTCACTCTCGACGGCAAGGTCGTGTTTCCAACCGAGCAGATCCAGCGCATCATTGCGGCGGCCAAGGACGGCAAATCGCTCCTGGAGCTCTCGGTCTATGACGGCTCCGACGATGGCCAGAAGGTCTACAACACGCTGACCGTGATCGGTCAGGCCATCCCTGCCGACCGCACCGCCTCGCCCGATCCCTCGACCTCGGACGAGCACATGAAGTCGCTGAAGCGCTGGCCGGTGACCGTCAGCTATTTCGATCGCGACGTCCAGCAGAAGGAAGGCGAGCAGACGCCGGTCTATGCGATGTCGTTCGAGCTCTACGAAAACGGCGTCTCCCGCCAGCTCGTGCTCGACTACAACGACTTTGTCATTTCCGGCGCGATGGGCAAGTTCGACGTCAAGGACAGCAAGCCCTGTAATTGAGGGGCCCCGCGCTCTCTCCTTCGTCATTGCGAGCGCAGCGAAGCAATCCAGAATCTCTCGGCGGAAAGATTCTGGATTGCTTCGTCGCAAGAGCTCCTCGCAATGACGGGCTAGCCCTCAACGCCATCTCCAGTTACGCTCAACCACAAACTCCGGGAGCCAGCACCATGCCCAAGCTCGACCATCTGCGCCCCAGCGGCCTGCACCACAATCCCGCTTATTCCCACGTCGTCACCGCCTCCGGCGCGCGCACGATCTACATCTCCGGCCAGGTGTCGGTGGACGAGGAAGGGCGGATCGTCGGCGAGGGCGATCTCGCCGCACAGACCACGCAGGTGATGCAGAATCTCGGCCATGCCTTGAAGGCAGCCGGCGCGAGCTATGCCAACATCGTCAAGATCACTACCTTCGTCGTCGGCTACAAGCCGGAGCTGCGCCCGATCATCGGCAAGGCCCGCTCGGTCTTCTTCGAAGGCATGGAGCCGCCGGCCTCGACGCTCGTCGGCGTCTCCGCACTTGCGGCGCCGGAGTGGCTGATCGAGATCGAAGCGATCGCAGTCGCGGATTGATGCTGAGCCGCGCCGGCTGACGCTCCCGCAAAAAATGGAAAACTACCCCATGCACAGTAGACGGGCGGTTGCACGGGGATAGCAATTCAAGGCCAGCACAAATTTCGCATTTAGCGAATTCCATTTGACGCGTCGGGCAAAACAGTGGCACTCTGCCATGCTGGCATTTTCGAAAAGCCCGTAGCCCGTAGATGGGTTGAGCGTTTGCGAAACCCATCGCGCTTGTTTGTTGGTAACGGGCGATCAGTGTGACGATGGCCACGATTACGGAGAGCGGTGAGCGGGAAGAGATGGGTTTCGCAAGGGCTCAACCCATCCTACGGACTGACATCTCTTGCAGCAGCATCATTGCGTCGTCGGCCCGGTTGGTCGGCACGAAGAGGTGGTCGTGGTGGAAGGCCGAAACAGCGTTGACGCTGATGCCGGATTCGGCGAGCCGGGCGGTGATGGCGGCGAGAAAGCCGACCGCATCGAGCGCGGAGTGAACCGTCAGGGTGATCAGGCGGGAGGGGAATGCGTAGCTTAGTCCTGCCGCTTGCGCCTCGTCACGCAGGATGACCAGCGTCGTCCCTTCCTGCTCGCGGAACATCAGCAGCGGATTGAGCCCTGCGGGAATGCGCTCGTTTGCCGCGATGGTGCAGAACACGAAGGTGCCCGGCTGCAGCTCCGGTTTCATGTGCTTCAGTAGCACGCTGAGATCGCGTTCACCTGTCACAGCCGTTTGTCTCTCGGGAACGGGGCCCGCCGTATCCCGTCATTGCGAGCGCAGCGAAGCAATCCAGAATCTTTCCGCGGTGACAGTCTGGATTGCTTCGCTGCGCTCGCAATGACGATGTGGATGCACTCTGCCATCATTCCTGCGCTTTCTCCGGCCCGTCATACGCGATGCCCCGAATGACGGCGGCGCTGCCGAACTTCTTGCGCAGGCTGTCCACCGCGCGCTCGGCATGCGCGGCGCGGCGGTCGAGCATGTCGGTGTCGTCGGCGGGGGAGCCTTCGCGCAGCGCGCTGACGCCGGCGCCCATCAGGCGGAAGGCAGTGCCGTCGATCTCTTTCGCCAGCATCTCGCGGCAGATCGAAAAAATCTTTGCGGCGAGCTGCGTCGGCGCTGCGATCGACTGCGAGCGCGTGCGCTGACGAAAATCGGCGGTCTTCAATTTCAGCGTGACGGTCGAGCCGGCAAGCTCGCTGCTCTTGAGCCGCGACGACGTCTTCTCGCACAGCCGCCACAGGATCTTTTCCAGCGAGGCGAAGTCGCGGATGTCGGTCTCGAATGTGGTCTCGCTCGAAATCGTTTTGGCGCCGCGATCGGCCTCGACGCGGCGGTCGTCGATGCCGCGGGCGAGCCGCCACAGCCTGCGGCCGTCGCTCGGAAACTGCCGCATCAGCTCGATCTCGTCGGCCTTCTGCAGGTCGGCGATGAGGCGGAAGCCGCGCTGGACCAGGCGCTCCTGCGTCGCCGGTCCCACGCCGAAAATGAAGCCGACCGGCCTCGAAGCCAGCATCGCGCGCGCTTCCTCCTGATCGAGCGCAGCAAAGCCGCGCGGCTTGTCGAGATCGGAAGCGATCTTGGCCAAAAACTTGTTGCAGGACAGGCCGACCGAGACGGAGATGCCGACATCGCGCTCGACGTCTCGGGCAAAGCGTGCCAGCACCTTCGCCGGGATCATGCCGTGCACGCGCTCGGTGCCGGAGAGATCGAGAAAGGCCTCGTCGATCGACAGCGGCTCGACCAGCGGCGTCAGCGCCTGCATGGCCTGTCGCACCTCGCGCCCGACCCGCACGTATTTCGCCATGTCGGGCGGGATCACGATTGCATGCGGACAGGCTTCCAGGGCCTTGAACATCGGCATCGCCGAGCGCACGCCATAGGTGCGCGCGATGTAGCAGGCGGCCGACACCACGCCGCGTCTTCCCCCGCCGATGATGACGGGCTTGTCGGCGATGTCAGGATTGTCGCGCTTCTCGACCGTTGCATAGAAGGCGTCGCAGTCGATATGGGCGATGGTCAGGCTCGCGAGCGCGCGGTGGCGGACGAGGCGAGGGGATCCGCAGGCGGAACAGCGCCGCAGGCCGAAATTCTGCAAACCGATGTCCAGATCGGCCAGACAATCCCGGCAGAAGCAGCGGGGCCCGGCCGGATCGGCGGCGCTCACGGCACATCGCGCTCCCAGGTCCGGTCGCCGAGCGCATCGCCCAGCACCTGCCGCGCTGCGGCAACGTTGGTCGGATGCAGCTCCGAGGCCTTGGCAAAGGCCTTCACGGTGTCGTCATCGCGCAGCACGAAATCGAGCACGCTGAGCAGGAAATTGGGGTCCGAGGCGGCGTTCCGGAGCGTCTCCGGGCCGACCCCTGTCTCAGCCAGGAACAGGCCCAGCCTTTCGGGATCGCCCGCCACAAAGGACAGCGCCTGAATCGCAACGATTTCAGCGACTTCGCGAGGGTTGTGAACAGGCTTTTTCACGGGCCCGGTTTGCCTTTCCATTAACTTTCAGTGTCTACTTTGGATCATGCCCGAGTCTTGGGAGTGAGTCTCGTGCCTGAGTCTTGCGACCCCAGACAAGCAACTGGAAACCACATCGCAGAAAGTGGCCCCTCGGGTTTAACGAAACTCAAGCGAATCTGAGGCTAGTTTGAATCCAGTTTTCGAAGCGCCGGAAAGCGGCGCCTGAGGCGTCACATGCATCGGTCTTTGGGACCAAACAGGAGGGCGGGATGGCTAAGACCGTCCTGATCGTGGAAGACAACGAGCTCAACATGAAGCTCTTCCGCGACCTGTTGGAGGCGCACGGCTACCAGACCTCGGGAACCAGCAACGGCTACGAGGCGCTCGACCTCGTCCGCAAGATGCGGCCCGACCTGGTGCTGATGGATATTCAATTGCCGCAGGTCTCGGGGCTCGAGGTGACGCGCTGGATCAAGGACGATCCGGAGCTGCGCTCCATTCCCGTCGTCGCGGTCACGGCGTTCGCGATGAAGGGCGACGAAGAGCGCATCCGCGAGGGCGGGTGCGAAGCCTATTTGTCCAAGCCGATCTCGGTCGGCAAATTCATCGAGACGGTCCGGCGTTTTATCGGATAGGAAGTGAGTTCAAAGTGTCCGCGCGTATCCTGGTTGTCGACGACGTTCCCGCCAACGTCAAACTGCTCGAAGCCCGTCTCTCGGCCGAATATTTCGACGTGATGACTGCCTCGAACGGCACCGAGGCGCTGGCGCTGGCCCGTCGCGCCGAATGCGACATCATCCTGCTTGACGTGATGATGCCCGACATGGACGGCTTTGAAGTCTGCCGCCGCCTCAAGACCGATCCGGCCACGCACCACATTCCCGTCGTGATGGTCACTGCGCTCGACAGCCCGTCCGACCGCAATCGCGGACTGGAAGCCGGCGCCGACGATTTCCTGACCAAGCCCGTTTCCGACGTCGTGCTGATCGCGCGCGTGCGCTCGCTGACGCGGCTGAAGATGATGACGGACGAGCTGCGCATGCGCGCCATCACCTCGCTCGAGATCGGCATGCAGGCGCCCGAACGCAGCGCCATCGCCGATGCGGGCAAGGGTGGCCGCATCCTGCTGGTCGACGACCGGCAGTCGTCCTATGAGCGGCTGGCGACGATCCTCGCCGCCGAGCACACCGTCGACGTCGAGTCGAATCCGACCGAGGCGCTGTTCCACGCTGCCGAAGGCAATTACGATCTGCTGATCGTCTCGCTCGACCTGAACAATTTCGACGGCCTCCGGCTCTGCAGCCAGGCCCGCTCGCTGGAGCGCACCCGCCACGTGCCGATCCTCGCGATTGCGGAAGCGGAAAATGCCACGCGGCTGCTTCGTGGTCTCGAGATCGGCGTCAACGACTATCTGCTGCGTCCCATCGACAAGACCGAGCTGCTGGCGCGCGCCCGCACCCAGATCCGCCGCCGCCGCTACACCGATCATCTGCGCGATAACGTGCAGAACTCGATCGAGATGGCGATCACCGATGCGCTCACCGGCCTGCACAATCGCCGCTACATGGAGAGCCATCTGGCGACGCTGGCCGAGCAGGCATCCACGCGCGGCAAGCCGCTGGCGCTGATGATCCTCGACATCGACTATTTCAAGTCGATCAACGACAATTACGGCCACGACGCCGGCGACGACGTGCTGCGCGAATTCGCGGTGCGCGTGCGCAAGTCGATCCGCGGCATCGATCTCGCCTGCCGCTATGGTGGCGAGGAGTTCGTCATCGTGATGCCGGAGACCGATCTGCACGTCGCCGGCATGGTTGCCGAGCGCCTGCGCCGCTCGATCGCGGGCGAGCCCTTTGCCGTCCACAAGGGCACCAAGCGCATCGAGGTCACGATCTCGATCGGGCTCACCACGCTGGAGCAGAAGGGCGAGGCGGTGGCCGACGTCCTCAAGCGCGCCGACACCGCCCTCTACCGCGCCAAGCACGACGGGCGCAATCGCGTGGTGTCGCAGGCGGCGTAGCGCCTCAGCCTCAGTGTCGTCCCGGCGAAGGCCGGGACCCATAACCCCAGGGAGAGGTTGTGGGTACGAGCTGATAACTCCGAGTCTTCGTCAAACTACGGCCTGTGGCTATGGGTCCCGGCCTTCGCCGGGACGACAGTTATGATTGCCGCGCGGGCTTGCCTCGCTTTATGACCGGCTTCACCGCACCACCCACATCCACCCCCGCGTTCCGCAGCAGCACCTTCGCCGCTTCCTTCGCCGCGCGCGCCATGGCGGGGTCGTCGCGGACGAGGTCTTGCGCAATCGAGCCATCGACCAGCAGCACGAGCTGCGTTGCGAGCGCGTCGGCATCCGCAACGCCAAGCTCGTTCAACCGCTCGCGAAACCAGACGCGGCGGCTTTCCTTGAAGGCGATGGCGATCTTCTTCACGGCGCGGTCGGAGGGGCCGAGCTCGGCGACTGCGTTCACGAACGGGCAGCCGCGAAAATCCTTGGCCGAAAAGCGCCGCTCCAGCGAATCGAAGGTGCCGAGAATCTGCTCGGCCGGCGGCTTGTCGGAGGGGCGCTGGGCTACGAAGCGGCGTTCCAGATAGGCGGCGATCAGCGCGTCCTTGGACGGGAAGTGGTTGTAGAGCGTCCGCTTGGAGATGCCGATCTCGGCCGCGATGGTGTCGACGCCGATGGCGCGAATGCCTTGCAGATAGAACAGCTTGTCGGCGGTCTCGAGGATCCGCTCTTTCATCGTCTGTGGGGCGGGCGGGGGAGCCATGCGGCCGGATAAGTCCTGTTGAGCTTCTCTTGAGCTTCTCTTGGCTTGACAGTGCAACCCTTCTATAGACTAATTACACAGGTCTGTGTACCCAAAATCAGCGCGAATTGCAGACGCCGGCACGCGCGCCGTGCCCATGAGGGAGAACAACAATGCCCCTGTTGCAGGTCCTGCGTCCGACATTGCCGATCCTGATCGGTGCCTCGATCATGCTGACGCTGAGCATGGGGCTGCGGCAATCGCTCGGCATCTTCATGCAGCCGCTGACGCATGACATCCACCTCTCGGTGTCGGATTTCACGCTGGCACTCGCCGTGCAGAATCTCGCCTGGGGCTTCCTCCAGCCTCTCGCCGGTGCGATGACCACGCGCTACGGTTTTCGCCCGATCATGATCGTGGGCGCCTTGATGTACATCGTGGGCCTCATCCTGATGGCGACCGCGAACGGCCTTGTCGCCATCATGATCGGCGCCGGCGTGCTGATCGGCACCTCGCTCGCCTGCACTGCGGCTGCGATCGCGATGTCCGTGGCGGCACGCGCGGTGCCCGCAACGGTGCGCTCGACCGTGCTCGGCATCGTCTCCGGTGCGGGCTCGCTCGGCGCGCTGCTGTCGGCGCCGATCGGGCAGATGCTCAACGAGGGATTTGGCTGGCGCATCGGGCTCGCCGGCTTCGTCGTGATGTCGGTGCTGATGATTCCCGCGGCCTGGTACGCCGGCCGTGTCGACGCGATTCCGCTGCCGAAGCCGGCCGCCGATGACATCGGCGATGCCACGGCCACGATTGCGGCGAAGACCGCGTTCGGCAACGCCTCCTTCGTGGTGATGACCTGCGCCTATCTCGTCTGCGGCATGCAGCTCGTGTTCCTCACCACGCATTTGCCGTCGTATCTGGCGATCTGCGGCCTCGATCCGATGCTGAGCGCGCAGACGCTCGGCATGATCGGCGGCTTCAACGTGCTGGGCTCGCTGTTCTTCGGTTGGGCCGGCCAGCGCTGGAACAAGCTGGCGCTGCTCGGCGGCATCTACATCTTCCGCTCGCTCGCGCTCGCCTGGTATTTCATGCTGCCGGCCACACCGGCATCGACGCTGCTGTTCGGCGCCATCATGGGCTTCCTCTGGATGGGCGTCGGCCCGCTGGTCGCAGGCGCCGTCGCCGAGATGTTCGGCCTGCGCTGGCAGGCCATGATCCAGGGCCTCGCCTTCATGAGCCACCAGATCGGCAGCTTCCTCGGCGCCTACGGAGGAGGGCTGATCTACGACCAGCTCGGCTCCTACACCATGGCCTGGCGCATCGGCGTGGCGCTGGGCCTTGCCGGCGGCATCATCCAGGTCGCCTTCGCGCTGATCCGGCCGTCGCAGCCGCCGGCGCCGGTGTTGCGGACGGCGTAGGCGAGGCACGGGCTCATCATAGGTGTGAAGCGGATGTCGCGACGCCTCGTTGCGACTGGCCGCTTCCGCCGCCAACGTTGATGTATGCCAGCGACCCCGCAACGAACTTCTTGTCGTATGCGGGATCGCTCGTGACGGCGCTTTCGCCTGAACTGCCCGGCCTATTCGGCCAGTTCGCGCATGACCTTGATCAGATCCGACTTGCCTTCGAAGCCGATGCCCGGAATGTCCGGCATGACGATATGGCCGTCTTCAACCCGGACCGAATCCGGAAATCCGCCGTAGGGCTGGAAGAGGTCGGGGTAGCTCTCGTTGCCGCCGAGCCCCAGGCCGGCGGCGATGTTCAACGACATCTGGTGACCGCCGTGCGGGATGCATCGCGACGGCGACCAGCAATGTTGGGCCAGGACGTCCAATGTCCGGAGATATTCGACGAGACCATAGGACAAAGCACAGTCGAACTGCAGCCAGTCGCGATCCGGACGCATGCCGCCGTAGCGGAGCAGGTTGCGGGCGTCCTGGTGCGAGAACAGGTTCTCGCCCGTGGCCATCGGGCCGGGATAGAATTCCGCGACGGCGGCCTGGAGGGCGTAGTCGAGCGGATCGCCGATCTCCTCATACCAGAACAGCGGGTACTCGCGCAGCATCTTGGCATAGGCGATGCCGGTCTCGAGATCGAAGCGACCATTGGCATCGACGGCCAGCCTGGCCTGCGACCCGATCTCCTTGAGCACGGCCTCGATGCGGCCGCGGTCCTCGTCGATCGACGCGCCGCCGATCTTCATCTTCACGACGTTGTAGCCGCGGTTCAGGTAGCCGCGCATTTCCGCCTGCAGCGCGGAGTTGTCCTTGCCGGGATAGTAGTAGCCGCCGGCAGCGTAGACGAAGACCCGCGGGTTGGCCTCCTTGCCCTTCATGTCCGCGAGCAGGCGAAACAGGGGCTTGCCGGCAATCTTTGCGGTCGCATCCCAGATCGCCATGTCGAGCGTTCCGACCGCGACCGAGCGCTCGCCGTGACCGCCGGGCTTCTCGTTCGACATCATCTTCGTCCAGATGCGGTGCGGATCGAGATTGGTGCCATCGTCGTTCAGCAAGCTCGCGGGTTCGGCTTCGAGGATGCGGTCGCGAAAGCGCTCCCGGATCAGCCCGCCCTGACCATAGCGGCCGTTCGAATTGAAGCCATAGCCGACCACCCGCCGCCCATCGCGGACGACGTCAGTCACGACGGCGACGAGGCTGGAAGTCATCTTCGAAAAATCGATGTAGGCATTCCGGATCGGTGACGAGATTGGCTTGGTCGTCTCGACGACGTCTACGATACGCATGGCGGTTATCTTTCTGTGGTTGTTGATGTCTTCGGTTAGGGATCGGTCGCCAGAACTTCGGTCTCGGCCGTGGCGGGCTTGTCATGGCGCAGCCGCATGGCTTCCATCGCCTGCTTCTGATCGAAGGCGCCGTCCCACTTGGCGATCGCGATCGTCGCGATCCCGTTGCCGATGAGATTGGTCACGGCGCGGGCTTCGTTCATGAAGCGGTCGACGCCGAGCAGAAGAACGAGGCCGGCGACGGGAACGGTGTGGATCGACGACAGGGTTGCGGCGAGCGTCACGAAGCCAGCGCCGGCGACGCCTGCCGATCCCTTCGACGTCAAAAGAAGCACGCCCAGCAGGACGATTTGGTCGCCGAGAGAAAGATCCGTGTTCGTCGCCTGAGCGACGAAGACAGCGGCCATCGAAAGGTAAATGGAGGTTCCGTCGGCGTTGAACGTGTAGCCGGTGGGCAGCACCATGCCGACGACGGTCTTGTCGCAACCGAGCCGCTCAAGCTTGACCAGCATCTGCGGCATCACCGCCTCCGTCGAGCAGGTGCCCAAGACGATGAGGATCTCGTCCTTGAAGTAGCGCAAGAACTGCGGCAGCGGAAAACCGGCCCACGCCGCGATGCCGCCGAGCACCAATACGACGAAGAGGATCGTGGTAATGTAGACGCCGAGCATCAGATAGCCGAGTGACCAGAGCGTCGCGATCCCGTATTTCCCGATCGTGAAGGCGACTCCCGCTCCAGCGCCCAGCGGCGCGAGGCGCATGACCATGGCCACCACCCGGAACAGGGCGTGCAGCAGGATGTCGATGACGTTCACCAACGGCTTGCCGTAGTCGCCGAGCTGGACCATGGCGATGCCGATCAGCACCGAAACCAGGATGACCTGCAGCATCATCCCCTTGGCGAAGGCATCGACGATCGTGGTCGGGATGATGTCGAGCAGGAATTGCACGAAGCCGTGGTTGCCGTCGGCGGCCTTCACGTAGGCCGAGATCGATCCCGCATCGATGTGGCTGGCGTCGATGTTCATGCCGGCGCCGGGCTTGATCACGTTGACGACGACCAGGCCGATGACAAGGGCCAAGGTCGAGACCACCTCGAAGTAGATCAGCGACTTCACGCCAATCCGGCCGACCTCCTTGATGTCGCTCATCCTGGCTATGCCGACAACGACCGTACCGAAAATGATCGGCGACAGCAGCATCTTGATCAGCTTGATGAAGCCGTCGGCGAGCGGCTGAAGGCTGGTTCCGACCTGGGGCCAGAGATAACCGAGCAGGCCGCCCAGCACGATAGCAAGGAGGACCTGCACGTAGAGTTCGCTCAAATATCCGAAAGAAGGCGAATTTTTCAATGTTTTCTCCCTGGCGGCTACGTCTATGCCGGGCCTTGGGGGCCTCTGTCGCTGTTTGGGAAGGGCCACTCCGGTCTCCGGAACGGCTTCCGTGCTGCTGTGGTGTTGTGTAGCTTGCGACGATCCGTAGGCTTCGGCCGGAGAGAACGCCAATGCTGTTGCCGAGATTAGTCATGCCGGTTAGGCATCACCGATGGAGCTGATCTGGTTCGAGGATTATCTGGCTCTCTCGGAGACCTTGAGCTTCTCCAAGGCGGCCGAAGCCCGTCACGTGACCCAGCCGGCCTTCAGCCGGCGGATCCGGGCATTGGAGGAATGGGTGGGGGCGCCGCTATTCGTTCGAACGACACACAGCGTGACGCTCACGCCTGCCGGCGAGCATTTCCATGGCCAAGCCGAAATTCTGACCCGGGCGCTGCATCAGTTGCGCCGCGAAACCCTCGAAGTGGCCGGACGGGGCACGGGGCCGCTGTCGATCGCGGCGACGCACGTGCTGTCGTTCACGTTCTTTCCGAAGTGGGTTCGGAGCAGCGAGAAGATTCTCGCCTTGGGCAATCTCAATCTCGTCTCGGATAGCATGTTGGCGTGCGAGCGGATGATGCTCCGGGGCGACGTGTCGTTCCTGTTGTGCCACTACCACCGCAGCATGGGCAGCCGGCTCGACACCAGGCAGTTCAAGAGCATCGTCGTGGGTACCGACACGCTCGTTCCCCTCAGCATCGCTGACGCCGGCCGGAAGCCGCGATGGTCGCTGCAGAACGACGAGACCGTCCCCTACCTGGCCTACAGCCCGCAGTCGGGGCTGGGTCGCATCGTGGCAAGCCAGTTGGCGAAGAGGGACCTGAAGAAGATCTTCACGTCGCATCTCGCCGCGACGCTGCTCTCGATGGTCAGGTCCGGAGACGGTGTCGCCTGGCTTCCTCGAACGCTGGCGGAAGACGACATCGAGGCGGGTTCGCTCGTCGAGGCTGGGGACGCCAAGTCCGCGGTCCCGATCGAGATACGGCTGTTCCGCCCGGCAGCACGACAGGGGCAAGAAGTTGAAGCTCTGTGGTCGGCATTCGAAGCCGCAGAGGTCGGCTGAAGAAACACTCGGCAGCCACGCGCTGCCGGGTTGCTATTGCATCCAACGTGGGGTGGGGAGATTTTTCTGACGCAGGAAATCCGGGTTGAACAGCTTGGATTGATAGCGCTGTCCGCCATCCGCGAGGATGGTCACGATGGTCTTGCCCGGGCCAAGGTCGCGCGCGAGCCGCATGGCGCCAACGATGTTGATGGCACTCGACCCGCCGAGCACAAGTCCTTCATGCTCGATCAGGTCGAATAGAACGGGCAACGCTTCCTCGTCCCTGATCTGATACGCCGCGTCGATTGGCGTGCCTTCCAGGTTCCTTGTCACACGCACTTGCCCGATGCCTTCAGTGATCGAGTCTCCTTCGATCGTCAGCTCGCCCTTGGTGAACCAGTTGTAGAGCGCGGCCCCCATGGGGTCGCTGAGCGCAATCCTGACGGCTGGATTGCGCTCCTTGAGCGCTCGCGCAACCCCACCCAAAGTCCCCCCACTGCCGACGGCACACGTAAAGCCGTCGATTTTTCCGCCGGTTTGTTGCCAAATCTCAGGTCCCGTCGTGCGGTAGTGACCCTCGCGATTGGCGACGTTGTCGAACTGGTTAGCCCAGAACGCACCGAGCTCTTCGGCGAGCTGGCCGGAGTAGCGAGCGTAGTGACCGGGATTCGAATAGGGAACGGCGGGGACCAGTCGCAGGTCCGCACCGCACAACCGCAACATATCCTTCTTTTCCTGACTTTGCGTGTCGGGCATCACGATCACGCTTCGATAACCGCGTGCATTGGCCACGAGCGCAATACCGATGCCGACATTTCCGGCCGTGCCTTCGACGATGACGCCGCCGGGCCTGAGCTTGCCGCTCTGCTCGGCATCATTGATCATGGCGAGGGCCGCCCGATCCTTGATCGAGCCACCGGGATTGAGAAATTCAGCCTTGCCGTAGATCTCGCAGCCCGTGGCCTCCGACGCCATTCGCAACCTGATCAATGGCGTGTTGCCGATGGAGTCCAAAAATCCCGTTCGCACGCCGTTCATCGCCTGCCCACCTTCGCGCTTCCGCAACTTTAAGCTGTTCGGCGGGCAATTCCGTTCTCTAGTTCAGGCGATCCAGGCAACGATTTTGGCGTGCGGGCGGCTCAATCGGCGATTTTATTCCGTGCGGTGTTTCGTTTTCGCTTGTGGCCAGGGCAGCATGCGCTGAACTGTCCTCATCCGTCGGATACGCAGTTGAACTTTGGGCCCTTGGGGCTATTGTCCTGGGATCGCCGAGTTGGACCTGGCATCGGCGCCTGAGAGCCCATTTCGCTCCCGCCGATCGGCGGAGCGAGTTCATGCACGAAGCTGCTGCCCGTCCCGCGATAGACTGAGGCGGTTCTCACCCAGGAGAGGGCGCCAGGCAGTCGCGTGGTGCCGACGTGCCTTTCTCAGAAAACAAGCTGGAGTGGGCCCTTCGCATGAAAATCCGTGTCGGCTTCGAGATGATCTACGAGTTTCCGCAACCAACGCCTTTGATCGCGGTGATGGGCATTCACTTCACGCGGGCCTCCGACATCATCGTGCCCGATTACCTCACAAGCCAACCCTCAGTGCCGATCACGCCTTATCGCGACGGCTTCGGCAACTGGTGCAGCCGGATCGTCGCGCCCGCCGGTCGCGTGCGCCTCTCCGCCGACGGGACAGTGCGCGATAGCGGTCTGCCCGATGTGATCGTGCCTTCAGCCGCGCAACACGCGGTCGAGGACCTGCCGCCGGACACCATCGTTTACCTCCTCGGGAGCCGGTACTGCGAGACCGATCGGCTGTCCGACGTCGCATGGAAGCTGTTCGAGAAGACAACGCCGGGCTGGGCCCGGGTCCAGGCGATTTGCGACTTCGTTCACGGTCATATCGCGTTCGGCTATGAGCATGCCCGCGCAACCAAGACGGCGTGGGAGGCCTTCAACGAGCGCAAGGGTGTTTGCCGCGATTACGCGCATCTGGCCATCTCGTTCTGCCGCTGCATGAATATTCCCGCGCGCTATTGCACCGGTTATCTCGGCGATATCGGCATGCCGCCGCCGTATTCGCCCGGCGATTTTGCCGGCTGGTTCGAGGCCTATCTCGGCGGCCGCTGGTATACCTTCGATGCGCGCAACAACATTCCGCGAATTGGCCGCGTCCTGATCGCGCAAGGACGCGATGCCGCCGATGTTCCGATCACCCAGACGTTCGGACCCAACACGCTTCTCAGCTTCAAAGTGTGGACCGATGAGGTCGCGGAGACGTCCGGCGCCGCCTCCAGCCCAAGCGACCGCGATTGACCTCGCTATCGGGGGAGGGGCCTGCTACACTCTTCGCATCACCGCACGCTGCCGGGCTGTTATCGGTGACTGAGAGCATTGCGCTCCCGCCTTGATCTTGAAGGGCGGTCTGCATGGCAAACACAGCAATCATCAGGGACGCCTACGGGACTCCGGCAACCTTCGTCGGCTCAAAAACCGGCCGGGACGACGCTCCCTTCGTTTTTGTCAGGGTTGGAGACGAGGAGCGCCGGATGCGATGGTCCGAATGGGATGCGCTTCCAGCGTGGACCGGCGCGCCGCCACCCTGGGCAGGCAAGCAGAAACAATGAATGGATGCTCGACATGAAAATCGTCCGGATAAGAACGCCAATGACGACACTTGTCCTGATCTCCGCGCTTGGCCTGTTCGCGCGCGCTGCTCTCGCCGCGGAGCCAAGCTGTCGAGCCATCGAAAGCACCTCTGAGCGACTGGCCTGCTATGACGCGGCGTTTCCTCCCAAGGCGAAGAAGCCCGCCATGGCCAATATCGATGCGCCGTCCGGCTATAAGGATCCGTTCGTCGAAGAAGAAGCGCGAACCGCGGCCAAGCTGAAGAACATTTGCCGCGGCTGCTGAGAGCTCACCTGACGTTTATCTGTCAATCATTGGCGGCGCTTGCATCTGCAGCCTGTGCATTGGCGAGATCGATCGAACCGATCGAGACCATCTCCATGGAGCCGCGGACGTTCTCCGAAGGCACCGTGATCATCGTGGCGACGCGGCGATAAACCGGGAAGCTGAGACCCTCGATCGCCTCCTCGTCGGTGACGACATCATATGTGCCAGCGGGCAGCAGCCGCTCGATGCCGCGGATCCGAAACGGATGTCTGAACGTGACGGTTTCTCGCCGCGAGCGGATGGTCATGTGGGCCTGCCTTTTCGACAAGAGGGGCTCAACCGACGCTGGCGGGGCGACCATGCGCCCGTTGCCCGGCAATAGCCAGCGCTATCGTCGAGACGTGGCGCGCTGCGCCCGCCGTGCGGCGAGCTGCCTCTCGAGTTCGCGGCGAACGTCGTCCACCACGCTGGCCCAGTCGCCGCGCGTGGGCTGCCTGAACAGCTTCATCGACCGATACCACGGGCTGTCGTCGCGATTCAGCAGCCAGCGCCAGTCCGGGTTGAAGGGCAATAGCGTCCAGACGGGGGCGCCCAGCGCGCCGGCGAGGTGAGCGACGCTGGTGTCGACCGAGATCACCAGATCGAGGCAGGACATCAGCGCCGCCGTTTCGCTGAAGTCCGTCAGATGTTCCGTGATGTCGACGATGTCACGGCGTTCGGCAAGGAAGGCCCGGTCGTGATCGCGGACGCCTTTCTGCAAGGAGACGAACTGGACGTCGCAATCGAGCAGCGGCGCAAGTGCGCGCAGCGCCATCGATCGATTGTGATCGTTCTTGTGATCGGGATTACCCGCCCAGACCAGACCGACGCGGAAGCAGGTGTGGGGACCAAGCCGGTCCTCCCAGGCCTTCACGCGCGCTGCGGGAGGCGCGGGAATGTAGCCTTCCGCAAGCGGGATCGCATCCAGCCGCGTCTTGAACGCCAACGGCAGCGCTCCAAGCGGGCAGTGCAGGTCGAACGCCCGCGGAGACGACCGGCCGACACACTCTGCGACCCCGGCGATGCCGCCGAGACACTGCTGGATCGGAGGTTCGACCTCCAGGATGACCCTGGCTCCGAGCGCGGCCACCATCGGCACATAGCGGGCGAACTGAATCGCATCGCCCAGTCCCTCATCGGAGTGCAGCAAGATGGTCTTGCCTTCGAGCGGCTGGTCACCACGCCAAAGCGCTTGCGAAAAGCCGCGATCGACCAGGCCGACGGATGGAAGCCGCCAGCGCGCCTCGCGCGCAAGCCAGCCGCGCTCGAAATCGCCGGTCAGGAGCTGAAGCGTCGCCAGATAGAACAGCGTCTGCGCATCGTCGGGGGCAGCCGCCTGCGATCTCTGCAGGGTCGCGAACGCTTCATCCAGCAATTGCAGATGCAACAGGACCACGGCCTTGTTGTTGAGCACGGCATGAAAATCCGGGCGAAGCGCCAGCGCCCGATCGAAGCAGGCAAAGGCCTGTTCCAGTCGGCCAAATCGCCAATGCAGCAGGCCGAGATTGTTGTGCGTCTCCGCGAGGCTCGGATCCAGCGCAACGGATGTTTCGTAGTCCGCTTGCGCTTCGTCGAACCGGTTTACGGCCGAAAGGCAAACGGCGCGCATTTGGTACAGGGCTGCGGAATTCCGATTCAGCTTCTCGGCTGTATTGAAGCATTCCAGCGCTTCCGCATGCCGGCCGAGTTCTAGCAGCAACATGCCGCAGTTTTGCGCTGGCTCCCAATATTGCGGATTCAGCGTCAGGGCCTGCTGGTAATGCAGCACAGCTTCGTCGCCCTGCGCGACTTGCCAGAGCAAGTTGCCGACGTGATTCCATAGGCCCGCATCATCGGGCTTGAGGCGCAAGGCTTGGCTGTAATGTTGCCGTGCGTCCTCGAGCCGACCCTGCCGCTCCAGGATCGTGGCGAGACTTAAGGAATACTCTGCCCTCGGCGCCTGCCGGACCGCGCGCCCGATCCATTCCACCGCGGCGTCGGGCTGCTGCGCGTGAAAGCAAATCACGCCCAGCAAGTGGAGAGCATCCGGGTGTTGCTCGTCCAGCGTCAGGGCCTGCTGGCAGCAAAGCTCGGCCTCGGCAATTCGTCCCGATTGAAGATGCGTGAAGCCGGTCTGGCTAAGCGCCGCCGGCGTCGCTTGTCCGGATGGCCTGGCCGTGGCCCGGCGCTCGCTGCGATTCATGAACGGCTGGAAATTGTCGCGCTCCGGGCTGACGACTGAGAGCGATGGAGGTCCTAGGAGCCTCGCAATTGAAGAGCGAGGCCACCCCATCTAACCACGCCAGGATTTCGCGAGGCTGGCGGCGCCTCGCCAATGACCTCGGGGCGCGTCCGGGACATGAGGGAGCGGCCCAAACGAAAACGGGGCCCGCAAGGGCCCCGCAAACTCTTCAACGCTGCGCCGATCTTACTTGATCTTGGCTTCGCGGAATTCGACGTGCTTGCGCGCCACGGGATCGTACTTCTTCTTGACCAGCTTGTCGGTCATGGTGCGCGAATTCTTCTTGGCGACGTAGTAGAAGCCGGTGTCCGCCGAGGACACGAGCTTGACCTTGATGGTGACCGCTTTGGCCATGTTCTGAACCTCAGAATATTGGGGAATCTGGAGCCGGCCAAACGGCCCGCGTTGGCCGGCAACCTAGCCAGAAACCGCCTGATGTCAAGGTTTCACATCCCGAGAACCACTCGAATCGGGCCCATCAGGCCTCGAAGAACCGGTTTTTCGGCCGGGGAAGGCCCAGATTCTCCCTCAAAGTGGGCCCTTCATATTCTTTCCGGAAAATCCCGCGCCGCTGCAGCTCCGGGACCACCTTGTCGACGAAATCGTCGAGGCCGGCGGGCAGGAACGGGAACATGATGTTGAAGCCGTCGGAGCCGCGTCCGACCAGCCACTCCTCCATCTGGTCGGCGATGGTTTTCGCCGTGCCGACGAAGGCCAGCCCGCCGTAGCCGCCGACGCGCTGGGCGAGCTGGCGCACCGTGAGCTTGTCGCGCCTGGCGAGGTCGACCATGCGCTGCCGGCCGCTCTTGCTGGCGTTGGTTTCCGGGATGTCAGGCAGTTGCCCATCCGGATCGAAGCCGGAGGCATCGGTGCCGAGGATGACCGAGAGCGAGGCGATGGCGCTGTCATAGTGCACGCGGCTGTCGAGCAGAGCGCGCTTCTCCTTGGCTTCCTCGATGCTGTCGCCGACCACGACGAAAGCGCCGGGGAGAATCTTCAGATGCTCGGGATCGCGGCCGATTGTCTCCATGCGGCCCTTGATGTCGGCATAAAGCTTTTGCCCATCGGCAAGGCTGCCGCCGCCGGTGAAGACGGCTTCCGCCGTCTCGGCCGCGAGCTGCCTGCCGTCTTCCGAGGCGCCGGCCTGCACGATCAGCGGCCAGCCCTGCACGGGGCGGGCGATGTTGAGGGGGCCGCGCACCTTCAGATATTTGCCGTTGTGGTCGAGCACATGCATCTTCGAGGGATCGAAGAACAAGCCGCTGTCGACGTCACGCACGAAGGCGTCATCGGCGAAGGAGTCCCACAAGCCCGTGACGACGTCGTAGAATTCGCGGGCGCGCTTGTAGCGCTCGGCATGCTCCATGTGGTCGTCGAGGCCGAAATTCAGCGCCGCATCCGGGTTCGAGGTGGTGACGATGTTCCACCCCGCACGCCCGCCGCTGAGATGGTCGAGCGAGGCGAAGCGGCGTGCCACGTGATAGGGCTCGTCGAACGTGGTCGACCCGGTCGCGATCAGGCCGATGCGCTCGGTGACGGCCGACAGTGCCGACAGCAGCGTGAACGGCTCGAACGAGGTCACGGTGTGGCTGCGCTTGAGCGCATTGACCGGCATGTTCAGTACGGCAAGGTGATCGGCCATGAAGAAGGCGTCGAACTTGCCGGCCTCGAGCTTCCTGATCAGCGTCTTGATGTGGCCAAAATTAAAATTGGCGTCGGGCCAGGCCCCGGGATACCGCCACGCGCCGGTGTGGATGCTGATCGGGCGCATGAACGCGCCAAGCTTGAGTTGCCGTTGTGCCATCGCGCCCTAAATCCCGTTCTGGTGTCGTTGGAGAAAGACATAGGCACGCCGGGGAACTCCGCCATTGGGGAAGGTGGGAAGAATTTTTTGTTTTTCGCGATCTGCTCAGCACAATCCCGTCATTCCGGGGCGCCGCGTAGCGGCGAGCCCGGAATCCATCGGGCCGCAGAGACGGCAAACGAGATCGGGCGAGCGCTCAAGCTTCCCGCGCGCCGTTCCATAGAAGGCCTAGCCACGACCTGTTGCGACCTGCTCCGGAAATTGCCATCCTCGCGGCCGAACACCGCAATGGAAGGCCATGACCTCTGCGAACAATTCCATTCCCGCGATTCTATCGCGCGGCAAAGGCCATCAATTTCTCTTGTATGGCGATGCCTGTTCGGGCGTGCCGGGTGCACCGCACGAGAAGACCTTCGCCTCGGTCAACGCGGTCGTTCAACGCCTCAGACCGCAGCCTGAATTCATTTTGTTTCCGGGCGATGAGATCATTGGACTAACGCCGGATCCGGACGCTCTGCGCGCGCAGTGGCGCTATTGGCTGGACACGGAAATGGCCTGGCTCGACCGTGCGGCCATTCCGATGTGGCACACAACCGGCAATCACACGACCTACGACGTGATGAGCGAGGCAGTGTTTCGCGCGGTACTGGACCTGCCGGACAATGGGCCTGCAGGGCAAGCCGGTCTCTCCTACTTCGTGCGGCGCGGCGACCTCGTGATGGTGTTCGTCAACACGCTCTGGAGCGGCCTTGGCGGTGAGGGCCATGTCGAGCTCGCGTGGCTGGAAGCAACGCTCAGAGAACATGGCGATGCCCGACATAAGCTCGTCCTTGGCCATCACCCGGTGTTTCCTGTCAACGGCTTTACGGGGACGTATCAGCGCGAGATCGGCCACGAATACGCTCGCCCGTTTTGGGACATCCTGGTGAACGAAAACGTGCTTGCCTACCTGTGCAGCCACATCCTCGCCTTCGATGTGCAAGCGCATCGCGGTGTCCTGCAGATCTGCACTGCGGGCGCGGGAACGGCTCACAGGATGCCGGAAGGCGTCGAGTATCTGCATTGCGTTCAGGCCGCGCTTGACGAGGAGGGCATGCGTTATCAGGTGCTCGATATCGACGGAGCCGTCAGGGAGAGGATGGAATGGCCGTTGCCCGCTCCTGATGCCGCCGGATGGAGAGTGCTGCCGCCCGGAGATGTCGATGCGCCGTTTAGCGGACTTGTGACGAGCGGACGTCGGATCGAGCTGAGACTGGTGGGGCAAAGCGCCGCGACCGATGTCGCGTCAGCCCAGACGATTTTTACGGCCTTCGCGCCTGGTTCGATCGCGCCGTTCTGGCTCGGGCTCCGGGGACCGAAGCAAACCCTGACAGCCATCGTTGGTCGTGAGCCGGGGCGCAGTCCGTCCTATTGGTTCGGACCTGATCTTCCAGCAGGCGACGGTTTCGATATTCACGTGACGATCTACCCGGATATGGGGCCAGGTGGTCTCCTGTACCGCGATCACAACTCTCCTCTTTGGTCGTCCTTCACTTCTGCGTCGGCGCAAGGCCTGGAGCAGCTTTCGTGGCCCCGGCATTGGGCGATCGGCCACGGACAAGGCGGCTGCGAAGACCGTGCCTTCAGAGGTGCGGCGCTGAGCTTGCTAATCGCGTGAGTGAGCTTAGTGAGATCGGTGGCTGGATCAGCTCAAAATATCCTTGTGCATCTTGCCGCCGTAGAAATGGAAGAACGGCACCGGCGCGTCGTGGCGCAGCGGGCCGGTGGCAAGGCGGGTATCGAGCTCGTTGAGCACGTTGCGCGTCATCGGATGCAGGTCGGCAAGCGGCTTCGAGCCGAGCTCGACCCAGACCAGTTCGACCAGCTCCGCATCGGCATGGATGACGCCCTCGACGCGGTGGGTGATCGCCGACGCATCCGCCGTGAAGAAGCGCGTGTCGAACCGCTTGACGCGGCCGGGCGGGGTGATCGCGCGCGCGATCAGGAACAGGCTGGACGGATCTGGCAGCAGGCCCGCATCCGCAAACGGCTTCCAGGCGCCTTCGAGCTTGGCCTTGCCTTCGCTCTTGCGCCCCAAGCAGAGACCGGTCTCCTCGCAGGCCTCGCGGATCGCGGCGATGGCTAGCGATTTTGCGCGCGAGGCCGGGGTCTTCGGGCTGCCCTTGGCGAGATTGGTCTCTAGCTGCGTGGTGATGGGGGCCGCGACTGGCACGCGATAATCGTCCTTGTCGACGCGGCCGCCGGGGAAGACGAACTTGCCGGGCATGAACACCACCTTGTCGTGGCGCTTGCCGACCAGGACTTTTGGAACGCTGTCGCTGCGATCGACCAGGATCAGCGTCGCGGCATCCCGGGGACGGAAATAGGGATGGTGATCGGCTTCCTTCTGATCGTGGACCTCAGCCTTTTCGTCCTGCGCAATATCCGTCATGTCCTCACCCAAACCGCTTTTATTTATTTTGCTTACACCGGCGGAATACCATCCGGCGGGGTGTCGTCAAACCCGTGCATGCGCAGAGCCCATTGCAAGCCGACCACAGCTCCCTTCACGGGCTGCAACAGGGCGAGCGAGGCGAAGAAGGTGAAGGGCAAATAGGCGGCAAAGGTCAACCAGACCGGTGTCGTGTAATTGGTCTCGATCCACAAAATGCTCGGCACGGTAATGTGGCCGACGATGACGATCACGAGATAGGCGGGCAAATCGTCGGCACGATGCGGCGTGAAGTCGAGGCCGCATTTCGCGCAATTGTCCGCCGTCTTCAGGAAGGCGCGGAACAGTTTTGCTTGCCCGCAGCGCGGGCAACGGCCGCGAAAACCGCGTTTCATCGCCGCCCAGAGGTCGCGCTTTTCGACGAGGCCAGTCTCGCGCGTCCAGATCTTTGGGGCCGTGCTCATGGTCACCATGCCTTGCCCTTCTTGCCTTTGCCCTTGTTCTTTCCTTTGTCCTTCTTGCCGGGCTTTCGCTTCGGCGGCTTGTGTTTTTTGTCCGGGCTGCGTCCGGGATGTGCCTTGAACGCGGGACGGCGTTGCGGACCAGCTTGCCTGCGGTCGCGCGGCGCGGTCTCGCTGGATGACGAAAGCAGCTCGAAACGCAGCGCGCCTGCGATGGGAGCTGCCTCGATCAGGCGGACATCAACGACGTCGCCGAGCTGGTACATGGTGCGGCTGCGGGTGCCGACCAGCGCGTGGCGGCCCTCGTCATAGTTGAAATATTCCGTGCCAAGGGATCGGATCGGGATCAATCCGTCGGCGCCGGTTTCAGCGAGTTTAACAAAGAGCCCTGCGCGCGTGACGCCGGAGACGCGGCCCTGAAAACTCGCGCCGATGCGGTCGGCGAGATGGTGCGCGATCAGGCGGTCGACGGTCTCGCGCTCGGCCTTCATCGCGCGCCGCTCGGTCAGCGAAATGTGGGCGGCGACTTCGCCGAGCGATTCCGCCGTCTCGCTGTCGAGCAGGGCGCCTTCGCCAAGCCCAAGTGCGCGGACCAGCGCGCGGTGCACGACGAGGTCGGCATAGCGGCGGATCGGCGAGGTGAAATGCGCATAACGGCGCAAATTCAGGCCGAAATGACCGTAATTCTCGGATGAATATTCCGCCTGCGCCTGCGCGCGCAGCACGACTTCGCTGACCAGCGGGAAGTGGTCGTGGCCTTCGAGCTGCGCCAGCACGCGGTTGAACAGAGCGGGGCGCAACGCGCCGCCTTTGGCGAAGGGGACGTCGAGTGTCTGCAAAAACTCCGAGAGCGCGTGGACCTTCTCCAGCGTCGGCTCGTCATGCACGCGGTAGATCAGCGGCAGCGATTTCTTCTCGAGCATTTCCGCCGCCGCGACGTTGGCGAGGATCATGAACTCCTCGATCAGCTTGTGCGCATCGAGCCTGTCAGGGACGACGACGCGGTCGACCGTGCCGTCGCTCTTCAAGAGGATCTTGCGCTCGGGCAGATCGAGATTGAGCGGATCGCGCTCGTCGCGGGCGCGCTTGACGCAGGCGTAAGCCGCGTAGAGTGGCCTCAGGATCGTATCGAGCAGGGGGCCGGTGGTGTCGTCCGGCCGGCCGTCAATCGCAGCCTGCGCCTGTGCGTAGCTCAGCTTCGCGGCCGAGCGCATCAGGATGCGATGGAATGAGTGCGAACGCTTACGGCCGTCAGGCGCAATAATCATCCGCACCGCGAGCGCGCCGCGCGGCTCGCCCGGCACCAGCGAGCACAGATTGTTCGAGATGCGTTCGGGCAGCATCGGCACGACGCGGTCGGGGAAATAGACCGAGTTGCCGCGGTCGAGCGCGGCGCGGTCGAGCGCGGTGCCCGGCCGCACGTAGAAGCTCACATCCGCAATGGCGACATCGACGATGAAGCCGCCCTTGTTGTTCGGATCGGGATCGGGCTGCGCGTGCACCGCGTCGTCGTGATCCTTGGCGTCCGGCGGATCGATGGTGACGAGCGGCACGTCGCGCCAGTCCTCGCGGCCTTTGAGGTTCGCCGGCTCTGCCGCTTCGGCCTCGCGCTCCGCGGCGGAGGAGAATTGCAGCGGAATATCGTGGGCATAGATCGCGATCAGGCTGATCGCCTTCTCCGACTTGACCGAGCCGAGCTTCTCCTTGACCCGGCCGGAGGCGAGCCCAAAGGCGCGGGAGCGGACGATATCGACGCTGACGAGGTCGCCGTCCTGCGCGCCGTGCGCGTCAGCGGCTGCGATGTTCAGCTCGCGGTCGGCGGACTTCTTGTCGACCGGGATCAGCCGTCCGCCGCCTTCAGGCAGGCTGCGGAACACGCCGAGGATGCGGCTCTTGGTCTTGTCGAAGACCTTGATGATGTGGCCGCAATAGGCCGGGCCTTCGGTCTCGTTGGTTGGCTCGACCCGCAGCAGCGCGCGGTCGCCGACGCCGGCGGCCGTGCCTGGCTTTGGTCGGCGCGGCATTGCGATGAGAATTTTGGGCGGCTCGCCGCTTTCGACCTCGTCCCATTCGGTGGGGGAGGCGATCAGCTCGCCGTCAGCGTCGCGGCCGGTGATATCGGCAACCAGCGTCGACGGCAGGCTGTCCGGCTCGGAAACCTTGTGGCGTTTCTTCTTGATGGTGCCGTCGTCGGCAAGCTCGCGCAGCAGGCGCTTGAGCTCGATGCGATCGGCGTTCTTCAGGCCGAACTCGCGCGCAATCTCGCGGGTCCCGACGTTTCCATGATTTGCCTTGATGAAGGCGACGATGGCGCTCCTGTCGGGAAAGCCATGGTCATTCTTGCGTTTCACTTAACCTCTTAAGTCGTGCCGGCACTTTTCTTGGCCGGAGCTTTGGCGGCGGACACCTTGGTCGGCGACGTCTTGACTGCTGAAGTCTTGGCGGTCGACGGCACGGCGGCGCGCGCCTTGCTGGTGGATTCGGATTTGGTTTTGGCCGCCTTCTTCGCGGCCGGTTTCTTCTTCGGCGCGACCTCGGCGCCATCCGCAGTCTTCTCTGCAGTTTTCTTGGCCTTGGCCGGCTTCGCCGCCTTCCTGGGCTTCTTGCCGCCGCCCTTGGCCGCGCGCTCGTCGATCAGCGCGATCGCCTGCGGCAGCGTCACGGTGTCCTTTTCGAACTCCGCGGGGATCGTCGCGTTGACGCCGCCCGCGGTGACATAGGCGCCGTAACGGCCGCTCTTCACGGTGACGGTGCCGAGCGTCGGATGGTCGCCGATAGTCTTGCCGGGATCGGCACCGAAGCGTCGGCTTGGACCCTTGGCGACCTTCTCGGCGATCAGCGTGACCGCGCGATTGAGGCCGATGTCGAACACTTCATCGCCGGCTTCTAAGCTGGCGTAGGTCTTCTCGTGCTTCACGAACGGCCCGAAGCGACCGAGGCCGGCGGTGATCGGCTCACCGGTCTCAGGATGCTTGCCGATCTCGCGCGGCAGCGACAACAGCTTCAGCGCAAGCTCGAGATCGACATCGCCGGGCGAGGTGCCCTTCGGGATGCCCGCGCGCTTCGGCTTCTCGCCTTCCTCATAATCCTTCTGCTCGCCGAGCTGGATGTAGGGACCAAAGCGGCCGGCCTTGACCCAGACGTCGCGACCGGTGTCGGGATCCTGGCCGAGCGAACGGTCCGCGGTGGTCTCGCTGTCGGCGGCGAGCTGACGGGTGTAGCGGCACTCCGGATAGTTCGAGCAGCCGACGAAGGCGCCGAACTTGCCGGCCTTCAGATTCAGCCGGCCGTTGCCGCAGCTCGGGCACTGCCGGATGTCGCCGCCATCGGTGCGGGGCGGATAGATGTGCTGTCCGAGCAGGTCGTCGAGCACGTCCAGCACCTGGGCGACGCGCAGATCCTTGATCTCGTCGACGGCACCGATGAAGCCGGTCCAGAAATCCTTCAGCACCTGCTGCCATGAGATCTCGTTGTTGGAGATGCGGTCGAGCTGCTCCTCCAGATTGGCCGTGAAGTCGTATTCGACGTAGCGGCTGAAGAAGCTTTCAAGGAACGCGACCACGACGCGGCCCTTGTCCTCGCCATGCAGGCGCTTCTTCTCCAGCTTGACATAGCCGCGGTCCTTCAGCACCTGCAGGATCGAGGCATAGGTCGAGGGCCGGCCGATGCCGAGCTCTTCCATGCGCTTGACCAGCGACGCCTCAGAGAAGCGCGGCGGCGGCTCGGTGAAATGCTGGGTGACGGACAGCGACTGCCGCTTGAGCGCGTCTTTCGGGCTCATCGCCGGGAGGCGGCGTGAGTCTTCGTCCTCCTCGTCGTCGCGGCCTTCCTGGTAGAGCGCCAGAAAACCGTCGAACTTGACGACCTGGCCGGTGGCGCGCAGCTCCAGCGTGCGGGCGCCGGCCTTCGCTGTGATGTCGACGGTGGTGCGCTCGAGCTCGGCCGATTCCATCTGGCTCGCGATGGTGCGCTTCCAGATCAGCTCGTAGAGCCGCGCCTGATCGGCATCGAGCTTGCGGCTCATGCTGGCAGGACGGCGCGACATGTCGGTCGGGCGGATCGCTTCGTGCGCTTCCTGGGCGTTCTTGGCCTTGGCCTGGTACTGGCGTGGGGCGTCCGGCACGTAGGCGTTGCCGTAATCCTCGCCGATCACCTTGCGCGCCTGGGTGATCGCGGACGGATCGATCTGCACGCCGTCGGTACGCATATAAGTAATGAGTCCGGTGGTCTCGCCGCCGATGTCGATGCCTTCATAAAGACGCTGCGCGATGCGCATGGTGTGCGCGGGCGCAAAGCCGTATTTGCGGCTGGCTTCCTGCTGCAGCGTCGAGGTGGTGAAGGGCGCCTGCGGATTGCGCCGGGCCGGCTTCGCGTCGACCGCGGTCACGGCGTAGCTGGCTGTTTCCAGCGCCTTCTTGAAGTCTTCGGCTTCCGCGCCGGTGCCGATGTCGAGACGCTGGATCTTCTTGCCGTCGGCGCCGACCAGGCGGGCCTCGAAGGTGTCGCCGCGCGGCGTCAGCAGGGTCGCGATCAGCGACCAGTATTCGCGGGCAACGAATTTCTCGATCTCGAGCTCGCGGTCGCAGACCAGACGCAGCGCCACCGACTGGACACGCCCGGCCGAGCGGGCGCCCGGCAGCTTGCGCCACAGCACGGGGGAGAGCGTGAAGCCGACCAGATAGTCCAGTGCGCGGCGCGCCATATAGGCGTCGACCAGTGCGCCGTCGATCTGGCGCGGATGCTTCATCGCGTCCGTGACCGCCTGCTTGGTGATCGCATTGAACACCACGCGCTCGATCTTGTGGTCCTTCAGCGCGCGTTTTTCTTTCAGCACCTCCAGCACGTGCCAGGAGATGGCCTCGCCCTCGCGATCAGGGTCGGTCGCCAGAATCAGGCGGTCGGCGCCCTTCAGAGACCTGGCGATGTCGTTGAGCCGGCCGGCCGCCTTGGGGTCGATCTCCCAGATCATCTTGAAATTGGCGTCGGGATCGACGGAACCGTTCTTTGCGGGAAGGTCGCGGACATGGCCGAACGAGGCCAGAACCTCATAGGACGAGCCCAAATACTTGTTGATCGTCTTGGCTTTCGCCGGCGACTCCACAATGACGATATTCATGTAGTTCCAGTAACTTACGGGGAAATATAGGGCCGAAATCGACGAGATTCGGGTCGGCCGTTTCGATCCGAACATGGGTGGTGAGGCCCTCGCTGTCAAATCGAAGGGTGTTGAAGCCCAGCGAAATGGGAAAAGTTTCATATCGAGAAAGTTGCAAATTACCACCTTGGAGTTGCGGCCGATGTAGGCGTAATGTCCCCAGCGGGCATGGATTCGGATGGGGCTGGTGGCAAAGCCAGGAAAGAAACGCGCGCGCGCCGCATTGGGCGTGCGGGAAGGCTCGCGCAACGAGGAACCGGGGGAGGGCGGGGTCGATGAAGCCGTGGGCTTCATCGCCGAGCAGGCGGGCGCGCTGCGCAAGCTCGCCGAGCGCCACAAGCTCGATGTGCTGCATTATCTCTTAGGGATGACCAAGCTCGAGGCCGACGAGCACTTAAGGCTGCGGAGCAAGCGCAAGCTGTCGTAAGGGGCGGCGGTGCGAGACTTGAGCGCGCCGCTGTCCGACCGTCATCCCCGCGCGAGAGCGTAGCGCTCGTCGCTGGAGGCGCGAGTGGCGCGATGCGAAGCATCGCGCCGGGAGCCTCGAAGGATGAACGGCCGAGATGCAGCCGGGCCGTCGTCCTTCGAGGCTCGTCCTGCTTCGCATGACGAGCACCTCAGGATGACGGTGCGGTCAGCCGTTGCGCCCAGCCATCTTCGCCAATCGCTGGCCGAGATATGCGGCGGTGCTGATGTCGCTCTGAGGCAGGGCGCCGTCGACCAAATGTGTCGCCAGGCCAAGCTGGCTGCCCAGGCGATTGCGGCCGCTCGGATCCTCTCCGCCCGGGAGATCCAGCCCGCACCAGAGCATGCCGTGCTGGGCAGCCAGAATGGAAAAGTAGGTGAGCGTGTGGAGTTGATCGCCGCTTGCACACGCGCCGGTCGTGAATCCGCCCGCGATCTTGTTGGCCCATCGCTGCTGGCTCCATCGATCACTTGAAGCGTCTGCGAAGGCTTTGAATTGGGCTGCTGGTCCGCCCATGTAGGTCGGGCTGCCAAACGCGACTGCCTCGGCACGGTCGATCGTTTCCAGCAGGCCCTCATTCTGGAAACGGCCTGACACGATGTCGTCGCCGGTGATCTGACACAGCGCGATCTCCGTCATTCCAGCCGCACCGCGCGCCATCGCATGCGCCAGCCTCTCGGTGGTGCCGGAGATTGAAAAGTAGACGATGGCGAGCAGGGGCATGGTGGCGCCACTTTGCGGTATCTCGTCATCTTCGACGCCGTCTACCTTTTGTACAAGTCCCCCCGCGTCGTCATTGCGAGCGCAGCGAAGCAATCCAGACTGTCTCCGCGGTGGCAGTCTGGATTGCTTCGTCGCAAGGGCTCCTCGCAATGACGGGTGTGGTGACGCTGTCTGCCATCATCAAGCCGATCTTCGCCGCGGCACCGGCCGCGGTTTCAAGGTGATATCGGCCAGGCTGAGCAATCGTCCATCCTCGGCGTGCAGCTCGAGCTTCTTCACGGCGCGGCCTTTCGCGCGATCGACCATGATGGTGTCGATCTCCTCAGGCGTATCGTCGAACTCCTCGCTCCATTGCCGGAGCGCGACCAGGATCGGGAAGAGGCCGCGTCCCTTCGGCGTCAGCACGTATTCGTGGTAGGCGCTGCCGTCGGAGGCGGGGGCAGTCGCCAGAATGCCGTGCTCGACCATTGATCGCAGCCGCACTGACAAGATGTTCTTGGCCATGCCGAGCTTGTTCTGAAACTCGCCGAAGCGGCTCAGGCCGAGCATCGCTTCGCGGATGATCAGGAGCGTCCACCAATCGCCGATCGCCTCCAGCGATCGCGCGACCGGGCAACCGTCACCCTCAAAACTCGTTCGTTTCACCATCGTCGTAGTCCTGTCGCATTCGCCCGATTTTGGCGCTGATCACGCGCTTGTGTGGTTGCATAATAAAACTATCTGCCCTAGACGCAACATAGTTTTATAATGCAACCACTGGAGACGAGCGTGAGGCTGAAGAACAAGACGGCGCTGATTACCGGCGGCAATAGCGGCATTGGACTGGCAACGGCAAAGCTGTTCGTGGCCGAGGGCGCCAAGGTGATCATCACCGGGCGCAACAAGGAGACGCTGGAGGCGGCCGCGAAGCAGCTCGGTCCGAACGCGCTCGCAGTCGCGGCCGATGCGACCGACATCGCCGCGACGGAAGCCGCGATCAAGCAGGGCGCTGAGAAGTTCGGCAAGCTCGACATCGTGTTCGCCAATGCCGGCATCCCCGGCGGCACGCCGCTGGGATCGGCAACGCTCGAGACCTTCGAGAAGGTCATCAGCACCAATCTCACCGGCGTGTTCTTCACCGTGCAGTCGGCGCTGCCTTATCTCAACGACAACGCCTCGATCATCCTCAACGGCTCGGTGATCTCCGTGCTCGGGATTCCCGGTTACTCCGCTTACGGTGCTGCGAAGGCCGGCGTGCGCGCGATGGCGCGGATCATGGCCTCGGAACTGTCGCCGCGCGGAATCCGCGTGAATGTCGTTGCGCCGGGTGCGATCCGCACGCCGATCTGGGGCGCGGCGATCGCAACGCCCGAAGCGGAGAAGGCGTTCGAGAAGCGCATCGGACTATCGACGCCGTTGGGACGCATTGGTGAACCGGATCACATTTCGAAGACGGTGTTGTTCCTCGCTTCCGAAGACGCCGCGCATATTCAAGGGCAGGAGATCTTCGTCGACGGCGGCGCGGTTGCTTCGCCAGCCGGCGCGCCGATCTATCGCGGTTGATCGACGTTTGCGAAAATTGAATCGGTCGGCGCGCGAGACACGGTTGCGCCGGCCGGTTCCCACACCTGGCGAGACGTATTTTCTGAAGCTTGCGTGATGCGTTGAACCTTCGCGCGTGCTGCCAAGACATTTCTACGGGCAGAGGTCATAAGACCCATTTAAGGGAGCCCCTGATGCCAAAGGCAGCTCGCATTTATTCTTCGATTTCAGCACCGCGTATTTACACCGAACGTTCCGCAGTTCCTGCCAAGCGCTCCGACACGTCCGAGTTCATTGGGGTCGCCATCTTCTCCGGCATCGGGCTTTTCATCTCGCTCCTTGCCGTGATCCTGGGTGTGCAGGGCGCCTGGTTTTAGCTTCGCGGACACCCGCCGGTCCATCAGCCGCCGCAGACGCTTTGGCGGCTGATGGTGTCGGCATGGCCTCAGGCCGCGCGCAGGTTCGTCGCCGCCTGGAGCGCGCCGGCCAGCGCCTTCTCGCGATGCTCCGGGCCGACCTGGATGCCGTCGGCGACGATGAATTCGGGGCTCGTGATACCCATGAAAGCGAACACGCCGCGCAAATAGGTTTCGAGATGCTCGAGCGAGGCGGCGGGCGTGCCCGGGCCGTAATAGCCGCCGCGCGAGATCGCCACGATCACGCGCTTGCTGCCGGCGAGGCCCTGCGGTCCGCTCGCACCATATTTGAACGTCTTTCCCGCCACCAGGACGCGGTCGATCCAAGCCTTGAGCTGGCTAGGAATCGTAAAATTGTACATCGGTGCGCCGATCACGACGATGTCGGCATCGAGGAACTCGTTCAGCACGGCCGCGCTCGCGGCAAGGTCAGGTCCGAGTTCCGCAGGCGCCGGTGCACCTTGCGCGGCGGCGAGGTGCGACCCGGAGAGGTGGGCGAGCGGGGTCTGGGTCAGGTCGCGATAGACGAGGTCGAGCGAGGGCGTGGCCTGCCGCAGTCGGTCGACGATGGCGGCGGACACCTGCCTGGAGACGGAGTGGGGGCCGAGCACGCTGGAGTCGAGATGGAGGAGTTTCATTTGGGTCACCTATGGTATAGATTTGTAACCCGCACTACATGAGTGACTATCAAATTCCCCGCAAGAACGCACTTTTTTGAGCCATGGGCACATCTTTGAGACCTGCACACACCGATTTGCCTGAGCCCCGGAGGCCGGATCCGAACCATGCGGACTGCCGCGGGGTCGCCTCGATCCTTGCGCGCGTCGGCGACAAATGGAGCGTGTTCGTCATCATGATGCTGAGCGACGGGCCCAAGCGCTTCAATGAGCTCAAGCGCATGATCAACGGCATCTCGCAGCGGATGCTGACCTTGACGCTGCGTGGCCTCGAGCGCGACGGCCTCGTCACGCGCACGATCTTCCCGACCATTCCGCCGCGCGTCGATTACGAGCTGACCGATCTCGGTCGCGGGCTGCAGGAGCCGGTGAAGGCGCTGGGAGAGTGGGCGATCGCGCATCAGGAGCAGATCGCATCGGCACGCACGCGTTTCGACCAACGGAACAGCACCTAAAGCAGCGACACTAATCCGCCGCCGTGGCGTTCGAGCCGGCCGGCGAGCTCCAGCTCCAGCAGCACCGTGCGGACGATCGCGGGCGAGGCGCCGGACATCCGCACGAGATCGTCGATCGAGATCGGCGTAGGGCCGAGCAGGCCCGTGATCTGGTCGCGGTCATGTCCTTGCGGATCGTTCTCGAACGGCTCGCTGTCGGGTTCGCTGATCGGATGCATCGGCGGCCGCTCCATGATCGGTGCGACCGCGTTGACGATGTCGGCGGCTTCGGTGACGAGCGTCGCGCCCTGCTTGATCAGATCATTGGTGCCGGCGGCGCGTGGATCGAGCGGCGAGCCGGGGACTGCGAACACTTCGCGGCCCTGTTCGGCAGCCATGCGCGCGGTGATCAGCGAGCCCGAGCGGTGCGCCGCTTCCACCACGACCACGCCGAGCGAAGCGCCGGAGATCAGCCGGTTGCGGCGGGGAAAGTCGCGGGCGCGGGGCTCGTGGCCGAGCGGCATCTCGGAGATCGCCGCGCCCTGGTGATCGAGGATCGCGGCGAGCAGATCGCCATGCTCGGGCGGATAGATGCAATCATGTCCGCCGGCGAGCACCGCGATCGTGCCGCTTGCGACGCTGGCGCGATGCGCGGCCTGATCGACGCCGCGCGCGAGCCCCGAGATGACGATGAAGCCGGCTTCACCGAGCTCGCGCGCGAGCTGGCCGGCAAACTTCAAGCCCGCGCCGGAGGCATTTCGCGATCCGACGATCGCGATCATCGGACGCATGAGCGTTGCGTTGTCACCGCGCACGGCGAGCAAAGGCGGCGCGTCGTCGAGCGTCGCGAGCCGCGCCGGATAGCCGTTCTCGCCGGGCGCGAGCCAGGCGATGCCGAGCTTGCGGCTTGCGGCGAGCTCGGCGTTCGCTTCGTCCGCGCTACAGATGCGCCCCGATCGTGCCGCGCCGCCGCGGCGCGCCAGATCCGGCAGCCGCTCCAGCGCGGCCCGCGCGGTGCCGAAGTGATCGACCAGCGAACGGAAGGTGCGCGGCCCGACATTGTCCGAGCGGATCAGCCGCAAGCGGTCGACCCGCTCGGCCTCGGTCAGCTCCACGCTCGGATTGATGGCGTCCACGGCATCTCCTTGTGGGCGCAGCATGGAACAACCTGAGGGCGTGGGCAACAGGGGGGAGCTCGATCGCGGTCAAAAGCACAACCGGGAAGACCCGCCGCGGTCGACGGGGTCTTCCCAAACTCGTCCGGTTAGCGCGCGTGCGCCGCCTGAACGGCACCGACGCTGCCACGCAAGAGGCGTGCGTCAAGGCTGAACGCACCAGCGCCGAAGGCATAGATCTGAAGCAGTCCGCCCGCCATCATCACGTTCTTGAGGAAATGGATCATCTGATTCTGATCGGCAAAGTTGTTGTGGAACGAGACCCCGGCAGCCACCGAGAAGATGGCGAGCGCCAGCGCGACCGAGCGGGCCTGATAGCCTGCGATCAGCAAGAGACCGCCACCGAGTTCGACCAGAACTGCGATCGCATAAGCCACCGGCGGCACCGGTAATCCAGCAGAGGCGATGTAGGCGGTCGTCGCACCATAGGCGGCGAGCTTGCCGAAGCCGCTCATTGCAAACGGGAGGCCGATCATCAGCCGGCCAACGAGGGAAGCATAACGGGTCGTATCCATGGTAGTCGCTCCTGTGCTTGGTTGAGGTCCGACGGCGGTGACGCATCAGCGTCTGCCGTTTGGAAGAAGTTGCGTCGCGGGCCTTCGTTGTGGCCTCACGGTGGCGCTTTTGAATTGCGGCATAAATAGAAATGATAGAAAGTCACCGTTTCTAATTTTGGGCCTAAGGACCAGCGCGCGCGGCGACGAGTGCTGCGGCCGAGATGCCTCTCTTGAACTGCTCGACGCATTCATTCGATCGGTGTTGTCTCGCCAGACTCCACGCATGGATTGCTCGCGTCGACGTGCGCTTGCACGGCCTCGTCGCGATGCTAAAAGCGATCCCAATAAGAAGGGTTTTGCCATGATCTCACTCGCCGACCTCCAGCGCCGCGTCGCGAGCGGAGAGCTTTCGCCCGATGACGCCATCGCCCAGTCGCACGCGGCGATCGAGGCCAAGGAGAAGGACGTTCGCGCCTTCGTCCGTCACGACAAGTCGGCGAAAGCTCAGTCCTCCGGCCCGCTGCGGGGCATCGCGGTCGGCATCAAGGACATCATCGACACCGCTGATATGCCGACCGAGATGGGCTCGGAGATCTACCGCGGCTGGCAGCCGCGCTCGGACGCGCCGGTGGTGATGATGCTGAAGCGGGCGGGCGCCACCATCATCGGCAAGACCACGACCACGGCGTTCGCCTCGCGCGATCCGACCCCGACGCTCAATCCGCACAATCTGGGCCATACGCCGGGCGGCTCGTCCTCGGGCTCGGCGGCGGCCGTCGGCGCCGGCATGATCCCGCTGGCGTTGGGCACCCAGACCGGCGGATCGGTGATCCGGCCCGCCGCCTATTGCGGCGCAGCCGCGATCAAGCCGTCGTTCCGGATGCTGCCGACCATCGGCGTCAAATGCTATTCGTGGGCGCTCGACACGGTCGGCCTGTTTGGATCCCGCGCAGAGGATCTCGCGCGCGGGTTGCTGGCAATCACCGGGCGTACTGAATTCGACGGCATTGTCGCGGCGAAGACGCCGCGCATCGGCGTTGTCAGGCAGGAGTTTGCCGAGGCCGTCGAGCCGGCGGCCGAAGAGGGGTTGCTGGCGGCGATCAAGGCGGCCGGGCGCGCCGGCGCCAGCGTGAAGACCATCGATCTGCCCGAGGCGGTGCAGGAAGCCTGGCGCATCCATCCCATCATCCAGGATTTTGAGGCGCATCGCGCGCTCGCCTGGGAGTTCGACCAGCATCACGACGAGATCGCGCCGATGCTGCGCGAGAGTCTCGACGCCACTGTCGGACTGACGCCGAAGGAATATGACGACGCCCGCCGGATCGCGCGACGCGGTCGTCGCGAGTTGGCTGAAATGTTCGAGGGTTTCGACGTGCTGCTGACCTATTCGGCGCCGGGCACAGCGCCGGCCAAGGAGCTCGCCTCGACCGGCTCGCCCCGCTACAACCGGCTGTGGACGCTGATGGGCAACCCTTGCGTCAACGTGCCGGTGATGAAGGTCGGGGGCCTCCCGATCGGTGTGCAGGTGATCGCGCGCTTCGGCAACGACGCGAGCGCGCTGGCGGCGGCGTGGTTCCTGGAGGATGCGCTGGCGAAGTCAGGCTAGCGCGGGTTCGCGATCGTCCGATTTGATCTGCACCGCGGCGGCATGCGAACTCTGCCCGAGCCAGCGCTCGGCGGCTTCGCGGCCGCTTCGGTGCAACAGGCGGATGAAGCCGCGGCCGAGGTCGGTGGACGAGCGCTGCGCCAGGCCCTCGATCGAGTCTTCCGCGGCGATCTTGGAGAGCCGCAGCGCGTTGGCTGCGTGGGACTGCGCCCATGCGATTGCTGCGATCTCGGCGTTGAGCGCGGCGTTGGCCGCGATCTGGTCGAGGCGGCGATCGATCGCGGCGAGCGTGATCGGCACATAGCTGTCGCGCGTGGGCGTGACCTGGACGAGCAGCAGATCGGCGGTTGCCGATTGCTGCGCCAGCTCGATCAGCGGCGGATTGCCGCCAAGCCCGCCATCCCAATAGCCCTCGCCGTCGATCTCGACGGCGCAGTGAACCAACGGCGGGCAGGTCGAGGCCAGCGCGACGTCGGCGGTCACGGCGTCATTGCCAAAAATCTGTTGCTGCCCGTCGCGGATCCGCGTTGCCGCGATCAAAAGCCTAGGGCATCTGGCATCGCGCAAGCCGGCAAAATTGATGTCGCGTGACAGCGCCAGGCGCAGCGGATCGAGATCGAACGGATCGAACTGGCCGGAGCGCAACGTCGGCCCGAAGGCGAGCGAGCTTCCCGCCGGCGAGAAGCCGCCGATCAGCATCAGCGAGCGGAACGAGGCCTCGTGCATCAGCCGGATCCAGAACCGGTTCAGCCGGCTGCGAGCGCCTTCGCGGCCGCCTTCGGCAAGGCCGCAGGCCAGCAGCAGCGCGTTGATGGCGCCGGCGCTGGCGCCGCTGATGGTATCGAATTCAATCGACGGCTCTTCCAGCAGCCGCTCCAGCACGCCCCAGGTGAAGGCGGCAAAGGTCCCGCCGCCCTGAAGCGCTAGTGACAGTTTTCGTGGCGGCCATGGCTCGGCGCGCGGCTGGGCAGGCGCAGCACTGGTTACGACCTTGACCGTTGCAGGAGCTTGCACCACGGGAGCAGGTGGAGGTGCGGGGACAGGCTTCGGCGCGGGAGGCAGTAAGGGCACGTTGGACCAGACGTTGGTCGATGAGAGCAGCCGGCTTGCCGCAGTGCCCTGCGAGCCGCCGTCGTCATGCGTGCCGTCCATCTTCTCGCTCATTCTGAGCAACCGCGTAACACCATTTCCGCCGTCAGGATGACAGGCATGGAACCCGCTCGCCACTGTGGCCGCGAAAGGCTTCCGAGTTGCGAACAGGAATTGGCATATAATGCGGTTGCCCCGCGGCGGTATCCGGACTTTTTCCGGCCTTACGCCTTCTCGCCGATCCGGCTTTCCTTGCCTGATTGCAGCCGCTTGATGTTCTCGCGATGCGCGTAGAACAACAGCAGCGTCAGCACCACGGCCAGTGAGGCCAACTCATAGTTGCCAAAAAACCAGAGTGAGATTGGCGTTACGAACGCCGCCACGAGCGCCGAGAGCGACGAGTAGCGGGTGGTGAAGGCGGTGGCGAGCCAAAGGATACAGAAGACCAAGGCACCGGCCGGAATCAGCCCTAGCAGGATGCCGATATAGACCGCGACGCCCTTGCCGCCTTTGAACTTCAGCCAGACCGGGAAGAGATGGCCGAGGAAGGCGCCGAGGCCCGCCACCATCGCGGCATTGGGGCCGGCGATGTAGCCGGCGATCAGCACGGCCACGGTGCCCTTGAGCGCATCGAGCAGCAGGGTGCCCGCGGCGAGACTCTTGCGGCCGGTGCGCAGCACATTGGTGGCGCCGATGCTGCCGGAACCGATCGAGCGGATATCCTGCGTGCCGGCAAGCCTGGTCAGCACCAGCCCGAACGGAATCGAGCCAAGCAAGTAGCCGATGACGAAGGCCACCGGCAGGAATGCATCAAGCCCCATGGCGGTGTCTCCATGGCCGACATAGCCAGCGCCCATGATCCGGTCCTGACATATTGCCGCGACGCGAGACGGGCCCCGCATCGCCAAAAGACGGCATCCTAGACATGCTCAAAAACCGTCCGTCCGCCAACGATGGTCCGCACCACGCGACCTGTAAAGCGGGCTTCGTCGAACGGGGTGTTCTTGCACGGCGATTTGAGGTCGGCGGGATCGACCACCCAGGGCACGTCGGGATCGATCACGATGACGTCGGCCGGGCTGCCTGCGCGCAGAGTTCCGCCGGGCAGGCCCAGAATCTCCGCCGGCCGGGTCGACATCGCCCGGATCAGCGTCTTGAGGTCGAGCTCCTCATTATGAACCAGCCGCAGGCCCGCGGGCAGCATGGTCTCGAGCCCGATGGCGCCTGGAGCCGCTTCCGCAAACGGCAGGCGCTTCATCTCGACGTCGTGCGGATTGTGATCGGACATGATGACGTCGACGAGGCCGGAGGCCACCGCCTCCACCAGCGCGCGGCGATCGTCCTCGGTGCGCAGCGGCGGCGACAATTTCAGGAAGGACCGGTAGGGGCCGATGTCGTTCTCGTTCAGCGCAAGATGGTTGATCGAGACCGAGGCGGTGACGGCAAGGCCTGCGTCGCGGGCGCGCTTCAGGATCTCAAGCGACTCGATGCAGGACAGTGAGGCGGCGTGATAGCGGCCGCCGGTCAGTGCAACCAGGCGCATGTCGCGTTCGAGGATCACGGCCTCGGCGGCCTTGGGGATGCCCATCAGGCCGAGGCGCGAGGCGAACTCGCCCTCGTTCATCACGCCTTCGCCGACGAGATCGGGGTCCTCGGTGTGATGCACGATCAGCGCGTCGAAGTCGCGCGCGTAGGTCAGCGCGCGCCGCATCACCTGCGCATTGGTGACGCTGCGGTCGCCATCGCTGAAGGCCACGGCGCCTGCGGCCTTGAGCAGGCCGAACTCGGTCATCTCCTCGCCGCGCATGCCCTTGGTCAGCGCCGCCATCGGCTGGATGTTGACGATCGCGGTGTCGCGCGCACGCCGCATCACGAAATCGACGGTCGCGGAGTTGTCGATGACGGGAGACGTCTCGGGCTGGCAGATGATGGTGGTGATGCCGCCGGTCGCGGCCGCCTGGCTCGCGGACGCAAAGGTCTCGCGATGGCTGAAGCCGGGCTCGCCGACGAAGGCGCGCATGTCGATCAGGCCGGGCGCCACGATCATGCCGGAGCAATTGACGACGTCGGTGCCCTCGGGGACACCGGCGGCACCAATGCCGCGACGGGTCTCGCGGATGACGCCGTCGGCAATCAGGACGTCGCCGGGACCGTCGAAATCCCTGCTGGGATCGACGACGCGGGCGTTGGCGAGCAGGATCGGGCGGCGGTCAATCAGCATGAGCATCACGCGTTCGGCAGGTTGCGGGCGAGCGCTTCGAGCACCGCCATGCGCACGGCCACGCCCATCTCCACCTGTTCGCGGATCAGGGACTGTGCGCCGTCGGCGACCGCCGTGTCGATCTCGACGCCGCGGTTCATGGGGCCTGGATGCATCACGAGTGCGTCGGGCTTGGCGTAGGCGAGCTTCTTCTGGTCGAGCCCGAAATAGTGGAAATATTCGGAGGTCGACGGCACGAAGGAGCCATTCATGCGCTCGCGCTGCAGCCGCAGCATCATGACGATATCCGCGCCGTTGAGCCCTTCGCGCATGTCGCGCGCGACCTCGACGCCCATCCGCTCGATGCCGGGCGGCAGCAGCGTGGAGGGGCCGACGACGCGGACGCGGGCGCCCATGGCGTTGAGCAGGATGATGTTGGAGCGGGCGACGCGCGAATGCAGCACGTCACCGCAGATCGCGACCACGAGGCCCTCGATCCGGCCCTTGTTGCGGCGGATGGTGAGTGCGTCGAGCAGCGCCTGCGTCGGATGCTCATGCGCGCCGTCGCCGGCATTGATCACGGAACCGTCAACCTTGCGGGCCAGCAGTTCCACCGCGCCGGAGGCGTGATGGCGCACCACCAGGATATCCGGATGCATGGCGTTCAGCGTCATCGCGGTGTCGACCAGCGTCTCGCCCTTCTTGATGGACGAGGAGGACACCGACATGTTCATGACGTCGGCACCCAAGCGTTTGCCGGCGAGCTCGAACGAAGACTGGGTCCGGGTCGAGGCCTCGAAGAACAGGTTTACCTGCGTCCGTCCACGCAGGACGGTGCGCTTCTTGTCAACCTGGCGGTTGAGCTCGACATATTCTTCGGACAGGTCGAGGAGGCCGCTGATGTCGGCCGCGGAAAGGCCCTCGATGCCCAGCAAATGCCGGTGGCCGAGGACGAAGGTCGATTTCGATGTCATTAAAGCGAGAGCTATAGGCGCGGATGGCGGAGGGAGCAAGGGCCAATGCCGGGGCGGGGAGTTATCCCCTGATCTGTCGGCCTATTGCCGACGTTGCATGCCCAAGCCGTCTATCTCCGTCATGCCCGGGCTTGTCCCGGGCATCCACGTTCTTAGGTGCTGCCGCAGAAAAGGCGTGGATGGCCGGGACAAGCCCGGCCATGACGATGTGGAGGCATCTCGTGAGATTATTTCCGACGGCGATTGGTGCGATAACCATAATCTCATCCGCTTCAGCCCAATCGCCTCCCGGCGGCTTCGTCTATCTGCGCGACGTCGATCCCACCATCATTCAGGACATTCGCTATGCCACCGCGAACAACTTCGTCGGTCGCCCGCTCGCCGGCTATGGCGCCGGCGAGTGCGTGGTGAAGCGCGACGTCGGGCTGCGACTGAAAGCGGTCCAGCAGGATCTGGCCGCGCAGAACCTGTCGCTGAAAATGTTCGACTGCTACCGACCGGCGCGCGCCTCGCTCGACATGGTGAAATGGTCGCAGAACGGCCACGAGACATCAGCCGATCGGCGCTACAATCCGAAGATCCCCAAGACCGAGCTGTTCCGCCTCGGCTATATCGCGAGCCGCTCGCAGCATTCGACAGGTGCCGCGCTGGATCTTACGCTGGTCGATCTCAAGGCTGACAATTCCGCCAAGATCGATCCGTCAAGATCCTACGCCGACTGCACGGCGCCGGTCGAGGCGCGGCCGCCGGAAGGCAGCGTCGACATGGGCACCGGCTATGATTGCACCGATGCGAAGGGGCATACCGCAGCACCGTCGATCACGCCCGATCAGCGCGCCTGGCGCAGACGGCTGGTGGCCGCGATGGCGAAGCAAGGCTTTGTGAACTATTCGAAGGAGTGGTGGCATTTTTCCCTGCCGGGGGCGGGCGGGGCGGCCTATGATTTCCCGATCCAGCCGCGGCGGAACTGATTCCGGTCCGAGGAAGCGCAGATGACCCAGCCAAGCTTCGCGACCCATGAGGTCTTCAACCAGTCGCCGCCGTTCGAGGACGTCAACCTGTTTGCCGTCGATCGCCCGCTGGGCGACGCTGTGAAGGCCAATGGCGGCGCCGCCGCGGAGCGGGAGCTGTCCGAGTTCGGGAAACATTGGGGCTCGGCGGCGATGGCCGATCGCGGGCGCGCAGCGAACGAGAACACGCCGAAACTCCGCGCCTTCGATGCCAAGGGCAATCGCCGCGACCAGGTCGAGTTTCATCCCGCCTATCACGAGCTGATGGCGCACAGCGCGCATGCCGGCGTGCACAATTCGACGTGGACGGCGGATGGGAAATCGGTGGGAGATGCCGCCGAAGTCATTCGTGCAGCAAAGTTCTACATGGCCTCGCAGGTCGAGACCGGGCATCTCTGCCCGATGACGATGACCCGCGCCTCCGTCGCGGCGCTGGCGATGCAGCCGGACCTGCTCGCCAAGGTGATGCCGGTGTTATCGACGAAGAGCTACGATCCCAGCTTCACGCCGTGGTGGGACAAGCGCGGCATGACGCTCGGCATGGGCATGACCGAGAAGCAGGGCGGCACTGACGTGCGCGCCAACATCACGCGCGCGGTGCGCGACGGGAACGCCTACCGCATCACCGGCCACAAATGGTTCATGTCGGCGCCGATGTGCGACGCGTTCCTGGTCCTGGCGCAGGCCGAGCAGGGGCTGACCTGCTTCTTCATGCCGCGCTTCGCGCCGGATGGATCGGTCAATGCGATCCAGTTCCAGCGGCTGAAGGACAAGCTCGGCAATCGTTCGAATGCGTCCTCGGAAGTCGAGTTCGTCGGCGCCCATGCCGAATGCGTTGGTGAAGAAGGCAAGGGCATCCGCACCATTATCCAGATGGTGCAGTTGACGCGGCAGGATTGCGCGATTGCCTCGGTCGGCCTGATGCGCTCGGGCCTCGCGCACGCGCTGCATCACGCCCGTCACCGCAGTGTGTTCCAGAAACATCTCGCCGATCAGCCCTTGATGCAGGCCGTGCTGTCCGACATGGCGCTGCATGTCGAGGCGAGCACCGCGCTCGTCATGCGGCTCTGCCGCGCTTTCGACCGCACGCCGCATGACGCGGCTGACGCGGCCTACATGCGTCTGCTGACGCCCGCGATCAAATACTGGACCTGCAAGAGCGCACCGCCATTCCTTTATGAAGCAATGGAGTGCCTCGGCGGCAACGGCTATGTCGAGGACGGCATTCTGGCGCGCCACTACCGGGAGTCGCCGGTCAACGCGATCTGGGAAGGCTCGGGCAACGTGATGTGCCTCGACGTGCTGCGCGCGCTCTCGCGCGAGCCGGAGGCGGCGATGGCCGTGCTGCAATCGCTTGCGGCCGAGACGAAAGACCTGCCCGGGGCGAGCGAGGCGGTCGCTCTTATCGGGAAAGCTTTCCGTCGCGCCGACGGCGAGCGCATCGCGCGGCTCGCGGTCGAGAAGCTGGCGCTGCTGGGCGCCGCAGCCGCGCTCAACGGCGTCTCATCCCACCACGCTGAGCTGTTCGCCGCGACGCGCCTCGCCGTCAATCACGCCAGCATGTACGGTGCCGTGGAGCTCGAGAGCGGTGAGGTGCGTGGGCTGCTGGAGCGGGCGCTGCCGTGAGCCCGCCAAACGAAAGCCTTCTGATGGACACGCTCAATCCCGATCATCCGCCGCTGATCTTGAGGCCTGCGCCCCTGCGCGTCTGGAAGTTCTGGGGCACAGCGTTGTGGGGCCTGCTTGTCTTTGTCGCGATGTTCGTCGGCCAGGTTGGGGCGGTCCTGCTGCTAGGGGTCATGCGCGGGCTGCCGCTCGACATGAACTCGATCCAGTCGGTCGGCCGCGAACCGCAGGCGCTGGCGCTGTCCGTGATCATGGGCCTGCCTGCGACGCTCGCGGCGGTGTGGCTCGCCATCCGCATCAAGAAGGCATCCTTCGTTGACTATCTGGCGCTGCGCTGGCCGGCCTGGAGCCAGCTTTTGCTCGGCGCCGCCGGCCTCATCCTGGTCGTGATGGCCTGGGAGGTCGTGTCGCGATCCTTCGGCCGTGAGGCCACGCCAGGCTTCATGACTGACCTGTTGAAATCGGGCCGTGACAAGGGCGCCGCGCTGTTGCTGCTGTTCGCCTTCAGCGTGGCCGCGCCGATGTCGGAGGAGGTGCTCGCGCGCGGCTTCCTGTTCCGCGGCTGGTCGGCGAGCTTCCTGCGCGTGCCCGGCGCGATCATCCTGTCGTCGCTGGTGTGGACGGCGGTGCATCTGCAATACGATCTGTACTTTCTCGCCGAGGTGTTCTCCATCGGCCTCTGGTTCGGCTACATGCGCTACCGCGCCAATTCGCTCTGGCTCACCATCGTGCTGCACGCGTTGAACAACATGACGGCGGTGGTGCTGACGATGTGGCTGGGGGGCTGAGGCGGGGGCCTGTTGTTTCGACCGCGCTGATCCTGAGCAGGGGCAATTGCCCGTCCGACGATCGCCTACTATGTTGGGGTAGTACCTACACCCACCTTTGCTCCGACATTGTCGGGGAAAGCCCAGATGTCCGAACTCGAAAAGGCAGGCCCGTCCGCGGCCGGCTCAACCCGGCCGCCCCGGACATGGGATTTCATGCAGACGTTGCTCGTCGTCTTACTTGCTTACGGTGCATTTGTGCTGACGGGCGGGTTCGCGCTGAGGCTCTTGCTCGCCGCCTATGGCGGAACGAAGAACCTGACGCCGGCCGAGTTTCAAGCAGTGTGGGAGCAGGGTCGCTGGCAGGCGTCAGGCATCATCCTGGGAACGCCGGCTGCGATCGCTGTATTGTGGGTAGCGGTCCGGATGGCCGGAAGAGATTTCGCCGACTATCTGGCGCTGAACTGGCCGAGTCGCGACGAGGTGGTCTGCGGGTTCGGCGTCATGATCATTCTGATGACCATCGACACCTTCGTGACGATCAAGCTTGGCATGGTGGAGCCTCAGACCAATTCCGGCATCCTGGTTGGAGGGTCGATAGGGTTGTTCACTTTGGCGATCGGGATCTGCGTTGGGGCGCCGGTGTTCGAGGAGTTCGTTTTCCGAGGATTTATGTTTCGGGGCTGGTCTCAGTCGTTTCTCGGGCCGTACGGCGCCGTCGTGCTAACAGCGGCCCTCTGGGCGCTCAACCACACGCAGTACGGCTGGTATGACCGCTCCTGGCTTTTTGCAATAGGCCTCGTGCTTGGCTATTTTCGCTTGCGAGCTAATTCCACTTGGCTACCAGTGATGCTCCATTCGGGCATGAACACGGGTGTCCTCTTCCTCGGTGGGCCTTACGTTTAGGGCCCGGTGGCCACCAACGCGATCGCGATCGGCATCGTGATCGCCGCCAAAATCGTTTGCAGCGTGATGATCTGCGCCAGCAGCGGTGCATCGCCGCCCATCTGGCGGGCCAGCACGTAGGCGCTGGGCGAGGTCGGCACCGCCGCGCAGATCGCGACGATCGCGAGGTTGATACCTGACAGGCCGAACCAGACGGCGAGTGCCAGCGCGAGCACCGGCATCAACGCCAGCTTGAACGCCACGCCCAGCGTTGCACCGAGACTCGGGCGGAGCAGGCCCTTGAGCTGGAGGCCGGCGCCGGTGACGAGCAGGCCGATGGCGAGCGAGGAGCGGCCGAGCGCGTCGGCAACCTCGTGCCAGATTTTCGGCAGCGGCAGATGGGTGACGTTGATGAAGAGGCCGATCGCGCAGGCCCAGATCAGTGGATTGCGGATCACGGTCATGACGATGGCGCGCGCCGATTGCTTCTCCGGCGCGGCGTAATGCGCGAGCACGGCGACGCTGAACACGTTGACCAGCGGAATGATCGCGACCATCGCGACCGAGGCCAGCGCCAGTCCGACGTCACCGTACAAATTGGCGGAGACCGACAGCGCGACATAGGTCTGCCAGCGCGTCGCGCCCTGGAAGATCGAGGTGAAGGCGGGGCCGTCGATGTCGAGGCGCGCCAAGGCTGGCCGCAGCGCAAGGCACAACAGCGACATCGCCAGCGCCGACAGCAGCAGCGCGCCGCCGACGCCGGCGACCGGCACTTTTGTGAGGTCGGCCTTCACCAGCGTCTGGATCAGCAGCATCGGAAACAGCACGAAATAAGTCAGCCGCTCCAGCCCATGCCATTGCGTGTCGAGCCGCATCAGGCTGCGCCTGAGCACCACGCCGAGCACGATGAGGATGAAGACCGGCAGCAGCGCCGCGATCACGACGGCCATGGATCAGCCATTCTCTGAAGCCGTACGAAGATTGGCGAGCCGGTCGAGCGCGCCCTGCAGGATGAAGATCGCGGCGTGCTCGTCGATCACCTCGGCGCGCTTGGCGCGGCTGACGTCCATGCCGATCAGCTCGCGCTCGACCGCCGCAGTCGAGAGGCGCTCGTCCCAGAGGCCGATCGGAAGCGTGGTGAGGTTGGCCAGATTGCGCGCAAACGCGCGGGTCGACTGGGCGCGCGGGCCCTCGCTGCCGTCCATGTTGATGGGCAGGCCGAGCACGAAGCCGACGACCTTGCGTTCGGCTGCGATGGCGAGCAGCCGCGCGGCGTCCTGCTTGAACGCCTTGCGCTGGATGGTCTCGACACCGGTCGCGAGCCGGCGGTCCGGATTGGATACGGCAACGCCAATGGTCTTGGTGCCAAGATCAAGGCCGATCAACCCGCCGCGGTCGGGCCAGTGGGTTGCAGCATCGACGAGGGGCAGGATAAGAGCCGGCATGGACTAGCGCATATCACGCGTCGCGCCGCGGAGTGAACCCCGATCTTGGCTCCCGTTGCGCTGCGGCGGTGGTTCATCAGGCCGCGATGATGTCGTCGGCCCTGGTCAGGCATGACAAGAAGCCATGAAGCGCGCTGGTTTGATGGCCGGCGCGGCGCTGGATGAACAGCGTCTCGACGCGGGCATGCGACGGGCTCAGCGCGTGCATCGTCACGCTGCCGTTCATCGCGCTGCGCTCGACCACAGCGCGCGGCAGGAGCGTCACGCCCATGTCGGCGGCGACGCAGCCGATCATGCCGTCGAGCGTGCCGAGCTCGAAGCGCGCTGCCGAAGGCCAGCCGAATTCGACGAAGATCTGCTCGAGCCGCTGCCGATAGGTGCAACCGGTGCGGAACGCGAGCGCCGTCGGGCCGGATTCCGGGGTGCCGGCGCGCAGTTCGGCAAGCGAGGCCCAGCGCCGCGCGCTGACCAGCACCAGCTCTTCGCGAAATGCGCTTGTTACGGTGAGGTCGGCGTGCGCGATGGGGCCGGCGACGAAGGCGCCATCGAGTGTGCCTTCGAGCACGCCGGCGACGAGATCGGCGGTCGGCGACGTGCGCAGGCTGAGGCGCACGGCGGGGAAACGGCGGTGGAAATCGGACAGCAGCGGCGGCAGCCGCACTGCCGCCGTCGTCTCCATCGATCCGATCGCCAGCGGCCCCTTCGGCTCGCCGTCGTCGCGCGCGGCGAGCACGGCTTCGCGCGACAACGCCGCCATTCGTTGCGCGTAAGGCAACAGCCTCTTGCCGGCGCCGGTCAGCGTCATGCCGCGGCTGTGACGCTCGAACAGCGGTGTGCCGATCTCGGCCTCCAAGGCCTTGATGCGCTGGGTGACGTTGGATTGCACCGTGTTGAGCTCTTCGGCGGCGCGCGTGATGCCCCCGGTGCGGGCGACCGCGGCAAAGGTCTGGATGTCGCTGAGTTCCATGGTGTCGTTTCGCTTTTGTGATGGCAGCGTTCGCTACAATTCATTTTTCGAGAATGCTAGTTGGGCCTAATGTTTCTGTCCAGAGCGGGAGAACGCATGCCGATCACCACGCCGCTGACGGAGCTTCTCGGGATCAGGCATCCGATCCTGTCGGCGCCCATGGACACGATCGCGGGCAGCCGGCTCACCCGCGCCGTCAGCGAGGCCGGCGGCTTCGGGATCCTCGGTGGTGGCTACGGTGACCGCGCCCGACTTCAGGCCGAGGCCGCGGAGTTGAAGGGTTTTGCGCCGTTCGGCATCGGCTTCATCACCTGGAGCCTGTCAAAGCAACCCGAGCTTCTTGAGATCGCGCTCGACGCCCGCCCGCAGGCCGTCATGTTGTCGTTCGGCGATCCCGCGCCGTTCGCGCCGCAGATCAAGGCCAGCGGTGCGCGATTGATGTGCCAGATCCAGAGCGAGGACATGGCGAAACAGGCGCTCGATGCCGGCGCGGAGATCTTGATCGCGCAGGGGACGGAGGCGGGCGGCCATGGCGCATCGCGAACGACACTCGATATCGTGCCAGCAATCGTCGATCTCGCGGCCGGGCGCGTGCCTGTCGTCGCGGCTGGCGGGATCGCCGATGGTCGGGGCCTCGCCGCGATGATGGTGCTGGGCGCCTCCGGCGTGCTGGTCGGCACGCGCTTCTATGCGAGCGTGGAGGCCAATGCCGCTGCGGACGCCAAGGAGCGCATCCGGACAGCCGATTCGAACGACACAGTGCGCGGCGTCGTTCCCGACTGGTCGCGAAAACTGTTCTGGCCGGCGCCGTTCACTGCGCGAACGCTGGTCAACGGCCATATCAAGACCTGGACCGGCCGCGAGGTCGAGCTGATGCAGCGCGCAGACGACGTTGCCAAGGAATACGCCGCGGCAAAAATGGCGGGCGATTTCGAAGTCGCGGCCGTCTTTGCGGGAGAAGCGGTCGGCCTGATTCATGATATTCCACCGGCGGCCGAGATCGTCGAACGGATTGCGACTGAGGCCGAGCAGCTCCTTGCCGGCCGGCGCAACGCCATCGCATCGCTCGCCTGAACCAAGAGAGACACACCATGTGGCCTGACCGTCGACTGATCGATCTCTTCAAGACCGAATTTCCGATCGTGCTGGCGCCGATGGCCGGCGTGATGGACGCCGAACTGGTGATCGCTGTGGCTCAGGGCGGCGGGCTCGGCTCGTTGCCGAGCGCGATGCTGTCGCCGGAGAAGGCGCGCGAGCAGGTCAACGTCATCCGCCAGCGCGTGAAGGCGCCGGTCAACATGAACTTCTTCTGCCACACGCCGATCGAGCTCACGGCCGAGGCCGAAGCGCGCTGGAAGCGGCGGCTCACGGGCTATTACACCGAGCATGGCCTCGATCCCGCTGCGCCGATCAATGCGGCGAACCGCGCACCTTTCGATGCCTCTTTCTGCGAGGTGGTCGAGGAGCTGAAGCCGGAGGTCGTCAGCTTCCATTTCGGCCTGCCGGAGCCGACGCTGCTCAAGCGCGTCAAGGCGGCAGGCTGTCTCGTCATCTCGTCCGCCACGACGGTGAAGGAAGCGGTTTGGCTCGAACAGCGCAGCGTCGATGCCGTCATTGCGCAAGGCGCCGAGGCCGGCGGCCATCGCGGCATGTTCCTGACCGACAAGATCTCGGAGCAGCCCGGCACGTTCGCGCTGGTGCCGCAGGTCGCCGATGCCGTGAAGGTGCCGGTGATCGCGGCCGGCGGCATCGCCGACGGGCGCGGCATCGCAGCCGCCTTCGCGCTCGGCGCCTCCGGCGTGCAGATCGGCAGCGCTTACTTGCGCTGTCCGGAATCCAAGGTCAGCGCAGGCGGCCGCAAGGCGCTTGCCGAGGCGCGGGACGATTCCACCGTCATCACCAATGTGATGACCGGCCGCCCGGCGCGCGGTGTCCAGAACCGGCTGATTCGCGAGGCCGGCCCGATCTCGCCGGACGCGCCGCCGTTTCCCCATGCGGCGACGGCGCTGGGGCCGCTGAAGACGGCTGCCGAAAAGCAGGGCAGGGTGGATTTCACCAATCTCTGGGCCGGACAGGCCATCGCGCTCGGCCGTGAGGTCCCCGCGGCCGAATTGACCCGGGAGCTCGCCAAATCGGCGCTGGCCCGGCTGCGCCAGATGGCCGGGTAGCTCCCGGCGCCGGTTGCGGCGCAAAACCGGCCTCTGCTATACGGCACATAGGTTTTGCCGTGAGAGGCCTTATATAATGTCCGTCGACGCCGCTACCGTCCGCCGCATCGCGCATCTGGCGCGCATTGCAGTTTCCGAGGACGAGGTTCCGCATCTGCAGGGCGAGCTCAACGCCATGCTCGCCTTTGTCGAGCACCTCTCCGAGGTCAATGTTGAGGGCGTCGAGCCCATGACCTCGGTCACCCCGATGCAGATGAAGAAGCGGCAAGACGTGGTCAATGACGGCGAGATCGCCGACGATATCGTTGCCAACGCGCCTGCGACCGAAGGTCACTTCTTCCTGGTGCCCAAGGTTGTTGAGTAGCTTTTAGGGCCAAGTCCGATGTGCATGCTTTGCGACGATGAGAAGGCCTATCAGGCCTACATGAACTACCTCGACAAGATGGAGCGGCAGGGCAAGGCTGCCGATCCCAATGTCGCCGTCAATGCCGTGCTCGACGAGATCGAGGCCGCTGCGAAAAAAGACGACCCGGCCAACGACAAGACCCTGTCTCCCTTCTTCTGCAGCCCGATCAATAAATGACCGATTTGACATCGCTGACGCTCGCCGAGGCCCGCAAGGGTCTCGCCGACAAGACTTTCACGTCACTCGAGCTGACCGACGCGCATCTGAGCGCGATCGAAGCCGCGCGCGTGCTCAATGCCTTCGTGATGGAGACGCCCGATCGCGCGCGTGACATGGCGAAGGCCGTGGACGAGAAGATCGCCAAGGGCGACGCCGGCCCGCTCGCCGGCATCCCGCTCGGCATCAAGGACCTGTTCGCGACCAAGGGCGTGCGCACCACGGCGTGCTCGAAGATCCTCGGCGATTTCGTGCCGACCTACGAGTCGACCATCACCTCGCAGCTCTGGCGCGACGGCGCGGTGATGCTCGGCAAGCTCAACAATGACGAGTTCGCGATGGGCTCGGCGAACGAGACCTCGTGCTTCGGTCCCGTCGCCAATCCCTGGCGGCGCGACGGAAGCAACACCACGCTGGTGCCGGGCGGCTCGTCCGGCGGCTCGGCCTCCGCGGTGGCGGCGCTGCTCTGCATGGGGGCGACCGCGACCGACACCGGCGGCTCGATCCGCCAGCCGGCCGCGTTCACCGCAACCGTCGGCATCAAGCCGACCTATGGCCGTTGCTCGCGCTGGGGCATCGTCGCCTTTGCCTCCTCGCTCGACCAGGCCGGACCGATCGCGCGCAGCACGCGCGATGCGGCGATGCTGCTGCGCTCGATGGCCGGTCACGATCCGAAGGACACGACCTCCGTCGACATTGCCGTGCCGGACTACGAAGCCGCGATCGGCAAGTCCGTGAAGGGCCTCAGGATCGGCATCCCCAAGGAATATCGTCTCGATGGCATGCCGGCCGAAATCGAAAAGCTCTGGAGGGAGGGGGCGGCATGGCTGAAGGCGGCCGGCGCCGAGCTCGTCGAGGTGTCGCTGCCGCACACCAAATACGCGCTGCCGGCTTATTACATCGTGGCGCCGGCGGAGGCCTCGTCTAACCTCGCGCGCTATGACGGTGTCCGCTATGGCCTGCGCGAGCAGGGCAAGAGCATCACCGAGCTCTACGAGAACACCCGCGCCAGAGGCTTTGGCGCGGAGGTGCGCCGCCGCGTCATGATCGGCACCTATGTGCTCTCGGCCGGCTATTACGACGCTTATTACCTGCGTGCCCAGAAGGTGCGCACGCTGATCAAGAAGGATTTTGAGGATTGCTTCGCCAAGGGCGTCAACGCGATCCTGACGCCGGCGACGCCGTCGGCGGCCTTCGGCATCGGCGAGAAGGGCGGCGCCGACCCCGTCGAGATGTATCTCAACGACATCTTCACGGTCACGGTGAACATGGCGGGCCTGCCGGGCATCGCCGTGCCCGCCGGCAAGGACGCGCAGGGTCTGCCGCTCGGCCTGCAGCTGATCGGCCGTCCCTTCGACGAGGAGACGCTGTTCTCGCTCAGCGAGGTGATCGAGCAGGCCGCCGGCCGCTTCACGCCCGCGAGGTGGTGGTGAATGTCGCCGATTTCATCGCGAGCCTCGACGGCGCGGCGCCCGCGCCTGGCCTGAGCGCGCCGCTCGCCGGTCTCTGGTGGGCCGCGAAGGGCGACTGGGACCAGGCGCACAAGATCGTCCAGGACGACAATGGCCGCGCCGCCGCCTGGGTGCACGCCTATCTGCACCGCGTCGAAGGCGATCTCGGCAATGCCGGCTATTGGTACCGCCAGGCCGGCCAGCCTGCGGCAAAGGATTCATTGGAAGCGGAGTGGGAGCGGATCGCTGCCACGCTGCTCGGGAGCAAGACATGAGCACGGCCACGCACAAGCTTCTGAAGGGCTCAACCGGCGACTGGGAGATGGTCATCGGCATGGAGATCCATGCCCAGGTGACCTCGAACTCAAAGCTGTTCTCGGGCGCGTCCACCACGTTCGGCGGCGAGCCGAACAGCCACGTGTCGCTCGTTGACGCGGCGATGCCAGGCATGCTGCCCGTCATCAACGGGGAATGCGTCAGGCAGGCTGTCCGGACCGGCCTCGGCCTCAACGCAAAAATCAACCTGCGTTCAGTGTTCGACCGGAAAAACTATTTCTATCCGGACTCGCCGCAGGGCTACCAGATCAGCCAGTACAAATCGCCCGTTGTCGGCGAGGGCGAGGTCACGGTTGAATTGGGCGACGGCAAGACTGCCACGATCGGCATCGAGCGGCTGCACCTGGAGCAGGACGCCGGAAAATTGCTGCACGACCAGTCGCCGTCGCTGTCCTTTGTCGATCTCAACCGCTGCGGCGTCGCGCTGATGGAGATTGTCTCTAAACCGGACATCCGCGACGCCGAGCAGGCCAAGGCCTATGTGACCAAGCTGCGCTCGATCCTGCGCTATCTCGGCACCTGCGACGGCGACATGGAGAAGGGATCTTTGCGCGCCGACGTCAACGTCTCCGTGCGCAAGCCGGGCGCGCCGCTCGGCACCCGCTGCGAGATCAAGAACATGAACTCGATCAACTTCATCGGCCAGGCGATCGAGTACGAAGCGCGCCGCCAGATCGAGATCCTCGAGGATGGCGGTCAGATCGACCAGGAGACGCGGCTCTACGACCCCAACAAGGGTGAGACGCGCTCGATGCGCTCGAAGGAAGAGGCGCACGACTACCGCTACTTCCCCGATCCGGATTTGCTGCCGCTGGAGTTCTCGCAAAGCTTCGTCGACGAGCTGAAGGCTGAGCTCCCCGAGCTGCCGGACCAGAAGAAGACGCGCTTTGTCGCCGACCTCGGCCTGTCGGCTTACGACGCGAGCGTGCTCGTCGCCGAGCGCGAGAGCGCGGTGTTCTACGAAACGGTGCTCGACAGGCTCGCCAACCGCGCCCGCGACGGCAAGATGGCGGCGAACTGGGTGATCAACGAGCTGTTCGGCCGTCTCAACAAGGAGGGACGGGATATTACGGGCTCTCCGGTCAACGCCGAGCAGCTTGCCGCGATCGTCGACCTGATCGGCGAGGGCACGATCAGCGGCAAGATCGCCAAGGATCTGTTCGAGATTGTCTGGCAGGAGGGCGGCGACCCTCGCGCGTTGGTCGAAAGCCGCGGCATGAAGCAGGTCACGGATCTTTCGGCGATCGAAAAGGTTGTCGACGACATCATCGCGGCCAATCCCGACAAGGCCGCGCAGGTGAAGGACAAGCCGCAGTCGCTCGGCTGGTTCGTCGGCCAGGTGATGAAGTCATCCGGCGGCAAGGCGAACCCGCAGAGCGTCAACGAGCTGCTCAAGTCCAAGCTCGGCGTCTGACGTCGCGCGTTCGGACGAGACGGCGAGATGCTTGCCGTCACCTCGCGCCACGTCGAGACGAGACGCGCGCACGCATCGCAAACAGCAAACTTCATCCCGTTGAGGTCACGTTGCAGATGCGAATCGCGGCGGCGCGATTCGCATGAAACGGCGACTTGCACACGCTCTGACGAGCGCTTCCGCCGTTAAGCATGAAAATAATTTCGTTGCCAAAATTCGCGACTCAGAGTCCGCGATTCGTCCCCGCGACGCCATCGCGCGCTTTGCAGTGCGCATCATCGCACTGATCATTCGTGATGTGCGCGCGCAGAATAATACTTGCTGCATAGTGTTTTCCTGCGATCGCTGCGCTTGCCGACGGCGGCGTCACGAGAAGCATTTGCAATCGCTGACGCGTGTCTGTGCGTGCCGGCAAATCAATCGCGGCTGGCGCACGCGCGCTGCGTCGTCAACACTTCCTTAAGTGAGAAGATGTTTTTTTCGTCGTGTTGGTGTATTCGGGGTGAGTGCACATTCGATCCCCGAATGCGCGCAGCGATTAAAGCCATCTCACACATCGGAGGGCAACATGGCCAAGAAAGCGAAGAAGGCGAAGAAGGCGAAGAGCGCAGTGAAGAAGACTGCGAAGAAGACCCGCAAGGTCGCGAAGAAGAAGAAGTAACTTCGACTTCTGAAGTTGCCGGCTCCCAGAGAGCCGGCACGTCATCAGCGCCTCCTGGAGGTTCTGGTCGACGATAGAGGGTGTCGGCGAGACATCAGGTCAACGGTCGGATCGTCAGCTTTCACGGGCTCGCTCGTCAAAGTCCGGTCCGGCAGAAGAAACCAGTTTTCTTCGTTCGGTGCGGCTCCTTGAATAAGGGCTCCGCAATTCCACAGACGGCCTTCGGGCCAATTTGGAATCTGATCCTGACGTGTTCGCCGACGCCCTCGTTCCCTGAGGCCGGGGTATTGCCGGCATTCCTTTCCCGACATTGTTGATCTGACCACGACGATAGTCGCACTGCGCCGTCGCGTTGCCTTGGCCGCTTGGGTCTTGGGCCAGGCGAGAGCTGTAGTGTGATTGCGCGCCGCTTTCCCGCACGCGGTGCCCGGCTTCGACCGGGCGATCCAGTACACCGCGGCTTCCCGGGGAACGATTGCTGCCTCTGGGAATACTGGGTCCCCAGTGCGCAAGTGCGCACAAGGCGGGTGACGACAGTCGGTGGAGAAACACCACAGGACACGCACCACCGCGCGCGATGGTTATCGATGTCCGAAAATCCCAAGGTAAACCAAATCTGACGAATCGTAGAAGTGCCTGCATATCAGGGACTTCTCGAATTTCCCGCGCGTGTGGCGCGCGCATCCGTTTACGTCTGCTTCATCGCGATACTTAAACTGCCATTCAAATTTGCCCGCCATCATCGTCTCCAACAGGCCGGCAAACGGCTGGGGCAAGAAGACTTGGACAACAAGACTTGGGCAACAAGACTCGGGGATGAGTTGAACAGCGCAGGATCCCAGAAGGGATCACGCAAATCAGAGTTGGACGGGAGCCGCGCTCGGGGAACGAGGCGGCATAAGAAAAAGGGGATGCGTTATGTTTCAGGGTACTTTCGATCTCGATGCGGCAACGCCGATCGATGCAAGCGCGCTGTCGGACGTTCTGTTCGAGCGTGGGATCTATTGGGCGAGCGGCCGCTCGGGCCTGGTCGACCTCGTCGCCGCGCACAAATGGTTCAACCTCGCTGCGCTGAAGGGCCGCAAGGACGCCGTCGCGCTGCGCCAGGAAGTGGCCGGCCAGATGTCCGAGGTCGAGATCTCGGCCGCCCAGCGTGACGCGAGGGCGTGGGTATCCGCTCATTGAATTAAGAAGCGCATCCGGCCCCGTGGCCTCACGGGGCGATCCGGTCGCGCTGAATCAAGTTCCCGCGTCGTGCCGCGACGTGTGAGAAATGCGGGCTTGGCCCGCGCGGCATGAGCGATCCCAGAAGAATGGCTCAGTAGTGAGTCGCGGATCGGGCGGTCCGGCCCGCGAGATGCGGACATACATATATAAAGAGCGCGCGAATCGGGCTGAGCTCAGCCGCGCGAATCCTGGCGCCGGGCTTTCGCAGCCGTGCGACGTCGCTTTTCAGATGAATAGGCCGGGATTCTGCCGCTGGATGGCGGAGAGGGAGGGATTCGAACCCTCGATACAGCTTGAGACCGTATGACGCTTTAGCAAAGCGTTGCCTTCAGCCACTCGGCCACCTCTCCGGTGCGAGCCTTATGCATCTAATTACTTGGGCCGGTCAATTTGGAAGCGTGTGTTTTCGCTCGAATATTCCCAACGATTTCCGCGGGACTGCGCGCCAATCAGGACGGTTTGCCTTCCAGTCGAGAAACATCACGTCGGAACAGCGGACGCAGAACTGAAGCGTTTGGCAGGGGCGACATAGACAGTTTCCGTGGGCGACGCCATGTCCGCTCTATCAAGCGATTGAATTTACTAGGAATTTCACGCGGCGGTCGGCTTTGCCAGGCAGATGCCGGCTTGCTGCGCCGTTCGAGGCTTATGAAGGCATCGACGGGCGAACCCCTTAATCTCCGCCAGCAGGGAGGCCGGTGCTGATTCCCCCAGTCGGCCGCGTGACTTCAGCTACATAAATGTCTGCGCCGTGCCGGCCGTTTGCACGCGACCGGCCAGAGATCAACGAGAGTTACGGCGCGTTACACATCCTCTGAGTCTGTGGGCCGATTCCACGATTCGAGCGTGTCAAAGCCGCCTCTGTGTGTAAGTCGACCCGCGCACCATCGGGTCGGGAATTTCGGCGGCAGATGAAACCGATCAAAAAAATACAGTAAAAACAATATGTTGCAGACGTCGCGTGATCACATCTGCGTGTTATTTGTGCAACACCCGTCGGAAAACACACGCCATAGGCCCGTTTCGGAGCGTTCTGTTGTTGTGTGTGCAAGGTCGTTCGGTAATTGTGATCGGGCGACGGAGGGGGGCATCCCAAGGTCGTCCCGTTTAGGTCTTTCGCTTAAGTCCCTCGCGTTCATGCGGGTGTGTCCGAAGACGCGAAGGTGGCCAAGGCGGTGATTTAAAGGGGGTTTGGGAATTGGCCATTCGGGTCAGTGACCTTCCCTGAAGAGCAACTTGGAGGTTTAACATGAAGTTGGTTAAGAGCCTTTTGCTCGGCTCAGCGGCGGGTCTTATCGCCGTGGGCGGAGCGCAGGCAGCCGATCTCCCCGTGAAGGCCAAAGCGGTCGAATACGTGAAGATCTGCTCCCTGTACGGTGCGGGTTTCTACTACATGCCCGGCACTGACACCTGCATCAAGCTGGGTGGTTACGTGCGCGCTGACGCAGTCCTCGGCGGCGCCAACGACTACGGTTTCAACAATAGCCAGCCGGCTGCGGCGAACGGTGGTTCGAACAACCGTCTGACGAACTACTATTACACCCGCGCTCGTATGGACCTCAACGTCGATACCCGCACGGCGACCGAATACGGTGTTGTCCGCACCTACGCTGACATGATCTTCAGCTACGATACGGGTAACATCACCGGCAGCGCCCCGGCGACGTTCGCGGCTGGTGGTGCCACGCTCGGCCTCTACCATGCGTTCATCCAGTTCGCTGGCTTCACCATGGGTCGCACGGTCTCGATCTTCGACGCACCGTGGAATTCCTACCCGGCTGGTGGTCCCGATACCATTCCGGGCGGCTCCAACCACGTCACCGGTATCAACCAGTTCGCCTATACCGCTGACTTCGGTCAGGGCATCACCGGTTCGCTGGCGTTGGAAAGCCCCGATACGCAGTCCAACGGTCAGGGCAACCTGTGGAACGTTACCGCCTTCACGGCCAGCGGTTCTGTTAGTGGTGCGGGTGTCCCGCTGTTTTCCTCCGCTGCTACAAACGCTGGTAACGCTCTCGTCCTGGGCCAGTACGGCCTCAACGGTTGGGGTGGAACGCGCTCTCCCGATATCGTTGGTGCTGTTCGTGTTGACCAGGCTTGGGGTCTTGCCCAGTTCTCGGTTGCCGCGCATGACCTGCATCCCGGCTACTACGCACAAACGGAACCTTCCGGTCATCCCTCCGACAAGTGGGGTTGGGCTGTCCAGGGTTCGTTGTCGATCAAGAACATCCCGACTGGTGCGGGTGACACGATCAACTTGCAGGCCGTCTACACCGATGGCGACAGCCGGCAGAACTTCCAGGTCCTGTTCCCGCAGAGCTTCTCGATGTACAGCGGTTCGGGCATCGCCTACCAGAGCGTCGGTTTCGCTGGCATTGCTGACGGCGTCTTCGGCGCTGGCGGTAGCATCGAGACCGTCAAGACCTGGGGCGTCCGTGGTGGTTTCACCCACAACTGGAACCCCTACTGGGTGAGCGCGATCTATGGTGGCTATGCTTCGCTGAGCTACACCAGCAACGCCAAGGCCCTGATCTGCGCCAACTTTGTTGCCGCTTACGGTGCCGCTACTGCGACCTGTAACCCGGACTTCAACTTCGGCGTCATCGGCGTCAACACCGTCTGGACCCCGGTCAAGAACCTGGCGTTCACGGCTGACCTGAGCTGGTCGCGCCTGGATCAGAAGTACTCTGGTACAATCGCGATCCCGGCCATCAACGCCTTCGCGAAGCCGACTGCGACGTATGAGCTGAAGGATCAGAACTCTCTGACCCTGCTCCTCCGCGCCAACCGCACGTTCTAATATCGATCTATCAATCGATAGTGAGCCCCCGGCAGGAAACTGCCGGGGGTTTTGCTTTGTGGCGGTACGGCCATTGGTTATGCGAGGCGCAAATCGGCAGATGGGTCATCGAAGGGCAAAAGTCCGGCCCGGGTCCTGCTTTCATTTGCGCCAAGAGCGACAGCAGCAATCAGAAAGTCGTCGAACGCAGGCTCGCGTTGAACTCGACGCCGTACTTTGATGCCGGGGACGTGAGCAATCGTGAAGAGGTGGCGGACTGGTGCGGCAAGGGCCGAAGCCTAGGTACGCGTAGCAACTCAACAGGAGCAATTGCGATGCGTGCGATCTTGGCCTTGGGTATCCTTGTCGCCCTGACCGTCTCGGCCAGTGCTGGAACGACAAATCATAAGCGGCATGCCGCGTCTGCCACACAGACTTTTGCCCCCCGATTGACGCCGCGTGCGGCTAGGGGCTTTGCCTATGTTCCCCACGCGGCCCCATACTCAGCACCGGTCGGACACGGCGATCCCTACCAAAGCCAACACTGGGGCGGTTAACCTCACAAGTGCATGATCGGGAAGAGTGTGAAGCGGTTTTCCGAAAGGGATCGTGCTTCCGCTTTAGAATGGCTCCCGGCAGCCGATATAAGCGCATCAGATTCCTCGATAGCCTGATCCAAATTACTAGAGCCTTCGGACAAAGCATCGGCGGTCGGGCCGCGCGCCGAACTTCTCGCCCCGATTGAGCCTCAGGGTGCGATGGCTTCCTCGCGCCCCTCGGTCGTTCGGGACGTGCCCGCCAAGACCCTATCGCGGGGCAGCCTCTTACGGGCGAGAGAGAAGGTCGCTATTCCACGCTGCCGGCGCCGCGGCGCAAATCGGCCTCGATCTGGAGCCGCGTGCCGCCGCCGAAGCGGGCGCGGTAGACTTGGAGATTCTCCATGATCCGCTGCACGTAGTTGCGGGTCTCGGAGAATGGGATCAGCTCGACCCAGTCGACGGCATCGATCTTGGCGTCGCGCGGATCGCCGTAACGGTCGATCCACTTCTTCACGCTGCCGCGGCCGGCGTTGTAGGCGGCGAAGGTCATGATGTAGGAGCCGCGATAATCCTCGAGCAGGCCGCCGAGCTCGGCTGCGCCGAGCGTGGCGTTGTAGGACGAATCGTTCTTCAGCCGCGAGAGGTCATAGGTGGCGCCGTGCCGTTTGCAGACGTAACGCGCGGCATCCGGCGTCACCTGCATCAGGCCATAGGCCTGCGCCGGCGAGACCACGGAGGGGTTGAACGCGCTTTCCTGTCGCGCGATCGCGTAGACGATGCTGCGCTCGACCTCGGGACCGATCTGCGTGAACTGCGGGATGCCGTTGACGGGATAGGCGTAGAAATCGAACGGCAGGCCACGATTGAGCGCTGCCTTGCCGAGCAGCAGCATGCCGCGTGCGTCGCCGTAGCGCTGGGTCAGCTCGCCGAGGCCGGCAAGCGCTTCGGGATCGCCGTTCTCGCCCATATCGGCGAGCAGCGGTATTGCCATCTCGCGCTCGTCGAGCTCGTAGAGCAGTTGCGCGGCGCGCACGATCTCCAGCCGCTCGGCGCCGCGGCCGCGCGGCTGGCTGTTCAGCTCGATCTGCGGCAGGCCGAGCTTTGCGCGCGCGAGCTGGCCGTAATAACTGGTGGATTGCTCGGCAGCGCGGGCATAGGCGTTGCGCGCTTCCTGCTGGCGACCGGCGGCCTCGGCCGCGCGGCCCTGCCAGTAACCGGCACGCGCGAGCGTGGTCGGATTGACGCTGCCGACACCGATGCGGGCAAAGTGCTGGGCGGCTGCGGCGGGATCGTTGAGGAAGCGCAGCGCGATCCAGCCCGCCGTGAACTCCTGCTCGGTCTTGTAGATGTCGCGTGAGGGGAGCGCCGCGTCGCGCGCGATCAGATAGGCGCTGCGGAATTCCTCGGTGTCGATCATCTTGCGGGCCAGCAGGCGCCGCTCGATCCACCATTCGTCGAGATTGTAGAGCCGGTTTGGATCCTTCGGCGCCGACAGCATGAGCTGGGCGGCTTCGGCAAACTTCTCCTCACGGCGCAGCAGCTGGATCTTGCTGAAGATGAAGCCGGGATCATTGTGCAATTCGCGCGGCACCTCTTCGAGCAGAGCGCGCGTGTTCGGCGCCTTCTTGAAGGAGGCGATGCGGGCCTTGGCGAGCGCGACATAGCCGGCGCCGAGCCGTTTTGCCGCGCGCAGTGCCGCCTCGTGCTCGCTGCCATACAGCAGCGTGTCCATCCGTGCCTTCTGGTCGCCCGGCGTGAGCAGGGCGCCGAACTGGTCGAGCGCGTTGTTCTCGGTGTCCTCCGACATCGGATCGCTGCGCCAGGCCTCGCGCACGAGCCGCTCGGCATTGGCGCGATCGCCGCGCGCCAGCATCGCCTTGGCGAGCACGAAGCGGCCCTTGGCCGAAACGGGGGATTCGTTCTCGAACCACGACCAGCCAACGGAATCGTCGCGCCTGTCGTCCCACATCGCGGCCTCCAGGCGCCGGCGCAGGAAGGTCTGCGACGGCCAGCTCGGATTGGCGGAGAGGAAGGCGCGGTAGCGCTCGACGCTCGCGCCATTGTCCTCGCTGCGCAGGATGATCCATTCCGCGAGCTTTCGCGCAACGGGGTCCGAAATCGAATCCGCGTAACTGCTGGCGTCGCCGGGCTTGCGCTTGCGCACCAGCTCGATGACGTTCTCGAGCGTGTCCTTGTCGGCTTGCGATGTCGACGAGGTCGCAGCAACCGCGGCCGGCGTGACCGGCTTGCGCGGCGCGGCGTGCTGGCGGGTCGCAGGCGCCAGCACCGGCGTCGCGACAGGCTTGGCGGGGACCGGGGCGGAAGGTCTGACGGTGGCCGTCACCGCCGGCGCGGTCTGCGAGGCCGGAGCATTGGCGGCCGGTGGTGCCTTTGGCGCGGGGGTGGCGGCCGCGGGCTTCGGCTTGTCCTTGGCGGCATCCTTGGTGGCGGGCTTCTTCGCAGCATCCTTCTTCGCAGGATCTTTCTTCGCAGGATCTTTGGCCGGCGCGGAAGCTGCTCCCTTGCTGGCGCCTTTGGCGGTTTCTTTGCCTGTGTCCTTGGTCGATCCCTTCGTCGCGTCCTTCGCGGAGGGCTTGACCGCTGGTTTCGCGGTCCCCTTATCAGTTCCTTTGGCGGGCTGCTTGGCCGGTTCCTTCGTGGCGTCCTCGGCCGGCTCATTGGACTTGGCCAGGGCGACGCAGCCGATCGACAGGCCGGCCATCAGGCAGATGGCCAGACCGGCAGATCGCCATGCGGCGCGCGGAAAGGAGGTCACGGAGGTTCGTCGCCCCGAATCAGTCAATTGGCTCAAGACCTATCTGTACAAGATCTGGCTGTATTTGATTGAATATGCGGACAAAATACCAACAGCCGCTTACCTTCGCCCGGTTTGCACCACCACCGCGGCAAAATCGCGGCTTAAACGGTGCGTCGGCCGGCAGCAGGTCTTTTACCGGCCGGACAGACCCGATAAGAATGGGCCTTGCTCTAAATTCTCGCCGCGTACGGAGGAAGTCCATGGCAGCCAAGACGAAATTCCGGGGGTCGTTCACCGCCTTGGTCACGCCGTTCAAGAACGGCTCGCTGGACGAGGCGGCGTTCCGCTCCCTGGTCAACTGGCAGATCTCCGAGGGCACCAACGGCCTGGTCCCGGTCGGCACCACCGGCGAGAGCCCGACGCTCTCTCACGACGAGCACAAGAAGGTCGTCGAATGGTGCATCGAGGAGGCCAAGGGCCGGGTGCCCGTGATCGCCGGCGCCGGCTCCAACTCGACCAAGGAAGCGGTCGAGCTGGCCCAGCATGCCGAAAAGGCGGGCGCCAACGCCGTGCTGGTGGTCACGCCCTACTACAACAAGCCGACCCAGGAAGGCATGTACCAGCACTTCAAGGCGATTAACGATGCGATCGGGATTCCGATCATCATCTACAACATCCCGCCGCGCTCGGTGATCGACATGTCGGTCGACACCATGAAGCGGCTGTGGGAGCTGAAGAACATCGCCGGCGTCAAGGACGCCACCGCCAGCATGGTACGCGTGTCGCAGCAGCGTGCGGCGATGGGCGAGGACTTCAATCAGCTCTCCGGCGAGGACGCGACCATCCTCGGCTACATGGCGCATGGCGGCCATGGCTGCATCTCGGTGACGTCGAACGTCGCACCGCGGCTGTGCTCGGAGTTCCAGGCCGCCTGGGCGAAGGGCGACCACGCCACCGCGCTGAAGATCCACGACAAGCTGATGCCGCTGCACAACAACCTTTTCATCGAGAGCAATCCGGCGCCGATCAAGTATGCAATGACGCTGCTCGGCAAGATGGACGAGACGCTGCGGCTGCCGATGGTGCCGGTGTCCGAACCAACGCGCGTTGCCGTGCGCAGCGCCATGGTGCACGCCGGCCTGATCAATTGATGCTTTAGCCACCGGGGACGCTTGTCATGAGCGCAGTCGACGAAAAGGGCAGGCGGATCCTCACGGAGTTTCGCGAGTTCGCCATGAAGGGCAATGTCGTCGACCTCGCGGTCGGCGTCATCATCGGCGCGGCCTTCGGCGCAATCGTCACTTCGCTGGTCGGTGACATCATCATGCCGCTCATCGGCGCCGCGACCGGCGGCCTCGACTTCTCGAACTACTACGTACCCTTGTCGAAGGCGGTTACCGCCACCAACTTAGCGGATGCGAAAAAGCAAGGCGCAGTGCTTGCTTATGGCAGCTTCCTGACGCTGACGATCAACTTCATCATCGTCGCCTTCGTGTTGTTCATCGTGATCCGCGCTATAAACACGCTGAAGCGCAAGGAAGCGGCGGCACCCGCCGAGCCGCCGAAGCCGTCGGCGGAGGTGGTGCTGCTGACCGAGATCCGCGATCTCCTCAAGAAGTGACGCGCGCGCTTCATCCTAACTGTTAGCTTACGCGCGTATCCCGATCAGGTTTGCTGCCAGGTTTTGAAGGTCATGGCCGATAAGAACGAACGTCCTATCAAGGTCATGGCGGAGAATCGCAAGGCCCGCTTCAACTATGCGATCGAGGATACGATCGAGGCGGGCATTGCGCTGACTGGAACCGAGGTGAAGTCGATCCGCAACGGCAAGAGCACGATCGCTGAGTCCTACGCCGACTCCAAGAACGGCGAAATCTGGCTGATCAACGCCACCATTCCCGAATACCTCCAGGGCAACCGCTTCAACCACGAGCCCAAGCGGCCGCGAAAGCTGCTGCTGCACCGCCGGCAGATCAACAAGCTCATGGGCGCGGTCGACCGCGAGGGCATGACGCTGATCCCGCTCAAGCTCTATTTCAACGAGCGCGGGCGGGCCAAGCTGCAGCTCGCGGTTGCGAAGGGCAAGAAGCTGCACGACAAGCGCGAGACCGAGAAGAAGCGCGACTGGAGCCGGGAGAAGGGCCGGCTGATGCGGGCGAGGGGGTAGGGAATGACTCAGAGGAACCTGCTCGAGGTCGATTGGAGCCAGATCCCGGCGCCCACCGATGACGGCGCCGCCGCGCATCTGAAAGGCCTGACGCTGCCTGCTATCAGCCTGCTCGCGACCGACGATACGTCAGTGACGTTGTCGACGCTCTTCGGGCGCACCGTGGTGTTCGCCTATCCGCGCACCGGCGAGCCCGGCAAGATCTCGCTGGTCGACGATTGGGACATGATTCCCGGCGCGCGCGGCTGCACACCGCAGACCTGCGCGTTCCGCGATCTTTTCGCCGATCTCCGGGCGGCCGGCGCCTCGCACGTGTTCGGCCTGTCGACCCAGGGCAACGAATACCAGACCGAAATGGCCTCGCGGCTGCATCTGCCGTTCCCGGTGCTCTCGGACGAGAAGCTAGCGCTCACGCGCGCCCTCAATTTGCCGACCATGGAGGTCGCAGGCCTGACGCTGATCAAGCGCCTCGCGCTGATCATCGACGATGCCACGATCACGCATGTTTTCTATCCGGTGTTTCCGCCGGACCGGAACGCCGGCGACGTGCTCGACTGGCTGAAGGCCAATCCGGCCGGCGCCTAGTCGAGATCGGCCTTCACCTTCGCGAACACGCTGCGAAACATGTCCGTCGTCAGCACGCCCGTGTTCGTGTTGTAGCGGGAGCAGTGATAGCTGTCGTAGAGCTTGAACCGGCCTGCCTGGTGCACGGCGCCGTGGCCGAAGGGGGCTTGCGAAGCCTTCAGCTTCAGCGGCTTGAGCACGCTGTCGTGTGCAATCCGCCCGAGCGCCACGATCGCGCGCAGCTTCGGCATCGTCTCGAGATTCGTGACGAGGAACGGGCGGCAGGTGTTGATCTCGACCGGCAGCGGCTTGTTCTGCGGCGGCACGCAATGCACGGCATTGGCGATCCGACAGTCGACCAGCTTCATGCCGTCGTCAGGACGCGCCTGATAGGTGCCCTTGGCAAAACCGTATTCCAGCAGCGTGGCGTAGAGCAGATCGCCGGCATAATCGCCGGTGAAGGGTCGGCCCGTGCGGTTGGCGCCCTGCATGCCCGGCGCGAGGCCGACGATCAACAGGCGCGCCTTGATGTCGCCGAACGGTGGTACCGGCGCATTGTGCCAGGATGGCTCACGCGTGCGGTTCGCCTCGCGGAAGGCGACCAGGCGCGGACAGAGCGGGCAATCACGCTCGGGGACGAGGGTGGGGGCCTGGCGGCTAGACCGGGCTACCTCACTCCTCGAAGTCGTCATCGCCCCTCGGCGCCATCGTGGTCGCGCGTTGGAGGAACTGCGGGGCGTGGTGGCGCGCCTCGCGCTCGCCGCGATCACGCGGGGCGGGGCGTTCGGACGGATCGCGGCCAAGCTTGGACTGCAACTCGACGAGGTCGGTGAAAACGTCGGCTTGGCGACGCAGCTCGTCGGCAATCATCGGCGGCTGGCTGGCGATGGTGGAGATCACCGTGACCCGCACGCCGCGGCGCTGCACGGCCTCGACCAGCGAGCGGAAATCGCCGTCACCCGAGAACAGCACCATCTGGTCGATGTGCTCTGCGAGTTCCATGGCATCGACCGCGAGCTCGATGTCCATGTTGCCCTTGACCTTGCGGCGGCCGGAGGCGTCGATGAATTCCTTGGTCGCCTTGGTGACGACCGTGTAGCCGTTGTAGTCGAGCCAGTCGATCAGGGGACGGATCGAGGAATATTCCTGATCCTCGATGATCGCTGTGTAATAGAACGCACGCAACAGCGTCCCGCGGCTCTGAAATTCCTTCAGAAGGCGCTTGTAGTCGATGTCGAAGCCCAGAGTTTTCGCAGTTGCGTAAAGATTGGCCCCGTCGATGAAGAGCGCGATCTTGTTGGTAGGGGAAGGTGACATTCAGTTTGCTCGCGTAGTGTTCGTGATAAATCGTTTATTGTTGGCGCGGCGGCAGCAAGCCGCGCAATTCAAAGTCCTGCCAAAACCCGTCGAAACCGCAAATCCGGAGAAGTCGGGGCAATCAAGGTATAGTTATGGCGGACCTTCATACACCCGTCGCCGCCCTCAATGGCGGCCCGGGAAACCACCCGTCCCAGCCCCAATGTGGAGGTAGCAGAGGCGTTTGGCGAGGCCAAATCACAAATTTGCCTTGCGAAACCGCCCCGGCCCCTATAACTACCCCCAATCATCCACATATTTCGTCCCACCCACAACGGAGCGACAGTCTATGGCTCGCGTCACCGTAGAAGATTGTATCGACAAGGTCGACAACCGGTTTGACCTGGTCCTGCTGGCCGCCCACCGTGCCCGCATGATCTCGTCCGGTTCACAACTAACGGTTGACCGCGATAACGACAAGAACCCTGTTGTATCTTTGCGTGAAATTGCCGACGAGACCATCTCGCCGGAGGATCTCCGCGAGGAGCTCGTGCACTCCCTCCAGAAGTTCGTCGAGGTGGACGAGCCCGAGCCGGATACGGTGCCGCTGATCGGTTCCGCCGGCGCCAGCGTCGATGCCGACGATACCGAAGTCGCTGTGGAGCGCATGACCGAAGAGGAGCTCCTGAAGGGCCTCGAAGGCCTCGCGCCGCCCGAAGAGCAGCCCGAGGAGGACGAGTAATCGTCCTATCGTGATCGTCGACTTCTTGTGATCTTATCAAAGGCCCGAACCCGTGTTCGGGCCTTTGCTTTTGTTGGCGTTTTCGTGGTTACCATAGCGCTGCCGGATTGCGCCGCGCGCCTGTCATTGAATTGATCGGCCGTGTCCGCGATCGGAGCTTAGGATGTATACAACGGGCCGTTTCATGGTCCGTTTGAAGGCAGGACGGCATGGTGTATCGACGCCGCAGACCCACGCAGATGCAGGCCGCAACCGAATCGGTTGCCGTGGCCCCGACTGCGCCGGTGGCACGGCCAGCGAAGCCGCGCGCGCGCATGATGCGTCAATATGACCTCGTCGAACGCGTCCGGTCCTACAATCCGAGCACCGACGAAGATCTGCTGAACCGCGCCTATGTCTACGCCATGAAGGCGCACGGCTCGCAGACCCGCGCTTCCGGCGACCCGTATTTCTCGCATCCGCTCGAAGTCGCGGCGATTCTCACCGACCTGAAGCTCGATGACGCGACCATCGTCGCCGCGCTGCTGCACGACACAATCGAGGACACCGAGGCGACGCGGGCGGAGATAGATCAGCTGTTCGGCCCCGAGATCGGCGCGCTGGTTGAGGGCCTGACCAAGCTGAAGCGGCTCGAGCTGGTGTCGCGCGAGGCCAAGCAGGCCGAGAACCTGCGCAAATTGCTGCTGGCGATCGCCGACGATGTCCGCGTGCTCCTGGTCAAGCTCGCCGACCGCCTGCACAACATGCGCACGCTCGACTTCGTGCCGACCGAGTCGCGCCGGCGCATTGCCGAGGAGACGCTCGACATCTACGCGCCGCTGGCCGGGCGCATGGGCATGCAGGAAATGCGCGAGGAGCTGGAGGACCTTTCCTTCCGCACCCTCGATCCCGAAGCCTATTCGGTGGTGATGCAGCGGCTCGATGCGCTCGCCGAGCGCAACCGCAACCTGATCGGCGAGATCGAGGACCAGCTCTCCAACAATCTGCGCCACAGGGGTCTCGGCGCGCGGGTCTATGGCCGCCGCAAGAAGCCGTTTTCGATCTGGACCAAGATGGAGCGCAAGTCGGTCGGCTTCGAGCAATTGTCCGATATCTTCGGCTTCCGCGTCGTCGTCAACGACATCGAGGCCTGCTATCGCGCGCTCGGCATCGTCCACACAACGTGGCCGGTCGTGCCGGGGCGTTTCAAGGACTACATCTCGACGCCGAAGCAGAACGACTACCGCTCGATCCACACCACCGTGATCGGCCCCGGCAACCAGCGCGTCGAGCTCCAGATCCGCACCGAGGCGATGGACCAGATTGCCGAGCGCGGCATCGCCGCGCACGTCTTCTACAAGGAAGGTGTGGGCTCGCCGACCGAATTCCTCAAGCGCGAGTCCACCGCGTTCGCCTGGCTGCGCCACACCATCGGCATCCTCTCCGAGAGCGCCAACCCCGAGGAATTTCTCGAGCACACCAAGCTCGAGCTGTTCCACGACCAGGTGTTCTGCTTCACCCCGAAGGGCAAGCTGATCGCGCTGCCGCGCCATGCCAATGTGATCGACTTCGCCTATGCCGTGCATACCGACGTCGGCAACAGCGCGGTCGGCTGCAAGATCAACGGCCAGTTCGCGCCGCTGTCATCCGAGCTTCAGAATGGCGACGAGGTCGAGGTGCTGACCTCGGAAGCCCAGTCGGCGCCGCCCTCGGCCTGGGAGACGCTCGCGGTCACCGGCAAGGCGCGCGCTGCGATCCGGCGCGCCACGCGCACCGCGGTGCGCGATCAATATGTCGGCCTCGGCCGGCGCATCGTCGAGCGCCTGTTCGAGCGCGCCAAGATCGAATACGCCGATGACAAGCTCAAGGGTGCGCTGCCGCGGCTGGCGCGCACCTCGATCGAGGACGTCATGGCCGCGGTCGGCCGCGGCGAGATCAAGGCCTCCCACGTCGCGCGCGCGATGTATCCCGACTACAAGGAGGAGCGCGTCGCGCGCTACGGCGTCAAGAAGGGGCTCGCCGCCAAGCTCAAGGAGAAGGCGCTGGAGCCGTCGCGCCGCCCGGTTGCGATCCCCATTGGCGGCAACAATTCCGACCTGCCTGTGAAGTTCGCGCCGAACGGCGGCGCCGTGCCCGGCGATCGCATCGTCGGCATCGTCACGCCGGGCGAGGGGATCACGATCTATCCGATCCAGTCGCCGGCGCTGAAGGATTTCGAGGAGGAGCCCGAGCGCTGGCTCGACGTCCGCTGGGACATCGAGGATTCGGCGCCGCAACGCTTCCCGGCGCGCATCAAGGTCGAGAATGTCAACGAGCCCGGCGCACTGGCGCAGATCGCGACCGTGATCGCCGAGCATGACGGCAACATCGACAATATCAGCATGCAGCGCCGCTCGCCCGACTTCACAGAGACGACGATCGATCTCGAAGTCTACGATCTCAAGCATTTGAGCGCGATCCTGGCCCAGCTGCGCGCCAAGGCGGTCGTCGCCCGCGTCGAACGTGTTAATGGATAGGCGTCTGTCGCAATCGCCTGTACCTCCGATCTCGTGAGTCCTGAAATGCCTGCATCTCCGCTCCGCCTCGGCGTCAATATCGATCATGTCGCGACCGTCCGTAACGCTCGCGGCGGCCGCCATCCCGATCCGGTCCGCGCCGCGCTGCTTGCGATCGAGGCCGGCGCCGACGGCATCACCGCGCATCTGCGCGAAGACCGCAGGCACATCCGCGACGAGGACATGGCGCGGCTGAAGGCGGAGATCTCCAAGCCGCTGAATTTCGAGATGGCGGCGACCGACGACATGATGCGCATCTCGCTCGCCACCAAGCCGCATGCGGTGTGCCTGGTGCCGGAGCGGCGCCAGGAGGTGACGACCGAGGGCGGCCTCGACGTGGTCGGCCAGCACAATGCGCTCGCGCCCCATATCGCGCGGCTGAACGATGCCGGCATCCGCGTCTCGCTGTTCATTGCTGCGGACCCTGCGCAAATCGAGATGGCGGCGCGGCTGCGCGCGCCTGTGATCGAGATCCACACCGGCGCCTGGTGCGACGCCGTGGTCGACGGCCACGGCGACAAGGCCGAGGCTGAATGGCGGCGGATCGTGGCGGGCGTGAAGCTCGCGAAGGACGCAGGCCTCGAGGTCCATGCCGGCCACGGGTTGGACTACGCGACGGCCGAGAAGATTGCCGCGCTGCCTGAAATCATGGAGCTCAACATCGGCTACTACATGATCGGCGAGGCGCTGTTCGTCGGTCTTGCGGAGACGGTCCGCACGATGCGCGCGGCAATGGATGTCGGACGGAGCCGGGCATGATCATCGGGATCGGCTCCGACCTCATCGACATCACCCGCGTGGCGAAGGTGATGGAGCGCCATGGCGAGCGTTTCCTCGACCGCATCTTCACTGCGGCCGAGCGGGCCAAGGCGGAGCGGCGGGCCAAGAACGAGAAGATGGTGGTGGCGACCTACGCCAAGCGCTTTGCCGCCAAGGAGGCCTGCTCCAAGGCACTCGGCACCGGCATCAGGCAGGGCGTGTGGTGGCGCGACATGGGGGTGGTCAACCTGCCCGGCGGCCGGCCGTCCATGCGGCTGACCGGGGGCGCGCTGGCCCGCCTCCAGGCCCTGACGCCGGAGGGATTCGAGGCCCAGATCGACCTGTCGATCACCGACGACTGGCCGTTGGCGCAGGCCTTCGTGGTCATTTCCGCCGTGCCGCGGGCTAAGCCCTGAAGGTCGGCGTTAATTTTATAATTCGTGTTAAAAATCAACACCTTATTTGTTTTTGATGCGATCCTTGATTGCGTGGCCTGCGACAACCGTCTAAAAGTCCGCGGACGCAAATCAGGCTGGTCGAATTCGGCTTTACGCCGGAATTGGCCCTCACTATCAGAATCAGGACAATCTCCTTGGGCTGCGAATCGGTGGGCCGTTCGCGGGAGGAGGGCGTTCTGTGATCGCCGGCCGAAATTGAGAGAGCAATGAGCGTGACTTCGGGAACGAAAACTGAAAGCGGCGTCGGCGAGACGATCCGGGTCGTGATCCATGCTCTCCTGATCGCGCTGGTGATCCGCACCTTCCTGTTCCAGCCGTTCAACATCCCGTCCGGCTCGATGAAGGCGACGCTGCTGGTCGGCGACTATCTGTTCGTCTCGAAATATTCCTACGGCTACAGCCACTACTCGATTCCGTTCTCGCCGCCGCTGTTCTCGGGACGGATCTGGGGCTCGGATCCGAACCGCGGCGACATCGTCGTGTTCCGGCTGCCGAAGGACGACACCACCGACTACATCAAGCGCGTGATCGGCTTGCCTGGCGACCATGTCCAGATGAAGGACGGTCTGCTCTACATCAACGACACCCCGGTCGAGCGCCAGCGCATGAGCGAATATGTCGGCGAGGATCCCTGCGGCTCCGAAGGCAGCGGCATCTCGCGTGTGAAGCGCTGGAAGGAGACGCTGCCGAACGGTGTCTCCTACGAGACGCTCGATTGCGCCGACAACGGCTACATGGACAACACCAACGTCTACACCGTGCCGTCAGGCCATTTCTTCATGATGGGCGACAACCGCGACAACTCCACCGACAGCCGCTTCCTCGGCCAGGTCGGCTATGTGCCGCAGGAGAACCTGATCGGCCGTGCCCAGATGATCTTCTTCTCGATCGCCGAAGGCGAGCATGCCTGGATGTTCTGGCGCTGGCCGTGGGCGGTGCGCTGGAATCGTTTCTTCAAAATCGTCCGATGAAAGACGAAGCCAAGGACATCACGACCCAATCGATCGAGGCGCAAGCCGCTCCTGAGGGCGAAGCTGCAACCAAGACGCTTGCGACCAAAACGCCTGATACCAAGGCGCCTGATACCAAGACTGCTGAAACCAAGGCTCCGGCGAAGAAGAAGCGGACGCGGAGCAGCAAGGCCAAGGCGGCAGCTGATGCGAATGCGGCGCTCGAGGCGCGCATCGGCCACAACTTCGCCGATCCGAACCTGCTGATGCAGGCGATCACCCACGTTTCGGCGCTGAAGTCCGGACGCAAGCGCGGCGACAGCTATCAGCGGCTGGAGTTCCTCGGCGACCACGTGCTCGGGCTCGTCGTGTCCGACATGCTCTATCATGCCTTCCCGAATGCCGATGAGGGCGAGCTGTCCAAGCGGCTTGCCGAGCTCGTGCGCAAGGAGAGCTGCGCCGACGTCGCCAAGTCGCTCGGTCTGCTCGATGACATCAAGCTCGGTTCGGTCGGCTCCAGCGCCGATGCGCGCCTGCGCAAGTCCATTCTCGGTGATATCTGCGAGGCGGTGATCGGCGCGATCTTCCTCGACGGAGGCCATGCGGCGGCGGACGAGTTCGTCAAGCGCAACTGGACCGAGCGCATGCACAAGCCACGGCGGCCGCTGCGCGATCCCAAGACCGTGCTGCAGGAATGGGCGCAGGGGAAGGGGCTGCCGACGCCTGTCTATCGCGAGGTCGAGCGCACCGGCCCGCATCACGATCCGGAGTTCCGCGTTGCTGTTGACCTGCCGGGTTTGGCGCCGGCCGAAGGCACCGGCGGCAGCAAGCGCGCGGCGGAGAAGGTCGCGGCCTCCGTCATGATCGAGCGCGAAGGCGTTGGTGGCGGCAATGACGGCTGAAGCGAGCGGCGAGGCGCCCATTGCTACGCGCTGCGGCTTCGTTGCGCTGATCGGCGCGCCGAATGTCGGCAAGTCCACGCTGGTCAATGCGCTGGTCGGGGCCAAGGTCACGATCGTCTCGCGCAAGGTGCAGACCACGCGCGCGCTGATCCGCGGCATCGTGATCGAGAACAACGCGCAAGTAATCCTGGTCGACACGCCTGGCATCTTCCTGCCCAAGCGCCGGCTCGACCGCGCCATGGTCTCGACCGCCTGGAGCGGGGCGCATGACGCCGATCTCGTCTGCGTGCTGCTCGACGCCAAGGCCGGGATCGACGAGGAAGCCGAGGCGATCCTCGGCAAGATTGCCAGCGTGAAACACGAGAAGATCCTGGTCATCAACAAGGTCGACCTGGTCCAGCGCGAGAAGCTGCTGGCGCTGGCGCAGGCCGCCAACGAGCGCATGCCGTTCGCGAAGACCTTCATGATCGCGGCAATCTCGGGCGACGGCGTCGATGACCTCAGGCAGACGCTGGCCGCGATGGTGCCGCCGGGTCCGTTCCTCTATCCCGAGGACCAGATGTCGGATGCGCCGATGCGGCAGCTTGCGGCCGAGATCACGCGCGAGAAGATCTATCGCAAGCTGCACCAGGAATTGCCCTACCAGTCCACGGTCGAGACCGACAAGTGGGAGGAGCGCAAGGACAAGTCGGTGCGCATCGAGCAGACGATCTTCGTGGAGCGCGAAAGCCAGCGCAAGATCGTGCTCGGCGCTGGCGGCGCTACCATCAAGTCGATCGGCGCGGACTCGCGCAAGGAAATCGCCGAGATTCTGGGCGTGCCGGTGCATCTGTTCCTGTTCGTCAAGGTGCGCGAGAACTGGGGCGACGATCCCGATCGCTATCGCGAGATGGGCCTGGAATTTCCCAAGGAATAAGCAAGAACAGATCGGTATTTGATGAGTGTGCCCCGTAACGTCCAGCGCTTCGAAGCGTTGCTCTATGCGTCGCTGATGCTGGATGCGCTGTCTGTGGCGGTGCAGGACCGCACGCCCACCACCGAGATGACCGAGCAGATGATCATGACGTCGACGCTGCTCGCCGGCGTGATGATTTCTCTGCTGATCTATTTCGTCTGGCTGGCGGCGCGCTGGCGCAAGAACTGGCCGCGCTGGGTGCTGGCCGCAGCGCTGGTGCTCTCCGTGATCTCGCTCGGCCAGATCATCGGCGAGAGGGGCATGGAGCTCGACAGCGCCATCGAGATCGTCTCCTGCGTGCTGACGGTGTTCGGGCTATATTTCTCGTTCACCGGCGACGCGCAGGGCTGGTTCAACGCGTGAGGTCTCGCGCGGTGCCGTAGGTTTGCAAAGGCGCGCCCTGGCGCGCCGTGCCCACCATTGATCGTCCGCGTCGCGTGGATCAAATTGGTGGGCACGCTTCCGCTTTGCCCACCCTACAAGCGCTCGAATTGCGCTACAATCGATCCCATGGAATGGACCGACGAAGGCATCGTGCTGGGCGTGCGGCGGCATGGCGAAAGCAGCGCCATCGTCGAGCTCTTGACGCGCCAGCACGGCCGGCATCTCGGTCTCGTGCGCGGCGGTGCCGGCTCGCGGATGCGGCCGCTCTTGCAGCCGGGGAACAGCGTCAGCGCGGTGTGGCGGGCGCGGCTCGACGAGCATCTCGGCACCTACGCGATCGAGGGATTGAAGTTGCGCGCGGCGACGCTGCTGGAATCGTCCCATGGCGTCTACGGCGTCACGCATCTGGCCTCGATTGCGCGGCTGCTGCCGGAGCGCGATCCGCACAACGACATCTTCGCGCTACTCGAACATTCGCTCGACGATTTCGACGACATCGGCAGCGCGGCCGTGCATCTCATTCATTTCGAGCTGGCGATGCTCGCAGAGCTCGGCTTCGGGCTCGCTCTTGAGAATTGCGCGGTGACCGGAGAGACCACAGACCTGATCTACGTCTCGCCCAAATCCGGCGGCGCGGTGTCCCGCGGCGCGGGCGAGCCGTGGCGCGACCGGCTGCTGCGGCTGCCATCCTTCCTGCGCCGTGGCGAAACCGCGAGCGAGCTTACCGATCAGGATCTCCAGGACGGCTTTCGGCTGACCGGCCTGTTCCTGCTGCGCCATGTTCTGGAGCCGCGGGGGCAGGTCCATTCCGACGCGCGCGCCGGCTTCATCAATGCGCTGACGCGGCAGCAGGCCAAAACCGCCCTTCCTGCGTCCTGAAAAGGGGGCAAACTCGTCGCCATGACGTCAGCGCGGCTCTGTATTGCCCAATCAGGCAGCTCTTGGCGGAACCAAAGCGGGTTTCCCGGATTGGCCCTTGGGTTCCAACCCCCGGGGGATAAACCTGATGCTGATCAAGGGACTTATCGTATCGGCAGCGCTGATGGCGCTGGCGCCGGACGCCCTCGCAGGCGAGCAACCAAGCGTGCTTCGTCGCGCTTCCTGCACGGTCGTCAGGTTCTATGTCGCCAAATATTCCGCTGCGGCCGCAGAGGCCTGGGCGCGGTCCAAGGGCGCAACGGAGGCCGAGATCGAGGCCGCCCGGCGTTGCCTGGCCAATGCGCCTGTCACCGCTCAGGCGAAGGTCCAGCCAACTGTAGCCGCCGGCTGGGCAGGGCAGTAGAAGCCCGCACGGAACCAATCCATCCTTGCCCGATTCGCTTCCACGGTTTAACCGGGCGGCATGGGAAAACGAATCGTTCCGCCGGAAGAACCGGCCGAAATTCATGATGTGCCGCTGCGTGAAGCGCTGGAAGAGCGCTATCTTGCGTACGCGCTCTCTACCATCATGCATCGCGCGCTGCCCGACGCGCGCGACGGCCTGAAGCCGGTGCACCGGCGCATTCTCTACGGTATGCGCCTGCTCAGGCTGGACCCGGGGTCCGGTTTCAAGAAGTCCGCCAAGATCGTCGGCGACGTGATGGGCTCGTTCCATCCGCACGGCGACCAGGCGATCTACGACGCCATGGTGCGCCTCGCGCAGGATTTCTCTTCGCGCTACCCGCTGGTCGACGGCCAGGGCAATTTCGGCAATATCGACGGCGATAATCCGGCCGCCTACCGTTACACCGAAGCGCGCATGACTGATGTCGCGCGGCTTCTGCTCGACGGCATCGACGAGGACGGCGTCGAGTTCCGTCCCAACTATGATGGCCAGTCCAAAGAGCCGGTGGTTCTGCCGGGCGGCTTTCCGAACCTGCTCGCCAACGGCGCGCAGGGCATCGCGGTCGGCATGGCGACCTCGATCCCGCCGCACAACGCCGCGGAGCTTTGCGATGCCGCGCTGCATCTGATCGAGAAGCCCGACGCGAAATCCAAGGCGCTTCTGAAGTGGGTGAAGGGTCCGGATTTCCCGACCGGCGGCATCTGCGTCGATTCCAAGCAGGCCATCGCTGAAGCCTACACCACCGGCCGCGGCTCGTTCCGTGTTCGCGCCCGATGGGAGCAGGAGGAGGGTACGCGCGGTACCTGGGTCGTCGTCGTCACCGAGATTCCCTTTCTGGTGCAGAAGTCGCGCATGGTCGAGAAGATCGCCGAGCTTCTCGACCAGAAGAAGCTGCCTCTGGTTGGCGAGGTCCGCGACGAATCCGCCGAAGACGTTCGTCTTGTCATCGAGCCGAAGTCGAAGAATGTCGATCCGGCCTTGATGATGGAATCGCTGTTCCGGCTGACCGAGCTGGAAAGCAAGATCCCGCTCAACCTCAACGTGTTGATGAAGGGCCGTATCCCCAAGGTGGTCGGCCTCGCGGAGTGCCTGCGCGAATGGCTCGACCATCTGCGCGACGTCCTGATCCGCCGCAGCAATTATCGCAAGACGCAGATCGAGAACCGGCTCGAGATCCTCGGCGGTTATCTGATCGCCTTCCTGAACATCGATGAGGTGATCAGGATCATCCGCACGGAGGACGAGCCGAAGCCGGTTCTTATGAAGACATTCAAGCTTACGGAGGTGCAGGCCGAGGCGATCCTCGATATGCGCCTGCGTCGCCTGCGCAAGCTTGAGGAAATGGAGATCCGTACCGAGGACAAGGATCTGCGCAAGGAACTGAAGGGCATCGAGGGACTGCTCGCGTCCGAGCCCGAGCAATGGAAGAAGGTCGGCGAGCAGGTCGCCAAGGTCCGCGACATGTTCGGACCGAAGACGCCGCTCGGCAAGCGCCGCACCACCTTTGCGGATGCGCCCGAACACGATCTTGCCGCGATGGAGGAAGCGCTCGTCGAGCGTGAGCCGGTGACGGTCGTCGTCTCCGACAAGGGCTGGATCCGCACCATGAAGGGCCATGTCGAGGATCTCTCGGGGCTCGCCTTCAAGCAGGACGACAAGCTCGGCTTCGCCTTCTTCGCGGAGACGACCTCGAAGCTGCTGCTGTTCGCGACCAACGGAAAGTTCTACTCGCTCGATGTCGCGAAACTGCCGGGCGGCCGCGGTCATGGCGAGCCGATCCGCCAATACATCGACCTCGAGCCGGAGGCCGCTCCTGTCACGCTGTTCGTCAACAAGGGCGGACGCAAATTCCTGGTCGCGAGCCACGAGGGCCAGGGCTTTGTCGTCAACGAGGACGATTGCGTCGGCACCACCAAGAAGGGCAAGCAGGTCCTCAACGTCGACATGCCGAACGAGGCGCGCACGGTCACCGAGGTGATCGGCGATACCGTCGCGGTCATCGGCGAGAACCGCAAGATGCTGATCTTCCCGCTCGACCAGGTGCCGGAGATGGCGCGTGGCCGCGGCGTGAGGCTGCAAAAATACAAGGACGGCGGCCTTTCTGACATCGCTGTCTTCGAGGCCAAGGCGGGCCTTACGTGGAAGGACTCGGCGGGGCGCGAATTCTCGGCGACCATGAAGGAGCTCGCCGAATGGCAAGGCACCCGCGCCGACGCCGGCCGCCTGCCGCCGAAGGGTTTCCCGAAGTCGAACAAGTTCGGCAAGGTGATCGGGTAGGGCGGCTCTCGCCTCGGGGGGGGGGGGGGGGGGGGGGGGGGGGGGGGGGGGGGGGGGGCCGGGCGGGGGGGGGGGGGTGGGGGGGGGGGGCGGCGACGCCGGGCGCGGGC